>CAZOLV010000111.1:0-15026 GCA_964580725.1 uncultured Anaerolineae bacterium | reverse complement strand
GATAACCTGGAAACCTGTCAGGTTTTGGGAAACCTGACAGGTTTTGGGAAACCTGAAACCTGACAGGTTTTTGGAACCTGGAAACCTGACAGGTTTTGGAAACCTGAAACCTGACAGGTTTTTGGAAACGGAAACCTGTCAGGTTTTGGAAACCTGAAAACCTGTCAGGTTTTGGGAAACGGGAAACCTGTCAGGTTTTGGGAAACCTGACAGGTTTTTGGAAACCTGGAAACCTGTCAGGTTTTTGGAAACCTGACAGGTTTTGGATAACCTGGAAACCTGACAGGTTTTTGGAAACCTGTCAGGTTTTTGGAACCTGGAAACCTGTCAGGTTTTGGGAAACCTGGAAACCTGACAGGTTTTGGGAAACCTGTCAGGTTTTGGAAACGGGAAACCTGACAGGTTTTGGGAAACGGGAAACCTGACAGGTTTTGGATAACCTGGAAACCTGACAGGTTTTGGATAACCTGGAAACCTGACAGGTTTTTGGAAACCTGGAAACCTGTCAGGTTTTGGATAACCTGGAAACCTGACAGGTTTTGGGAAACCTGTCAGGTTTTGGGAAACCTGGAAACCTGTCAGGTTTTGGGAAACCTGTCAGGTTTTGGGAAACCTGAAAACCTGACAGGTTTTGGGAAACCTGTATCCGATGCGTGATCGAAGGGAAAAAGACCATGTGTGTCAAGCACATTGTGTTCCTGCTCCTGTTGTTGACGATTTTGCTCCCGTCATCGCCCGTGCAGGCCGCCGGCACGGTCGGCGTCTGTGACGAGGCGCACCTGCGCGCCGCCCTGACCGGCGGTGGTACAGTGACCTTTGGTTGTCGTGGAACCATTCTCCTGGCATCCCCCATTCGAATTGCCAGCAACACGACGTTGAACGGCGCCGGCCAGCATGTGATTTTGAGCGGCCGCGGCGCAGTGCGCGTTTTTGTGGTGAACCCCAATGTGACGTTCATCTTGAACGATCTGACCATTGCCGATGGTCGAGCTGCTGATGAGAGCGGCGGCGGCATTCTGAACGACGGCGGCGCCGTGATCGTGAGTAACAGCACCCTCTCTGGCAACGACGCCGATCAGCACGGCGGCGGCATTTTCAACCGCGGCGGCTCGCTGACGGTGACCAACAGCACCCTGTCCGGCAACAGCGCCCGCGGTGGGTGGGGTGGCGGCATTCGCAATGAAAACGGCTCGCTGACGGTGACCAACAGCATCTTCTCTGGCAACAGCGCCAGCGATGGCGGCGGTGGCGGCATCTCGAACACCGGCGTCGCTGTCACGGTGACTGGCGGCAGCTTCTCCGCCAACAGCGCCAGCGCCGGCGGCGGCATCAACAACAGCGGCGGTCTACTGATCGTGGCCAATAGCACGTTCGCTGGCAACATCGCCATCAATCTTGGCGGTGGCTTCGGCGGCGGCATTCGCAACTACACCGGCGGTTCGGTGACCATCGCCGACTCGGTTTTCACGGCCAATCGCGCCGCCAACGGCGGCGGCATCTTCAACACAGGCGGTTTGACTGTGACCGGCAGCGACTTCACCGGCAATCGCGCCGATGACCAGGGCGGTTGGGGTGATAGCGGTTGGGGCGGCGGTCTCTACAACTACGACAGCGCCATCGTGGTGAGCCGCAGTACGTTCGACGGTAATAACGCCTTTGCGGACGGCGGTGGCCTCTATACCTATGACGGTGTAGCGACGGTGAGTTCCAGTACCTTTGTGCGCAATCACGCCGACGCCAACGGCGGCGGCGTCTGCAACAACGGCCCGCGGGGCGTGCTCTCTGCGAGCAACAGCACCTTTGCTGACAACAGCGCCGCCGCTGGCGGCGGGATCTACAACTCCAACGGCGGCGCCGTCGCTGTCACCAACTGCACCCTTTCGGGCAACAGCGCCGATGTAGGCGGTGGTCTTTTCGACGGCTCTGGCGCAGCGACGCTGCGAAACACGCTGATTGTCGCCGTGGCGGCTGGAAGCGGCTGTTTCGGTTCGATCAGCGACGGCGGCGGCAATCTGAGCTATCCCGACGCGACCTGTCCCGGCGTCAATCTCGATCCGCAGCTCGGCCCGCTGCAGAATAACGGTGGGCGCACCGAGACGATGGCGCTCCTGGCTGGCAGCGCGGCGCTCGATGCGGCCAATGACGCGACCTGTGCGGCGCCCCCGGTCAACCATCTTGACCAACGCGGGGTCATCCGTCCGCAGGGCGCACACTGCGACATCGGCGCCCATGAGGTCACAGTTGACACGCCCCCTCCGACGGGGCGTTCTCTGTTCTTGCCGATCATACCGCGCTGATTGGCGGAGTATCGCGTGGAGAGTGGGCAATGAGGGGCGGGAGTTTCGTAGGCTGAGCGTATCGAAGCCGAGAGCGCCCTGCCCCCTGCTCCCCCAAGTTTGGAAGAAGCTCTGCCCCCCAATCTGGGGAACAAAGCAGCCCTGCAGGCGCGCCAGGTTGGGCCTGCATCCCTGCGGCGACGCCCACGGCGTCCTGATCGAGCTGTTGGAAGCCGATTGATTGATGCGTCGTGCGCACTAAATTTGACAAAACTCACCACGCCGCTTATATTGCCCCCACTTCTCTTTGGAATCACGCCAAGCCTTCTCGATTCTCCGCAGATCCCCTATCGTTTGTTGGTCTGAGCGCATCGCCCCACCCGATGCACATTCACTGCGTCTGTTCGTATGGCGTGCTTCCCAGGCAAGTCCGTTGGGCCAGCGTAGATGGCCACGTTTTCAGTCAGGGTCAGTTCTTCAGTGTTTCCAGTTTTTCTCGAATTTTTCTCGAAGGAAGGAGTCGTACACAATGGCGTTTCGATTTTCCCGTAAGCTGCTGATGGCACTGCTGTTGGTTGCCCTTGTCTTGGCAGGCTGTGCCCCACAGGCTGCCCCGCAGGCCGGCGCCCCGCTGCAAAAGATTGGGCAGGGTGAAGGCGCAGTCAGTATCGTGGCCTGGGCCGGCTACATCGAGCGAGGTGAGACCGATAAAAACTACGATTGGGTCACCAGCTTCGAAAAAGAGACTGGCTGCATGGTCAGCGTCAAAACAGCCGCCACCTCGGATGAGATGGTGGCCCTGATGAACGAAGGCGGGTTCGACTTGGTGACGGCATCGGGCGACGCCAGCAACCGCCTGATTTCCGGCGGCAAGGTCCAGGAGATCAACATCGGCCTGATTCCTAGCTGGAGCAAGGTGGACAAGCGCCTGCAAGATGCGCCCTGGCACACAGTTGGCGGCAAGCACTACGGCGTGCCCTACCAGTGGGGCCCCAACGTTCTCATGTACAACACCAACGCCTTCGCAGAAGCGCCCACCAGTTGGAAAGTTGTCTTCGAAGAAATGACCCTTTCCGACGGCAAGTCGAACAAGGGGCGCGTTCAGGCCTATGACGGGCCGATCTACGTGGCCGATGCGGCGCTGTACCTCAAAGCCACCAAACCGGAACTGGGGATCAAAGACCCCTACTCCCTCAACCGGGCGCAGTTCGATGCTGCGCTGGCGCTGCTGCGCGAACAGCGTAAACTGGTCGGCCGTTACTGGCACGACGCCTTCGTGCAGATTGACGATTTCACCAACCAGGGCGTGGTGGCTGCCAGTTCCTGGCCCTTCCAGGTCAACCTGCTACAGGCCAGCCAGCAGCCCATCGCCAGCGTCGTGCCGGCGGAAGGCGCCACCGGCTGGGCCGACTCCACTATGATGCACATCGCTGCAGCCCATCCCAACTGCGCCTACAAATGGCTGGAACATTCGCTGAATGCCAAACTGCAGGGCGATCTGGCGGCCTGGTTCGGCTCCGTGCCGGCCGTGCCGGACGCGTGCAAGGGCAATGCGCTGCTTACCGACGCCGGCTGCGACCTCAACGGCATGGCAAACTTCGAAAAGATCGCCTTCTGGCGCACGCCCACCACCGACTGCGGTGACGGCAAGCAGGAGTGCATCCCCTATCACGAATGGGTGACAAACTACATCGCCGTTATCGGCGGCCGCTAACGCGTGTTCCTACTGCGGCGCAAGCCGGAGGCTTGCGCCGCAGTAGGTCAAGCCGGAGGCCTGACGAGTGCGGCAAGCCAGAGGCTTGCGTGACGGCCAGGCGGCCGGACCTACAGGACCTGAAAAGCCGATGAACGACACCACACCAGCCGTTCGCTTTACAGATATCAGCCGCTTCTTTGGCGAGGTCAAGGCGGTTGATCGCCTCAACCTCGACATTCTCGACGGCGAGTTCTTCACCCTGCTTGGCCCTTCCGGTTCCGGCAAGACCACCTGCCTGCGCTTGATCGCTGGTTTCGAGCAGCCAACGGCCGGCAGCATTCGACTGCACGGCGTCGAAGTCGCCGGCGTACCACCCTACAATCGTGATGTCAACACCGTCTTCCAGGACTACGCACTCTTTCCGCACATGACCGTGGGCGACAACGTCGGCTATGGGCTGATGATTCGCAAGACGCCCAAGCCTATACGCGACCGGCGCGTCGCGGAGATGCTCGAACTGGTGCAGTTGGCTGGCCTGGAACGGCGCCGGCCCGGCCAACTTTCCGGCGGTCAGCGCCAGCGCGTGGCCCTGGCGCGGGCGCTCATCGTCCAGCCGCGCGTCCTGCTGCTTGATGAACCGCTTGGCGCGCTCGACCTCAAGCTGCGCCAGCAGATGCAGATCGAACTCAAGGCCATTCAGCAGCGCGTGGGCATCACCTTCGTCTACGTCACCCACGACCAGGAAGAAGCCTTGACAATGAGTGACCGCATCGCGGTTTTCAACCGCGGCAAGATCGAACAGATCGGCTCCCCGGCCGAACTCTACGAACACCCCGCCACCGCTTTCGTGGCCGGCTTCGTGGGCACCTCCAACCTGATCAGCGGCCCACTGGCCCAACGCCTGACCGGCTCCAGCCACACCTTCGCCATCCGGCCGGAGAAAATTCACCTGCAAGTGCCTGACAAGCCAACGCCGGACCGCGCCTGCGCCGTGGCCGGCCAGGTGCGCGACGTGGTCTACCTGGGTCTCAACACCCGTTACCTGATCGAAATCGAAGACGGCAAGACCTTGACCGTCGTCGAACAGAATCTGACGACGACTTCCATGGAGGTTCTGGCGGCGCGCGGCCGCGCCGTGGTGTGCGTGTGGGATGCCAGCTACAACCGCCCCCTGGCCGCTGCAGCCTGATCAGACAGGAGCAAGGCAAGATGCTCAATCCGTCAACCTCTTCCCCATCACGTTGGGAGCGCATTTCCACCTTCCTCTATCTGCGCCCGCGCCTGTTCCTGCTGCTGCTCCTCGGCCCTGCCCTGCTCTGGATGCTCGTCGTCTACCTCGGCTCCCTGGCCACCCTGCTTCTACAGAGCTTCTTCTCCCTGGACGATTTCACCGGTCAGATCGTGCGCCAATTCACCCTCTCGACCTACGCCTCGCTGCTGACGCACGCCAACCTGGACATCGTGATGCGCACTGTCGGCATGGCCGTCACCGTCACCCTGGCCGATGCCCTGCTGGCCTTTCCCCTGGCCTACTTCATGGCTCGCTACGCCTCTCCCCGCAGCAAGGCCATCCTCTACCTGGCTGTGCTCATGCCGCTCTGGTCCAGCTACATCGTACGCGTCTACTCCTGGCGTCTGATCCTGGCCAAGGAGGGAATCCTGACCTGGTTCCTGGCCCAGTTGGGCCTTTCCGGCTTGCTCGACACCCTCTTGAACCTGCCCTACCTGGGCGCGCCCACGCTTGCCATCTCGCCCATCGGCATGTTCCTGGTTTTCACCTACGTCTGGCTGCCCTACATGGTGCTCCCCATCCAGGCCGCGCTCGAACGCCTGCCCCGCTCGCTGCTCGAAGCCTCCGGCGACCTGGGCGCACAGCCCCGCCAAACCCTGCGCTTCATCACCCTGCCGCTAGTTTTGCCCGGCGTCGTGGCCGGCTCCATCTTCACCTTTGCGCTCACCCTGGGCGATTTCGTGATTCCCTCCGCGCTCGGCAACTCCAGCTACTTCATCGGCCAGGCCGTGCTCACCCATCAAGGCACTTCGGGCAACATCCCCCTGGCGGCCGCGTTCACCGTGATCCCCATGATCATCATGATCCTCTACCTGCTTGGCGCCCGACGCCTGGGAGCCTTCGATGCACTCTAGGCCAACAACGCCGCGGCCGCCCTGGGGTTTGACGCTCACCACCCTGGCGGTCATTCTTTTCTTGCACTTTCCCTTTGCGGTCATCCTGCTCTACGCCTTCAGCACAGACGAGGCCACCTTTCGCTTCCCCCTGCCTGGCCTGACCCTGCAATGGTTCACCGCAGCCTGGAACCGCACGGACGTCTGGCAAGCGTTGACCCTATCGCTGCAGGTTGCCGCCACTGCCACCGCCATCGCCATTGTCCTGGGCACGCTCGCCGCCGCAGCCGTCTATCGCAGCAAGTTTTTCGGCCGCGAGGCGGTTTCGTTTCTCCTCGTGTTGCCGATCGCCCTGCCCGGCATCGTCACCGGCATCGCCCTGCGCTCTGCCATCGGTCTGTTCAATGTGCCGTTCAGCTTTTGGACCATCGTCATCGGTCACGCCACCTTCTGCGTCGTGGTCGTCTACAACAACGTACTTGCACGCTTTCGGCGCACCGCCCACAGCCAGATCGAGGCTTCGATGGATCTGGGCGCCAACGGCTTTCAGACTTTTCGCTACATCGTACTGCCGGCCATCGCCACCGCACTGCTGGCCGGCGGCATGTTAGCCTTTGCCCTGTCCTTCGACGAGATCATCGTCACCACTTTTACGGCAGGCCAACAAGAAACCCTGCCCATTTGGATTTTTAGCCAACTCACGCGCCCGCGCCAGCGCCCGGTCACCAACGTGGTGGCCGTTTTCGTGGTGGCGCTGACCTCCATTCCCATCCTGCTTTCCTACCGCTTGACGCGCGATAGCGGCGAATGAATCAGCAACCGGCCGCGGCCGGTTGCCACACAAGGAGTGTTCTTCGATGCGAGACTACCAGATGTTCATTGACGGTGAATGGGTGGATGCCAAGGCCGGCGGCCGGTTCGATGTGCTGAACCCGGCTACAGCCGAAGTGATCGCTACTGCGCCTGCGGCCGGCGCATCCGATGTCCATCGGGCCGTGGTCGCGGCCCGCGCCGCGTTCGACAACGGCCCGTGGCAGGAGACCACCGCACAGGAGCGCGGGCGCATCCTTTTTCGCCTCAGCCAGTGGGTGCGCGATCACGCCGCTCGCCTGGCCGAACTGGAAACCCTGGACTCCGGCAAGCCCATCGTCGAGTCCGAATACGACATGAACGATGTGGCAACCTGCTTCGAGTATTACGGCGGCCTGGCCACCAAGATCACCGGGCAGGTGCTGCAGGTACCGGACAACGCCATGGTCCTAACCCTCAAGGAACCGGTCGGCGTGGCCGGCCAGATCATCCCCTGGAACTACCCCTTGCTCATGGCGGCCTGGAAACTGGCCCCGGCCCTCTGCGCCGGTTGCACCACCGTTCTGAAGCCGGCCGAGCAGACGCCGCTCAGCGCGTTGGAACTGGCGGCCGCGTTCGAGCAGGTAGGTCTGCCGCCGGGTGTGGTCAACATCGTCACCGGCTTTGGCGAGGCCGGCGCGGCCATCGTCGAGCACCCGGCCGTGGACAAAATCGCCTTCACCGGCTCACAAGAGGTGGGCAAGCTCATCATGAAGAACGCGGCGCCCACCCTCAAACGCGTGACCCTGGAGCTGGGCGGCAAGTCGCCCAACATCTTCTTTGCAGACGCCGATTTTGCCGCGGCCGTAGACGGGGCCTTGTTTGGCGTCTTCATCAACCAGGGCGAGGTTTGTTCGGCAGGCAGTCGTGTGCTGGTGGCGCGCAGCATCTACAAGGACTTCATCGAGGCGATGGTGGAGAAGGCCAAAGGCATCAAGGTTGGCCCCGGCCTGGATCGCGACACCAAGATGGGGCCGCTGGTCAGCGCGGAACAGATGGAGCGAGTGAACGGCTATCTCGAACTGGGGCGCCGTGAAGGCGCGCGCGTGGCCAGCGGCGGCGGCCGCCTGACCGATCTCGGCCCCGGCTACTTCGTGCAGCCCACCATCTTCTACGACGTGGACAACGCGATGACCATCGCACGCGAAGAAATCTTCGGACCGGTCATGGCGGTGATTCCTTTCGATGATGAAGCCGAAGCCCTGCGCCTGGCCAACGACACCTACTACGGCCTGGCCGCCGCGGTGTGGACGCGCGACATCTTCAAGGCGCTGCGCACCGTCAAGGCGCTGCGTGCGGGCATCGTGTGGGTCAACCACATGCAGCCAACCTACGTCGAAGCGCCGTGGGGCGGCTACAAGATGTCAGGCTTTGGCCGCGAGCTTGGCCCGTGGGGCGCGGAGGAATACCTGGAAACCAAACAGGTGTACATCAATCTCAACGAGGAGCGCATCGGCTGGTACGGCTGAGCGGCCGAGAGGGCGCCGGCCGACGGTTCGGCGCCCCCCAGCTCAGGCGGACACACTCGCCAGCGCATCGGCGAAGATGTGCAGGGCGTTGTCAATCTGTTCGGCGCTCACGATCAGCGGCGGAATCCAGCGCACCACATTGCCCCAGGTGCCGCAGGTGAGCAGGAGCAGACCGCGCGCCAGGGCCGCTTTGGCCACGGCCTGGGCCAGAGTTGCATCGGGTTGGCCCTGCCGCGTGAATTCGGTAGCCACCATCAGCCCCAGGCCGCGCACGTCACCAATGGCCGGAAAGCGCCCCTGTAACTCGCTCAAGCCATCGCGCAACTGCTCGCCGCGCGCCTGTGCATTGGCCAGCAGGCCCTCGGACTGAATGACTCCCACGGTCGCTGCGGCCGCCGCACAGGCCACGGCGTTGCCGCCATAGGTGCCGCCGTGCGCGCCGGCCGGCCAGCGCGCCATCGTTTCACGCCGCGCCGCAATCCCGCTCAACGGAAAGCCGGAGGCCATCCCCTTCGCCATCACCAGGATGTCGGGCGCGATGCCCCAGTGCTCGGCTGCGAAGAAGCGCCCCGTGCGCCCAAAACCGCTCTGCACCTCGTCCAGGATCAACATGATTCCTTCGCGGTCGCAAACCTGGCGCAGCCCCTGCAAGAATCCGTCTGGCGGAACGACGTAGCCGCCTTCGCCCAAAACCGGTTCGACGAGAATCGCGGCGGTTTCTGCGGGCGCAGTCTGTGAATGCAAGATCAGCTCGAGCTGGCGCAGGGCAAATTCCACGGCCGCGGCCGGACTCAGACCCAATTGATAGGCGTAGGGGAAGGGCGCCACGAACACGCCGGGCATCAACGGCTGGTAGCCGGCGCGATAGGTCGTCTTGGAGGTGGTAAGCGACATCGTGCCCACCGTACGGCCATGAAAGCTGCCCTGGAACACGATCAAATTGGGGCGACCGGTGGCCTGACGCGCCAGCTTGAAACTGCCCTCCACAGCCTCGGCGCCGCTGTTGGAGAAGAAAAAGGTGTCCAGCCCCGCCGGCATGAGGGGCAGCAAGGCCTCGATCAGGTCGAGCATGGGCCGATGGTAGACGATGTTAGCCTGACCATGAATCAAGCGGGCCACCTGCGCCTGCGCGGCCGCCACGACCGCGGGGTGGCAGTGCCCGGTGTTCGTCACCCCAATGCCGCAGGTAAAATCGAGGTAACGGCGCCCATCCGCGTCGTAGAGCCAGGCGCCTTCGCCGCGCTCCACCATGATGGAAGCGCTGCGCGCCCACACGCCAGCAACATGTGCGAGAACAGAATCGGTCGTCATGGTCTCTACTCCTCGTCGGGCAGTTCTTGCCAGGCGCCGAGGGCCCAGCCGCTGACGGCCATGATGAGGCTGATCTCGCCGGCGCGGCTGGCTTCGTTGCTGCCGAAGATGAGCACCAGGCCATCCTCGGCGTCGGCGGCGACCTCGAAGAGCTGACTGCCATCCTCGGCCAGATCGCCCAACGCCTGGGCGATGGTGTCCAGACCTTGCAGAGGATCGTTGTCTGGATCGTCATAGATGCTGGCGCCGTACACTTCCAACAGGTGATGATCGGCAAAGTAGAGGTCGCAGTCGAAAAAGATGCGTTCATCTTCCGGCGTCACCTCGACCTCGTCGCCATAGGCCAGCGAATCTTCCCAAAACGTCAGGCTGGCGAGCAGTTTGTTTTCCAGTTTGCGCAGCTCCGCAAACGCTTGCGGCGTCAAACTCGTTAGAATTTCCGGCTGGTCGGTGGCGTCGTTGCCGTGATCTTGATTTGTCATTTCCTTGTTTCCCTCGACGAATCTCAGTCAGAATTCGGCGTGACTTCACGCCCATGCGAGCCGCCGGGGTCGGGGCCAACGACGCCCTCTTGTTCCATTAGCTCGATCAAACGCGCCGCACGGGTGTAACCGATGCGCAAACGGCGCTGCAACAGCGAGACCGATGCCCGTCCCGCTTCGCGCACGACATCCACCGCCTCATCGTACAGCGCATCGCGGGCGGGCTGTGCGCGCCCTTGACCGGGGAACACCTCGTCGAACAGCGATGCCTGTAAAACGGCGCCAGGTGGGGGCAGTGTGCTCGTCAGCGGCGGGGTCGCCGGTGCTGCCTGATGGCCGGCCGGCGCAGCGGGTGCGGCCGCAGTCTGGGCGCCGGCCGGCGCAGCGGGTGCGGCCGCAGTCTGGGCGCCGGCCGGCACAGCGGGTGCGGCCGCAGTCTGGGCGCCGGCCGGCGCAGATGCTGACGTGACCGGAGCGGGCGCAACCGGCGCTGAACCCGGCGCATTCGGCAAGGACCAATGCACGGCCGGCTGCGCCGATGAAGAAAGACCGGGCGCCGACGGCATACGCACTCCGAGCGGCGCCGCCTGCGATGGGAGTGTTGGCGACGGGGGCGCGACCGGCGCAGCCGTCGCGGCGACGACTGGCTCTGCGGGCGGGGTCGTTTGCGCCGGGTTGGATGGCTGCTGCGCCTGCCAATGCTCTACCAGGCGGTGCAGTTCACGATCCGAGACGAAGCAGCCCTGCAGGCGCGCCAGGTTGGGCGAGCCGGGGTCCATGAACAGCATGTCGCCGCGCCCAAGCAGGCGCTCGGCGCCAGGCTGATCCAGGATGACGCGCGAGTCAATCTGGCTGGTGACGGCGAAGGCGATGCGCGCCGGAAAGTTGGCCTTGATGAGGCCCGTCACAACATCCACGCTTGGGCGCTGCGTGGCCAGAATCAGATGGATGCCGGTGGCGCGCGCCATCTGCGCCAGGCGGCAGATATAACGCTCCACTTCATCGGGCGCCGCCATCATCAGGTCGGCCAACTCATCGATGATGATGACGATGAAGGGCAGAATGGGCTGGCCGCGCGCGGCGATCTTCTCGTTATAGCTTTCGATGTTGCGCGCCCCCAACTGGCTGAACATCTTGTAGCGGCGATCCATCTCACGCGTGGCCCAGGCCAGGATCGGCACTACACGGTCAACCTCGGTGACGACCGGCGCGATCAGGTGCGGAATGCCGTTGTAGCTGGTCAACTCCACCATCTTGGGGTCAACCATCAGCAGGCGCAGGGTGTCGGGCGTCTGGTTGAAGAGCAGGCTGGCGATGATGGTGTTGACGCAGACCGACTTGCCCGAACCGGTGGCGCCGGCGATGAGCAGGTGCGGCATGCGCGCCAGATCGCCGACGGCTGGCTGCCCGGAAACGTCCTGTCCAAGCGGCAGTTTGAGCGACGACTTGAGGGCGAGATAGGCCTCGGATTCCATCACGCTGCGCAGCGTGACCAGGGTCGTCTGCCGGTTGGGCGCTTCCAGGCCGACGATCGAGCGGCCAGGCACCGGCGCTTCGATGCGGATGGGCGAGGCTTCGAGCGCCAGCGCCAGATCGTTGCTCAGCGCCTGGATGCGTGCGACCTTGATCTTGACATCCTTCTCGACTGTCTTGTCCAGCGTGGCGGCCACCAGTTCGACCATTTGAATGTCGAGTTGTTCGGGCGTTGGCTGCTCGTTGCCCTGACGCGCCAGGCGGGTGCGCGCTTCGCTTTCCCACTGGGCGCGCTCGCCGCGCGGCATCGCCCTGAGATGCTGCACCGCCTCCTGTTGTAGTTCCAGCTCGGTCTTGCGATAGCGTTTCTTGATGAAATCGGGCCGCAGGCCGAACTGGGTCACAGCCGGGCCGCGATTGACTTCGACGACGGTCACCGGGACGCCAAAGGCGCGCAGGGTGTCTTCGATGATGCGGGCGCGGCGCGCCAGGTCTTCTACGCTCAGTTCCTGATCCACGGCTTCGTCGAGGATGTCCTCGATAAAGGGGAGCTGCCAGGTTGGGGTGGCCCCACCCAGAGGCGGCAGGTTGGAGGGCCGCGCGGCGGCGCTGCGCGCCGGCCCTGGCGCGCTCGCTCCTGGCGCGGCCGCGCCAGGCCCCATCCCGGCCCTGGAATGCGGCGCGCCGGCGGTAAATGCGCCGGCGGGCGGGGGGGCGCCGATGACGCGCGGTTCGATCATCTGTTCGGTCTGACTGGGCGAACGCCAGTGACCAAGCCAGGTGCGGGCGCGTTGCCAGAGGGTGGGCGGCTGCAACTGCTCATCTTCCTCGCCGACGAAGGGCGGGTTGACGAGCAGCGGCTCGGCGCCGGCCTGTTCAGCGGCCGACAGCGGCTCGCCGCGCAGAGAGGCCAGCGCGGCGCGCAGCCGCGCCGCGCCGATCAGCATGGCCAGGCCGATGCTGCCGAGCGCCACGAGAATGATGAAGGCGCCCGCCGCGCCGACGCCATCGAGCAGCAGGGTGCTCAGGCCAAAACCGAGGCGCCCGCCGCCGCCGCCCTGTTCGGCCAGCAGTTCTGGATCGGCCGAGTTGGCCAGGATATGCGCCAGCGTTTCGAAGACGACGAAGGCGATGCCCAGGCCGATGATGCGGGGCAGCGCCGGCGCCCGGTGGCTGGCAACTTGACGCAGAAGCAACCAGAAGCCGATGATGCCGAAGAGCAGTGGAGTCAGCCAGACGCCAACGCCAAAGCCGCGCTGCAGGTTCTGAATCCAGCCTTCGGTCAGAGCGCCGCGTGGGGAGATGAGACTGAAGAAGGTGACGCCGGCCAGCAGCAGGAAGATGACGCCCATCGTGTCGGAGCGCAGCACGAATTCGATGAAACGGTCGAACTGTTCGCCCAAACCCGGCCCGGACGGTTCTGGGCGCGGGGCGCTGCTGCGCGCCGGCGTGCGGCCACGCGTGGCGCGTGGCTTGTTGCCGGTTTGGCGCCCGTTCTTGCGCCCCTCGTTGCCCTTCTTGCTTGCGGTCTTTGCCATGCTCGAACCCTACACTTCGACGACGAGGGGCAGGATCATCGGGCGCCGTCGTGTTTGTTGATAGAGGAAATCGGCCAGCACTTCTCTGACGCGATTGACGATGGTGGCGTGCGGTGCGTTGTGCGCCACGGCTGCCCAGACGCGATCACGCGCTTCGTTGAGCAGATCCTCGCTCTCGTTGACGCTGACGAAGCCGCGCGTCAGGATTTCGGGGGCGGCGGCGACTTCGCCCTGCGAATCGAGTGTCATGATGGCCACGACGAAGCCATCGCGCGCCAGGTGATGGCGGTCGCGCAGCACGATGTCGCTCACTTCGCCGATGGTGATGCCGTCCACCAAGACGTGGCCTTCGGTGATGCGGTCACCAACGCTGATGGCGTCTGGCCGCAGTTCCAGCACCTGGCCGCTTTCGATGATCTTGATGTGATCGGCGGCCATGCCCATTTCCACGGCCAGGCGGGCGTGCAGCACCAGATGGCGATA
This sequence comes from uncultured Anaerolineae bacterium, assembly GCA_964580725.1. GTDB lineage: Bacteria > Chloroflexota > Anaerolineae > SSC4 > Amarolineaceae > Amarolinea. The sequence continues at coordinate 1,325 of CAZOLV010000111.1, read as the reverse complement.
CTCGCCATGAATCGGCGTAAAGAAGCGCGGCCGCGTCAGGCTGAGCAGCAGCTTGTAGTCTTCCTGGCTGCCGTGGCCAGAGACGTGCACATCGCCCAGATCAGAGTAGTGCACATCGGCGCCCAGGCGGAAGAGGTTGTTGACGGTGCGATTGGCCAGCACTTCATTGCCGGGGATGGGCGTTGCCGAGATGATGACGGTGTCGCCGGGGCGAATCTTGATGTTGCGATGTTCGACCATGGCCATGCGCACCAGCGCCGAGGTCGGTTCTCCCTGGCTGCCGGTGCAAACGACGACAACCTGGTTGTCCGGGATGTTGTTGATCTGGTCGTTGTTGAGCGTCTCCTCTGGCGTCAGATCGAGAAAGCCGAGCTGCGTCGCCATTCTGACGTTGCTGACCATGCTACGCCCGACGACGCCGACGCGACGGTTGTGGCGACGGGCGGTGGTGATGACCTGCTGCACGCGTGAGATGTTGGAGGCGAAGGTGGCGACGATGATGCGGCCGGAGGCCTGGCTGAACAGGCGGTCGAACACCAGGCCGACTTCGCGCTCGGAGGGGGTGAAGCCGGTGCGTTCGGCATTGGTGGAGTCGGCGAGTAGAAGCAGGACGCCCCGATCGCCCAGTTCGCTCAGCTTGGCGAAGTCGGTCAGGCGTCCATCCACCGGGTGGGCGTCGAACTTGTAGTCGGTGACGTGCACGACCAGGCCCACTGGCGTGGTGACGGCGACACCGACGGCGTCGGGGATGCTGTGGCAGACGTGGAAGAACTCGATCTTGAAGGGGCCAAGTGTGAGCGTCTCTTTGGCGTCGATGGTGTGCAGCAGCGTGCGGGCGAGGCGCGCCTCGCGCAGCTTGACCTCGACGAGGCCGCGGGTGAGCGGTGTGGCGTAGACGGGAACCGGCAGTTCTGGTAGGATGTAGGGCAGCGCGCCGATGTGGTCTTCGTGGCCGTGCGTCAGGATGATGCCGCGCACCCAGTCCTTGCGCTGCACCAGGTATTCGATGTCGGGAATAACGACATCCACGCCAAGCATTTCGCTTTCGGGAAACATCAGGCCGGCGTCGATGACGAGGATGTTTTGCTCGTACTCGAGGACGAGCATGTTCTTGCCAATCTCGCCGACGCCGCCGAGGGGGATGACGCGCAAATTCTCGGTTTGCGGCCCGGCCTCAGTTTCCACCTCGATCTTCGTTTCCATTTCTATCTTCGTTTCCATTTCTATCTCCTTTTCTATTTTCTATTTTCTATTTTTTCTATTTTCTATTTTTTCTCTATCTTCTATTTTCTCTATCTTCTATTTTCTCTATCTTCTATTTTCTC
>CAZOLV010000110.1:13444-15605 GCA_964580725.1 uncultured Anaerolineae bacterium | reverse complement strand
TAGGAGAGAGGAAATAGGAAATAGGAGAGAGGAAATAGGAAATAGGAGAGAGGAAGTGGGAGAGAGGAAGTGGGAGAGAGGGGATGACTGCGATGTTGGTTGAGTTTTCGAATGCGTTGGCGGCGACGGTGGAAGCGGCGGCGCCGGCGGTTGTGCGGGTGGAGGCGCGGCGACGCACGCCGGCGACCGGGATCGTCTGGACGCCGGACGGGCTGATCGTCACGGCGCATCATGTGGTCGAACAGGACGACGCCATCGGCGTCGGGTTGCCTGACGGGCGCACGCTGGCTGCTCGCCTGGTGGGTCGCGACCCGACGACCGATCTGGCGCTGCTGCAAGCGCAGCTCGATGCGGGGCAGCCGCGGCTGGCGACGTTGACCTGGGCCAATCCGGCGGCGTTGCGCGTGGGACAACTGGCGCTGGCGCTTGGCCGGCCTGGCGCACGCGTGTTGGCCACCTTCGGCGTGCTGAGCGCCCTCGACGGTAACTGGCGCACGCCAATGGGCGGCGAGATCGAGCACTATGTACAAAGCGATGTCGTCATGTACCCCGGTTTTTCGGGCGGGCCGCTCATCAGCGCCGCCGGAGAGATCATCGGCCTGAACACCTCGGCCCTGCTGCGCGGCGTCAGTTTGGCCATCCCGGCGCCAACGGTGCGGCGCGTCGTCGAAGCCTTGCTGGCGCATGGGCGCGTGCGGCGCGGCTATCTGGGCGTCAGCGCTCAGGCGGTGCGCCTGCCGGCAGCATTGGCGCAGCAGTTGAAGCAGGAGACCGGTCTCTTGCTCGGTTCCGTCGAAAGCGACGGCCCGGCGGGCCGGGCAGGGCTTTTCATGGGCGACACGATCGTCAGTCTCGACCGGCAGCCGGTGCGACACCTGGACGATCTGATGGCCCTGTTGACCGGCGAACGGGTCGGGCGGGCGACGCCGGTGGATTTCGTGCGCGGCGGCCAGGTGCAGACGGCGACGGTGGTCATCGGCGAGCGCGGCGCAGAGAGCTGAGGACGAGAGATGGCGAACATCCTGTTGCAGTTCGATGAGTGGGCGACGGCGCTGGTCAGCCAGGCGCAGCGCAGCCTGGTGCGCATCGCCAATGGGCGTCTGCGCGGCGCCGGTTCTGGCGTCATCTGCCGCGCCGATGGCCTGATCCTGACCAACAACCACGTCGTGCAGCGCCGCTCGCTGCACGTCACCCTGCCGGATGGACGCCACCTGCCCGCCCGCCTGCTGGCCAGCGATCCCGAAAACGATTTGGCGGCGCTGGGAATCGAGGCGACGGATCTGCCAGCGGTCGTGTGGGGCGATTCACGCACCCTGCGGCCGGGCGATCTCGCCTTTGCGCTTGGGCACCCGTGGGGCGTGCACAACGCCGTGGCGGCCGGCGTGGTGATCGGTGTCGGCGCCGAATGGCCGGAGATGCCGCGCAACCGCCGTGACCTGGTGATGGTCAGCCTACGTCTGCGTCCCGGCAACTCCGGCGGCCCACTTGTGGATCACAGCGGGCGGCTGATCGGCATCAACACCCTGATGACCGGCCCCGAAGCGGGCGCCGCCGTGCCTGCACACGTCGCCCAAGACTTTCTGTACCAGATCGGCGCGCAAAACAGGCAAAACAGATAGAAACGGTGTCACTGCTCAAGCGCCGGAAACTTGAAACAAAAACGGGATTGGCGGGAGGTCATCCTCCTCCTCGTGCCAATCCCGTTTTCTGTTGTGGGCCGCTGCCCGTTCAGTCGCCGCCGGTGATGGGCAACCCCAACGGCGGCAGCACTTCGATGCGTACCAGGGCCGATTCGCCCAGAAACGCGCCGCTGGTATCATTGGCAACGGCCTTGAAATCATAATCGGCGGGCGGCAGGTCACGTGGGGTGATGAACTGCCACTTGCCGTCGGCGCCAACCTGCGCCGTTCCCAGGATGCGGCTGCCCGCATAGAGCGTGATCACACTGCCGGGCGGCGCCGTACCGGTCAACCGTTCGCCCGCCGGTATCTGTCCACCCGCCGGCAGATCAATCGTGACCAGCGCCAACGGTCCGCCAGGCGTTGGCGTCGCAGTGACGCCGGGCGTTACGCCTGCGCCGGGTGTTGCGCCGGGTGTTGCGCCTGCGCCGGGTGTTGCGCCTGCGCCGGGTGTTGCGCCTGCGCCGGGTGTTGCGCCTGCG
>CAZOLV010000110.1:0-13344 GCA_964580725.1 uncultured Anaerolineae bacterium | reverse complement strand
GCCGGCGTCGGCGCCGCGCTGATGCTGATCGGCAGGGGCTGCGAGCTGGCCAGCAGATTGCCGTTGGCATCGAGCAGGCGGGCGCTGATGGTGTGTGCGCCAGGCGCCAGGGCGGGGAAGGGGAAGCTCCAACCGCCGTCCGGCCCCACCGTGGCCTGGCCGATTTCGGTCTCGCCGTCGAAGATGCGCAGGACATCGCCAGGCCCGCCCGTGCCCGCCAGGTCGCCCAGGCTGCCTGCTGTCAACTGTGCGCCAGGCGCCGGTTTGGTGATGGTCGGCGTGACCACCGTTGGCGCCGGCGTCGGCGCCGCGCTGATGCTGATCGGCAGGGGCTGCGAGCTGGCCAGCACCTTGCCGTTGGCGTCGAGCGCCCGTGCAAACAGGGTGTGTTGGCCAGGCGTCAGGGCGGGGATGGGCAAGCGCCACTTGCCGCCGTCATCCGCCGCCACGCTGCCGATCTGCCGGTCGCCGTCGAACAGGCCAATCGCCTGCCGGACGCGCGCCGTGCCGGCGGCGTCGCCAAGTGCATTTTCCACCAACTGCGCATTGGGCGTGGGCGCGGTGAAAACCGGCGCCAGCGGCGTGCGCTCGATGCGGATCGTCAATAGGAGGAAAAGGAGAGCCAGGAGGATTGCCGCCAGCAGTTGCCAGCGATCGAAGTGTGGCGTCCAATACCAGCCGCGTTGGCGAAACATAGGTCATTCCTCCCCAAGCCTGGCTTGCGCCTGTCGAATCCAGCCGGCATAGTCGGGCTGACGCCAGGTCGGCGCCGGGCAGATGGCGGCCAACTGCTCCACCGTGGCGTTGGCCAGGGCGCGATAGGTGCAGATGCCCGCATCGTAGAGCCGGCCCTCGAAGACAGCGCCGACGCCCGCCAGCGATTCAAGGTCGTCCGGCGGCGAGGCGTCCCAACGGCGGCCGATCGCATCGGTCGCTGCGGCCATCTCGTGCGCCTGGGCCTTGATGCTGGCCAGGTCAACCTTCTGGTACCCCTTGATCTCCAGGATGCGCCGCAGGTCGTCGTCGCTGGCGTTGGCCAGTTCCCAATAGGTGCCGATGCCAGCCGCATAGAGCCTGGTTTCGTAGGCCTGACCCACCCCCTTGATCTTGGAGAGGTCTTGTGGGCAGGCCGAAACATGAGCGCCGGTCAGCCCGCCAGGCTGCGTCGTCGCCCCGCCAAACTCGACAGCGCCACCGCTGGCGGCGCTCTCCGGGGTCGTCTCGCCGGCGCCGAACGCGCTGGCAAACCCGGTGGCCAATCCTGCGCCGGCCACAGCGTCGCCCGTGTCAGGCGCCGGCTGGCCAAAGGCGCTGGCGTGCGCCGATTCGGCCAGATCGGCGCGGCGCTGATCGCTGGCGAAGACGGCGTCGTCGAGATGGATGACTTTTTCGTCGGCTGCAGCCAGCAGGCGTTCCTCGCCCGTCTGCATCTGGCTGCGCAGACGGTCAGTTTCGCCGGCGGCGAGCTGCGCCCCGGTTTCGGGGGTCAGGGCTTGCGTCCGCACGGCGGCCAGTTCGGCGGCCAGGGCGGTGTAGGCGGCGTCACGCGCCTGCAGGGCGGCGTCGAGCGAGTCACGGCGGGCGCTGGCCTCATCCACCTGCCAACGTAGCCGTTCCAGTTCATCCTGCGCCGCCGCCTGCTGCGTCTGCGCCTTGTTCAGTTCGGCGGTCAGGGCGGCATTGGCGGCGTCACGCGTCTGCAGGGCGGCGTCGAGCGAGTCGCGGCGGGCGTTGGCCTCATCCACCTGCCAACGTAGCCGTTCCAGTTCATCCTGCGCCGCCGCCTGCTGCGTCTGCGCCTTGTTCAGTTCGGCGGTCAGGGCGGCATTGGCGGCGTCACGCGCCTGCAGGGCGGCGTCGAGCGAGTCGCGGCGGGCGTTGGCCTCGCTGACTTGCAGGCGCATCTGTTCCAATTCGCCGAGCGCGGCGGTCAGGCGGGCGTCGAGCGCCTGACGGTCGGCTTCGAGGCTGCCAAACTGCGTCTGGCGGGCGTCAAGCTCCGTTCGTAGATCGCCGGCAAGACCCTGTGCGGTGAGCGCAGCCGCTTGACTGGACTGCAGATCGGTCTGCAACGCGGCGATTTGCATCTGCGCCGCGCCCAGATCGTTGCGCCAGGCGTCTGCCTGCGTGCGCATGGCCAGCAGCTCGCGCTGGCGCTCCTGCAGATCGGCCTCGACGTGCGCCAGGCGCTCTTCGCAGGCGCGGCGGCGGCGTCTGAAATAGAGCAGTTCGAGCAGCCACTCGATGATGAAACCAAGCAAAAGACCCAGAACGAAGGCAGCCAATGGACTCAGATTGAACGAAAAGCTCATAGAATTCCTCCCTTGCGTCAATACGGACTGTCAATGGCCTGGCCGGCCGCATGGTTGGCAAGCAATGGGCCGCTCGCCGCACAGGTGGGGAAACCGATGGACAGGCTGGAAGTATGGTTAGCGGATATTATAGCACAACAGGGTTTTTATGACGAAGATGAAACTGGGAACGCCCCCAACTCGTTGTAGCTGCGGACGTAAATTCTGATTTTGGAAGCTGGCGCAAATATGGTACCCTGACGTCATGATGCGCAGGAAGAGTACGATTGGGAGTTGTCCATGAAACGCAGACGACGGTGGGCGCTGTTGGCGCTGACGCTGCTGCCCTTGCTGCTGGTTTTTGCCCTGGGCTGGCAACGCTATGGCGGCGTCGAGGGGATGCGGCGGCGCGTACAGGCGCTGTGGTCGCCGGTGCCAGCGCACGCTCTGTGGGTTCCAACGCCCTTGCCGGTGCGACGCGCCCAACCGCCGGTCGAAGCCCGGGAAGGCCAAATCTTGCCGCAGCCTCCTGTACGAACGCCAGCATCGTCCTCGGCTGAACCTGTCGCAGCCGAACCGAACGCCAGCCCGATGATCCAGCCGGCGCCAAGTCCGGCTGCGTCGCCAAACCCCAGTGCGGCGCTTCCGGTGGACGAGCCAGATTTGGGGCCGGCGATGCGAGCCGATTCAACGCCGGCGGGAACGCAAGCGGCGCTCAGCGGTTTGCGTCATGAGTGGCAAACCTGGAACAACTGCGGCCCGGCCACGCTGTCGTTCCAACTCAGTTACTTCGGCAGCGCGCTCGATCAGGAAGATGTGCGCCGTGTTCTGCGTCCCAACCGCGAGGACAAGAACGTCAATCTGAGCGAAATGGCCGCCTTCGCCGAAACGCAGGGGCTGCATACGCTGCTGCGCCAGCATGGCAACGCCGTTCTGCTGCGCCGTTTCATCAGCAACGGCCTGCCTGTGCTGATCGAAACCTGGCTGGAGCCGCACCCCAACGACGGCATGGGACACTACCGCCTGCTGACCGGCTTCGATGACACGGCCCAACAGTGGGTGGCCTACGACTCCTACGTGAGCGCGGGCCTGCGCAAAGGCGATCCCTATCAGGGCATCCGCATTCCCTATGCCGAGCTGGATCGGCTGTGGCATGTTTTCAACCGCGCCTACCTGGTGGTCTACCGGCCGCAACAGGCGGCGCTGGTGGGCGCCATCGCCGGTCCAGATGCCGATGCGGAGATGGCCCGCCGGCGCGGCCTGGCGCAGTCGCAGGCCGCCGTCGTCGCTGCGCCGCAGGACGCCTTCGCCTGGTTCAACCTGGGCAGCGATTTGACGGCGCTTGGCCAGTACGAACCGGCCGCCGAGGCCTTCGACCAGGCGCGCCAGCTCGGTCTGCCCTGGCGCATGCACTGGTACCAATTTGCCCCCTTCCAGGCCTACTTCCAGGTGGGGCGCTACCAGGAAGTTCTGGCGCTGGCCGATGCGACGATCAAAACGACGGGCGACGTCGAGGAGCTGTTCGATTGGCGCGGCCAGGCCCTGGCCGCCCTGGGCGACGCCCAGGGCGCACAAGCCGCTTTCGACCAGGCTGCCCGCCTGCGCGCCCGCTGACCGGCAGCGCCGCCCAAACCACAGAACCAGGAAGTAGAGGATGAAAATCAAAGCCCTACGCCCGCCGGCCACGCCTTTTGGCGCCATCGCCTGGAACAGCTTGATCGTGGCGTTGGCCTTTGGCCTGGCGGCGGCCGCGGGACTGCTGCGCAACATCATCATGGCGCGCCAGTTTGGCATCGGCGCCAGCCTCGACGCCTACTACGCCGCCTTCAAGCTGCCCGATCTGCTCTTCAGCATCGTGGCGGGCGGCGCGCTGGCCACCGCCTTCATCCCGATCTTTGCCCGCTTCCTCGCCAATGACGATCGCGCCGGCGCCTGGCGGCTGACCAGCGCCATCACCAATCTGGTCGTCCTGACCACGGCTGCGCTGGCCATCCTGGCCGGGCTGCTGGCGCCGTGGCTGGTGCGCACGCTGCTCGCCCCCGGTTTCGACGCCGCCGCGCAGGCCGAAACCGCCGCCGTCATGCGCATCTTGCTCGTGTCCACCGTCATCTTTGGCGTCAGCGCCGTGCAAGGCAGTGCGTTGCACGGTTTCAAGCACTTTCTGCTGCCCGCCCTGGCCCCGGTCGTCTATCCCCTGGGCATCGTTGCCGGCGCGCTCTGGCTGGCGCCCCACTGGGGCACGCGCGGATTGGCGGTGGGCGCCGTCGCCGGTGCGACGCTGCACCTGGCCGTCAAGGTTCCGGCGCTGCTGCATTTTGGCTTCAACTGGCGCCCCGTGCTCGACCTGCAAACGCCGGCGGTGCGGCGTGTGCTCTGGCTGCTTGGCCCGCGCCTGCTCGACCTGGCCCTCTTCCACGCCACGCTGATCTTCACCACCAACCTGGCCTCACGCCTGGGAGCGGGCAGCGTCAGCGCGCTGGAATGGGGTTGGGACGCCATGCAGATGCCAGAAACCCTCATCGGCACCACCTTCGGCCTGGTCGCCTTTCCCACCCTGGCTGAACTGGCGGCGCAGAGCAACCTGAGCGGGCTGCGCCGAACCCTCCATCAAGCGCTTGGCGTTGTCTGCCTGCTGGCGCTTCCCGCCGCTGCCGGGCTGATTTTGTTTGGGCGGCCGTTGCTGCAACTGCTCTATCAGCGCGGCGCCTTCGACGCCAATAGCACCGAAGCGGTCTATGTGGCCCTGCGCTTCTATGCGCTCGGCCTGACCGCCCACGTCTGCCTGGAGCTGATCGCCCGGGCCTTCTTTGCGCTGCAAGACATGATCACGCCGTTGCTGTTGGCAGCGCTCTCGGCGCTGCTCAATCTGCTGCTTGGCCTGGCGCTGATGACGCCCCTGGGTCATGCCGGCCTGGCGCTGGCCAATTCCATCGCCATCACTGTCGAGGTGTTGGCGCTCTACATCCTTCTGCGCCGCCGGTTGCGCCAAACAGCCTGACCGCGCCCCTATCAGCATTCAGCATTACTCAGCCGGGCCGAACAGCAGGCGGTCGAGCAGCGTGCGTTGCAAGATGAGAAAGATGACCACGACCGGCAGGCTCATCATGATCGCCAGCGCCGCCAGATTGGCCCACGATTCGAGATACTGGCCTTGCAGCATCCCGGCGATCGCCATGGCCAGGGTGACGTTGCTGGCCCTGTCAACGAAAAGCCAGCCAAGCGCAAACTCGGAGTAGCCGATCAAGAAGCCGATTAGCCCGGCGACGGCAATGGCGGGCATGGCCAGCGGCAGGGTCACATGCCAGAAGGCGCGCAGCGGCGAGGCGCCGTCGAGAAAGGCCGATTCTTCCAGTTCCAAAGGCACGGCTCGAAAGGCGGCGCGCATGTTCCAGACGCAAAAGGGCATGGCAAAAGCGGTGTAGACGATCATCAGACCGAAGAGCGTCGTGCGCAGATGCAGGATGGTCAACAGGATGTAGAGCGGCGTCATCAGCGCGACGGGCGGCAGCAGTGCGCCGGTCAACAGGGCGAAGAGGCCCGGACGCCGGCCAGGAAAGCGATAACGGGCAAAGGCATAGGCCATGCTGGCGCCCAACGCCGTCGCCAACAGCGCCGCGCCGAGCGAAACCACCAGGCTATTTTGTAACAACCCGCTGAACGGCAGCGACTGCGCCGGTCGCTGCCACATGCGCTGAAAGACCGCCAGTGTGAACTGCTCCGGCCAAACCCGAAATGTGTCGGGCCAGCCCTTGACCCCGCCGTCGAACGCCAGGTAGACCAGCCCCCAGAGCGGGATCAGCACGTACAGTCCCACCAACGCCAACAGCAGTTGCGCCAACGCCTGCGCCCAGACTGCTTTCCCGCGGCGCGTGCGTCGTTTCATCTACACCTCGCTCTCTGGCCAATTGCGCCGACGCAGACTCTCGATGCCTCGTGCATCACCCCACCTCTTCCTCGGCGACCTTGCTCCAACGGTCGAACCAGCGAATCAACGCCAGCAGGACCAGCAGCGTAAACATGTTGATGGCGGCCGAGATGGCAAACTGGCCGCCAAACGGCCCGGTTGGGGCAAAATACTGGAACGAGACGGCGGCGCCGGTCATGTAGGGCCACGGGGTGCGCAAGGCGTAGAACAGGTAGAACTGATTGAAGGCGAAGATGCCGCGGATCAGAATGGCCGGCAGCACCAGGGGGCGCAACAATGGCCAGGTGATCAGGCGCAGCGTCTGCCAGCGGTCCGCGCCGTCCACGGCCACGGCGTCGTAGACCTCGGCCGGGATCAGCTTGAGCGCCGCCGCGGCGGCCAGCATGATGAAGGGAAAGCCAAGCCAGACGGCGGCGATGAGCAGCATCCCCAGGGTGGCCAGCGGGTCGTCGCCCCAACGAGTGATCTGGATGTCGGCGGGCAGGTTTTGCGCCAGCGCCAGCCAGCCGTTGCGCGGTTCGAGCACACGCAGCCAGACGAGAGCGCCGACGAATTCGGGCAGCGCCCAGGGCAAGATGAAGAGCGCACGCCACCCACTGCGCCCCTTGACCCAGCGCTGATGCAGCAGCAGGGCGACGCCAACGCCCAGCGCGGCCTGCAGCGCCGTCGAGAGCAGGCTCCAAATCAGCGTGAAAACCATGGTCTCAGCGCCGGCGCCAATCAGGAGTTGCCAGAAGAGACCAAAGCCGGCCCAATGCACCTGTGTGCTGCGTGCGCCCTTCAGAAATTCGATGGCAACTGCGCGCTCTTGACCGGTCAGCCCGCGCCAGACGGCGCGCCAAACGCCACCCTGCACGCCGTCGCGGATCGAACTGGCGTTGAAATCGGTGAGCGACATGGCGCCCTGAAAGAGGAGTGGAAAGCCGACCAGTAAGAAGAGCGCCAACGCGCCGGGAAGCAGCAGGGGCAGGGCGCGCCGCAGGTCGTTGGGAGCGGTGGGGATGACGCGTCGCTGCGGATGCGCACGCCAGGTGCGCCAGACTGCCTGCGCCGGCTGCCAGAGACGCACCCGCAACCCTTCGGCGGCGGCCAGACAGAGCGGCACGGTGAGGATCAGGATATACTGCGGCCATTTGGTGGGCCAGAACAGCAGCAGAATCAGGGCCAGGATGAGCCACAGGGCAAAGACGCGCCGGCGTTGCCAGAGTGAGCGCAGGCCCAACACCGCCAGCAGGGTGATGAAGATGTCGGCGACGATCACGAAGACGCCGGGATGGTAGATACGCGGGCTGAAGAGCAGCCAGACGAAAGGTTGCCAGGCGGGCAATCCGGCGCGCTTGACATGGGCGCTTTGCGCATAACCGGCGTGATAGAAAATCGTCTCGTGCAGGCGCGCCAGGGGGTCGCGCCACAGATGGGGATCGAACACGAAGAAGATCACGACCGCCAACAGCCCCCAAAACACGACGGGCGCCAGCCAGCGCCGCCAGCGCTGGATCGGCGCGCCATGACTGAGCTGGGCGGCGGGCCAGGTGCGCCACAACCAATCGAGCACGATGGCCAGGCCGACGACGGCGTAGGTGTATTTGGAGGCGACAGTGACGCCGAACAACAGCGCGGCCAGCAGCAGCCAGCGGTTGCAGCCGGGCCAGGAGACGATACGTCCGGCCGGAAAGGCCACTTCGTTGGTGATGCGCTGCGTGCGCAGGGCCACGCCGCGCACGTAGCAGAGCGCCGTGAGCGTACTGACGAGCGACGGCAGCGGTTCGAGCATCACCTGGCTGGTGTATTTGATCTGCCAGGTGTGAACGGCCAGCAGCAGGCCGGCCAGCGGATCGAACAACGCCAGCGCCAGGGTCTGCAGGACGCCCAAGAGGGCCGCCAGCAGACGTGCGACGTTCAGATGGGGCTGCGGCAGGGTGCGCACAGGCGGCAGGGTTGAGTCGGTTTCGGGCACCAGCGGCGCATCGGGCAACGGCAGCAGGGCGACGCCGTAGAGCAGCTTGGCCAGCGGCGGGTGTTCTTGATTGTAATCGTAATCAACGATGGCGCCGATGTCGCCCGCACGCAGCGCCAGGGTGTAACGCTGCGCCGCCGCCAGGTAGTCGTCTTCGTCGTAGTCAATGGGCAGGCGCTGCACGGCGCGCAGGCGCAAACCCAACGCAACGAGCATGACCAACACCGCCGCCGCCACAGCCAGCCAGGCCTGGCGTTTTATCATAGAGTCAGTTCCTTCAGCCAGGCCCGGCGTTTCATCATAGAGTCAGTTCCTTCAGCCAGGCCCGGCGTGTCATCATAGAGTCAGTTTCCTCAGCCAGGCCCGGCGTGTCATCATAGAGTCAGTTTCCTCAGCCAGGCCCGGCGTGTCATGGCAACTGCAAGTCCCAGAGCTTGGCGTCGAAGTCGTTGGCGTCGGCCAGGGTCTTGCTGTCAGGTGAAAACGCCAGGGCATTGACACCGTAGATTTCCTTGTCGTTACTGCGCAAGGTGCGCGCTTTCTGCCAGTTGGTCGTATCCCACAACGTGACATAACCATTGGCGCCGCCCGCGGCCAGCCAGCGCCCATCCGGACTGAAGACCAGGCTGTTGACGCTGCGCTCGTGTTCGCTCAGGGTGCGCTCGATCTGGCCGCTGGCTGCGTTCCAGATGCGGATAGCGCCATCATCGCCAGCCGATGCGAACAGGAGGCCATTGGGCGCAAAGGCCACGCTGAGCACGCGCCGCTGATGGCCCGCATAGCTGGCGGTCGCCTGACCGCTGGCGATGTCCCAACGCTTCAGGGCGCCATCGTCGCCGGCGGAGATCAACGTCCGCCCATCGGGCGCCAGGGTCAGGCTGTTGATGCCCCCCTCGTGAGCGGGCCAGGTTCGCACAGGGCTGGCGCCGGCGACGTTCCAGACGATGATGGTGCGATCCTGACTGCCGCTGAGCATCTGGGCGCCATCAGGCGTGAAGACCAGGCTTGTCACCGCCATTGTGTGCCCGGCGAGACGCGCCTCTTCCTGACCGCTGGCCACATCCCAGAGGCGGATGGCCGATTCGTTGGCGGCGGAGGCCAGCGTGTCGCCGGCGGGGTTGAAGGCGAGGGCGTTGATGCGCGCCTGGTGTCCAACCAGCTCACGCACCACGGCGGCCTTGACGGGGTCCCACAGCTTGAGCGTGCGATCGTCGTAGCCGATGGCGAGGGTTTTGCCATCGGGCGCAAAGGCAACGCTGGTAACGGTGACATCGCCGCGTGCCTGGCCGCGCAGTGAACGGGCGCTGGTCTTGGGGGCGCGCAGGATGGTCACAGTCAGCGCGCCGGCGATCAGCAGAAGGATGGCGGCGACGGCGAAGGGCCACCAGTTGCGTTCACGGCGCAGCGCCGGGCGGTGAGCGGCGGCGCGCTGGGCGCAATCGTTGCACAGCAGCCAATCCTCGCTGCGCTGCTGCGCCAGTTGGCGCCAGTGCGCCGGCGCGGCGTCGGGAGGGATGTTGGCGGCTGCCGCCAGTTCTTGCAGCGTCGCTGCGGGCGGCAAAAAGCCCTGGGCGATGATGGGGTTGAATTCTTGCACGTGATAGACGGGGCTTTTGACGGCAGAGGTTGTCGCTCCGCACACCGAACAAACAGCCATATTTCGACCTCGTGCATCGTCGCGTCTCCCGTTCGACCGAACGAGCGCCAGCCGTGCCTGCTCCCGGCGATCCGAACTGACTGAGCGAACGTTGCAATAGAATTCTAACACAGGTTGGCAAAATAGCAACCTCCTGGACAATCGGTTGCTTCGTCGAGATCAGGTCTGGTTCACGGAGAAGGATCACGAGAGCGCGACACACCTGTACTCGCTGGCCGAGTTCAGAGTACGTAACGACGCTTCACTGCAACGTGATTACGTGCGTGGCCGTTACGGAGCCATCCCCTTCTTGGGCGACCTGCAGTCAATCGAGGTCGTCTCATGATGATTCCCCGATACAGTCAGAAGCGGCTCGGTGTGGTATAATTGGCGGGCGCTGATGGCGTCAGGGTGGCCTGACCGGCGTACTACAATCAGAAGAGGACCAGAAACAGACAATGGCAAAGCAGTGGATGAACGCCCCCGCCATGCAGATTGACGCCAAGAAGAGCTACACGGCGATCATCGTGACGAATCGCGGCACGATCGAACTGGCGTTGGCGGCGCAGCAGGCGCCCAAGACGGTCAATAACTTCGTTTTCCTGGCGCAACAGGGATTCTATGACGGGGTGTCGTTTCACCGTGTGATCAGTCATTTCATGATTCAGGGCGGTGACCCCACCGGCAGCGGGCGAGGCGGGCCGGGCTATCGGTTCGATGACGAAACGTACGGCAACCCCCTCCGCCACGAAACCGGCGTGATCTCGATGGCCAACGCCGGGCCGAATACCAACGGTAGTCAGTTCTTCATCACCCACGCGCCGCAGCCCCATCTCGATGGACGCCACACCGTCTTCGGCAAGGTGACCAAGGGGATGGAGGTGGTCAACGCCATTCGCCAGGGCGATGTGATGAAAAGCGTCACCATCACAGAAGCGTAGAAGCTCGGTTCTTGACCGCAGAGATCACAACGAGCACAGAGACATGGCCGATCTATGCGCCTAATCTATCGTTTTTTCGTGATCTCTCTGCCTTTTCTGTGGTTGACACATCTCCTCTTTCAGAATTTCCTGCACCATCTGTGCCTTGAATTGAGCGGTCTAGTGTTTGCGCATGGCCCCGATTGTACCTTAATCCCCGCCATTTCGCTGTCTAGTTTTTGCCGTCCATTATAAGATGATTGTGCCATCGTTCAAATCGGAGAGGTTGCGCTGGTAGCGAGTACTGATTATATACGCGGAACGGGATTCAGTCTCTTTGAAAAAGGCTACATCAATTATCATGACATTGGCTATTTTCTTGCAGTCGCCAATATCAGCGATGTGGCCTCAATGGGAGCTATTCCCTTCGCGCTATTAGTGGTTCTTCGGTATGCCGAACATATGACAGAGGAGAATTTTAGAGCTGTCCTTGAGGGTCTACACGAAGCAGGAGAAGAATATCAAACGCCAATAGTCGGCGGGGATACTGGCGGAGCCAAGGATACTGTCCTAAGCGCAACCGCTTTGGGCTTTTGCGGCAAGAATGAATTCTTGCTTCGCCGAGCGGAAGCTGATCAGCTGTTGTGCTTGACGGGAACAATAGGTCGCGCATTTGCTGCGAGAGCCTATTTTGAAAAGGCCAAGCCAAACGGTTTCCGTTTGAGTACTGAGCTTGAAGATGAACTTCTTGCGGCTTGGAAACGGCCAAAAGCTCGCGTCAAAGAGTGTTACGTGATCCGAAAGCATGCTACTGCTTGTCAAGATGTTTCCGATGGCCTAAAAGCGACCATTGAACAACTTTTAGGTTTTCATTCACTTGGTGCGGAGATCATTGAGGATAATTTGCCCATTGATGAATCCACGAGACGTGTAGCTGATTTCTTTAAAATTTCGCACGCCCAATTAGCCCTGAGCGCTTCCCCAGATTTTGAATTGCTATTCGCTATTCCCGAAAGAAAACTTCGCGCTCTACAACACCAGTTTGGTGATAACCAATTTAGGTTGTCCGTAATTGGGAAGACAAATAACACTAAAGAATGCGTACTGATCTCGCACAATGGGATTCGATATGCTCCGCTGCCCGGTGTGGTGTGGAGAAGTCAATGGGGGAGTCTTATAGACGAAGTAGTGAGCAATTCACCAAGCCCACAAGCGGGCACATAAATGATTCGTTTTGCGACCTTACGTGATAGTGCGGCGATTAGCTGCCATAACTTGCCATCATGGGAAGCGGATCACGTCTTGCGGGGCTGGGGCATCGGCCTTGCCTAATTAGGGTTGGGAGGAGAGTCGCCCCTCTGCCCACCTGTACCGAACCGTGCGTGAAACTTTCGCTTCACACGGCTCTTCAGAGGAATGGTTCTTGTCAAGAACACAAATCTCCGTGGACTTCATCGTGACAATGACTGTGGAAATTGTGCATAGCAGCAGTTAACCGATTGAAGTAACTCAATAACGCAGGCAAAGTTGGGTAGCATCTACCCAACTTTTTTGTTATAATTGGATCAAAAGCAACTGCGTTGAGTGCTGTGATAGTCGCTTATCGATAAGAATTCGAGGAGAGACAGTGGCTTTACCAGATTTTAACGATGCAGGTGACTTGCCACCTGGCATTCACCAAGCTACCTTAGGTGAGGTAGTCGAGCGATTCGGTACAACAGCGGCAAAACGCAGAGTGTTGGCACTTCGCTTAGAACGCATCTATCAACTGGCAGTAGAAACCGGTCATGTGGCTCGTTTTATCGTATTTGGTTCTTTTATTACCGATAAACTCGAACCCAATGATGTAGATGTGTTTATATTGATGGAGAATTCGTTCGAGTTTGATCAGCTTGTTGGAGAAACACGCTTGTTATTCGAGCATGGCACAGCCCAAACACACTTCGGCTGTAGTCTGTTTTGGGTAAGACGGTTAGCGGCATTGGATGGAGAACAAGCCACAATCGAGCATTGGCAGATCAAACGCAATCGAGAATTGCGGGGGATTATCGAAATTGTAGGAGAGGAATAATGATTGCAAACGACCAAGAATTTCAGACAACCCTTGAGCGTATTGAACGATTTCAGCGGCAACTCGCTCATTTGCGGCAGGTAGAGAAGAATCCAGCGAACTATCGAGCATCTGCATCGGGCTTCTTGGCAGAAATTGATCGGATGCAATTAGAAATACGCGAGTACCTGAGCTTTCATCCGGCTGAGTTGTTCGCAGTTCCAGCATTTGCTTGAGTGCTAGACGACTCCAACATTCAAAGCCAAATGCCGAACATTGCGTCAACCCGACTTGGCAAGAACACGGCGAAAATGAAGTTTCTTGCCCGCATTCCCGCCAAGCGGCTGAAACTTGTCGTTGGGCGGGGTCCGCCAGTTGATTCGTCGGGTGGGGGCGGTGCAGCCGAGTCTGCTGGTGGGGTGAGTGATCATAGCCGCCAATCTGTGGGTGGGGTGACGTTGCAGTGGGCGAGCGGTTCGGTTTCTGCGGGGCTTTCGTGCTGATGCAGCAGCCCAACAACCGTTTACTCAGAAACGGTCCCTGGCACGGGCGGCAGGGGGTGTCG
>CAZOLV010000109.1:0-16065 GCA_964580725.1 uncultured Anaerolineae bacterium | reverse complement strand
GGACTTTGGGCGTGGCAAATGATTCTTGGGACTTTGGGCGTGGCAAATGATTCTTGGGACTTTGGGCGTGGCAAACGATTCTTGGGACTTTGGGGGCGGCGCACGATTGTTTTACATCTCATTCAACGTGTAGTATACTTGCCCCGCCGTCAGTTGGGCTGGCGTTGTCCAAAGTCAACGCCCTGGACGGCGAGCATTTTGCTCAATCCCTGCTCTTGAGGTGGGAATGACCGAAGTCGCCGTCGAATTGCGCCATGTCACCAGGCGCTTTCTCAGTCCAACGGACAAGGGCAATGAGGTGGTTGCCGTTGACGATGTCTCCATGCAGATTCAGGATGGAGAGTTCTTTTCGTTGTTAGGACCAAGCGGCTGCGGCAAGACGACGACGCTGCGCATGATCGCCGGCCTCGACAGGCCCACGGAAGGACAGATCTTCATCCACGGCCAGGAGATGGGCCAGCGCCCGCCCTTTCAGCGCCCGGTCAACACCGTTTTTCAGAACTACGCTCTCTTCCCGCACATGACAGTGGCGCACAATGTCGCCTTTGGTCTACAGATGCGCGGCCTGCCCCGCGCCCAGATCGAACGTCAGGTGCGCGATATCCTCGAACTGGTGCGTCTACCCGGCATGGAGGCCAGGCGCCCCAAACAACTCTCCGGCGGACAGCAACAGCGCGTGGCGCTGGCGCGGGCGCTGGTCAACGAGCCGGAAGTCTTGCTGCTCGATGAACCGTTGGGCGCGCTCGATCAGAAACTGCGCAAGGAGATGCAGCTCGAACTCAAGGCCCTGCAGCAGCGCGTGGGCATCACATTCGTCTTCGTCACCCACGACCAAGAAGAATCGCTCACGATGTCCAACCGGATTGCAATCATGAACCAGGGCCGCGTTCTGCAGGTCGGCTCGCCGCTGGAAATCTACGAGCGCCCCAACTGCCGTTTCGTGGCCGATTTCATCGGCGAAACCAACTTCCTGGACGGACGCGTGACGGCGCTCGATGGTGACTTCTGCACAGTCGCGGTCGCCAACCACGGTGTAGTGATCGGCCAACACGGCCCCGGTGTGCAGGTTGGCGACGCCGTCAGCGTGTCGGTGCGCCCCGAAAAGATCCGCCTGGACGACCGCCAACCCAACCGCACCGTCAACGTCTTTCCCGTCGCCGTTGAAATGATCGCCTACGTCGGTTCGGACACCCGCATCATCGTGCGCACCGACAGCGGACTGCGCCTCGATGTCTGGGAACAAAACATGATTTCCACACTCGACGAGCAGGCGTACTATGCGCCCGGCGATCGCGCCTTCATGAGCTGGCGTCCCGAAAACGCGCTTGCTCTCGAAACCTGACCCAACGGAGGATGCAAGAGTCATGACCGCCCTGACAAGACGCCTGCGCCAAAGCCCATCGCTGCAAGCCCTGGGTCTGTTGACGCCCGCGCTGCTCTGGCTTCTGCTGTTCTTCGCCGTGCCCCTGGTCATTGTCTTCATCTACAGCTTCCTGACGCGCGGCACGCATGGGCAGGTTCTCTGGATCTTTAACCTGGACAACTACGCCCGTGTCTTCGAACCGCTCTACCTGCGCATCTTTCTGCGCTCGCTGCGCATCGCCGCGCTCACCACGCTGCTCTGCCTGCTGGTTGGCTATCCGCTCGGCTATTTCATTGCCCGCCGCGGCCCGCGCCGCCGCAGCATCTTGCTGCTGCTGCTCGTCATCCCGTTTTGGACCAACTTTCTGGTGCGCACCTACGCCTGGCGCTTGATTCTGAGCAACGAAGGCCCGATCAACGCGCTGTTGGCCACCCTGGGCCTGACCGATCGCCCCATTCCGATGCTTTTCACCGAGTTTGCCGTCATGGTCGGCCTGGTCTACTCCTACCTGCCGGAGATGGTGCTGCCCATCTACGCCGCCGTCGAACGGCTCGATTTCAGCCTGGTGCAGGCCGCCAACGACCTGTACGCCAACGACTTCCAGGCCTTTCGCCGCGTCATCTTGCCTTTGACGCTGCCCGGCATCCTGGCCGGCGCCATCCTGGTCTTCATCCCCTGTCTCGGCGCCTTCGTCACGCCCGACATCCTGGGCGGTGCACGCACGGTCATGTTGGGCAACCTGATCCAACAGCAGTTCTTGACCGCCCGCGACTGGCCCTTTGGCGCTGCCATTTCCTTCGTCCTGATGGCTGTCATGCTGGCGGGTACCTTGATCTACTTCCGCCAGGGAGGGCGCACGCTGGTATGATGACACGCCGCCGCCGGGGGCGCGCATGACGATCCAAGCGCCCAAGACTCATATGACCCTCCGCCTGCGTCGCAACTGGTTCGGTCAACTGCTCGAACCGTCGCTGCACCTCAACGCCTGGCTGATGTACCTGTTCATGTATGCACCCGTCATCATCCTGATCCTCTTTTCTTTCAATGCGTCACGCTACGCCTCGTCGTGGTCGGGCTTCTCATTGCGTTGGTACGAGGCGCTGCTGCACAACCGCGCCATCGGCCTGGCTTTGCGCAACAGTCTGCTCGTTGCCCTGTTTACCACAGGCATCTCGACGCTGCTTGGCACCCTGGCTGCGCTGGCGTTGGAGCGGCACGATTTCTGGGGCAAGCTCTCGTTCGATGCGCTCCTCTACCTGCCGATCATCATCCCCGAAATCGTGATGGCGGTCATGCTGCTGCTCTTCTTCATCCTGGCCAGGACGCAACTCGGCCTGACGACGGTCATCATCGGGCACGTCGCCTTCTGCCTCTCCTACGTGACGGTCGTGGTGCGTGCGCGCCTGGCCGGACTCGACCGCGCCCTGGAAGAGGCCGCGCACGACCTCTACGCCAACGAATGGCAGACTTTCCGCCGCATCACCCTGCCGCTCATCATGCCCGGTGTCATCGGCGGCGCTCTGCTGGCCTTCACCCTGTCGCTCGACGATTTCGTCATCACCTTCTTCACCACCGGGCCTGGCACGACCACCCTGCCGATCCAGGTCTATGGCATGATCAAAACCGGCGTGACGCCGGAGATCAACGCCCTGTCAACCCTGATGCTCATCGCATCCATCGTGTTGGTCGTCGCTTCGCTCTCACTGCAACGCCGGCCGTAATGCGCGTTGCGCTCAACGCTCCCGGCAGCCTTTCAGCACACAAGGAGGATTCTCATGCGCACACTTCGACGATACCCCTGGCTCTTCACCCAGAGCGTTCTTGGTCTTCTTCTGCTCAGCCTGCTGCTGACCGCCTGTCCCGCCAACACCCCGGCCCCAACGGCCACTCCGGCCGGCGGCCAGAGCCAGCCTGGCGATCAAACCGGTGTCTGCGGCGACAAGAGTCGTTTGTCCAAGACATTGCACTTCTACAACTGGACGAACTACATGGATGAAACCATCCTCGACGAGTTCAAGCAGACGTGCGGCGTCGAAGTGGTGCAGGACACGTTCGCCAGCAACGAAGACCTCCTGGCCAAACTGCAAGCCGGCGCCGGCGGTTACGACGTCATCGTGCCGTCGGACTACATGGTCTCGATCATGACCGAACTCAACCTGCTGGCCCCGCTCGACTTTGCGCAGATTCCGAACAGCAAGAACATTGCTCCGCTCTTCCGCAACCCGCCCTATGACCCAGAGCAGAAGTATTCGGTACCCTACCAGTGGGGCACCACCGGCCTGGCGTACAATTCTAAACGCGTGACAGAGCCGATCAAGGGATGGGCCGATGTCTTCGACCCAAAGAAGTCGTGCGCGTGGGGCGGGCTAAGCCTGCTCAACGATGGGCGTGAAGTCATGGGGGCGGCGCTCAAGTTGCAGGGTTATTCGATGAACGACGCCGATCCTGCACACTGGCAGCAGGCCAAGACGATGGTCAGCGCCATCAAGTCGTGCGTCACAACCTTCGACAGCGCCAGTTTTGCCGACGTCTTGCAGGCGGGCGAAGTGGTCGTCAGTCATGGCTACAGTGGCGAGTTTGCCAAAGCGATGGAAGAAAACGCCGATCTGGTCTATGTCGTGCCGCAAGAGGGGGCGACGGTGTGGGTTGACAACATGGCGATACCGGCCGATGCGCCCAATCAGTACACGGCGCACGTCTTCATCAACTTCCTGCTGCGTCCCGACATCGGCGCACGGCTGACCGATTACACCTACTACGCCAGTCCCAACGAAGCCGCTTTCGATCAGATTGACCCGGAGATCACGGGCAATCCAAGCATCTACCCCCCCGCCGAGGTGATGGCCAAACTGGAGTTCCTGCGCGACCTGGGCGAAATCACGCCGCTCATCGAGAAGCTGTGGACGGAGATCAAGAGCGAATAAGCAGAGCGGGTTGATGAACGGGACAACACAACGGTTTGCACGAGGGACGCAATCGGGTACAATGTGGCCATCTCTGCCAGAGGAGTCGTTGCGCTGAATTCAACAGAAATCTTCCGCGTGGCGCTGCGCGGCGAGTCCGTTGGCTCGCTGACCCTCGAACCGGCGACCACGCTGCGCCCGTGGCTGCTGGCACGGCAAGGCGTCACCATCGCCAGCATTGACCTGCCGCCGGAGGCCAGCCTGACCGAGCTGTTCAGACGCCTGCAGGCGCATCTGGCGGCGCATGGCCTGGAAATCGCCTGCTGTGGGGCGTGCCAGTTTTGGCAGGAGCCCACTGAGGGCGCCGATGCCCCTGGGCATTGCCTGTGGGCGCGCGCCGAGCGCCCCCTCACGCCGGGCAGTGCGCAGACGGCCCTGGCGTCGCCCTGCGCCCATTTCGCAGCGCCGGGCCAGCCAGCGCCAGCGCCGCCGCCGCTCGAACTGCCGCCCACGCCGGCGCCGGCGGCCAAGCCCTGGCCATTGCTACCCTTGCTGCGGCGACGGCAGCCCGTCGCCGGCCCTCTGACCGGCGAACTGATCGAACGCAGCGGCCGGCGGCCAGGCGCCATCCCGTGCCTGGTCTGTCCGGGGCGTATGGCCAACCTGGGCGCACACAAATGCCGCACGACAGAAGGGGACGAACGCACCTTCTCGATCTGGCGCTGCCGGGCCTGCCTGTCGTTCTTCCTGAACGACTACACCGATCGCTGGGTGCGCACCGATGCGCTCGAAGTGTTGGACATCTACTACCGTCTGGCGCCGCAAGAGACGCTGGTTTGCCTGGCTCAGATCGAGACGGCTCCAGCCGGGCAAGCTGACTTGCAGGATTGGTTCGATGAGTTCCTGCGCCAGCGCACCCCCGCCCGCCGCGAGGTGCGGCGCGCCCGCTAGAGCGGCCGCGCCGATGGCGATCATCCTGACGGCGGCGGCAAGCGACAACCGTGCAAAACATGAAAAAAGTGGAGAAGAAGACGCAAAAAGAGACGGAGAAGAATACAAATGGAAAAAAAGAACGGCTTCGACAATACCGAACCTGAATTTTTTGATGAGGACGACGATCTCGAAGAAGAAGACGCATTTCTCAGCCAGGAAGAGCTGGATGATCTGGACGATCAGCTCGACGTCTTTGCGCAGATCGTGCCCTACGAACAGCTCTGCAATCTGGTCGCCCGCGCCTTCAGCCGTTCGCCGCTGCGCATGACCAGTTATGAGAACATGCTCAATGTCGTCTCTCTCGACCGTGAGTTCAGGCTGGAGGCGGCGCTGCGTAACGAACGCATCTTCGAACCGATGTACGCGGATGACGACCCCACGCTCGAAGTGACGTTGAACTGGGAGGCAGCCAACACGATCCTGAGCCTGTACGGCCACGAGGGCATGTGCTCTGTCTACCACAACCCCGATGAATGGTGCAATCATCAGGACATGGGCGCTTCGCCCCTGGCCGAAATCACGCTGGAGTATCATGTGCCGAGCACGGCCATCCTCGATATTCACGATGATGAGGATATTGACCACCTGGCCGAGCAACTGCGCTCCATCTTCAGCGGCGATCGGGGCGAGACCGGCGGGGAACTGCCCGATATGAGCATTACCTTCCAGGCCGTCCATGCGCGCGGCGAGCTGCGTCTGACCGAAGCCGCCGTGCGCTATGAAATACTGCTGGAAGACGAGCTGATTGACACCGGCCTGCTGCACAACATCGTGACCGACCTGGCCCAAGAAGCAGCCAGCAACTTGAAGAAGCTGGCCGCCGCCTACCCGCCGCAACGAAAAAAATAGCCAACGAGGCGTCATGTCACACAATCAAGGCGTCATTCGCCTGCAAATCAGCCCGGCGCAAATCTATGTGGGGCGCTATGCCCAGTTGCCCCATCCGCCGCTCACCCCTGCGCAAGAATTTTCCTTCGAAGCGGGGATCCTGGCGGCGGCGCCGGTCACGATCACGCAGGCCATGTTTCAGATCTTCAGCGGGGCGCAACTGCTGAGCGAACGCCGCCGCAGCGGGCGCAGCCTGGCCGAGATGATCGGCGAAGAACCGCCGCTGCGCATCGCTCCGGGTGAGGGCCTGGCCCTGCGCCGCTGCTACTTCTGGGAACCGGGTCTCGATAAGTTGACCCAGGTCTTCGTCACGGTGACGGCGCGCACCGATGATGGCGCCGAACACCAGGCCTCTTGGGGCGCGCCTCTGCTGACGCATCAGCAGGAGGTGGAACTGCGTCTGCCCTTTCATGGCGCCTGGTGGAACATCATGGGCAACGACTGGACCGGCCTGCACAAGGGAGAACCGATCAGCCAGCCTTTCGCCCTCGATTTCGTGCGCCTGGGGCCGAACGGCGCGACTTTCGAGCGCGACGGTCTGGCGTTGGAAGACCACTACAGCTTCGGCCAGCCGATCCTGGCGCCGGCGCACGGCGAAATCGTCATCCTGAACGCCGACATGCCGGACTGTATGCCTGGCGCGCTGGCGCATGTGCGCGATCTGCGCGAAGATCCGCGCCGCACCTTCGGCAATGCCCTCTTCATTGCCCACAACGATGGCGAGTTCAGCTTTCTGGCGCACCTGCAGGCCGGCTCCATCACGGCGCCCAACGGCGCGACGGTCGAACAGGGGCAAGTGATCGCCCGTTGCGGCAATTCGGGGCTGTCGCCTGGGCCGCATCTGCACTACCATCTGCAGAACGGCCCCAATCTGTACGTTGACCAGGGCCTACCGGTCGAGTTCAGTCACTTCAGCGTGACGGGCGACGTGGCGACGCGCAGCGCCATCCCCCCGCGCCTGATCGTGACGCCGGTCGCATGAACGGCAAGAGGTTGCAGCATGGCCGATGCGGACGCTTCGCCAGGCGCTGACCAGGGCGTCGAGCTGTCTAACTGGCTCGATCTGCTGGCGCATGGCGCGATGAGCGGGCAGCAGGAGATTCCCTGGAGTTCGAACTACACCTTCCTGGTGCAGATCGAGAGGGCGTCGCTGCGCACCTTTGCCGTCTACAAACCGCAGCGCGGCGAAGCGCCCCTGTGGGATTTTCACAACGGCACCCTGTGTTATCGGGAATACCTGGCCTACCTGGTCAGCGCCGCGCTGGGCTGGTGGTTGGCGCCGCCCACCGTCTTGCGCAACGGGCCTTTTGGGCTTGGCATGGTGCAGATGTACGTGGACGCCGACCCCAACGAAACCTACTTCGATCTGCGCGATGGCCCCTACCAGGAGCAGTTGATGCGCATCGCCCTCTTCGATGCGCTGACCAACAACGCCGATCGCAAGGCCGGGCATGTCCTGCGGGATCGCCACACCAACCGCCTGTGGGCCATTGACCACGGTTTGACCTTTCACAGCGAATATAAGCTGCGCACCGTGATTTGGGAGTTCGAGGGACAGCCGCTGCCGCCCCATCTGCTGCAGGACTGCCGCGATCTGCTCGCACAATTGCGCAAAGGGCAGCCGCTCGCCACCGAACTGGCCAGGTACCTGACGCCCGGCGAGGTCAACGCGCTGCGCCGCCGCATCGAGACGCTGATCGCCAATCCCGTTTTTCCCACGCGGCAGCCTGCCTACCGTAACATCCCCTGGCCACCGGTCTGAGTCAGGCGGCGCCGAAGCACCCCAAACTGTGTTGAGATTACAATCGCCCGGAGGCCCTTGTGGTATACTTCCGCCCTGGTTGCGCCGCCTTATCGGCGGAGTGCGCCGAGAGTCTTTTGATCGTGCGTCGCCGATGACACACTTTCATCGAGGATGATGAAGAGACAACTGCATGACTGAGGAGGTATCGTTCATGTCAGCGTTACGGCCAAACCAGTTCGTCACCCACGACTACGCTGGAGAGCTGAGCAGCACCCAACTGCTGGCCATGTTGGAAACGATGGTACTTGCACGCAGGCTCGATGAGCGCATGTGGGTACTCAATCGCCAGGGAAAAGTCCCGTTTCACATCTCTGGGATGGGCCACGAGGCCTGTCAGGTGGGCATGGCTTTTGCCATGCGCGCCGGCCACGACTGGCTGCACCCTTACTACCGCGACATTGCCTTCAATCTGGCCCTGGGCGCCGCGCCGGCCGATCTGCTGTTGCCCCTCTTTGGCAAGGCAGACGATCCAAGCAGCGGCGGCCGCCAGATGCCGGCGCACTTTGGCAACCGCAAACTGCGCATCGTCAGCGGCTCCAGCCCGGTGGCGACGCAGATTCCCCAGGCCGCAGGCATGGCCTTTGCCGCCAGGCTGCGTGGACTGGACGAGGTGGTGGTGACCTGCTTTGGTGAGGGCAGCACCAGCCAGGGCGATTTTCACGAAGGTCTCAACTGGGCAGGCATTCACAAACTGCCGGTGATCTTCCTCTGCCAAAATAACCAATACGCCATTTCGGTGCCGATTTCGCAGCAGATGGCTGTCGAACATGTGGCCGACCGCGGCGCAGCCTATGGGATGCCTGGCGTCATTTACGACGGCAACGATGTGTTGGAATCGTACAACGTCAGCGCCGAGGCGGTCGCCCGCGCCCGGCGCGGCGACGGCCCCACCCTGTTGGAAGCCAAGACCTACCGCCCGGTGCCCCATTCCTCCGATGACGATGATCGCAGCTATCGCAGCCGCAGCGAGGTGGAGGAGTGGAAGCGCAAGGACCCGATCCAGCGGCTGCAGAAGACGCTGAGCGAGCGGGGCCTGCTCGATGCGACGCGCCTGGCGGCGATGGAAGCACAGGCCGTCTCCCAGGTGGACGCGGCGACTGAGTACAGCATGGCCGCCCCCTACCCACAGCCGGAAGATGCGCTCTTCCCAGTCTTTGGCAGTTTGTGAGGCGTGCCATGACGAACTCAACCGCAACCAATACCACGATCAAGACAAACATCGAGGCGCTGCGCGAAACGATGGCGGCAGAGATGCGCCGCGACCCAAGCATCATCATCACTGGCGAAGATGTTGGCCCGCGCGGCGGCGTTTTTCGCGCCACGCAGGGGCTGTTCGATGAATTCGGCCCCAACCGTGTGATTGACAGCCCTCTCTCCGAGCTTTCGATCATTGGCGTCGGCATCGGCATGGCGCTGAACGGCCTGCGCCCCATCTGCGAAATTCAGTTTGCCGATTTCATCCATCCCGCCTTCAATCAGATCGTCAGCGAAGCGGCCCGCTTCCGCTATCGCTCCAACGGGCAGTTCACCATGCCGATGGTGATCCGGGCGCCCTACGGCGGCGGCATCAGCGGTGGGCTGTACCATTCGCAGTCCATCGAGGCCTTCTTCTGCCATGTGCCCGGCCTGTATGTCGTGGCGCCGAGCACCCCCGCTGACATGAAGGGGCTGCTGTGCGCCGCGCTGCGTGCGCCCGATCCGGTGTTGTTCCTGGAACACAAGAAGACCTACCGCCTCATCAAGGGCGAGGTTCCCGAAGGCGAGTTCATCACGCCGATCGGCAAGGCCGACATCAAACGCTCCGGCAGCGATTTGACGGTCATTGCCTATGGTCTGATGCTGCACGAGTCGCTGCACGCCGCCGAAACGGTGATCGCCGAGGGCATCGAGGTCGAGGTGATTGACCTGCGCACGCTGGCGCCGCTGGACAAAGAAACGATCCTGACCTCCGTGCGCAAGACCGGCAAGGTCATCATCGTACACGAGGACAACAAGACGGGCGGCCTGGCCGGCGAGATCAGCGCCATCATCGCCGAGGAGGCGTTCGAATGGCTCGACGGCCCGATCACGCGGGTGTGTGCACCTGATGTGCCTGGGGTGCCTTTCAGCCATCCGATGCAGGACTTTTTCATGCCCAACGCCCACAAGATCGCCGCGGCGGTGCGCCAGTTGGCGGCTTACTGAGCGCAATCAGGAGAACGACACGATGACAACCAAAATTCTCATGCCGCAGCTGGGCGAAAGCGTGGTCGAAGGCACGGTCAACCGCTGGCGCGTCCAGGTCGGCGAGCAGGTCAAGCAGTACGACATTCTGCTCGAGGTTTCGACCGACAAGGTGGATACTGAAATCCCGTCGCCGGTGAGCGGGACGGTGCTCGACATCCTGGTGGGCGATGGTCAGACCGTGCAGGCCGGCGCGCTGATCGCTCTCATCGGCGAGACGGGCGCCGCGGCGGCGGCGCCAGGCGCCGCGCCCACGCCCGCGCCGCAGGACGAAGAACGCCCGCCGGTCGCAGCGATGGGCAACGACTCGCGGCGCCTGTCGCCCGTCGTGGCCAGGATGGCAGCCGAGCATGGCGTCGCTGTGGCGCAGGTGCGCGGCAGCGGTCTGGGCGGGCGCGTGACCAAGAAGGACTTGCAGGCCTATCTGGATCAGCGCCAGAACGCCGCGCCAGCGCCGGCGCCCTGGGAAACGCCCGGCAGTGGTGATCTGTTCAAGCCGGCCGAGCCGTGGACTGCTGCTCCACAACCGGTGCGGGCCGCGGCCCCGCCGCCGCCGGTCAGCGCCGCGCCGATCCTGGCGCCGCCGGCGCCTGCCCCGGCTGGCGCTTTGACCGCCGACGAGGAACGGCTGCCTTTGAGCGCGATGCGGCGCAGCATTGCGCGCCACATGGCGGCCAGCAAGTACACGGCGCCGCATGTGACAACCGTTTTCGAGGCCGATTTGAGCCAGATCGTGGCGCATCGGGCGGCGCACAAGGCCGCATACGAGCAGTTGGGGCTGAAATTGACCTTCATGCCCTATTTCGTGCAGGCCACGGCGGCGGCGCTGAAGGCGCATCCCCAGGTCAACGCGTCGTTCACCGATGAGGCCTTGATCCTCAAGCGGCGCATTCACGTCGGCGTGGCCGTTGACATCGGCGACGGCCTGGTGGTGCCGGTGGTCAAGGATGCCGATGAATTGGCGCTGAAGGGGCTGGCGCGGGCGATCAACGATCTGGCCGAACGCGCCCGCACGCGCAAACTGGCGCCAGACGAGCTGACCGGCAGCACGTTCACCATCACCAACCACGGCGTCTCCGGTTCGCTGTGGGGAACCCCCATCATCAATCAGCCGAACGTCGGCATCCTGGGGCTTGGCGCAATTCAGAAACGCGTCGTGGTGGTGGGCGATGCCATTGCCATCCGGCCGATGTGCTACCTGTCGTTCACGTTCGACCACCGCGCCCTGGATGGCGCGTTGGCCGATCATTTCGTTGCTGCGATTGTGGAGCAGTTGGAGAATTGGCGGTAACGAACCTGCGTCGCGCCGGCGCGGTGCGGTGCAGAATCCCTGCGATGGAGTCATGTGATGTCAGAAAAAATCTATGATGTGGCTGTGCTCGGCGGCGGGCCGGGCGGATATGTGGCGGCGATCCGAGCGGCGCAGTTACAACTGACGACCGTTTTGATCGAACGCGAGGCGCTGGGCGGCGTCTGCCTGAACTGGGGCTGCATCCCGTCCAAATCGCTCTTGAAGAACGCCGAAGTGGCCAACACCCTGCAGCGCGGCAAGGAGTTCGGCTTTTCATTCGAAAACCTGACGCTCGACTTTGGCGTGGCGTACCAGCGCAGCCGCCAGGTCTCTGAGCGCCTGGTCAAGGGCATCAGCAGCCTGATACGCAAGAACAGGATCACCTTGTTCGAGGGGACCGGTGTGTTGAACGGTGCCAACGAGATCGGCGTGACGCTGAAGAGCGGCGGCAGTGAAACGGTGCAGGCGCGGCACATTGTACTGGCAACCGGCGCTCGGCCGCGCGGCTTGCCCGGCCTGACGTTCGACGGCGAACGCATCCTGAGCTACCGCGAGGCGATCGTGTTGCAGCAGGCGCCCAAGAAGGCGCTGATCGTGGGCGCCGGCCCGATCGGCATGGAGTTTGCCTATCTCTGGCGCGCCTATGGCGCCGAAGTGACGGTCATCGAAATGCTGCCGCAGGCGCTGCCGTTGGAAGATCACGAGGTGAGCGCCGAGGTGACGAAGGCGTTCAAGAAAATGGGCGTCCAAATCCTCACTGCGACGCGCACCGAGGGCGCCGAACGCACCGATGACGGGGTTGCGGTGCGCGTCAAGCACGTGGAGACAGGCGTCGAAACGACCCTGACGGCGGATCTGGCGCTGGTGGCCACGGGTGTGGTTCCCAACAGCGAGGGAATCGGTCTGGAGACGGTGGGGGTGCGCACGGCGCGTGGTTTCGTCGAGGTGGACGAATACCTGCGTACCAATGTGCCCAACATCTACGCCATCGGCGATTTGACCGGAAAAATGGCCCTGGCGCACGTCGCTTCGGCGCAGGGCATGGCAGCGGTGGAGAATCTCGCCAATCTGCAGCCAGTGGCTTTGTATACCGAGGAGAAGTATCTCGATATGCCGCGCTGCGTCTACTGTGTGCCGCAGGTGGCCAGCATGGGGTTGACCGAAAACCAGGCGCGGGCCAAAGGGCTGGAGTTCCGGGTGGGTAAGTTCCCCTTCATGGCCAACGGCAAGGCGTTGGGCCTGGGCGAGCGCGAGGGTTTCATCAAGATCATCGCCGATACCAGATACGGCGAAATTCTGGGCGTGCACATGGTTGGCCCCGAGGTGACAGAACTGCTGCCCGAAGTGATTCTGGCCAAGACATGGGAATTGACGCCCGATGAGATTGCGCGCAGCGTCCACGCCCATCCCACGCTGTCGGAGGTTCTGATGGAAGCGTCGCACAGCGTCTTCGGGGCGGCGATTCATATGTAAATCTGCGCCCGGCCGGGTACCGTCCAGAAATAGGACGCCCGCCGCCATGATACCTGGCGGCGGGCACTGCTGCAATTGGCCCTGAAGGTCTGTGTGACCTTCAGGGCTTGTTGTGTGCGGTTACTTCCTGAGCCAGGGGACGAAGACGGGCGGGGCGTAGACGTTCGGGAAGTTGTAGAAAAAGGTGTTGCCGGCCTGCACCTGGACGCCGACGGTTTGCCCGCCGGTGTAGAGGGGAGGCGGTATTTCTTCCAGCAGGTAGGCGCCGGCGCTGATGTCGGGCAGGGTGTAGGCGCCGTTGGCGTCGCTGAGCACGCTGACCACCACTGTGTTGGGCGGGCGCTTGAGCTTGATGACCGCATTGGCCAGCGGCGGCTCGCCGTTGTCCTTGACGCTGTTGCGGTTGAGGTCCACGAAGACGAAGCCAGCCAGGTGGCCGGTCTGCGGCATGGGGGTGGGGGTGACGGTCGGCGTGGGGGTGAGGGTGGGCGTCGGCGTCAACGTGGGCGTTGGGCTTGGCGTGGACGTTGGGGTGGGCGTGGGCGTGGGCGTTTTGGTCGGTGTGGGCGACGGGGTGAAGGTGGGCGGCGGGCCGACATACGTGGTGGAAAGCCGGGAGGCCATCACCAGGTGGATATGTTCATCGCCGTCGCTGCGGCTGTTGAGGCGGAAGTCGGCGCCGCCGCTCAACGTGTTGGCCATGCGCGCATCGGCGGCCAGGAAAATGGCGGTCTTCCATGTCTGGCTGTTGGTCTTGACGACGGAAGTCTGGCTCGATCCTTCGATGACCGCCGAGCGCAGGCCGGTGGTCGAATCGTATTCGATGCCGAAGGTGTCGGTACCCATGTCGGCGTAGGTCACGGCAATGCGGATCGTGCCGCTGCCGGCAAAGTAGTAGCCGTCGCTGATCTTGAACCACATGTAGGGGTTGCCGCCCGCTTGATCGGTGCGCCGTGCGACCCAACCTTCGCGCCCGGCCGGCAGACTGGCGTTGTAGGGGTTGCGATGGCAGGGGTAGGGGTTGTTGTTGGGATCATTGATGCCGGTATCGCACCAACCCAGGTACTGGGTATTGGTCAGGTTGGTTTCGGCCACGGTGCGGCCGCCGGAGATGTTGTCTTCCTGCGTCAGGTAGAAGCTGTAGTTGCCCACCTGTGGGTAGTAGGTCTGCTCGCTGGCGGCGTAGCAGTAGGGCGTGGGGTTGCGATGCTCGCGCATGGCGACCCAGATGTTGGGGGTGTTGCTGGCATTCTTGCCCACGTAGTCCTTCATCCAGGAGAAGACTTCGAGGTTGGGGATGTTGTCAACGCGCTGACCACTGACCGGGTCACGGCTGAAGAAGAGATCGTCGTTGAGCCGCATAACGTCGGCCTTCTTGTCCATGCCGCTCAACATGCCCCAGTAGAGTTCGGTGTTGTTGCACAGCATGTACTCATAGGTCTCGAATGCGATGGGCACGGAGGAGTAGTTCTGGTAGACGGTGTCGTACATGCCGCAGAAGTTGGTGTTGTTGCAGGTCGTTGGCCCGCGCCAGGCCTCGTTGAAGTCGGGCACCAGACCGTTGAGCGAGATGCCGACGCCGCGCGGCACGGCGTAGTTTGCCAGTTCCCAACGTTCCGCCTCGGTGAAGGTGAAGGGGGCGATCTGGATGAAAAGCCCCTTTTGCAGCGCGCCGCCGGTGCGGAAGGCGGTCACGTGGTGGTCAATGATCTCTTTGGTGGTGCTCATCCAGAGGCTCTTGGTGAGGCCGGCGCTGATGAGCGCATCAATTTCGCCCTGATTGCCGCCCGCCTTGTTTTCGCCGTAGGTGCCGAAGCCAATCGAGATCCATTCGACACGGGCGTCGTTTTTGTAACGATTGCCGAGCGCCGCAATGAAGGCGGCGTAGTGATCCAGGTAGCTGCGGTACCAGTAGCGCGGCACGCGCCAGAGGCCGTCGGGGCAGCCGCCGGACGGGGAGATTTCACACGATGAGGTGATGACGACGGCGGTCGGGTTGGATTGCCACACCCAGGCGGGCGTCCCGGTGATGCCGCCGCAGCAGCGTCCGTTGTAAGTGCTGACGCCAATGGCCGCGCGCTTGCCGGTGGCAGCGACCGCAGCCAGGTAATCATCCACCAGCGTCCAGTCGTAGACGCCGTTTGCCGGGTTCAACTCGCCCCAGTCGAAGGTGCGCAGGTTGCCCTTCAGCGAGTAGCGGTCAGGGTCGGCGTCGCCGGCATGGTTGATCATGTACAGACCAGGGTCATTCATCCAGGGAAGGGGGATTTCTGGCGCAGAGGCGTCCGGGGGCGCCTCTTGCCCAAACGCCGCCGTGGCCAGCAGCAGCAGCGCCAGCGCCACCAACAGCGTGATGAAGATCAGTTGCGTTCGTTTCATGACAGGTTTCTTTGCCCTCTTGAATTAGGTGCCGCGGCGCCAATGACCACGCCAGTTTGCACTATACGGCACTCAACTTAAAACCAGATGAAGATTCAAGCTGTGGGCGTGAAGAAACGTTCATTTATTCTTCGATGATTCTCCAACCCCTTGCGCCCTGGCCGCCTGGCGCCTTTGCGTTGAATTCCTCGCCCGCAACCGTACATCATCCCCGCGCCCTGACACCCTGAAACTGGCGCGATTCTGGTCGCGTGACCCCCTTGACAAAGCCCCGCGCGCGTGGTATGCTCACTTCGTCAACAACTCTGTTCCCCCGCCTTCCGAGTGTCTCTCGCCGCCGGAAGTCCCTGGCGTGAGTGTTCTCTCCCGCCTGCGACCTCCTTCAGCAGTCAGGAAAATCTCCCTGACCCGTCCTGTTTCGATTACTGCACGAAAGGAGTCCGTTGTTATGTTGCGCTGGTGTTCCTCACTATTTCATCTCTCTTCACCACACCTTCCTGTCTCGCGACTGGCGGCGCGTCCGCTGCTGGTCGTCCATCTGCTGGTGGTTTGCAGCCTGCTGTTCTCAGCAGTGGCTGCTGCTACCCCCCCCCCCAGATAAATGCCGCTACTAAATTCATGTCCCCTGATCCCAACTTCGACCTGATTTCCGCTCCTGAGGCGACGCCCGCGCCTGCGCTGGTGCAACTGACACTGGCTGCGGCGCCGGTGCAGGTGGCGCCGTCCGGCGTCGTGACCTACACCGTGG
>CAZOLV010000108.1:0-16150 GCA_964580725.1 uncultured Anaerolineae bacterium | reverse complement strand
GGCGCACTGAAGTGCGCACGACGAACGGCGCACTGAAGTGCGCACTACGAACCGTCGTAGGCGCTTCAACGCCTCAGTGCATTGAGGTGTGATGGTGAGCGGTTGCCTGTTGACCGTTTGCATGGTAGAATGCGCCCAGTCAGGCCAGGCGCCTGGAACGAGGTGTTTCCACTTTTGATGAGGAACTTGAGCATGGCAGACAATCACATTCCAGAGAAAACGCGCCGAGAAGCCCTGCAGGAAGCCATCCATCACTTTTCGGAAGATGATCGCCGGCTTTTGCGCAGCATCCTTGCTGACGAGTTGGGCGAACAGGTGGTGGAGAATCTGCCAGTCAACCCCACTTTGCGCGAAGCACGGGCTGAGTATCTCGCCTTGAAGCGAGGCTGGACGCCGCGCAGTCGGCCCGCAGCAGGACGTTCCGTAAAAATCAGTTTTCATACGCCATCTCACCTGGCCGATGACTTGCGGGCAGTGGCTCAGGAGCGCCAGACCAGCATTGACAGCATTCTGACCGAACTGCTATCCACCTCGCTGGCGTTGCTGCACATGGATTACCTGCCCGGCGAAGATATGGACAGCCTGGCGGTGCGTCGCGATCTGGCTGCGGCCAGCGTCGCAGCGTTGGGTGATTTCTGGGACAACGAGGCAGATCGCGCATGGCAGGACTTTCAGCCCTAACCGTCAACCCTGGCGATGTGGTTGTGGCCGACTTCCCAGGAGTTCGGGAGACGAAGCGCCGCCCAGCGTTGGTAGTCAGCACCGGCAACTTTCATCGAACCCGCCCCGATGCAATCCTCGCCGTATTGACGGGTCAGGTTGCAGCGGCCACACAACGCACGGATCATATCCTGAGCGATTGGTCTGCCGCAGGGCTGCACCGGCCAACCGCCTACCGCACCTTTCTGATCACCCTGCCCCGGGAAGACATCGTGGCAGTGATCGGCCGCGTCAGCGAGCGCGATTGGGCCGAGGTTCAGGCTTGTCTCCGCATGTCGTTGGCGACAGACCCCGCCAGCCAGGTTTCCCAATAACCCTCACCTTCGACAACCCCATCCTCAACTCCTCCTGCTGGAGGGCCGGCGCTCGCCCGTCTCGATCTTGCGCAGGGCGAAGATCGAGCAGCCGGCGCGTGCGGCCAGCTCCGCCTGAGTCAGATCCAGACCCTGCCGACGGCGCTTGAGCCAGTCGCCAAAAAAGAGAGGGGAATCGTCCGCGGCCATGCCATCGCTCCTGTCGAAATGGGGGGCGTAGTCGGAATTGTACCACATTTTGGGTCATTTCCGGGGTCACTCACTCACCCCACAAACAGTCGCATTGGTGCTTCAATAGGGCTGTCGTGCGAGGCTGGCTACCAGCGCAGAACGACGAGCGTCCGCACCGAGAACCGTCGTGGTTCTCGATCATCAATCACACCGTTTGGAGGGTATAACAATGGGTTTCGTCATGATCGTGTTGCGTCTTGTTCACATCGTCGCTGGCGCCTTCTGGGCTGGCGCGGCCGTCGCCTACTTCCTCTACTTCGAGCCGACAGCCAAAGGGCTTGGCCCCGCCCGCTCGAAGTTCATGCAAGACCTGATCGGCAAGCACCGCTACCCGGTCTTCATGAACAACTCCAGTATGCTCTGCATCCTGGCCGGGCTGATTCTCTACTGGTTTTCCTCTAACGGCCTCAGCGCAGCCTGGGTCACTTCCGGGCCGGGCCTGGGCTTCACCCTCGGCGCGCTGGCCGCGCTGATCGCTTTCGGCATCGGTTTCTTCGGCATCCGTCCCCGCGCCGAGCGCATGGGCGCCGTGGGCGCAGCCATCGCCGCAGCCGGCGGCCCGCCTACGCCCGAACAAGGCGCCGAATTGGGCCGGTTGGAGGCGGAGATGCACGCCTACGAACGCTGGGACGTCGGCCTGCTGGTGCTCTCCCTGGCGCTGATGGCCATCTCCCGGTATTTGTGAGAAGGTCGAGAAGTCCAACTTCTGCAAGAAGTTCAACTTCTGGAGTCTGAGAAGTTGAACTTCTTTTTTTGGAGATGCGAGATGAAGATACAATACATCCTCACTGTTCTGCTCCTTTTCTGCGCTCTGGCCCTGGCCGGCTGCGGTGAGCGGGCCAACCAGGCAGTAGATCATGTCTTCAGTCTACGCACCGGCATCGTCGAAGGCCGCATGGCCTACATCGGCGTGGGCGGGGCCATCGAAGGCCAGGTCAACCCCGACCTGACGGTGCGGACGGGCCAGCGGGTGCGCATCACCATCGTCAACGATGACGGCGCCTCCCACGACCTGGCCCTGCCCGACCTGGCTGCACGAACGCCGATTGGCATGGGCAGGGACAAGGCGGTCAGCGTCACGTTCACCGCCGGTCGCAGTGGCTCTTATCCGTACCTGTGCACCGTGTCTGGACATCGCCAGGCTGGCATGGAAGGCCGGCTGCTGGTCACACCTTGAGACGCCGCCCATGACCCACGAAACCTTCGCCCGCTGGCTGGCGGCCTATGGCCAGGCCAGCGTAGATGACGATCCGCAGGCGTCGGCGGCGCTCTTCAGCGCCAACGCACGCTACTATGAAAGCCCCTTCGACGAGCCGTTGATTGGCCGCCAGGCGATTCTTGACTACTGGGCCGCCGGCGCACAGAATTTCACCGGCAAAACGGCCACCTATCGCATTGTGACGCTGCAAGGCAATGTTGGCGTTGCGCAATGGCGGGCGCAGTTTACGGTCGAGGCGACCGGCGAGAGAAAAGCGCTCGACTGTCTCTTCCTGCTGGAGTTCGACGAGCAAGGGCTTTGTTGTCTCTTTCGCGAATGGTGGCACATTCGCTCATTCGATGAGGTGAACCGATGATCCGCATTGCTGAATACGATGATGTGAACCCGTTGCAAGTGTTGCACCTCAATCTGTTGTGTCTGGACTTTGCCCTGACGCCGGAATTGGTCGGTGTGATGCGGCGTATGGACCCCCGGCCTTTGCCATTTTTCGGCGTCTATGCCGTAGATGATGGAAGCACCGTGATTGGACAGGTCGGCGTGTTTGGCCTGCCGGTGGTTTCGACGACAGGCGCAGCCGAGGTGGGCGGCGTCTGGGCCGTCTCCACACATCCGGCCTGGCGGGGCAAGGGGGTGGCCTCACTGCTGCTGGACGAGGCTCACCGGCGTATGGCCGCAGCCGGTCTGCGCTACTCGACCCTGGGCACCGACAGCTACCGCGTCTCCCATGCGCTCTATCACAAGCACGGCTACCACGATCTGCACTCTCCCGCCATGGCCCTGGGTCGTGCCGACGCGCTGCCTGCCCGCACCGACCTGCGGGTCGAACTCGCGGGCGTCGAACGCCTGGGCCTGGCCGACCAGTTGTTCGATCAGGGCAGTCGCGGCCATCTTGGCTTTGCCAGGCGCCATGTCCCCTGGTTCACCTTTTTGCACACGCGCAATTACCTGAACATCCAGGACTTGTGGCTGGTCTGGCAGGGCGATACGCCGCTCGGCTATGCGGTCACGGCGCTGCGCAATCAAGTGTTGCGCGTGCAGACCCTGCTGCTGAGCGAACCGGCGACGCCCCTGGCCGCCGTAACGGCGCTGGCGCGCACCACCGAGGCCAGGTACGTCCAGGTGCGCCTCGATCAGGCTGGCGATACGACCGCCTTCGCCCAGGCCGGTTTCGAGACGACGATTCAGACCTGGGGAACCTTCATGGTCAAGCCCCTGGCCGCCGGCGCTACGCTGGCAGAATTTCGCCAAAGCTACGGGCTGGACGACGGGCGGTTTCTGGTATCGTACATGGACGTGACATAATGAATCACCTGCTACTCGACGACGCGTTGGTGGACGAGGCCCTCGCCTTCCTGGGCCTGCGCAGGCAACAGCCCACGCTTGCCTACCTGAACGCGCTGATTGGCGCCTTTGGGCAACGGGTACCATGGGAGAGCGTGACGCGACTGATCAAGCGCAGCGTCACGGCAGAGACGGCGGACTGCCCGCGCTGGCCGCAGGAGGTGTGGCGGGATGCGCTCGATCTCGGCGGCGGCGGCACCTGCTTCGAGATTCACTACGCCTTCTTCGCCCTGCTGGCGGCGCTCGGCTTCGAGGGCTACCTGACCCTGAACGACATGGGAGAGACGCGGGCCTGTCACGCCGCGCTGGTGATTCGTTTGGACGGGCAAAAATACCTGGTGGATGTCTCCGTGCCATTCCCGTATGCCTTTGCCTATGGTCCAACAGATGCGGCGCTTCACTTCCACTCGCCCTGGCTCGATTTCGCCATCCAACCCAAAGGCGGGCGGCGTTACGACATCATACGCACCCCCCATGCCCGCCCGACCATTTTCACCTTCGACGATACCCCCGTCAGCGCAGACGAGTTCGAGGCGGCCATCGCAGCCGATTACCTGCCGACCGGCTGGTTTCTCAATCGGGTCGTCATCAACAAAATGCTTGGCGAAACGGCGTGGCTGTTCAACAGCAACACCAGGCCCTACATGCTGGAATCCTTCGACCACGACGGCAAGCATGAGATCCCCCTGAACCCGGTAACGCTGGCGCCGGCGCTGGCGGAGCGGTTCCACATCCCCGCCGAGAAGATCGGCGCGGCGTTGCGGTTGGTCAACCAAATGTAGCAAGATTTTAGAAGCCGGATGCGAGATCATCGCGTATCCTACGAAATGTTGCCGTGAGATGTCAGGCTATTAGAAGTCGCTGTGAAAGGCCGGGCTATTGGAAGTCGCCATGAAGAAATTACTCGAACAACACTCGCTCGTCATCGGCATTGTGCTGATGTTCCTCTACACCTGGACGATTGACCTGTCGAACTCGGGCGTTCTGCCGTTCAAGGTCCCGTTCTTCGTCGTTCTCACCCTCGGTTGGGGCTTCATCTTCGTGTCCGTGTTGATGACTCGGCTGACTCTCGGCAGGGACGCAATGATCGTGTTCTTGAAACGATTTCTGCTGTGGCGTGTGGGCTGGCAGTGGTGGATGGTCGCAATTCTGCTTTTGCCCGCTCTGCGCTTCGCCGCCATTCCGCTGACCGCCTGGCTGACCGCCTGGCTGACCGGCGTTCCTGCGGATTACAGTCACCCGATGATTCGCGATATCGTTCCGCTTGACTGGCCTTTGCTCGCCATGCTCGTCCCGTGGATTCTCTTCGAAATCCTCACCAATGGCGAAGAGTGGGGCTGGCGCGGTTACATCTTGCCGCGACTGCAGGCAAAGTACAGCGCGTTGGTCGCCAGTCTCATCGTCGGTGTGATTTGGAGCGTCTGGCATCTGCCCAGATTCTTGGGGACGGGCCTGAGCGGCGAGCGTTCCTTTGCCTGGTTCACCGCCGCGACTCTGGCGCTGGCGGTTTTGTACACATGGCTCTACAACAACACACGCGGCAGCCTCCTGCTCGTCACGCTCTTCCATGCTTTGGGTAATACGTCTGGCATGTTCATGCCTGCCAAATTTGCAGTTGTTGGGGGCATCCTCTCCAATTTAGAAATCGTGTTTTTCATCATCGCCGCCATCGTCGTGACGATCCTTGCGGGCGCAAAGCACCTTTCACGGACACAAGAAAAGCAAATTCAGGAGTAACAGGCAAAGTGCAAACCTCATCCCTGTCTCGCAAAAATCCCCTCCCGCTGTATGCGCTCTTTACCGCCAACGCCATCTCGCTGGTTGGGAACGTCTTCACCATGATTGCCATTCCCTGGTTTGTGCTGCAAACCACGGGCAGCGCCGTGCAAACAGGCGTCACCGGCTTCTTCGCCGTCATGCCGGCCGTGCTGGCGGGCTTTCTGGGCGGAACGCTGGTTGACCGTCTCGGCTACAAGCGCACCAGCATCATCGCCGACCTGGCCAGCGGCGCCACCACTGCGCTGATCCCCCTGCTCTATTTCACAGTCGGGCTGGAATTCTGGCAGCTACTCGTCCTGGTCTTCCTCGGCTCTCTGCTCGATGCGCCAGGCGGCACGGCCCGTTCCGCCCTGCTGCCCGACCTGGCCGAACAGGCAGGAATGCCCATCGAGCGCGCCACCTCATTGATCCACGTCATCGAGCGCGGCTCGAGTTTCATCGGCGCGCCGCTGGCGGGATTTCTGATCGGCATCATCGGCACGGAAAACGTGCTGTGGCTGGATGCCGCCTCGTTTCTCATCTCGGCGGTCATCATCGGCCTGGCCATTGCCGCGCCCAAGATGGCCAAGCAAGAGGCGCGAACGGCGGACTACTTTGGCGAGATGCGCGCCGGCTTTCGCTTCATCTATCGGGACGGGCTGATCCTGGCCATCGTGATCACGGTCATGCTGACGAACTTCCTGGATGCGATCTTCTGGGGCGTCGTGCGTCCTGTCTATGTGAAGGAGGTGTTTGGGGAGGCGCTGAATCTCGGTTTGCTGATTGCGGTCAACGGCGGCGGCGCGGTCATCGGCGGGCTGCTCTTTGCCGCCATCGGGCACCGCCTGCCGCGCCATGCCGTCTTCGTGGCCGCGTTCATGTTGGCGGGAATGCAGTTCTGGATCTATGCGCTGCAGCCGTCCTTCATTGTGTTACTCATCGGCACGCTGATCACCAGCATCGGCGCCGGGCCGCTGAACCCAATCATCGGCGCGGTGGAGTTCGAGCGTATCCCCGCCGACATGCGCGGCCGGGTGCTGGGCGCCATCACCGCGGGCGCGTGGCTGGCCATTCCCTTTGGCATGTTGTTGGGCGGCGTATGGACCGATTCTTTTGGCGCCTATCCGCTGCTGATCGGGCTGGGCGTCGCCTACTTCCTCGCCACACTGAGCATGGCGTTCATCCCCGCCATGAAGGAGATGAACCGCAAAGCCAGCACGCCACTGTTCGAGACGGTGCAGGCTTAGCCAGACAGTAGGAGGTCGCAAATGCAGCACAAATCGTTGGTCATCTACTTTGTCATTTTGGTCATCCTGTGCGCCGGGTTCGTCGTTGGCGCCCGGATGATGGGCGAGCAGGGCATGTACCTGGCGCAGGGCTACATGATGACGCCCGCGCTTGCCGCCATCGTCACGCGTCTGTTCTTCTATGAGAAGAAGTTCAAGGACGCCAACCTGCGCTTCGGCCGGCTGGCCGATTTCGGCAAGTTCTGGCTGATCTCGCTGGGCATCACGGCGCTGTCGTATGTCTTCTTCACCCTCTTCGGCGCCATCCGCCTGGACTTCAGCGGGCAAGAGTTCTTGCGCCGGCTGGCGGAGCAGTTCGCCGCCGCTGGCCAGGACATACAGGCGAGCCTGCCGCCCGGCTTCACGCCGCAGATGATGCTGTGGCTCTTTTTCGCCGGCGGGCTGACCGTTTTCAACATCCTGCCCGGACTCATCACCGGCTTCGGCGAGGAGTTCGGGCATCGCGGCTTCATGTTCCCTGCGCTCTACCGCATCCGGCCCTGGGTTGGGATTCTGGTCGGCGGGTTGATCTGGTACGCCTGGCACTGGCCCGTCATGCTGATCGTCCCGCAGACCGCCGCTTCCTCGATGGGCGAAACGATTCTGAACTTCCTCATTTTGGGGATTGGCTCGGTCTGCACCTTCATCTACCTGGCGTATGTCTACGTCAAGACCCGCAGCGTGTGGATCGCAGCCTTTGCGCACATCGTGATGAACAACTCGGCGGCGGCGTTCTCCTATTTTGCGGTGGTGCAGAACCAGTTGCTCGCCAACCTCGGGCTGGCGGTGACGATGGTCATTGTGGCGGTTGTGTTGTATCGTGGAAATGTGCTTGGGGTCTTCGCACAATACTTTGGCGCTGAATCTTGAAAGCAGAGGAGCGAGCGATGAAAATCCGGACCTTCTCCCAAACCAATGAACTTGCGCTTTTCTTCCTGTTGGCCTACCTGTTGAGCTGGTGGTCGGCGCCGTTCGTGGGCGGCGGCCTGATCCCGCACGGCCCGGCTCTGGCCGCAGTGATCGTCATCGCCCTGACCGCCGGCCGGCCGGGCCTGCGTGCCTTTTGGGCGCGGCTGACCCATTTCCGGGCGGGCTGGTGGTATCTGATCGCCCCTGTCATCGTCGTCACCTATCTGCTGGCCGCGTTCATCGCCAACCTGCTGATGGGCGCGACGGTCGTCAGCCCGTTTCCCATCCCCACTCTGAGCGCGTTCATCTTCCTGCTGCTGATGGGCGGGCAATGGGAAGAGCCGGGCTGGACGGGGTTTGCGCTTCCGAAACTGGAAGAACGCTTTGCAAGTCGCCCCAATGGGGCGCTGTTGGCCGTGCTTGCCGCCGGATTCTTCCGCGCGGTCTGGCACCTGCCCCTGGTGCTGTACGGCGGCATCGCCTGGTACGACGCGCTATTCTTCATCTTCGCCTTTCAGATCATCATCGCCTGGCTATACCACAAAACGCAGGGCAGCGTCCCCGTCGTGATGGTCTTCCACTTCGCCTCCAACCTGCTGACCGGCAGCATGATGTTACAGGCGTTCAGCGGCGGCGAGCGCGACACATATTACGTCCTCTTCGTGATCTTCGCTTGTCTGACCGCGTTGGTCATCATCTGGCGGACGGAATTCCGCCTGGGAAGCGCTCGCCCAGATGCGGGCTGAGCGGTTCACGCAGCCCGCCTGTTACCCGACGCCAGCGGTCGGGCTGTGACCCATTCGCCGTCCGACTCCAGGTAGGCCAGCACGGCCGCAACCTCCTCCGGCGCGCAACCAAACTTCGGCCGCGCCAACACCTCACGCTACTCCGCCACGACCCGATCATCGTAAGCCGCCCCGATATTGCGCCCGGAACCAAATCCACCACGCGCGCCGGCGGACCGAAGGGGA
The DNA here is from genome assembly GCA_964580725.1 of uncultured Anaerolineae bacterium. GTDB lineage: Bacteria > Chloroflexota > Anaerolineae > SSC4 > Amarolineaceae > Amarolinea. The sequence goes on along the minus strand of CAZOLV010000108.1, from coordinate 7,401 downwards.
AGCGCAGTGTGCAAACGTGGTATAATTTCCTCTACCTCGCACAGTACGCAGAGGAGTACACTCGGCGCAGCGGCGGCATGTTGCCCAGTACCAGTGCCAGGCGTCGGATTCATCCGATGCTTGTATTCCTCGACCGGCGCCGCATGACGCTGCCGGTGAACCTCAGCGATCTCGGCCGCGATTTCAGCCGCGAACATGGCAGTCAACAGAGGAAGGCAATGCATCTCACAACCGAAACCCAACAAGGCCAGGCGAGCGTATCCCGATCAGACGTCATCCAGAATTCTCCCCTTGCGCATGGGGTGGGTTCATTTGGGCTGGAATCCCTCTACAAGGTGTTCGCTGGCTTCTATGTGTTCTATTACACGGAGGAGTTGGGGCTGGCCATCACGGCGGCGGCGCTCATCAATGTCATCTACGGTATTTGGGATGCCATTGACGATCTGCTGGTGGGGTTCCTCTCGGACAACACGCGCACGCGTTGGGGCCGGCGCAAGCCGTGGCTCCTGGCTGGATTTCCCTTCTACCTCGGTTTCCTGATCCTGGTTTACGCTGTGCCTGAGCCTTTCCGCCAGGAGAGCAGGCTGTTTTGGTATGCGTTGGGGATTTTCATCTTGTTCGAGGCGGCCCACACGGTGATGTCGGTCAACTACTCGGCGCTTTTCCCGGAGCTCTTCCAGAGTTTCAAGGCGCGGGCGCGGGCAAGCTCCACCTTCCAGGGCCTGAGCATGGCTGGCGAGCTGGTCGGGTTTGCCGCGCCGCCTTTCATCTACGCCCGGTTTGGTTTCGTTCCGATGGCGCTGAGTTTTGCTGCGATCTCCGGTATCGCGCTCTTTGTGGGCATCCTGCGCAATAGAGAAGACCCCAACGCCATGAAAGTTCCTCCTTTGGGTCTAAAGGGCGCATTTGGAGAAGTTTTGAGAAATCGCCCCTTTTTGTTGTACATCATTGCCGTGACATTTCTCGTTTATGTCCCCGCGGTGTATACTTTGGGAACCCCATTTTGGGTCAAATACACCCTGGCAGCCAGCCCGCAAGTCACATCGCTCATTTTTGCGACCGTTTTTATCGTCGCGATTCTTTCTGCTTCTGTGTGGGGCAGATTCGTACATGGCTTCGGCATCAGACGCTGCTGGCTGTTCTCGGTTGGTTTGATGGCCGCCGCGGCGCTCATCTTGGGCATTGCCACCAATGTGGTCTTGGGCGCGCTTGGCGCCGCCCTGGTTGGCGCCAGCATGGGTGGGATCAGAATCTGCCATCAAATCATCGTGGCCAATTTTGTGGATGGTGACCTGCAGCGCACCGGTCACCGGCGTGAGGGAGTCTACTACAGCGTGTTGCGGGTCATCGGCAAGTTCTCGAAAATCCTGGAATCACTGGCCCTGGTACTCTTGAGCCTGCTGTTTGGCTACGTCAGCGGCGAGAATCCTGGCCCACACCCCGAAAACGCTTTTCGTTTCTTGATGAGCGTCATTCCGCTCGTTCTGACCATCTTTGCCTGGTTGATTGCCAGCCGGCTCTCGTTCGATCAGCATGCAACATTGTCGCCATGACAATTCAGGCAACTGCCTTGGGAGACATCTGAATGACCGATACGTTGTTGTTGAGCAAGGTCAGCCTGCCGATCTTGCGGAGCGTCGTTGTCCCCAGAGTGAAGGTGCTCAGGCATCTGCGCCAGGGGCTTGAGGATGGGCATTTGCTCACCCTGGTGTCGGCCCCGCCGGGGTATGGCAAAACGACGACGGTGCGCATGTGGGCCGAGCAGGCGGGGCATCCTGTCGCCTGGGTCTCGCTGGAAAAATCCGATAACGACCTCCAACAGTTCATCACCTGTGTCCTGACCGCTTTGCAGCAGGTCGAGGATGATCTCGGACAGACGGCGCTGGAAATTGTGGAAAGCGGGCAGGAGATCAATCTTCAGCAAATCCTGGGGCTGCTGGTCAAAGATCTCTATGGTCTGGAGCAAGCGATCATCCTGGTCTTGGAAGACTATCACCTGATCGAGGATGAGAAGATAGACCGCTTTCTGGAGGCGCTGCTCAATCACACCATCGCCAGGCTGCATCTGGTCATCACCACGCGCGAGGACCCCAATCTGCCGTTGACCCGCCTACGGGTGCGCAATCAGCTCACGGAGATCAGGGCGCTGGATTTGAGTTTCTCGCTCGACGAAGCCGCCGCATTTTTCAGCAACGTGATGGGGGTGCAGTTGCCGAAAAGGGAGATGGAGATTCTCGAAAGCCGCACGGAGGGATGGGCGGCCGGGTTGCAACTGGCGGCGTTATCGCTGAAGAAGAGCGCGGACAAAACGAGATTCGTGCAGGCCTTTCACGGCACGCATCGTCATGTCTTGGACTATCTAATCGAAGAAGTGCTGAGGAGCCAGCCGGAGGAGATCAACCGCTTCCTGCGCCAGACATCCATCCTGGATCAGTTGTCCCCAGCGTTGTGCGAAGCCGTCACCGGCCAGAAAGCCAGCGGCAGATTCCTTCACTATTTGGAAAGCAACAACCTGTTTTTGGTCGCCCTCGATGAGGAACGGACATGGTATCGCTTTCATGCCCTGTTTGCAGAACTGCTGAAGAACCAACTGCTGCAAGTCGAACCGGAGCGGCTCGACGAGCTGCATGAACGCGCCGCCGATTGGTATGTGCAGCATGGGTTCACCCAAAAAGCGGTCGAACATGCCTTTCAGGTCTCGAATCTCGCTAAGGCGCTTGCGCTGGTCGAGCGTCAGGCGCTGCCCATGCTGTTTCAGGGCGAGGTGCATACGGTCGCTTCCTGGTTCGAGAGATTGCCCGAAGCGCTCATGCAAGACTCGCCCATGCTGTTCGTCACCAAGGCATGGGCGCTGGCGCTGATGTACCATCGGCCGCGCTTGCAGGAGATCGAACAGACGGCGCAGAACGCCGAACGCGCCTTGGATCTGGCCCATGCCGATCAGGCGCTGAGAAACCGGGTCGCCGGTTATCTCGCCAGCGTACGCGCCTATCTCACGCAGCCGCTGGTCACCGAAGGCGTGGACCCGACTTCTTTGATCGCGACATCACAAAGGGCGCAGGAGCTGCTGCCGCCCGACGAGAGAGGGATTCGCAGCGTCAACGCCTTGAACATCGGTTATTGCTACATGAGGCTGGGCGATTTGCCGGCGGCGGAGAAGGCGTACAGGCAGGTGGTCGAGGATGGAATCGCTGGCGGCAACTGGTATGCCGCCGTCTATGGGGAGATGGCCCTGATTGCCCTCGAGATCCAAAAGGGAGAGCTGAAGGCAGCCCTGCGCCTGTGCGACGCGACCATCGAGCGTTTCAATTGCCTGGTGGCGGGCCGGCGCTTTCCGCCCATCGGCGACCTCTACAGTATGCAGGGCGGTCTTCTGCTGGAGGACAACCGGCTGGCAGAGGCGGAACAGGCCTTGACGCAAGGTCTGAGCCTGATCCATTTGATGCGGGAGCAGCAGGCCCGCCTGCGCTGTTATTCTGCCCTGGCGCGTTTGCGCGTGGTTCAGGGCGACCGCGCGGGCATGTTGGAAAGTCTGAGAGCGTTGGAAGATTGTTGGCCGCAAGTGGCTTTCTATGCAGAGGTCATGCGCCATCGCTTATCCCTACGCCAGCCGTTGGCAGATCAAGCGAGCCTCGATGCGGCGCATGCATGGGTGACGCAGATGGGCGGATTCCCCAAGCTGCCCGATTTTGCCAGTATTGACCCTGTGAGCGAGATTTATTTCCAGGTCCGTTTGAGCGCGGCGCACATCCTGGCGAGGCTGGCGGCGCGCCATCCCAAAGATTTCTCGCTGCTGGAAGTTCACAACCAGCTTGCCCGTTGTGAAAGGCTGGCCGAGACGTACGGGCGTACTGGCTGGCTGATCGAGATTTGGCTTGCCAGGGCTGCGCTGTATCTCGTGGAGGGCAGGGCCGACGATGCCCGCCGCGTGCTGCAACTGGCCCTGAGCGCAGCGGCGCCGCGTGGCTATTTCCGCATCTTCCTGGATGAAAGCGACCTGCTGCGCCCCCTGCTGGAGTCGGTTGCGCCTCGCCTGAAGGACAAGCAGCAATGCGCGTTGGTCAAGCGGTTGCTGGATGCGATGCCGGCCGAGACTGCCGCAGTCAAAACCGACGCCGCCGATGGGGCGCTCCTGAGCGAACGTGAACTCGAAGTGTTGCGTCTGCTGGCGGCCGGAGAATCGTACAACGAAATCGGGCAGGGGTTGTTCCTCAGCTTGAACACGGTGCAGTTTCACGTCAAGAATATCTATGGCAAACTGATGGTCAACAAGCGGGTGCAAGCCATCGAAAAGGCCCGCGAAATGGGCTTGATCTGATAGATCTCCCACCAACCAACTACATATTCCCCCAAAGAAGAACCACATGTTTATGTGGTTCTTTTTTTTGTTCCCGGTCATAGAATGCGGATCGTACAGGCCCGCCGCAAGAAACGAGGGCGGGACAAATCCTGAACACACACACCACGAAGGAGATACAAACTATGAACAGCAGAAATGTCTTGATCGCTCTCATCCTCTTTGTCGCCGTCCTCCTCAGCGGCTGCAACCCCACGCTGAGGGTGGGCGATTTGCAGACCGAGTCGCAGACAGTGGCCGGAGATGGCGCCCAATCGGTGCGCGTCGACATCAACTTCGGCGCCGGCGACCTGCTTGTGAGGGGCGGCGCCGAGAAGCTGATGGAGGCCGATTTTACCTACAACGTCGCCCGCCTGAAGCCGCAGGTGAAGTACACGGCCGGCGCGCTGACTGTGCGACAGCCGGAGCTTCCGGGGATGCCCAACCTGGTCAACATCGGCGACTTCCGCAACGAGTGGGATGTGCGCCTGCACGACGGCACGCCGCTGTCCCTGTCGCTGAATCTGGGCGGCTCGAACAGCGACCTGCGCCTGGCCGGCCTGGCCTTGACCCGGCTCGATGTCAACATGGGCGCGGGGACGAGCACGCTCGATCTGAACGGCGACTGGAAGCGTGACCTGGACGTGACCGTTGACAGCGGCGCCGCCAACATCAGCGTGCGCCTGCCCCAAAACGTGGGCGTGCGCGTCGAGGTGGACGCCGGCCCCACCGTCGTGGACGCCCCGGACATGACCAAGAACGGCAATGTCTACACCAACGCCGCTTACGGCGTGTCCCCCGTGACGCTGAATGTCAAGATGGACGCCGGTATCGGCTGGATCAACCTGGATATCGTCGAGTAGAGATGCAGAAACCGGAAGTTTCGACCAAACTCCCAGTTTCTGACCGAATACAGACAGTGGGAGTTTGCAAACTCCCGCTGTCTGACCAAACCACTTCCGAATTCTGATGAGGAGGAATCTCATGACACGGACGAAGATTGTCGCCATTCTGTTGACCCTGGCGCTGCTGCTGACAGTTGCGACGCCAGCCCTGGCCGGGCGCAACGGTAGCGCCGCCGATCCAGAGGTCGTCCCGACGCCGGCGCAGGTGCAAGGCCCCACCGACGCGGGGGAGATGGAAGCATTCCTGGACGGCCTGTTCGCAAAGGACATGGCCGAGCATCACATCGTCGGCGCCGCCGTCGCGGTCGTCGCAGACGGGCAGTTGTTCTTTGCCAAAGGCTACGGCTACGCTGATCTTGAAAACAAAATCCCCGTTGACGCCGAGCAGACGGTCTTCCGCATCGGTTCCACCACCAAGCTGCTCACCTGGACGGCGGTGATGCAGCTCGTCGAGCAGGGCAAACTCGATTTGGATGCCGATATCAACACCTATCTGGACTTTCGCATCCCGGACACGTACCCACAGCCGATCACCCTCGCACACCTGATGGCCCATACGGCCGGTTTCGAAGACCTGTTCTTGGATTATGTTTCGCTGGAGGAAAGCAAAGACTCGCTGCTCCCCGGCGCCTTCCTGGCTTCCCATCTCCCGGCGCGGGTTTTTCCGCCCGGAGAGATCGCGTCGTATTCGAACTATGGCGCGGCGCTGGCCGGATATATCGTGGCGCGGGCATCGGGGCAAACGTACGACCAGTACATCCAGGAACACATCCTCGACCCACTGGGCATGGCGCACTCCTCGGCCATCGCGACATTGCACCCGGATGTGATGGCTCGAGTCTCGGTGGGGTACCAGTATCAAGATGGCGTCTTCGAGATATTCCCGAAGTTTTTCGGCCCGTTGGATCTCGCGCCGATGGGCTTCATGGCTGCCAGCGCCACCGATATGGCGCGCTTCATGATCGTCCATTTGCAGAATGGATTCTATGGCGACCCGGCCGCCGAGGTGCGCATCCTGGAAGAAGCCACAGCCCGGCAAATGCACAATACGTCGTATGCTCCCGACCCGCGCCTCCTGGGCACGGCCCATGGCTTCTTCGACTTCAGCGACAACGGCCAGCGCACGATTGGGCATAGCGGCACGGCAGAACCGATGCATTCGCTGCTGCTGCTCTTGCCCGACCAGAACCTGGGCGTTTTCGTGGCCTACAACACCATGAATGCGGGGGATTTGACCATTCAGCACCTGGGATTTCAGCGAGCGTTCTTCGATCATTACTATCCCGCTTCTGCGCTTGATCCCGCCCAACCCGCGGCGGATTTCACGCAGCGGGCCGGGCGATTCGCGGGCAGCTACCGGATGACGCGCAGCGCCTATGCCACCCTGGAGAAGTTCAGGGGGGCCTTGGGCATGAATGTCATCCAAATCAGCGATCCGCGCGACGGCACGCTGGCCATGGTCACGCCGTGGGGGGAGTGGCGGTTTGTCGAGGTCGAGCCGGGCTATTTCCGCCAGGTGGACGCCCCATTCCAGATCGTCTTTCGTGCGGATGAGCGGGGTCGTGTCACCCACCTGTTTACCGACTACACCCCCATGATGGCTTTCGAGAAGCTGAACTGGTACGAAACGCCCGGTTTCAGCATGGCATTGCTTGGAGGGTGCGCCCTGGTCTTGCTGTCCATGATCCTCATCGCTGCGATCCGTGCGATCCGTAACCGCCGTCGGCGCGGGGGCCAGGAGCGCGACCCGAAAGGCGCCCGCACGGCCAACTGGATCATCCTGGGCATCTGCATCTTGAATCTGCTGTTCGTAGTCGGTGCGTTCCTATGGAACAATCCCTATCCGTCCTTTGGCGTCCCACTGCAATTTCGGGTTGTGCTTGGATTGGGCGTCCTCTCGGCCCTGCTGACGGCCGGCGCGCTGGTCTACACCGTGTTGGCCTGGAAGGATCGCTACTGGGGCGTCGCCTTCCGCTCGTATTACACGCTCGTGATGGTCGCCGCCGTCGCCTTTGTCTGGTTCCTGAATCAGTGGAATCTGCTCGGCTGGCGGTACTGATAGTACGGCGAGATTCATGTCGCCCAAAGAATGCGAGATGAATCTCGCGGTACTGAGTTCATTGTAGGAGGTAGGAGGAAGAAATGTCTACGTTCGTCAAG
>CAZOLV010000107.1:0-16190 GCA_964580725.1 uncultured Anaerolineae bacterium | reverse complement strand
AATGTGATGATACTGGTTGAAATAGACCAGTTGTGACTTCAAGTGGGGGCCGTATAGTTACAATGTGATTATCATATTTTACAGAGGTTCGAAATGATCCTCCTCAACTTCTCCCACCCCCTGACCGACGCCCACCTGGCGGCGATCCGCAGCCTGACCGGCGACGATGAGGTGCAGGTGATCGCCATCCCCAACCAGGTGGATGTGCAACAACCGCTGGCGCCCCAGGTGGCGGCGCTGGCCGACGCGGCCGGGCTGACCGCGGAGACGTGGCAAACCGCGGCGCTGCTGGTCAACCTGCCGGCGCTCAATTTCAGCGCCGCGCTGCTGCTGGCCGAACTGCACGGCCGCCTGGGCTACTTTCCTGCCATCGTGCGCCTGCGCCCGCTGGCGGGCAGCCTGCCGCCCCGTTTCGAGGTGGCGGAGATCATCAATTTGCAGGCGGTGCGCGAAAAGGCGCGCCAACAACGCTGACGAGAAGATATTATGCTGAAAAAGTGGTGGATATACTTTGTCGCAAACCCGATGACGTTGACACTCTCCCAAACCTCGTGGTTTGGCTTCGTGTTGACCACGGTTTTGTTAGCCTCTCTCGTGAACGTCGCCACCAGTGTTCTGATTGAGGCTACCAGCACAAGCATCGCCCTGGTCGTCATGGCGTTCGTGACTCTCGCTGTTTTAGCCTATGCCAATGTTTATGCCTACCGCGTTCACGACTGGACGCTCAAGGGGAAGCAAATCATTGGCGAACACAAGTCGCCGGCCCCTGGCCAGGGGCTGATTTTGATGGTAACCCATGTGCCAACGATGCGCAAAGCCCTCGATTATCACGCCGCGACTCTCAAACATCTGTGGCTGATTGTAACGCCCGAAATGGAAAGCGCCGCGAACGAACTGCGCGAATTTGCGCGTCAGAAACAAATTAGCTGCCACACTGAGGAACTGGCCGAGTCATTTGACGCCAATGGCCGCTATCGCCTGGTAAAGCGAATTTACGAGGAGCAAGTGTTCGAGCTGAGACTGCCTCGAAGTGCCGTCATAGCCGACATGACCGGTGGCACAAAACCGATGACCGCGGGCATGGTGTTGGCTTGTAGCAATTTAGGCGCCCGCCTTGAACATGTGCCGGCTTATTTTGCCGACGGGAAAGCCCTTGTCCCGCTGGACCCGATTGAGATCATCCTGGGATAGATTCCAGGCAAGCTTTGTACCCATCACAGCGACTGGTCACCAGCTAGCCAGCGCCCGGAGGATATTGTATGCTCATTGCTATTGTGCTGAAACTCGTTTGCGACCGCAACCTGTCCCTACCCCCACACCTGGGACGCGCCAACTATGCCGCCACCCTACGCCGGCTGGAAGAGTTCGAGCCCGGCCTGGGCGATGTCGCGCACGCGGGCGAGGGGCCGAAGCCGTTGACCTGCTCGTCGCTGCTGAACCACCTGCCCCGCGGCGGCCAATCGCTCGTGCGCGCGGGCGAGACGGTGCAGGTGCGCGTGACCGGGCTGGAGGAACGCATCAGCCAGGCGCTGCAGCGCGGCCTGCTGCAGCAGCCGCCAGCGACCTGGGAATTGGATGGCGAGGTCTTTACGGTGACAGACGTGATCTGCGATGCTGACGCGCACGGCTGGACAGGGAAGACGTCGTACCAGGACCTGCTCAGCTATCATGTGCAGATGGCGGAGAGAGCGCCAGCCCAGGTGCAGGTGGAGTTCGGCAGCCCCACAGCTTTTTCATCGAAGGGCCTGACCATGCCGGTGCCCCTGCCCTACCTGGTTTTTGGCAGCCTGGTGGACCGCTGGAACGCGTTCAGTCCGATTCCGCTGGCGCCGGATACGCGCCAGTTCGCGGAGGAGAGCGTGGCGCTGAGCCGTTATGACCTGCACACGCGGCCGGTGCAGACCAAGAACAGCGGTCTGTACATCGGCGCTGAAGGCATCGCCCAGTACACGGCCGTACGCAAGGAGCGTTACTGGTTGATGGCGCTCAACCTGCTGGCCGATTTCGCTCTCTTCAGCGGCGTAGGCACGCAAACGACGATCGGCATGGGCCAGGCGCGCCGCCGCTGGCCCGAGCCGTAGTCAACACCCGCCAACGCATCCCCCCGCTCCCCCGCCCAAGTGAAACATAACAACAAGGGAAAAACCAGGGGGCACAAGACCTGGTTTTTCTTTTGGTCTTATCATGCCCACCACCGTTGCGGCACCGGGCATGAAACCTTTCCTGTGCAGGTTTCTGCACGCCAGGCAGACCTGGCCTGGCGTGCGGTCGGAGCCACTATTCCTGGCGAAAGGAGCCTGTGATGCGATCTTGCCCTGCCTGTCACTATGAAAACCCAGAAGATGCCGTTTTCTGCGCTAAATGCCAGGCGCCTTTAGGGGTGTCTACGCCTTCGCCGCCTGGCGCCGGGGTGCAAGTAGGCGGCGACGCTGGTGTGGTACGCGTACATGATGAATCCCGCACCGTCAACAACATTACGATCAGCATCGCCCCTCAGAAACTGGCCGATCTGTTGCGCGTCAGCGGCCAGGAAAGCGGCACGGGCGATGGCGCCGAACGCCTGGCCCTGGGCAGCGGCGCGCTGACTGCGGAACTCAAGCTGGACCTCAACGAGTTTGTGGTGGGCGCGGAAGAACTGGCGATGGTGCAGCGGATCTTTGTCGCACCGGCCGGCCTGGATGCGGCCCAGGCGGCGCTGAACCGCCGCCTGCTGGTGTTGACGGGCGCGCCCGGCTGCGGGTCCTACACGGCAGGCCTGGCCCTGGCTTTGCAGTTGCGCGATCAACATACCGGGCATGGCCCGGCCCCACGCGTGTGTGCCCTGCCCCAACGCCTGGTTGTCTCAACCCGCAGTCTGCTAAGCGGTGACCAGGCAGCCAACGCCATCCTGGTTGTCTATGACCAGGGCGAGCCAGCCAACGCGGTCGCACGTGAGCTGAGCGAGGAGCGCCAGCAGCCGTCGGTGGCGCGCATTCGCGCCACGCTGGCCCAGGTCAACAGCGCGTTGATCCTGGTGTGCAGCCAGACCTCGCCCCTGATCGCCCACGCGGGCGTGGGCCATGCGCTGCGCGAAGCTGGTGTGCTGGTCGAGATCGGGTTGCCGCCGGCACGTGCGGTTTTGGAACGTCATGTAGCCTGGGTGGCCGACGATGAAACCTGGCAGCGCCTGCGCCGCGGCTTGGGCGAACGCCTGGAATGGCTGGCCCAGCGCCTGCGCTTTCCCCGCCGCATCGCCAAATTTGCCCAGTTCTACGCGCGCGCCCTGGCCGCGCAGTGCCAGCCCGACGCCGTGGAAGAAAACTGGCGTCTGGCCGAACGCCTGGTCGCCACCGCGCTCGATGCACGCGCGGAGGCGCGTGCGCTGTTCAAGAGCCTGGCCGATGAGCGCCTGCGCTGGCTAGCCGTCACCCTGTGCCTGTTTCACGACGCCCGCCTGACCGACTTCTGGCGCCTGTATGACCTGTTGTTTGCGCATGGGCTGGCATTGCAGGAAAGCCGTCAGCCGCCGGCCGCCGCGGCGCCGCCGGCCACACCACCGCAAACGCCTGCGCCCCTGCCCAGCCTGTTCGCCGAAAACGACGCCGATCAACTCTTGGCCGTGCATGGCGAGGTGGTGTCGGTGGAGACACGCCTGGAAACGGGCGTGGCCCTGGTGCGTCGCGTGCGCTTTGCGGACGCCGAACTGCAAAGCGCCATGCTGGGTTTCTTGCAGGAAAATCACCATGCCCTGCTCCTCGGCCTGGCACCCCTGCTCGAGGGACTGGTCAAGGAAGGCAACCTGGAGGTGCGTATTGCAGCCGCACGCGCCCTCGGCATGATCGGCGTGCTGGACTTCGGTCGTCTGCTGCAGCCGATGCTCGAACGCTGGCGTGACAGCGACGCGGCTTTTCTACGCGCCACGGTAGGTTACACGTTGGATGCCGTGCTGGACGAGGGCAGCGCGAACGCTGAAGTGCTGCAGTTGCTTCACTCATGGGAAGAGATACGTGCCACCGGCGGCGAGCGCTGGAAACGGCAGTGGACCGTGGCCGCCGCGCTGAAGGTCATCGGCCAGCCGCGCATTGACCTGGCTTTGACCGAGATGAAACGCCTGGGCCTTGGCATTCACCTGGTCAACGATCGCCAGGCCGTGGACCAGGTGCTGCCCTCTTTCAGCTTCACGCTGGTCGTGCTCAGTCTCAACGGGCATCTGCGTGCGGTGCTGCGCAGCCTGACCGAATGGATGCGCCAGCCAGAAAACTCAGAGCATACCCTGCGCCTCACCGCGGCGCTGGCTTGGGCGCAGGTGATGGAGGTCTACAACGACCTGGCGCAGGCTGAACGTCAGCGCGCCACCGGCGGCCCTTACCACGAGATCACGCGCTTGGCCATGGCCAGCGAGCACATGAACCTGTTGGTAGAGAGCGTAACGCAGGCCTTTTTGTGTTGGTGCGATATCTGGCACGACGGGGAACGCCAGTATCGCCTGGTTCTGGATATGATGCAGGCGTGGGCCGAAGATGCAGCCGGCAGTGAGCCGGCCCGCGCGGCGCTGCGTCAGTTGGTCCAGACGGTCTGGCGGGGCTTGACCCAGAAGCCTGTACGCAAGGCCCCGCGCTACTTTGAGGCGGGTCTGCAGCGCTGGCGCGCCGACCGCCGCCGACCAGGCGCAGCCGCCCTGGCCGCGGCCGTGCTGGCGCCGCGACCGGCATCCACTGACTGACTACTGGGGAAGGATTTGCGACCGACGTTATTCGAGTTCTTGCCAAGTTTCTAGCAAAGGAGTAAGCGACGATGGACAGCGATAACTATCTCTTGAAAAGCCAGGCCGTACAGGCACTGGACGTGGTTGAACTGCGCGAGTTTGTGCGCAGCCAGATGGATTTGAGCGGCATGATGTTGTTTATCTGCAAGCGCATTGGCCAGCAGCCAGTGCCGCAGCGCGTGCTGCGTTCCAGCGACAAGCTGTCGCCGCTCGACCGCACCAGGCTACAAATGCAGTTGCGCACCGAAGACGAGCGCGTCATGGGCTACCTGGTCAATCTGGAGGAGGCGCGGCCGTTTGAGACGAGGGCCACTTTCCGCCTGGGTGACCGCGTGTCAGAACTGAATGCGACGATCAAGCTCTACTTTCATGTTCTCGACCCCGAAAAAATCGTGCGCAACATCAATCAGGATCCGCTCAAACGCCTGTGCGAAGAGATTGGCGCCGAGCTGCAAAAATTTTTCAGCACGCTGCTGCGTTACCAGGATATCGACACCAACCTGGCGCGCGGCGAAGCGCTGGCTATGGCCCTGGGCGACCGTCCGCATTTGGGCCTGGGCGTGGAAAGAGTCGCTCTGGACTTTGAGCTACCCGAAGCGGTACGCAAGTCATTGGAGGAGATTGTGGCGATTCAGATCAAGCGCGATCTCGAAGCCCAGAAGCAGCGTGATTTGCAGGACAGCCTGAATCAACTGGAAAACCAGAAGAGCCAGGATATTCGCAAGGAAGAGATTGCTGTGGAAATTGCCCAGGCCACGCTGCAGGCCAGCCGCAAGAAGCTGCAGAGCCAGATGGAGCGTGAGGAGATGGAGGCTGAGGCTGAGAAGGCGCGCGAAAGCCGGCGCATGGAGGCGGAAACGCGGCGCAAGGAGCACGAGCTGCGCCTGCTGGCAATGCAGATGGAGCACATGGATCCACATAATCCGGCTTCGCTGCTGGTGCAAGACCCCGAGTTCCGGCGCAGCTATCTGCAGATGGTGCACACCCAGGAAATGGAAAAAATCCGCCGCATGGCCGATATGCAGGTGCAGCAGCAAGACCAGGACAAGCATCTGGAGCTGCGCTACGCAGAGGCACGTTTGCAGCTGATCCAGGAGTACCTGAAGAAGAAGGGAGATATCCTGGAACAGGATGAGCTGGAGCGTCTGGTCGATATGCTGGACAAGGGCCGGGTAGAGACGATAAGCGGCGGTCGACGCCTGCTGGCTGGACCGGCCACGCCGGTTGTTCACTCGCGTGACGGAGAGGGCGCGGCGATAGAGGCCGAGCTGGTGGATTGAACGGGGTGCATTTCAAATTGGGGGCGCGCCGGGCGACTGAAGTCGCTGCAACGATTACAAAGTCGGCCCTGCGGCCGACTGGGGCATCGCCCCGCAGAATTCAGATCGGATTGCCCCAGAAATGAAATGCACCCGACTGAACGTGCGACTTGGGTCGTCAGGGCGCATCCGTAGGGAACGCCCCGCTTCCCTGCATTGATAGGAGGGTTTGATCATGGCTACACAAAACATCGTTTGTCCGTCGTGCCGGCGGCATGTGCCGGCCGATGCCTCATTTTGTCCCTACTGCCGGGCCGCCCTGGCCTCGGCTTCGCTGACGTGCGACGCGTGCCACCGAGCGATTCCGGCCGACGCCGCGTTTTGTCCCTACTGTCGAACGCCGGTGACCGCGCAACGCGCACCGATCCAGGAAAACCGTTGGGCGCGCGGGGCCGATGATTTCGCGACGCGCGTGGACGTGCACGATGTGCCCGGCTTTTTCAGCAAATCGTTGATCGTGGAACCGGGCGTGCGCGCGTTGATCCTGCAGGATGGCGTGGCCGCGGGCGGAGAAGTGGGCCCCGGCCGCTATACCCTGCACACGTTCCTGGGCGCGCTGCACTGGCCAGGCGCACCGAACCGCTTCACCGCCATCCTGGTGGACGCGGGCGACGTGTCGCTGACTTTTGACCTGAGCGGTCTTTACACCAGCGATCCCCTGCCGCTGGCGCTCAGCGCGACGCTATTGCTGCACCTGACTGATGCCCAGGCTTTTGTTGCGAATGTTCTCAAAGGTCAGGCGCAAATGGGCCTGGCTGCGCTGCGTGCTCTGTTGACGGGCGAGGTACTGGAAGCCAGTCGCAGCGTGCTGGCAACCTGCAGCGCCACAGAACTGACCGGACCCAATGACCCGCGCGAACGCCTGGAGACCGAGATCGGTGTACGACTGGCTCCCATTCTGGCGCGCTGGGGGTTGGCTTTTGTCAGTCTGCGCACCACCCACTACCGCAGCGAACGCCTGGAAGGTGTGCATCAGCTTCAAAGCGAGTACTGGCTGTTGGTCAGCGAGGCAGAAGCCAAATTGCACGGCCGTCAGCGCCTGGCCGATGTACTTTCGGCGCAAGAAGTGCAAGCCGTGGCCGAGGAGGTGCGCCAGGTGGCGGTGCAGCGCGAGCGTGTGCGCGTCTGGACACAATTGCGCGAGGTGCTGCTTGCGGACCGTGTGGACGAAATTCGCAACGCAGAGGCGCTGGCCGCGGTAGTGGCGGATGTGGATCGGTCGCGCGTGCTGCGCCAGCATGAGCTTGACACCCTGAAGCAACTGGTGAGCGAACAGGGCGCAGACCGCCAGGCTGCCCGCGCCCATCTCCTGGCGCGCGTGGAACTGGAGCGCCAGCGCGAGCTGCGCCTGGGCGACCTGGTGCTGCGCAAGGATTTGGAGCAGGAGGAGCTGACACATAACCAGGACCTTGAAAACCAGCGCGTAGAAGGCATGATGGCGCTGGAAACGCGGCGTTGGCAGGCTGAGCTGGAACGCCGCACACAGGAGGCTGCGGCGCAGCGCGCGCAGCAGGCCGCCAGCGACGCCGCGCAGCGTGAAGGCAAGCTGCTGCAGGCGTTGAATGAGATGGAAATCGCCAAGGCCAAAGCCACCACCCAGGCCGAACTGGATCGCCTGGAGCGCGAGGAAGATCGCCTGGATGTCGAGCTGGGTGCGCTGAGCCTGGAGCGGATGCAGGCTGTGCGACGCAAGGAAGATGCCGAACGCATGCGCCTGGAACTGGAGCGTAAGGCGGCTGAGCTGCAGCAGGAGGCGGCGCGCGCCCAGGCTGACCTGGAACGACGGTTGCGCGAGGAAGCCGAGCGCCATCGCCTGGACATGGAACGCAAACGCCAGGAGATGGAACAGGAACGCCAACGCCAGGAGTTTGAACTGACCCGCACGCGCACGCTGGCCGAGCAGGGTGTGGCGGGGTTGATGACGCTGGCAACGACGCCGGAGCAGGCGCGGCTGTTGAAAGATGTGGCGCTGCTGGCGCAGGCGCGTGATCTCTCACCGGCGCAGCTCGAAATGGTGATGGCCGCACTTTCGCCTGATCTGGCGCGCGCGCTGGCGGAGAAGTTCAAGGCGCAAACCGCCGCCGGCGGTGCGAGCGAACAAACGCAGTCCGTGTACGAGCGGCTGCTGGCTGAAATGAAAGCGATGAGCAGCGAGCAGGCCGCGCTGCAGGAACGCTACGCCGAGCGCATGCAGGGCATGTACGACAAAGGCATGGACACCGCCCTGGGCAGCGCGCAGGCCAACGCCGGTCGGCCGGAAACCGCGGCGCCGGTTGTGATACCACCAGTCGCCATTCCCGCGCCGCCCGCGCGTCGCGAGCATCGTCGCGCGACGTCGCGCCCCACGCCAGCGGAGGTGCAGGACGATGAGACGGCGGATGAGGAGGTGGGCGATGGCGCAGCGGCAGAGGAGACTGCCGGCCGCATCAGGTGTCCACGCTGCCAGAAGCAAACGCCGGCCGGCCGCAGCTTTTGTATTCACTGCGGCGAGGATTTATAGCCATGGACAGCACACGCGGCATGCGACGCATCTTACGCCGCCTGGCGGCCCGCGCAGCACGGCGGCAGGCACGCGACGAAGCGCTTGAGACAAACAAGGCGCCCGCACGCACGGAACCGACGCCGCCAGCAACGCCGGCCGCGTCTCATGCTGATCCCCCGCAGCGAGCGGGTGACCACGCCCCGGTAGCCGTTGAGCCGCGCCGGCCAGCCCGTATTCCCCGGGCCGCGCCCCCCGCGCGTGGCAGACGCAGCGCAGGCGTCGTTTTCAATGATCTGGTGGCCGCGCGGCGGCGCCGCGCCACGCGGCCACCCGCGCCTGTCGCGCAGCCAGATCAGGGGCCAGTGGCCAAACCGGCTGCGGTCAAGACGCCAGGACTGGAGGCGGCCTTCACACGTGAAAGCCTGGCGCGGGCCTGGCTGCACATCAAAGCCAATGGCGGCGGCCCCGGTGTGGACGGCGTTTCGCTGGATGCGTTTGCAGCCCAGGCGGAGACGGAGCTGGCGGTGCTGCGCCAGGAGGTGCTGGGCGGAACCTACCGTCCCACGCCGGTCAAAACGGTGTGGGTGCCCAAACGCAGCGGCGAAGGGCAGCGGCCGCTGGCCAAATGGACGATCCGCGACCGCGTGGCGCAGCGCGCGGTGGTGGAATACCTGGAGCCAACCTTCGAACAGCGTTTCCTGGATTGCAGCTTTGGCTTTCGTCCGGGTCGCGGCGTGCAGGATGCGGCGGCGCGCATTCTCACGCTGCGCGATCAGGGGCTGCGCTGGGTGGTGGATGCCGATATCAAAAAGTGTTTCGAGCAGATTGACCCGGATTTGCTGGTGAAACGGCTGCGCAATGAGCTGAACGATGCGGGGTTGCTGTGGCTGCTGGAAGGCTGGGTGCGGGTGCGCATCATGAACGCGCTGGCAGGGCAGCGTCCCACGGCCGGCACCTCGCAGGGCGGGCCGATCTCGCCGCTGCTGGCGAACATCTACCTACACCCGTTGGATGTGCGGTTGACGCAGGCCGGGCTGAACCTGGTACGCTACGCCGATGACCTGGTGGTGCTGTGCCCGCGGCGGCAGGATGCGGAAGCCGCGTTGGTTGAGGTGGAGCAGGGACTGGGCGAACTGCGCCTGGAATTGAATCCCAAAAAGACGCGGCTGGTGAGCTTCGACGAGGGTTTTCAATTCTTGGGTGTGTTTTTCGTCGGCAACAAGCATCATTACCTGGGGTTCTAGCTGAGCACAAAGTGCAAAGCGCAAAGTACAAAGTGCGAGATACGGAACGCTGAACGCGAAATAATGAGATTGCCTTTGCATCCTGGCGCCTCTGCGTCTACGCGCGAAAGCATTCCTGGGTCAGGAGGGACAATGCCAGTCATCTATTTAACCGATCAGGGCGCAACGGCACGCAAGAAAGGCGAGCGCCTCATTGTGGAGAAGAAATCGGATGTGATTTTGGACATACCGCTGATTCATGTCGAGCAGTTGGTGGTCATGGGGAATGTGCAGCTCTCGGCCGCGCTGATTACGCAACTTCTGGTGCAGGAAGTGGACGTCGCGTTTTTCTCATCGTATGGCAAGTATCGCGGGCGGCTAACCCCGCCGGCGCTGGGCTTTGCCCATCTGCGCCATCGCCAGTACCAGGTGTTAGGCAATCCACAGACAGCCCTGCCGATTGCCAGGCAGGCGATCCTGGCCAAGCTGGCCAATCAACGGCGCACGCTGGGGCGGCTGGCGGCAGCAGCGGGGAGTCAGGTGCAGACCCGCGCGCAAAAAGCGACGCAAACCATCCAGGGCATCGAGGGTCAGGTCAGCGCAGCCCGCGACCTGGACAGCCTGCGCGGCTACGAGGGAAGCGGCGCGGCTGCCTATTTCGGCGGGCTGAAAGACCTGCTGCCGCCAAGCTGGGGGTTCAACGGCCGCCAGTATCGCCCGCCGCCCGACGCGGTCAATGCCGCGCTGAGCTTTGGCTATGCGCTGCTGCAGAGCGCGGCACTGGGCATGGTCAACCTGGTGGGGTTCGATCCGTACATGGGCTTTTTCCATACGATGGACTACAACCGCCCGTCGCTGGCGCTCGATCTGATGGAGGAGTTCCGCCCGGTGGTGGTAGATGCCATCGTCGCGCCGCTGTTCCTGCAGAACCGCTTTACGGCGCAGGATTTTCGGCGCGAGCCAGGGGCCACGCCGGGGGTGTACCTGGTGGAAAGCGGCCGCCGGCGGTTGATCGAGGCGCATGAGAAGCAGATGGCGACGCCGGTACTCTATCCGCGCAAGAAAGAGACCACCGCGCTACGGCGTATCATCGAGGAGCAAGCGCGCCACCTGGCGAATGTGGTGCTGGGAGAAGCGGCGAGTTACCAGGGGTACGAAGCGTAAGTGCAGAGTGCAAAGTACAAAGCGCAGAGCGCAGAGGGCTTTGTACTATGTACTTTGTATTTTGCATTTCTGTCCGGGGGTCTATCATGGCGAAGACGACGCAGTTTGTGCTGGTGTGTTACGATATTCCGGATGATCGGCGGCGGACGAAGGTGATGCAGACGCTGTTGGATTTTGGGCAGCGGGTGCAGTACAGCGTCTTCGAGTGCGATCTGAAGGGGAAGGACATGGATCGGCTGCTCAAGAAATTGAAACGGCTGGTGAATCAGGAGGAGGACAGTGTTCGTTTTTACTTCTTGTGCGAGTCATGCCTGCCGAAGGCGCTGGTGATGGGGGTGCAGACGGGGTTGGAGGAACCGCGGGTGGTGGCGAGGATTTTGTAGGAGGAGGGCAGATTACAGATTACAGATTGCAGATCAGCATTTCAGAATTCAGCATTGGTTAGAAGGGGACGATGAGGTCGTCGCTGAATGCTGAATGCTGAATGATGAATGAGTTGTGCGTGACGCCGGGAATGTGCGGGGTGGGGTCTGTTATTCAGCTTTCAGAATTCAGCATTCAGCATTGGCTAAAAGGGGACGATGAGGTCATCGTCGTTGACGGGCGCTGGTGTTATGGCGGAGGGCGGGCGCGGGGTGGCTGGTGCTGACGGCTCGCTGGCGATGAAGGCGAGGGGCGCCTGATTGGGTGCCGGCGGTGGTTCGCTGTCGGCGACGGCGAGGATGCGGTCGAGGCGGAAGACGCGCTCGGCACGGCGCAGGTGGCAGTAGGCGACGAGGTAGGTGACGCTGCCGCGGGTTTCCAGGCGGTAGGGGTCGACGCGACGGTGGGTCAACTCGCCGCGTCCCGCGGTCCAGTAGGTCAGTTCGACGCTGTGCTCGCCGGCGATGGCGGCCGTAAGGCGGACCTGGGTATCGGCTCGGTTGATGGGATACGGATTGTCGAGCGGGGGCCCGGAGTAGCCGTCGAAGGCAGTCTGCAGGCGCGCGAGCAGTTCTTCAGCCAGGGCATGCAGGTCGGAGGCGGTTTCAGGCGGGAGGTTGGCCGCGATTTGCTCGAGAACCGCGGCCGGCAGGCGCAGGGGCAAATCGGTAAAGCGGCTCAGTTGTTGGAAGACCAGTCCGGCCAGGTAGAGATAGCCGCTGTCGGCGATCTTGGCCTTGCCGGCGCTGCGCGCGCCGGCCGCGTCGGAGATGGTCAGGCGGTGAGGGATGCGCAGGCGACGCAGACGACCGACGAGGCGGGGGAGAAGACGATCGGGGACGACGACCAGGCGCCGGTTGAGGGTGCGACCGAGTAAGGGGTGCAGTGCGCGACGGGTGGTGAGCGCAGTCAGGTGGGCCGGATCCGCGGCTTCGAGCACGGTCAGGCGGTGGATGGTGATGGGAGCCGGGGTGGCGGCCCAGCCGGCCACGACGGCATACTCAGCGGCGTCGAGCGGCCGGCCGATGGCGCCGTTGAGGAGGTGCAGAACGGCGTCGAGGGTCGTTTCACTGGTCATGACCAGGGCCAGGTCATCAGCGCCAAAGCTGAGGCGACCGAACTGGCTGACAAGGGCAAAAACGCGCGCCAGGTCAACCTGGGCGGCGCCCAGGGCGGCGGTGTTGCCGGGAAGGTGCAGGGTGATGCGCTCCGCATCCAGACTGAGTGCGAAGGGTTGGGGTGTAGGGAGGGGCGGCAAGGGTGAGTCATTGAGCCAGGTGCGCGCGGCCGGGCTGAGGCGGACGTGCAAGTGCGTTTCGGTTTGTAGGCTGACCAGGCCAAGCCAGGCGAGGGGGCCGAGGAAGAGATCGGCCAAGATGTGCGGCGCGCTATCGTCATCAGCAGGCGTTTGCCACCAAACAGGCGTGGGATGGATGAAGCGCTTGAGTTCTTTACGCAGTTGAGGGATGGTGCGCCATGCGTCGGCCGGCGCGAGGTTGAGCAACTGCAGCAGGTGCTGCACCAGGGCGATGGGGTCTGGCGTGGCCGCAGCCGGCAGGCGGAATGTGAGCCAGGGATCAGGCTGCAGCCAGGAGCGCCAGAGTTGCTGGACGCGCACGGTGGGGTCGGCCTGCAGCCAGAGGGCGATGGCTGGCGCGGGTTTGGGCAAATCGGCGGTGGTGATGAGAAGGCCGAGGGCTTGCGCCAGGTAGTGCAGGAAGTGCAGGCGCGGGGCTTGCAGTTCAGAACGCAGCGCGGGCAGAGGCACGGGATGGCGCGTCTGCTGGTTGACAAGGTGCAGAAAGGGGACGGGTAACCAGCGTTGGTGTGCGAGGGTCACGTCGTGCTGGTGCAGCAGGGCCAGGAGAACAGTGAGATCGTAGAGGGTGTCGAACAGGAGTGGCTCGTAGGCCAGGCCTGCAGGAGCCGCTGGCCGTGCAGGGGCCGTTTTTTCGAAATAGTCGGTCAGGAATGCGCGATGTTCGGCGGCCAGGGTCAGGCGCGACTGCCCGCCGGGGCGATCGGGCGGCGCGGGGAAGAGCAGGCCGAGGTACCAGAGGTGTTCGGCACTGCTGGTGGGGAAGCGCCAGGGGCGGTCAGGCAAGGGAACAGAGCGATCCCACGGGCGGTAGGGGCGAATAGCGCCATGACGTGCGCAGAAGGCGTGTTCGAGCGCGGGATGCGGCAGCGCCAGCAGCGCGTGCAGGGCATCCAGGTCGGCATCGGAGAGTTGGGAGACGACGCGTTGCAAGTTGGCCGGATCGGTGAGGAACGCGAGCAGAGTATCCAGCCAGACTTGTTTGGGGGGATGACGTTGGGACGGCAGCAGGAAATGGGCCTGAGCGATGGCCCAAAGATGGCGAAACGATGCGAAGGTAAGGCAATCGAGCAGGGTTGGCATTAGAAATCACCTTAGCGTATGGGGCGGGTGGCTGCATTGAGAGTAGCGGCCGCCTGGGCGTTGAGTTGACGAGTTGGGTGGGATGGCATTATAATGTGCTTAGATTTGTTTCCAGCGCGGTGTTTTAGCAAACTTTTCTCCGGGCCTCGGCACAGGCGAAAAACGACGGTTGAGCGGCAGAAAGATATATAATGAAGTGCTGAGGGAATGATAGCACAAGAAGGGGGATGGAAACAAACCGCGGTCGCAAGACAACGAATCGCCTGCGGGCGATTGAAACCGTGGGAGGGGGGGGAGGGGGGGCGGTGGCGATTGGGTCGCAAGACAACGAATCGCCTGCGGGCGATTGAAACACTTCAAGTTGGGGGCGACGGCCCTCGGCACATCCGGTCGCAAGACAACGAATCGCCTGCGGGCGATTGAAACAACAAAACTGCTCGGCCTGACCACGCCGGGCGGCCTAGTCGCAAGACAACGAATCGCCTGCGGGCGATTGAAACGAAAAACTGCGCTCGTGTCTCGCTATCCCAACCCCTGGCAGTCGCAAGACAACGAATCGCCTGCGGGCGATTGAAACAACGTCCCCGCTTTCGCCGCCCCACGGCCGTCTCTGGGTCGCAAGACAACGAATCGCCTGCGGGCGATTGAAACCCGATCCCTACGTCGCACGCGCAGCCCACAATTGGCAGGTCGCAAGACAACGAATCGCCTGCGGGCGATTGAAACGCTATCAATCGCAACAGCAATCGAGTCCCAATTAGCCGTCGCAAGACAACGAATCGCCTGCGGGCGATTGAAACTGAGCAAGGTGCAGTTCACGGGGAGTATCACAGCCGGGTCGCAAGACAACGAATCGCCTGCGGGCGATTGAAACGCATGTGGTGTCTGTGCGGGACGAAGTGTGGCAGCGGCGTCGCAAGACAACGAATCGCCTGCGGGCGATTGAAACGGAGCGGACTTACGCCCCACAAACGTAGTCGAGAAGAGTCGCAAGACAACGAATCGCCTGCGGGCGATTGAAACGAACTGGCAGAGGCGCAGAAAATGCGGCAGATAGAGGGTCGCAAGACAACGAATCGCCTGCGGGCGATTGAAACGTGCCCGCGTTCGGCGCACACACCAGCGGCGCGTCCAGGTCGCAAGACAACGAATCGCCTGCGGGCGATTGAAACTCACCACGCCCCTGGCCAGCATCACCTGGTGCGCAAGTCGCAAGACAACGAATCGCCTGCGGGCGATTGAAACGTTCAATTCGGTCGACGTGAGCGCCTGGCGGCCGACGGTCGCAAGACAACGAATCGCCTGCGGGCGATTGAAACGTGATGAATCCATCCCCGAACAGATCATCCGCAAACTGCGTCGCAAGACAACGAATCGCCTGCGGGCGATTGAAACACGGCTAGAATCCCAGTGATGCTTGCAGCGCCGCGCTGTCGCAAGACAACGAATCGCCTGCGGGCGATTGAAACATAGGATCTCCTCCACCGAGGGCAGCGCCAACGCGCGTCGCAAGACAACGAATCGCCTGCGGGCGATTGAAACAGAGTTCACCGCCCGCGTGCAGCACGCGCAGCATGAGTCGCAAGACAACGAATCGCCTGCGGGCGATTGAAACTCTCCGTCAGAATCTCAATGGTTGCCTCGTACTGACGTCGCAAGACAACGAATCGCCTGCGGGCGATTGAAACCGACGAAGTCGGCGACCACGGCGACCAGGCGGTCGCTTTCAAGTCGCAAGACAACGAATCGCCTGCGGGCGATTGAAACTCTTGACCAGAACATCGGCCGGACCGTGGACGAGGAGGTCGCAAGACAACGAATCGCCTGCGGGCGATTGAAACGCCGGCGACCGCTTAGCGGTTGGCGAACTCACCGTCGGTCGCAAGACAACGAATCGCCTGCGGGCGATTGAAACAAACCGGGCGGTAAACGACGGCAACCCCGTTATCATTGTCGCAAGACAACGAATCGCCTGCGGGCGATTGAAACGACCGGCGGCAGATTGCCCGCCGGCCCGATGACTCGGTCGCAAGACAACGAATCGCCTGCGGGCGATTGAAACGCGCACCGTCGTTTCTCCGACCTTCAAGCTGATGATGGGTCGCAAGACAACGAATCGCCTGCGGGCGATTGAAACCGTATGACCTATTTTTGCATCCGGCCCGGATTCCATTGTCGCAAGACAACGAATCGCCTGCGGGCGATTGAAACTCGTGTGAGCAATCTCGCCCGTGACGAGATCATACGTGTCGCAAGACAACGAATCGCCTGCGGGCGATTGAAACCCGATAACGCCGTTCGTGGTTGATGTTTCGTCCATGAGTCGCAAGACAACGAATCGCCTGCGGGCGATTGAAACGCGACTCATTGTAATAGTCGCACTTTTCTACTTTCGGGGTCGCAAGACAACGAATCGCCTGCGGGCGATTGAAAC
>CAZOLV010000106.1:3312-16304 GCA_964580725.1 uncultured Anaerolineae bacterium | reverse complement strand
AGACCTGACAGGTCTTGTAGACCTGTCAGGTCTGTCGGGCGAAAAAGACCTGACAGGTCTTGTAGACCTGTCAGGTCTGTCGGGCGAAAGAGACTCGTCAGGTCTGCCGAGCGCGAGTCGATCGTTCTCCAACTTCTTCAACGCCTACGCCAGGTCGTTCAACAAGGCCTATCACCGCACCGGCGCGCTCTTCCAACGTCCCTTCGGCCGGATCGAAGTCACCACCGAGGCCTATCTGCACCGGCTCGTGATCTACATCCACCAAAACCCGCAGCGTCATGGCTTCGTTACCGATTTTCGCGAGTGGCCGCACTCGTCGTATCATACGCTGCTATCCGAGAATACTACACAACTGAGACGCGAAGAGGCGTTGGAGTGGTTCGGCGGTCGCAATGGCCTGATCGCAATGCACGAACAGGCGTTTCCTGAAAGCCTGGTTCCGACCCTCGCACCGGATGACTTCGATTGAGACCTGATAGGTTCTAAAAATCTGTCAGGTCAGCTCGCATCCACACGGTCATACGGGAGGGGCCGCGGTTGCCCCAGAGAGGATAGGGTATGGCGATCACGGGCTGGCCGGCGCTGGTCTGACCGCGCAGGACGACGACGCCGCCTAACAGGTCTGGCGCCGGTTCGGCGTGCAGACTGGCCACATCGAGCCGGGCGCTGAAAATATCGCATGCGGGATTGTCCAGGCTCTCCAAACAGTAGACCAGCGGACCGCGAGTCAGCGCCACTTTGCCCACATGGCCGCGCACCCGCGGCCCGACGCGGCGAACCATGATGGCCATGGGCAGCTTCAGAGCGATTTCGTCGCCGGGCGCCCAGCGCCGGCGCAGCGTGACCCAACGCGCCAGGCGCGGGTCGAAGCCGCCGGCGGTTGGGCCAAACAAGGGCGGCTGGTCAAGAGCGGGCAGGGCCACAGGCTGGCCGTTCAGGCGCAGGCTGGCGCCATCACCGGCCCACGAGGGCAGACGCAAACGCACGCCAAACTCGGCTGTCTGCGCCGGTTCCAGACGCAGCGTGATCTCTCCACGCCAGGGCAGCCCTGATGCGACCACAACGCCGACCGGCGTGCGCAGCGGCAGCCGGCCGCGGCCACTGAACCACTGTTGAATGGTTACCTCGTCGTCGCGCACTGTCAGCGCATAGCGCCCCAGGTCGGCCCAGACGCGCGAGAGATTGGATGGACAGCAGGGCACGGCAAACCACGGCTTGCGCACAACGCCGCCGCGGCAGGTCAGCGGATTGTTGTAGAAATAGGCGTCCCCGGCCAACCCCATGCCGACAGCCGCGGCGTTGTACAACTGCCATTCGAGCAGGTCGCCGAATCTGGCCTCGCCGCTCAGCAGCGCCATCTGCCAGTTCCAGAAGATGCCGGCCAGGGCGGCGCAGGTTTCGGCATAGGCAAATTCGGGGTCAAGCTCATCGTCGCGGCCAAAGCCCTCCAGGGCGGGCAGGGCGCCGGCGCCGCCGGTGACGTAGAGCCGCCGCGTGACCAATCGTTCCCAGGATTCGAACAGGGCAGGCAACAGCGTGTCATCGCCGCTGGCGCGCGCCAGCATGGCGACGGCGGTCTGGAGATAGCCGAAACGCACGGCATGCCCGACAGGCACATTCTGCCGGCGGATGGGCGCGTGCTGTTGAAAATACTTGCCGCTGAGCGCACTGGCCAGCCAACGCCAGTAGATGGTGCGGGGACGTTTGGCGGCGTTTCCCGGCGGCACGCGGTAGGGCGCCGCGTCAGGATGAGCGGCCAGATAGGCGCGCCGACCTTCGGCGACCTGGCGACCGCGGCCGGCCACATTGCGCATCTGCCGCAGCAACGACAGGGCAAAGCGCGGCGTGCGCCCACGCTGTTCCAGAAACTGGTGCGCCAGGTCGAAATAGGCGGTGCGTCCGCTAACCTGATGCAGCCGCAGCAGCGCAATCTCGATTTCTTCATGACCGGGGGTATGACCGGGGGTGTGGCCGGCGCCGGCGAAGTCACGCACGAGTAGATCGGCGGCCCGGCAGGCGATGGTCAGGAGGTCGTCGCGGCCCAACGCCGTATGATGCGACACGCCCGCTTCGATCAGGTGACCGTGACAGTACAATTCATGTTCGATCTGCAGGTTGGCCCACCGCACGCCGGGAAAGTGCAGTTGGTTGTAGGTGAAAAGATAGCCGTCATCGCACTGCGCCCGGCCGAGCAGCGCAATGAAATCGTCCAGCAGGGCGGCCAGGCGCTGCTGCGGCAGTTCAGCCTGAATCAGACTGGCGGCGTCGAGCCATTTGTAGGCGTCAGAATCGGCGAAGAACCAACCTTCACGCCAACCGCTGATTTCGCCGGCGACCAGCCGGAAGTTGGCGATGCAGCCGCTGGCCTCGAGCTGTTCCCATTGATGAAAAATGGCGTGCGTAGCGTTGACCCGCCGGCGCGGCGACCAAAAGGGATCGTCGAGCGCAAAGGCGGTGCGCGGCAGTTCCTGCTGGCGGTCGAGTGTGCGCGGCGTCATGTCCTCTTGCTTCCCAAACCATACTGCAAAAAGCGGAACAGCAGGCTCATGCGCTCTTCGACCTCTTCCGGCGTCACTTCCTCTGACAATGGGAAAAGATCGAAGACGTGTTCGACGAAGTAGCTGAAGATGATGCGCACGGCATCGGCCGGAAAAGTCGGGTCGAAGGCGCCGCCGCGCAAGCCATGTTCGATCAGCGTAGCGGTGACATCGCCCACACCGGCGCCGCCCTGCAGTTCGTGACGAAAATCGGCCGGTTCGCGCGTAAAGCGCACGGCGAAGCGGTAGAGACGGGGATCGTGCGCCGCGATGAACGCGTTCAGCGCCAACATGCGCTGAAAGTAGGCGAACAAATCCTCGTCTGGCGACGGCATGACCCGCCCCGCCGTGCGTTCGGTGAGCACCTGAAGTTTGACGGCAGCCAGCCGCTGCAGCAGCGCCTGATAGAGGGCCAGCTTGTCGGTGAAGTAGTGGTAAAAGACCCCCTTGCTGATCGCCGCCTCCTTGAGGATCGCGTTCAGCGAAGCAGCCTGATACGGTTTGCTGCCAAACTCCGTCAGCGCAGCACCCAGGAGACGCTCCAGGCGATCGCCTGTGCCTGGATCAGCCTTCCTGGTCATCTTGATCGGGCGGCAGCGGCCGGTTGCGGTTGGCCAGCAGGCGCTTGAGCACGCTCAGCTTGATGTAACCGCCAACGATGAAGACGATCACGACAATGACCCAAAACCACCATTCGGAAAAGATTGGCATGACGAACTCCCTTCTCTAGATGCCCGCAGGCGTCAGCCCGCGGCGGATGGGGCCAGATAGCGCCACGTACAGCACGGCCGTGAGCGCCAAGACGATCCCGCCGGCCGATAGGATGCTGCTCCAGGTAGCCTGCCCTTCCAGGATCTGGATGAAGCCGGCGGCGCTCCAATAAAAGGGTGACCAGTAGAGCATCCAGCGCCAGGCAGATGGGACCAGGATGGCGCCCAGGAACGAGGCGGTGATGACCAGGAACATGAACTTGAGATTGGCAATGCCGGCGATCTGGCTTGGACTGATGGCGCCCAGGAAAAAGCCAAGCACCAGCGCAGTGACCGCCGTGCAGAGCATCATGCACAGCAGTTGGCCCATGTCAATTTGACCAACTCCCATGACAGGAACCAGGGCGGCGGCCTGCACCAGGGGAATGACGACGCCGATCAGCATCTTGCCGGCCAGATATTCAGCCTTACCCAACGGGGTGACGGCGAGCACGGTGAGCATGCGCCCCTCTTTTTCTTCGATCACCGCCAGGCCGGCCAACATGCCGCCGAGCATGGCAGCCAGGAGGAGGATCGAGGCGGTTCCGTAAATTCGAACAGGCGCCACAGTCTCGCCCAGATCGGACACGGTCACCGTCAGGCCGGCGGCTGGGGTGTTTCCGCTGGCAGCCGCAACGACCTGCCTCGCCAGGGTGACGGTTTCCTGCGGTTCGTTGCCCTGGGCCAACAGTAACGATGCGCCATTCTGCAGCACCACCCCAAGGGCATCATCCGGCCCCCGCACCCGGCGCTCCACAGCGGCTTGATCGGGCGTCTGTTCGACGATGGCGTAGACCGCCATGCGTGCTGCCGTCTCAGGCGTCATCGAGTTGTCCACGACCAGGCGAATACTGGCGTCGGCGGCCACCGGAATGAAGAGGCGCAGGACGAACGCCAGCAAGAAGGGCGCCAGGAGCATGTAGGCCAGGATGTAATCGCGCAGCGCCGCGCGCAGATCACGGCGCACGACTGTCAGTATGCGATGCAGACTCGACATCGAAGACGATCCTCTCCGGGGGCGGTCAGGCGGCGGTCAGGCGGCGACGAAACACGAAGCCGGCGAGCGTCAGGCAGATCACAGCGACGACCAGCGGGATGACGGCGGCCTGGGTCATGAGCGGCCAGGAGCCGTTCGTCAGGAAGGTCTGGCGCAACCCCCACATGAGCGGCCAGGTGGGAGATAGCCGGAACGCCAGCGGCGCGATGTTCGGCGCAAAGTAGGAGACCATGGGCATGCCGATGATGACCGAGATCACCATCACCCAGGCCATGGCCTGCGTCAGCGTGGCGAAGAAGCCGGTCAGCAGCAGCGCGGCGCTGGAGCCGAAGATCGAACCGGCCGCCACGATGAGCAGCATCCAACCCCAGGAGGCGTCGCTGAAAACGGTGAGACCGGTCAGGATGACGGCAGAAAAGAGCGACAGCACGGTGATGGCCGCCACCTTGCTGGCCAGGTAGGCCCAGATCGAGCCGGGCGATACCATGTAGGAGAGCGCCGTGCCCTCTTCTTTCTCGAAGAAGACCAGGGTGGCGATCAGGATGAAGCCGAGCAGCGCCGGTTCTGCCAGCAAGAGCACCGGGAGCAGCGACCGCCGAAACGTCATGCGCTCGCTGTTGGGCGCGCCGTCGAGATAGGTCACTGCCGGCAGTTGGGGAGCGGGAGCGGCAGCAGAGCGCAGGGCCAGGGCGGCCAGTTCACGTGTGCGCTGGCTCTCGTGCCCGCGAAAGATCAACTCGGCGGTCGCCCCATGCTGCCCGGCATCGAGGGCAATGCCGTAGGCGTTGCGATCAGCGCGCAGCGCCGCTTCCAACGCCTGGCGATCCGCCACAACCTGTGCCTGCGATAGGGCGGGCAAGGCGGCGGCCGGCGCACCGTCCTGGGTCAGGTAGACGGTGGGCGTCAGATGCAGTTCGTCTGGCAGCACGAAGTGGTAGAGGGCAACCATCAGCAGTGTCACGATCAGTTCGATGGCGAAGAAATAGTTGCGCCAGCAGAGCAGCAAATCCTTCTTGAAGAGTCCCCACAGACGTTTGCCCATCGTTACACCAACCCTTTCCCGGTCAGTTCGATGAAAATCTGCTCCAGGGTCGCTTCTTGCGTGTGCATCGTTTCGACGCGTGCCTCGCTGACCAGGGCCTGCAGCCGCGCCTGATCGGCGGTCTCGTCCAGGGAAAGGGTTTCGGAGGCGCTGGCGCCGTTGCTGTGATATTCGACGCGCACCAGACGGCGGCCAAAACGCAGCTTGAGAGCGCGAGGTGTGTCGAGCGCCACGATGCGCCCCTCATCAATGAAGGCCACGCGGTCGCACAACTCCTCGGCAATGTACATGTTGTGAGTAGTCAGGAAGACCGTCGCCCCCTCCTTGCGCCGCTGCAGAATGATTTCCTTGATACGCGCACTGGTGGTCGGGTCAAGGCCGGAGGTTGGCTCGTCCAGAAACCAGAGTTCGGGCCGATTGAGCATCGAGCGCGCAAAGTTGAGGCGATGGTACATCCCTTTGGAATAAGCGCCGGCCTGGCGTCGGGCGGCATCCTCCAACCCCACCATGCGCAGCAGTTGCATCGGGTCTTCGACGGCGCCGCCGTAGAGGCTGGCAAAGAACTGGAGATTCTCCAGACCAGAAAGCCGGCGGTAATGATTGGCCCGTTCGAACGAGACGCCAATGCGCTCGTACAGACGACGGCCGGCCGTGCGCAGGTCCTGGCCAAGCACAGTCACCTGCCCGCGCTGCAAAGGCAACAGCCCGGTGAGAATGTTCTGCGTGGTAGATTTGCCGGCGCCGCTTGGCCCCAGAAAACCGAAGATCTCGCCCCGCGCGACCTGAAAGGTCAGGTCGTGCACGGCAAAGCGATTGTCCTGGTTGTAGGAGTGAAACAGGTTCTGGACATGGATCAACATGAAAATTACCTCTGGCGCACATCAGCATCGTGAGCGACACAAAGGTATTATAGACCACATGGTCTACTTTGTCAAACTAGACCATGTGGTCGCAAAAGCAGGGCGACGGCATGCGGTGCATCAGTTATGTTTGCCTCCTCATAAGCTGTGGCTTGAGGTAGGTCAGCGAGCGCCAGCACCACTCGGCCGGACCGTAGCGGAAGCGTTTCAGCCACCAGTGACTAAAGGGAATTTGCAGCAGGTAGATCACGATGGTGAGCGGAATGCCCCACGCGGCGCCGATTTTGCCAAACAGGCCAAGCCCGTAGCCGTAGAAGATCAAGGTGCAGACGATGGACTGCAGCAGGTAGTTGGTCAGCGCCATCTGCCCAACGGGCGCCAAAATCTGCAGCCGGTTGGCCCAGCCGGGGCGCAGCGCCAGCAGACAAATGGTCGAGATGTAGGCGAGCGAAAGCAGGGGCGCGCCAAGGCTCTGCGCAGCGGCAGCGATCTGGAGCGACGGGGAGAGATCGAAGCGAGAAACCGTCATGATGAGCGTTGCATACAGGGCATTGGCGGCCAGTCCAACCGTCAGTCCCCAGAGCAACAGCTTGCGCCAGAACGAACGGTGGGCGGCAAGATCATGGAAAATCTGCCGTTTGCCAAAGTAGACGCCGATCAGAAACATGGCGAGGACATTGAGGCCCATGCCAAAGAACGAGGCCAGCGCCAGGCTGTTGTAGTCGTAGATGCGCTGCGCGGTGATTTCGGCGAAGCTGCCGCCGGTGTAGACGCGCACGGCGCGCGCCAGGTCGGTGCGATAGCCGGTTTCGACCTGAGCGAAGATCTGTTCGATCTGGGCGGCCCCTTCCGGGACGGAACGCGCCAGGCTAATCAGCGCGCCGCCGGCGGCGTTGAGCAACAGCGGGATGGCGATGAAGATCACGGCCCAGATGAGCAGCGTGCGCGGTTTCGCCTTGCGGAACAGCAGTAGCAGGCAGCCGATCAGCGCATACATGATCAGGATGTCGCCTGGCCAGACCAAAAAAGCGTGGGCCAGGCCGATCAGCAGCAGTACGAGCAGGCGCCGCAGGTAGAATGGCGTGAAGCGCCCGCCGCGCGCCTCGATGCGATCCATCAACAGGACAAGGCCGAGGCCAAACAAGAGGGAGAAGAGGGAGTAGAATTTGCCTTCACCGAGGAAATGGATGAGCCATTCAGCGGCGCGGTCGTACCAGGGCAGGGCCGGGTCGGCCGGGAATAGGATGGTCTGGAAGGGGCGGCTGAAAACGGTCATGTTGACGAAGAGGATGCCGAAGAGCGCAAAGCCGCGCAAGACATCCACGATCTGGATGCGCTCCGTTTGCTGGACGGGCGCCATCACGGGTCGAGCGACCGGGGCTGGAATTTCCATGAGCGACGATCCTCCAAACAATTGTGCCATCGACGCGGCGACGGCGGACAGTCGGATTGCCCGCAAGCGATTTTTGATAGGCCGCGGTCAGGCCGGCCGCGGTGTGACGCCGATCAGGGGGCGTAGGGGATCAGCGGCTGGTCAAGCGCGCCGGAACGGTTGGCGGATCACGGTCTTGAGTCTTTCTGGCGCGGTGCGGTTGGGGTCGCCGAGGTAGATCTCGTGGTGTTTCTGTTGCAAACCGTCGAACAGGCCGCCCTGCGCCTGGATGAAGTGGTGCAGCCGTTGGATCGTCGGCTCTTCGGTGGCGTAGGGGCCAATGTGCATGATCTGGGCGGCCAGGCCTTCCTGGAATGTCTCGAAACGAAGGCGCGGCAGGGCCGGCAGGGCTTTCTTGCGCGCCGCTTCCACACAGGCGCGCTCCACCCACGTCGAGGTGACGGGGGAGGGCTGGGCGATCATCATCGTCCAGCGCCAGTCGGCGCGACGTCCGGTCCGAAATTCGTCCATCGTGTCGCCCCACCAAAGGCCCTCCAGGGGCGCAACGGCATAGTTGATGCCTTCGGCGCGCTTGAGGGCGAACTTCAGGGTGTAGGAAAGGGTGTACAACGCTTCGACGGCGTCCCGATAGTCCTGACTGACGTTCGGGTCGCCCCGCCCATCCACCATCAGGAAAGCAAGGGCCGGCACATCCACGATTTGCGGCTGCCTGGCCGACGGTTTGTAGAGCAGATCACGAGCGTGCAGTTCTTCTTCCAGCAGTGACATCGCGCGTCTCCTTTCCCCACTTCTCCCTGTCTCCTTGTCTCCCTGTCCCCTTGTCTCCCTGTCCCCTTGTCCCCTTTACGACAACACCGGGGCGCGGCCGCGGGCTTTTTCGGGATAACGCATTTGCATCAGCGGGATGCCAACGCCATAGGTGATGAATTCGCCAATCGGCGTCACCTCGATCAGACACAGGTTGGCCATCTGCGCCTGATCGTCGGCGTCATTGCGCAGGATCGCCCGCAGCAGGTCGGGCGCGGCCTCAGCAGCCGGCACGATGCGCGCCGTTCCGGCAAAGGTGATCGTCGCCGGCGGTATTTTCATCCACGGCATGATGGGGATACGTTTGGCAATCGTGATCGTCAGGGAGACGTGTGGATTGGCGGCGATGTGGCGCGCTTTCCACGTCTCTTGGCCAGTCGCGACGTACAGTTTGCGGTCACGTACCACGTAGATGACGCCGACGGTGCGCGCCTCCTGCGCCTGCGTGACCATACCGATGACGGCAAATATCTCTTTCTCGATGATCTGCCAGACTTGATTCGAAGGTAACTGGATGGGCATGCGATTCTCCCGTTCTGCGCCCCACAGGCGCGCTCAGACACGCCAGGAAGTCTAGCAACGGTCAGCGCCGATCGCCATGACGGCGGTCATGTGCAACCCATCACCTGTTGCGCGTCATGTACAACGCAATCTCGATTGACTATCATCGGATGGTCAATGTGACCCTGTCCGCACCCACTCGCCCTGAACTTGGATTTGCCGGAGGAAAGGAACCAAGAGATGATTCACAAACGCGCCAATCAGCCGTGGAGACGCCTGGTGTTTGGCCTCAGCATCGCCCTGACACTGCTGGCTCTGACCTTGACGTCCGCCGCGGCACAGACATTCGCGCCGCCCGCGGCCGCATCCAGACCGTTCGTCCTTGCCGCGCCGCCGTACGGCTCGATCACCGTCGCCGTCAACGGCCACTGCCTGGACTATGGCCTGCCGTTCCCCGGCGCTTCGCTCAAGCTGACCGGCCTGGCCAGCGATCCAGTGCGCGCCGCGATCGCCTTCAGCCTGGCCAATGACGCCTACACCGCCGAGAATTTGCCCCAGGCGCAGCAAGCGGTCTGGCATTTCACCAACAAACTGAGCGTCGCCGGCGACAAGTTCGCCCTGGCGCAAGAAATCGTGACCCACGCCCAAACCACCAAACCGTCTGATCTGGACACGGCCACTATTTCGCTTGTCGAGGCCGTCCAGCAGGGGCTGGTTTCCGCCCGCGTCGGCAGCTTCCAGAATGTGTCCAACCCCGCCTACTTTGGCAAGGGCGCGCTCACCATCACCAACCTGACCGACCGCACCCAGGCGCTGCATCTGCCCTACGGCATGGTCTTCCAGGACGCCAGCAAGGCAGGTTTCCAGAAGATGGCCATCTTCCCCGCCTCGCTGCCTCAAGCCGGCGGCGCCAGTGTAGCCGCTGCGCAAAGCGCCTGCCAACAAGCGACGATCGCACTGCCGGCGGCTGCCGCCACCAAGCTGCTGGTGCAAGGTTACTGTCAAAACTACGGCCTGCCCTTCCCAAGCCGGAGTCTGACCCCGCTCAAGCTGGCGCCGGACATGATTCGCAACACCATCTGTTACAACGAGGCGATGGGCTACGTCCAAAGCGACATGTGGCAGGCGCAACTGGCGATTTGGCGGCAGACCGATCAATTGGACAAAGGCGCCGAGTTCCCGCTGGTCAACGAAATCGCAGCCTTTGCCGCAAGCGGCGTACAGCCCGGCGACATCGGGCCTGACTGCATCTCCTTGCCTGACGCCGTGGAGCAGAAGATCGTCTCGGCCCAAATCGGCGACTACACCGATATTTCCGACAAAACCTACTTTGGCAAGGGTACGCTGGTCATCGTCAACCTGACCGCACAGCCGCAGAAGATCTGCATTCCTTACGGAACCGTCTTCAAGGACGCTGAGCGCAGCGGCACACAGGACATGGCAATCTTCCTGGCCGCCCTGCCCGCCGCCGGCGACGTCGAAGCACAGACAGTGCCCGAAGCCGCCGTCGCGCCCGAGGCCCTCCCCACCACCGGTGCGCCCCTGGCCATCTGGCTGGCGCTGATCGGCCTTGTCCTGGTCGGCATCGGCGCGGCGCTGCAACGCCTGCAATCACGTTGAAACGTTGGCGCGCCAGACGTCAGTGCGGCGTCTGGCGCGCTCCTTTCTCTGTCCAGCTTCTTAGTTATGTCAATTCACACGCGGTCGCCCTCAGCAGTCGTGCGCCCGGCGCGCCGCCGGCCGCTACGACTGGCGTCGTTGGCGCTCTGCGCCGGCGCGCTGTTGTTGGGCGATTGCAGCCAACAGCAGCCCACCAGGCCAATCCCCTTTGACAACACCGAGGCGCCCATGACCCGTTCGACCACCACAACCAACGCCAGGCCGAGCCGCACGCCCACGCCCAAGCCAAGTCGCACGCCCACGCCCAAGCCGAGCCGCACGCCCACGCCCAAGCCAAGTCGCACAGTCACCGCAACGCCCACGGCGGCCGTCGCAGCGGAGCTGGCAGAGGTGTATGCACGCATCAACCGGCTGCGTCAGGAGGCCAATCTATCCGAGTTGACGCCTGCAGCCGCTCTGGAGCAAGCCGCACAGGCGCACGCCGTTGACATGGCAGGCCGCGGCGTTCTCAGTCACGCCGGCGGGGACGGCTCCGACGTGGCCCAGCGTATGCGCCGTGCGGGCTACGAGGACGCCAGCGCCTGGGGAGAAATCATCGCCTCAGTGACGGGCGGCCCGACGCAGGCCGTCTCTGCATGGTGGAACAGCGATCCACACCGCGCCATCATGCTCGATCCCAATCTGCGCGAGTTTGGCGCCGGCCGCGCCCAGCTACGTCGCGACGCCATGACCTACTACGTTGTGGTGTTCGGACGGCGGTAGGCGCAAACCCAGAGCCGGCCGCGCCCCTGTTTTCCTATGTTCCTATTTGTCGTCTGCCATGCAGTGCAGCGTGTGCTGTCATCGGTGCGATCGAGAAACCGCCAACCCGCCAG
Source organism: uncultured Anaerolineae bacterium (assembly GCA_964580725.1). GTDB lineage: Bacteria > Chloroflexota > Anaerolineae > SSC4 > Amarolineaceae > Amarolinea. The sequence goes on along the minus strand of CAZOLV010000106.1, from coordinate 4,923 downwards.
GAGGCTGGCAGCCAGCACCGCCAACCACAGGGTGATTTCGAACACCGCGACCAGCACAGCCGCGGGCCGGCCTTCGGCGCGGGCCTTGAGCGTATCCAGCATTTTCATTTCCATGACCAAATCCGGGATTTCCAGGGCGACGACCGCCGGCGGGGGCATGAAAGCTGGATCGAAACTCTCGAGTTTTTGCCTGGCCAAGCGGACAGTCATTGGCGCCCGGCTCCCTACCAGACCCCCGGCAGCAGGCGATAGCGCACGCGGCTGGCGTAGGCGCGATAGCCGTCCAGTTCCGTCTGCAGCGTGCGATCTTCCAACCCTGTGCGGATCAGCAGAGTGACTGTCAGGAACAGCGCCGGCAGGAACGTCCAGGCGGAATCGAGCAAGAGCGGGGTCGCGAGATAGGCCAGCAGCGCGCCGGCGTAGCCGGGATGCCGCAGCCAGCGATAGGGGCCGCTGCTGACCACCCGGTGGCCGCGGTCGGTCTGAATGCGCACCATGCCGGAGAAGAAGGCGTTCTCGATCAGCGCATAGGAGGACAACGCATAACCGCCAACGATGAGGGCGAGCGCCATCAGCTCGACCGGGAGACTGAAACCGGCCGACCAGCCGAAGCGTGCGTCCAGCCCTGCGACCAGCGGCAGCAGCGCGCCGCCCAGGCCGACCAGCGGCGCCAGGGTTTTGTCCCACGGCTTGGCGTCTGCATGACGCAACATGCGGCCGCGTTCCGCCAGCAGGCCAGGATGTCGCCGGCCGGCCAGCGCCCGGCTGATGGCAAAGCCCAGGATGCAGACGATGGCATAGACCCAGGCCTGCCACCAACCCCAGCGCCCGGAGATCAGCAGCGGCAAAAATGGTACGATGACGACGAAGAAGAACACCTGCACAAGAAGGCGAACAGAAAGCCCGTTACGTGACATTGGAAACCCCCTGAGACGCCAGCAGTTCCGGTGCCAGCAACACGATGTTGCCCGTCACCTGCCCGCTTTCGAGCAGGGCATTGGCCCGAGCCGCTTCCAGCAGCGGGAAGCGGGCGGCGATGATCGGTTCGATCTGGCGCTCGGCAAGCAGTCGGAAGAGCGTCGCCCAATCCTCCAGGAAAGGCCGTCGGTCCAGGTTGGAGATGCCAGTACCGTAGAGGGCGACAGACCGGCCATCCGGCCACAGATTGCGCCAGATGAACTGTCCGAGCAGGCGAAACAAGTTCCCCAGGCTGCGCGGATTGGCGTAGCTCACCCAGACGCCGCCGCGCTTGAGCAGGCCAAAGCCGCGCGGCAGATAGTCACCGCCGATGCCGTCGAAAACCACATCCAGCGCGCCAGGCGCCGTTTCGCCTCCCGTAGAGTGCGAAACCTCCCGTGCGCCAGGCGCCGTTTCGTCTCCCGTAGAGTGCGAAACCTCCCGTGCGCCAGGCGCCGTTTCGTCTCCCGTAGAGTGCGAAACCTCCCGTGCGCCAGGCGCCGTTTCGTCTCCCGTAGAGTGCGAAACCTCCCGTGCGCCAGGCGCCGTTTCGTCTCCCGTAGAGTGCGAAACCTCCCGTGCGCCAGGCGCCGTTTCGTCTCCCGTAGAGTGCGAAACCTCCCGTGCGCCAGGCGCCGTTTCGTCTCCCGTAGA
>CAZOLV010000106.1:0-3212 GCA_964580725.1 uncultured Anaerolineae bacterium | reverse complement strand
CTCCCGTAGAGTGCGAAACCTCCCGTGCGCCAGGCGCCGACGCGCGGATGACCGAGACGAAATCCTGCGCGTGGTAGTCAATCAGCGTCGCACCGTATTCGATTAGCGCAGCGTGCTTGCTGGCCGAGGCCACGCCGTACATGTTCAGCCCGGCCAGTCGTCCAAGTTGCAGCAAGGCCGTGCCAATGCCGCCGCTGGCGCCGATGATCAGCGCTGTCTGACCGGCTTTGACTTTGGCCGTGCGATGCAGCGTTTGGTAGGCAACGATGTAGTTCAGAATGAGTGGAACGACCTGCGCCGGATCGAGCGCCGCAGGGACGGGAATCAGCTTTTTTTCAGCCCAGTAGACGTATTCGGCATAGCCATCATAGACCGTCAATGCGGCCACGTGGTCGCCTGGTTTGGCCTGTGCCACTCCCGCGCCGACGGCGTCCACCGCGCCAACAATGGCGTAGCCGGGCGTAAAGGGGGGGGTGGGCGGGAACGGCGAGCGGCCGTAGCGCGCCTCCACATCGGGCAGCGAGACGGCGGCCGCCAGCACCCGGATGCGCACTTCACCCGCATGCGGCGGCCGCAGGTCATCTTCGACAACGCGCAGCATCTCAGGCCCGCCGCGCTGCGTGACGAGGATTTTTCGGTATTTCATGGCAGATCCAAAAGTCGGCGTAGTTCTGCGCCCCAGGCCGTTGCCTTTTCCACCTCGCCATCGCGCAGCGGGCCGTACTTGTCCTGCACGATGAAACGCTCCGGTTGGGCAATCGCACGGTAGCCAAGCGCCTCCAACTTACTCAAGATCGTCTTGGCCGCGCTGCCGGGCGACCACCAGATGCGGGTCTCGAACGCAGCGACGCGGGCATTTCCTTTGGGCAACGCCTCGAGCCAGGCGCGCATGGAGGGATGCGCCAGGTCGGGCGGCGTGGGGTCGCGGCTGGCGTTGGTGGCCAGGCTCTTGAGCATCTGATCGGTCGGGAGGCTGAAGCCGAGCAGCGGCGCTCCAGCGACGATCAGATCGGCGGCCGCGGTGGTTGAGGCGGTCGCCTCGGTGGTCGAAAGTGTGCACGCCTGCGGGCCAAAGCCTTCTGCGATGGCGCGGGCGATTGCGGCGGTGTTCCCCCAGTGAGACTCATAGACAACGATGGCTTCAAACATGGTCACATCTTTCTCCTGGAATCGGGGGCTGGAATCGGGGGCAACAACCGAGTCTCATTACGTACACGCAGCGATCAGGTTGCGCGGAAAAAACCTCACCGATAGCCATGTGGACTACCGGTGAGGTCTCTGGTGGGCGAGAAGGGGCTCGAACCCCTGACCTCACGGATGTGAACCCAGTCATAATCCCTTAACAGCCTACGCCCCACGGCACCTCCCACAGCCGAACCCTAGCCCCTATCCTATCCTCACACCGTGCGGACTATCCTGTCCGCCACGGGCCCAATAGGCCGGTGGATTGTGTGCGTATACACACCCCATACACCCCACCGCAAAAAGCCAACCGTGCGTCCCGACGAACGCCTGGCGTCACCCGCAGCCCGTCCCCATTACCGTGACTGTGCCCTACGAGCTTCGGACGCCCAACGCGCCGCGCACCAGCGCCCACACGCTCGCCGGCGGTGGCATGCTCACCAACCCCGACCCGATCCCGCCCACGCTCAGTGACGAAGAGCGGGCGCTGATTTTCTACGCCGACACCCACCTCGCCGGCGCCTTCACCATCGGCAAACTGGCTGATGCCTTCCCCGCCATGAGGCGCCACCGCATTGCCGAGCTTGCCAAGACCTGGGAGGGGCGGGGCTGGCTCACCGCGCCGGCCGACGCGGTCAGTCCCCGACTCATCACCGACACCCTGCGCACCCTGGCCAACCCGTCCAGCCAGACCGGGGCCAAACCATGAGCACCGTCACCCTGCGTTCTACCAGGTGTGACATCAACCTCGTCATCGCCGTACACCGCGCGGCAATCGAAACATAGGAAGCTGACCTGGTCCCAGTAGGGTGGCGTATAAAGATTGACATAACATGATGATTCACAACGTGACGTTTACCTTCTTCCTGCTGGCATCCGTGGCCGCCATCGCCGTCGCCGTTATCCTGGGCAGACTCAGAGCCTGGCGCGACCTCGCCGCCGGCTATCGGACGGACGCGGTGCTCATGCAGGGCATGAATCGTCGCCTGAACCACGTGATCGAGGAGGATCTGAAGGAGATGAGCCGCCTGCGCAAGGTGATAGGGGAGGGTGAGCAAGAAAACGATTTCCTGCGCCACGCCCTGGCCGATAGCCAGGCCGAAGTCAGGCAGCTGCGCCGATCGACGCCGGTGCACATCGCCGCCATCACCGCGCGTGAGAACAACTGGCGGTTCAACTGAGTAGGGCGGCCTGGGGTGCCAATTATCGACTTGCGCTGACCGGAGCAACGTGACACAAGTAAAACAGGAAGCACCGAAGTATCCCGCGCCATCGCGACTCCGCCAACTGAGACAAAATCAACCGGGCGATCCGCGCGCAACCACTGGCGCTGTCCATAGAGAGGGGAGCGGCCTACGGGTAGCCTCACGCCGTGACAGGGCCCACAGTCGTCCTCATCGCTGAGACTGCTGCTTCTCCATAGATCCCTTTACCCTTATCGTGAACAGTTACGATACAACACCGCTTTGGTTTGCCACCCCATGTATGTTATAATGATGGTACGCAACTGACCTGATCGTTGCGTCTGTCATCGGCCCGGATCTGGCATACCCCGTTTTTGGCGTCGGTATGCCGGTCCCCACATACTCAACGGGTTTACAGCATGGCATCGAGTCGTGTTCCCAAACCGATGCACGTCCATCCACAGCCGCCCGCGGCGCGCTCAAGCGCGCCGCGGGCGGCTGTTTATGTTCTAGATCGGGCGCACCGACGGCGTCCAGAACGTGATGGACAGATTCGTGCGCGGTTCGTAGGTTGCCAGGGTGGCCTGCGCGCAAAGTCCCCGGGCAAGCGCAGCAAAGAGCCAAATCGGCATCGGCCCGTCCAGAATGACGCGGCGATTGCTGGGCAGGCTGGGCACGTGCACGGGGCGCGGCTTCAACACGTAATGCGGCTGCTGGCGTTCAAATTTCGTAACTATTCAGGCGGGTACGCAGGCTGACACACCTGGTGGCCAGAAAGGTGTACCGAGCACGGCCAGGTGCAACGCCTGCAGCACCGGCTGACCATGCTTACGGGCCGTTGAGATA
>CAZOLV010000105.1:0-16636 GCA_964580725.1 uncultured Anaerolineae bacterium | reverse complement strand
GGCGGCGCTTCGACAGGCTCAGCGGGCGGCGCTTCGACAGGCTCAGCGGGCGGCGCTTCGACAGGCTCAGCGGGCGGCGCTTCGACAGGCTCAGCGGGCGGCTGGAGCTTCTGCGCGGTGAGCTGTTGCGCATAGGAGAGCAGATGCACGAATTCGTCTTCGAAGAACTCGTTGATCTTCTCCGGGTCGGCCACGAGACCCGCATCGGTGGCGATGCCCAGGATCACGTGATCGGCATAGCTGAAGATGCTGACGCCCAGGCCCATGCGCCCCGACTGCGGCACCCAAAACATGGTGGTGGCAACTTTCTGGCCGCTGAAATAGATCGGGCTGCGCGGGCCGGGCACGTTGGTCATGACAGCGGTCGCCTTGAGGCCAAACAGGTCAACCAGCGGATTGGCCACTTCGACCGGAATGATGCCCATGGCGTTGAGAATCTGGAAGCCGACCAGGGCTTCCGGCGTATTCTTGATGTCGTCCATGCGCTGCTTCAGTTCCTGCAGGCGCTCCAACGGCTCCTCCAGATAGATCGGCAGCGAGAGGTAGATCAGGCCGAAGTGATTGCCAAGCTTGTACGCTTCTTCGAGCGGGCGCAGATTGACGGGCACCATCGCCCGAATGTTGATACCGTCGGTCGGGTCGTTGCGAAATTCCATATAGCGGCGCAGCGCCCCGGTCATGGCGGTCAACAGCACATCGTTGACCGTCCCGCCCAGGCTCTTGCCGATCAGCTTGACGTTGCTCAGCGGGATTTTCTGCGACCAGGCGGCGCGCTTGGCGACGCCCAGGCGTCCCTTGAAAACGGTGTGCGGATCGGGGCCGATCAGCATGATTTTGCCCAACGCCCCGGCCGCGCTGGCGCCCATCGAGGCCAGTTCCAGGGCGCGGGACGGGTTGGTCAGGGTCTCCAGGCCCTCATGGATCAGCGTATCTGTCACTTTGCGGGCTGTGACAACGGCGCCCAGGGCGCTGCGCAGTGTGCTTTCCAACCAGCCTGGCCGGCGCCGTTCCACACGTTCTGTGGGCGTCGGGTAGGGGGCGTCAGGGTCGCTGTCTGTGCTGGAGAGCATGACGTGCATCAGGGCGATGCCGTCGGCGATGCAGTGATGCAGGCGCATCAGCAGCGCGCTGCCCTCGCCGTAGTTTTCGATATAGTGCATCTGCCACAACGGTTTGGAAAAGTCGAGCGGGGTGCTCATCATGTCGCTGACGAATTCTTGCAGCACGGCCTGATCGCCCGGCGCCGGCAGCGCAATACGATGGATGTGGGCGCTCAGGTCGAAATTGCGGTCGCTGACCCAGTAGGCCTTGCTGCCCTGCTGGACGACCTTGTGCCGAAAGCGGCTGAAACGATCTACCATGCGATACTGCACGGTGTCGCGCAGCCGCTCGAAATCGAGGGGCTGGTCGAAGAGGTAAATCCCCGTCACCATCATCAGGTTGGTTGGGTCTTCCATGTGCAACCAGGTGGTGTCTACATTATTTAGTGGAATTCCGTATCGGACGTTGTCGGCCATCTCTGTGCTCCTTGCGCATCGAACGCGTTCGACGGAGAATCGTCGCTCTGGCGTCGAAGAATCTGTCGCTCTCCCGTGACATGACTTGACTGACTATCCTTATTATAAGGCATGAGGGGAGAAAGTATCAAGCCGTCATGTCGCTGCCAACGCCTGGTCAAGATCGGCGATGAGGTCGCTGGTCTCCTCGATGCCCACCGACAGGCGCACCAGTCCTTCGCCGATGCCAACCTGGGCGCGCTGCGCCGGCGTCAGCGCCCGATGCGACGCCATCACGGGGTAGAGGATCTGGCTGTAGACATCGCCCAGGGTAGTGCCAGTCAGGATCAGGCGCAGGCGTTCCAGGAAGCGTAGGACGGCGGGCCGCGCGGCGTCGCCAATCTCGAAGCTGACCATGCCGCCGAAGGCCGGCTGGCCGTCGGGGGCGCGCAGGAGTTGGGCGGCCAGTGCATGCTGCGGATGGGTGAGCTGGCCAGGGTAGTTGACGTGGGCAATGCGCGGATGCTGCGCCAGCCAGGCGGCAATCTGTCCGGCGCTGGCGCAATGTTGACGCATGCGCAGCGGCAGCGTCTTGAGGCCGCGCAGGGTCAGCCAGGCCTCGAACGGCGACAGGTTGGCGCCAAGCATCTTGAGCTGATCGAACATGCGCGCCTGATGCGCCCCCTGCGTGATCACCGCGCCGCCTAACACATCGTCATGCCCGCCGATGTATTTGGTCAGCGAATGCACGACGTAATCGGCGCCCTGCTCCAATGGGCGCAGCAGATAGGGTGTGGTGAAGGTGTTGTCAACGACGACCTGCGCCCCTACCGCGTGCGCCAGCGCCGTCAAGGCCGGCAGGTTTGCCACTTTGAGCAGCGGATTGGAGACCGTTTCGCACACCAGCGCCGCGACGTTGGCGCCAGTCAGGGCGGCGCGCACCTCCTGCAGGTCGCTCACATCCACGAAGTGCACGATGGCGCCCTGCTCCCGGCAGAGACGGTCGAGCAGGGCGTAGGTGGCGCCGTAGCAGTCACGCGCCGCCACGACATGCGCTCCAGTGCGCACACCAGCGGCCAGCAGGGCCGCGTGCATGGCGGCCATGCCGGAGGCGTAGGTCAGGGCGGCCTCGCCCCCTTCCAGGTCGGCCAGCGCCGTTTCCAACGCATGGTTCGTCGGGTTGCCATAGCGCCGGTAGACGTAACCGGCGTCAGTGCCGGCAAATGCCGCATCCAGATCGGTCATGTCGGCGTAGAGATAAGTGACCGACGGGTGGATGGGAGTCACGGTGGGAATCGCAGCGGACGCCGGCATCCGTTCGCCGGCGTGAACCGCACGCGTCAAAAGAGAGTTCATGGTCTTACCTGCCAATCGTTTCGTTTACTTGACCCTGCTTTCGAGCAGACGAGGATGGAGCGGCGAGCTTCTCAAGGAGAGAATCAGTGCAGAGACGCTCTACGAGCTACAACAGGGTGATGAATTCTTCTGATGATGGGGCACTCGACAACGTACCAGCCATCTTCGTCGCGATATAAGGTTATAGGAAAACTCTGTTTTCGCATCACAACCCTCCCTCACAACAAGGCTACTTTCATCACGCAGCATGAGTGTAGCCCGGACAGGTCAGGCTGTCAATTGCCAGCAATTCCAAATGTAGCACATATTCAACCACAGAGAGCACAGAGAACACAAAGAAATGACAGATCAGACGCAAATTGGTGGCTTCTCTGCGTTCTTTGTGATCTCTGTGGTCAAAAACCCGGTCACATTTGGAATTCCTGCTGTGGGAGAACTCCTTCATCAGCGAGCGGTTCAAGGCCAATGCAAACTGGCGTCACAACGTCAACCTCTATTTCTGGCGCACCCACGATCGCTATGAGTTGGATTATGTGGCGGAAGAAGGCGGACGTTCAGTATCCAACGATTTTTTTGGCCTCGCACGGCGCTCTGTGGTACGATACGATGCGCAACCTGATCCGCAGAGGAATTTCGGTGATGACGAACCGCCTGACCGATTCGAGCCAACCACGTCAGCAGCACCCTGGCCTTGCCATACAGGCCGCGCTCTGCGCTGGACAGGGACAAAGTGAGCCATCTGACCAGGAGGCCGGCGCTCTCACAGAGGCCAGACCGCTGCCCGGCCAGGGCAATGGCCTGGCGCCCGGCGATCCCGCAGGGCCGCCGCGCATTTCGGTCGTGCTGCCGGTCTTCGACGAGCGCGAGACGCTGCCGGAACTGCACCGCCGCCTCTCCGCCGTCCTGACCGCTCTGGGCGAGCCGTTCGAGATGATCTTCGTTGACGACGGCAGCCGCGACGGCTCGGCCGAACTGCTCTACCGGCTGCAGCAGAGCGACCACCAGGTGCGGGTTTTGCGCCTATCGCGCAATTTCGGCCATCAGACGGCCATCAGCGCCGGCATTGACCATGCCCGCGGTGACGCCATCGTCCTGATGGATGCCGATCTACAAGATCCGCCCGAAGAACTGCCCGCCCTGCTCGATCACTGGCGACAGGGCGCCCAGGTTGTCTACGCCGTGCGCCAACAGCGCAAAGAGGCCTGGCCCATGCGCGCCGCCTACAGCTTCTTCTACCGCCTGCTGCGCCAACTGGCCAACGTCGAAATTCCGCTCGATTCGGGCGATTTCTGCGTCATGGACCGCTGCGTCGCCGATGTGTTGCGTCAGATGCCGGAGCGCAACCGCTTCCTGCGCGGCATCCGCAGTTGGATCGGCTTTCGGCAGGTCGGCGTCCCCTATCAGCGCGCCGCGCGTTTCGCCGGACGACCCAAATACAACCTCTTTCGCCTCTTGCGCCTGGCGTTCGACGGCTTCTTCTCCTTTTCCTATGTACCGCTGCGCCTGGCCTCACTGTTCGGGCTGGTCGTCTCCTTCCTGGGCTTCCTCCTCTCGCTGTGGACGATCTACAAACGCTTCACCCTGCCCGAATTCCCCTCCGGTTTCGCCACCATCGTCGTCGGCATGATGTTTCTGGGCGGCATTCAGTTGATCGCCCTCGGCGTCATCGGCGAATACGTCGGTCGCATCTTCGACGAGGTCAAACAACGCCCACTCTACATCGTCAGCCAGCGTTGGGGTTTCGATGACACGGAGTAACCAGCGACGATGCGCATCCTGATGCTCGACAACGAATATCCCCCCCTGGGCGGCGGCACCGGCGTCGTCAACGAACACATCCTGCAAGAGATTCGTCGCCTGGATCAGGGCATCGAGGTGGATCTCGTCACCTCCAGCCGCAGCCGTCACCCCGCCTACAGCGAGTTGACGCCCCTGCTGCGCATCCACAAGGTCCCGGTGGACAACCGCAACATCCATCATTCGACCAACATCGAACTGCTGCGCTACACCTGGCGCGGCCTGCGCTGCGCCCAACGCCTGGCGCGGCGCGCCCCCTATGATCTGTGCTTCGCCTTTGCCGGCGTGCCGGCGGGAGGCGTCGCCTGGGCGCTGCGCCACACCCTCGGCCTGCCCTACATCGTCTCGCTGCAAGGCCCCGATGTGCCCGGCTTCGAAGACCGTTACCGCACCGTCTACCGCCTGCTGACCCCCTTCATTCGTCAAGTCTGGCGTGACGCCGCCGCCGTCATCGCCATCAGCCAGCGTCACCGCAGCCTTGCCTGGCAAACGGCGCCAGACCTGCCCATCGAAATCATCCACAACGGCGTAGACCTGACGCAGTTCAAACCGGCGGCGCGGCCGCCGCGTCCTGCCGGCGCCCCGTTGACCGTGTTGTGTGCGGCGCGCCTGATCGAACGCAAGGGACAGCAGCACCTGCTGGCCGCAGCCGCCCGCCTGCGCGCCGCCGGCCACACCCCGCACATCCTGTTGGCCGGCGCCGGCGACGCCGAAGCCGCCCTGCGCCAACAGGCGCAGGAAAGCGGCCTGGGCGCTCAGATCGAATTTCTCGGTTTCGTTGCGCGCGAGGCGATGCCCGCCGTCTACGCCCGCGCCGACATCTTCTGCCTGCCCTCCTTCAACGAAGGCATGTCCATGGCCCTGCTGGAGGCGATGGCCAGCGGCTTGCCGGTCATCGTCACCCCCACCGGCGGGCTGGAGGAACTGCTGGACAGCAACGGCCTGATCGCACCCTGGGCTTCCGTCCCAGATCTGGAGCGCGCCCTGCTCACCCTCCTGCAGAATGAGGAACTGCGCCTCGCCTACGGCCAGCGCGGCCGCCAGATCGCCGCCGGCTTCACCTGGCCCGTCATCATCCAACAGTATTTGCATCTGTTCGAGCGTGTGCGCGCCCACCCGCATCGAGGACAGCGATGAGCGGCGACACACGGGCGACTCCCCCCATCCCCCCATCTGGGGGGTCGGGGGGCCGTGCGCTGCGCGTGACGCTCATCAACCTCTGGCCGCGCGGCGGTATGGCGCACTACAGCGCCTCGCTGGCCAATGCGCTGGCGCAAGAGGCGGGCGTCAGCGTCAGCGTGATCGTGCCGCGCACCCCGGCGCCGCACGGTTTCGATCCCGCCGTGACCCTGGCGCCCGTGGATGTGCCCACCGGCAACCGGCCGGCCGACCTGGCGCGGCTGCCGCGCCAACTGGTGGGCCTGCCCGCCTATCTGCGCGCTGTGGGCGCCACTGCGCCCGACATCGTGCACGCCAACCTCAGCACGCACCCGTGGGAGTTGGGCACGCTGCCCTGGCTGGCGCGCCGCTGGCCCCTGGCCGTGACGCAGCACGAGGTTGCCGTCAAGCAGGGTGAAGGGGGTTGGCGCAAACGCTGGAACATCTGGGCCGGGCCGCGCTTTGCGCATCACATCTTCGTGCATGGCGCCGCGCTGGCCGCCGAACTGCGCACCGCACGCGGCGTTCCGGCCGAGCGCATCAGCGTGCTGCCCCACGGCTGGTACGACTTCCTCACACGCTATGCCGCCGAGACGCCGCAGGAGCCGTTCACCGTCCTCTTCTTCGGTCGCATCAAAGCCTACAAAGGGCTGGAGGTTCTGGTCGCCGCGCTGCCGCGCGTGCAGGCCGCCGTTCCACAGGCCCGTTTTCTGATCGTTGGCGGCGAAGGGGACATGGCCCCCTATCAGCGTCTGCCCGGCGCACGTGCGGCGCCCGTCGTTTGGATCAACCGCTTCGTGACCGACGCCGAGGCCGCCGCCTTCTTCCGCCGCGCCGCCCTGGTCGTCCTGCCCTACACCAGCGGCAGCGCCTCCGGCGTGATTGCCGCCGCCTACGCCTTTGGCCGCCCCGTCGTGGCGACGCGCGTCGGCAGCCTACCCGAAGCGGTGCTCGATGGCGTCACCGGGCTGCTCGTCCCCCCCGGCGATCCGATCGCCCTGGCCCAGGCCATCAGCGCCCTGCTGCTCGATGCGCCGCGCCGCCAGGCCCTGGGCAGCGCGGCCCAGCGTTGGGCGCACGAACACCTCTCCTGGGGCCCCATCGCCCGCCAAACCATCGCCGTCTACCGGCAGCTACTGGTGCAGGGAGCGCCGCCCCGACGCGCCAGATCCGGCACCGCCGCCGAGTTTGAGCCATGAGCCTGACCAGCGCCGATCCTTGCCAACCGCCTTTGGTCGTGGCCATCGTCCTCAACTGGAACGGCCGTGACCTCACGCTCGACTGCCTGGCCAGCCTGCGGCGTCAAACCTATCCGGCCCTGCAGATCGTCGTGGTGGACAACGGCTCCAGCGACGGCTCGGTCGCCGCCATCGCCGCCGCCTTTCCCACAGTCATCATCCTGGAAGCTGGCGGCAATCTCGGTTTTTGCGGCGGCAACAACCTGGGCATGGAATGGGCGCTGGCGCATGACGCCGATTTCGTTCTGCTCCTCAACAACGACGCCTGGTTCGACCCCGCCCTGACGCAGGAACTGGTCAGCGCCGCGCAGGCCGATGCGCAGATTGGGCTGGCGGGGCCAAAGATCTACCAGGCGCGGGCGCCCCATCTCCTCTGGTCGGCGGGCGGCCGCGTCACATTTTGGGGTAACGTCACCGCCATGCGCGGCTTTGGCCAGCCTGACCGCGGTCAGTTCGACGCTGGCGCAGATGTGGACTATCTGCCCGGATGTGGTATACTAGCCCGGCGTCAGTTCTTGCTGACCGTTGGCCTGCTCGATCCGGCCTACTTCGCCTACTACGAAGACGCCGACTGGGCCATGCGCGCTCGTCAGGCCGGCTGGAGAGTACGCTACACGCCAACGGCCCGCATGTGGCACATCGGTGGCGCCAGCGCCGGCGGGTTCTACAACCCGCGTGAAAAGTATCTCTCCGGCGTCAATGCCGTGCGCTTCATGCGTCGCTACGCCGGGGCGGGGCAATGGACGCTCTTTCTGATCTCCCTGGCACTTGGCATCCCGTGGCTCTTCTTGTGCGCAATCGGGCAGGGACGGGTGGCCGCTGTGCAAGCAAAAACACGTGGACTGGTAGATGGTTTCAGGCTCAAATCCTAGCGCTTCCCCTTTGCAAACAACCCTGCGCAATCTCTTCGGTCCGCATGACCGGCTGCGTCTGCGCATCGCCATTGTGCTCATCCTCCTGCTGGCAACCGGCCTGCGCGCCTATGAACTCAACAGCCGCCCCTTTTGGGGCGACGAAGCGCTGACCGGCGATCTGGCTTTGTTCGGCCCGGCGTCGGTGCTGCGCACGACAGCGCCCTTCTCGTTCCTGCGTCAATGGGGTGCACAGCACGGCGGTCAGTTCGTGGCCGGTTGGGGATTTCAGATGCCCCTGCCTCTCCTCGCCTCGCTCACCGGCCTGATCGGCAGCCAGGACATGCTCATCCGCCTGCCCTCCTTCCTGGCGGGCATCCTGGCCGTCGCCGTCGCCTTCAGCCTGGGCCGGCGCCTGCGCAGTCCGGGCGTCGGCGTCCTGCTGGCCCTGCTGTTGGCCGTTTCATCGTTCCACATCCAGTATTCACAAGAGGCGCGCTACTACGGCCTGATGTCATTCCTTTCGCTCCTCTGCGCCTATTTGCTCTTGCGCGGGCTGCAGGAAAACCGGCTGAGCGATCTGGTCGCCTTCACCATCGTTGCTGCCTTCGATGTCTGGAATCACCTCTTCGCCGTCTTCTTCATTGCCCCTATGGTCGTCTACGCCCTGCTCGTCATCGGCGGGCGCGTGACGCGTTCACTGCGTATGCCCAATCTGCGTCTGCTGCGCCGGCGTTCGCTCAGTCGCCGCAAAACCATGCGCAGCCGCCTGCTCAGCGCCCAACAAACCGCCGCCAGCTACCTGCGCCGCATCCCCCTGGCTTATGTCATCTTCTTCGTGGGCGTCATCGTCCTCGGTCTGCTCACGTTGGAAGTCACCGCGCCTGTCATTCGCGCCGTCCTGACCAGCACGCGCACCGGCGGCAACGACATTGGCGTCGTCTTCTCCACGGCGGACGCCACCCGCACCGCCCAGAGCGCCCCTCTGCACGGCTTTTCGTTGGCGCCCGCCTCACTGCTTGGGCTGCTCGCCCTCTTCGGCAGCGGGCCAGGCTGGACGAACTGGGTCTATCTCACCTTTGCCTTGCTGGGCGTTGCCTCGCTCTTCATGCGTCAGAGCCTTGATCGGCGGCCCAGCAGCCGTCGCCCGTATCTCTTTCTACTGCTCTGGTTCTGGCTGCCCCTCATTCTCGTCTCGCTCGTGCGCTCGCAGCACTTCTTCGCCGAAAAATACCTGATCTTCGTGCAGCCCGCCTATCTCGCCTTCGTCGCCCTCGGCATTTACGCCGTCGCCAACGTTGCCCTGCGCCTGCTGACCGCCAGCCAGCGGCCGCGCCTGGCGCTGGCGCCAGCCGTGGTAGCGGCGCTGGCACTGCTGCTGCTCGTCATCAACACACAGCCGGTGCTCGCTTACTACGGCCAGCAGGATCGCCTCGACTGGCGCGCCGTCATTGCCCATCTGCAAACCGACTTGCACACCGACGACGCCGTCGTCTTTTCCACCACCCGCGAGCAGGACTGGGGGCCGTTCATCTACTACTTCCGCCGCATGGTTCCCCCGGAAACCTTCGGCAGTTTCGTGCAAACCTTCGGCGATCTGACCGCCACACAGTTGCAGAGCGTCTTCGACAGTCACAAACGCATTTGGATCGTGGACCATGCCCGCAACGGCGGCTTCAAGGAAATCGGCGCCATCCTTCCCTTCCACAAACCGGAAGTCGTCGCCGATGTGAACGTTTATCTCATCCCAACCACCCCCATCCTCACCAGCCAGGTACCATTCGACTGGCCCGCCGGCGCCGCCCAGTTGCGCATCAACCGCGCCGCGCTGACGGGGCGTGAGCTGCTCGTTGGCCTGCTCCCCAACAACGAAATCGCCTCGCAGCGTTATGACCTCTACGTCAACGGACACGCCGGCGGCAACCTCGACCCGGCAGGCGTCCAGATGCCCAACTTCGCCCGCATCCCCTTCACCAGCACCTCCACCATCGAACTCGACATCGTCCCCAGCCAGCCGCCCACCTCCCCCCTGAGCGGCACGTTGACCCTGGCCTACGCCCCGGCGCTGCCCGCCCAAGCCGGCGAACGGCTGGAGGCCGAACTCTATCCGACCGAAAACGGCTACATCTTTCAACAGGACGACGCCAGCGACGGCGCCTTCGTGCGCGCCCAGGGCTTCGGCGTCATTGCCCAGTATCAGATCTGGGCCGCTGAGCCGGGCGACTACCAGTTGACCCTCGGCGGCCGCATGAGCGCCCGCATCGGCCTGCCCAAATGGTCGGTCGTGCTCGACCGCAAGGCTATCGGAGTGCTGACCACGCCCATCAGCACGGGCGCCGGTTCAGGCTGGCAAACCGCCTCCATCCCGCTCAACTTCAGCGAGACAGGGCTGCACATCCTCACGCTCGGCATCACCGCCGACGCCTATTTCGAACAGGCCGTGGCCGATCTGGACTACATCATGCTCGAAGCGCGCCAGAACTGGGTCTACCGCGGCGTCAATCAGATCAGCCTCGGCAATCCCGCCGAACCTGTGGCAGCGTTCCCAATCAGCGCCGCCAACGTACTGACCTCCTGCCTCGTCAGCTCGAACGACGATACGGGCGCCAACGTCAACCCCGGCGTCCCGGCCCGCTGGCTGACATCCGAACCGGTTACCTTCACCGTCTCGGTCGCCAACGCCGCCGATTATGTGCTGAGCGTCGTCGCCAGCAGCGTCGGCGTCACGCAGCCCGTGCAAGTCAGCCTCAACGACCGCTTCTTGGGTCAGCTCGACCTGGCCAAATCGGGCGCGGGCCTGGGTGTTCAGCCCGTCGCCGATGGCGGCTTCAGCTACGACTTCCTGACGCATCTCGATGTGGGCGAATATGAAATCCTGCTGACGCCGCCGCCGGTCGAGTTGGGCCAACTCTGCCTGCGCGCCATCAGCTTCCAACTCGTCTATCCGCAGCCGGCCGATGGCGAACGGCGCGTGCCCGCCAACCCCTTCATCGTCGGCGACAAGGCCCGCCTGCAGACCATGAACAACCGTCCCACCGCCATCGCCGCCGGCACGGGCGAGGTGATCCGCGCCGCGCTCTGGTTCACCGACACCGCCAACTACATGCTGCACGTCAGCGCCCTCAACGACCGCCCCGCCCCCGTGCAGATTCGCGCCGAATTGGACGGCAAGCCGCTCGAACAGACCTTCGATTTCGCCCGCAACGACTACACCTGGTCGGAACGATCTGTGCGCATGCCCGTCAGCCGGCCTGGCCTGCACACGCTCAGCCTGATCTTCACCAACGACCTCTACGATTCGGAGCTGGTCGCCAGCAAGAGCGACGGCGACCGCAACGCCATGGTAGACTCCTTCGCCATTGCTACCCTCTCAGCGCCGGTCATGAGCGTCGGCAATCAAGCCACGATTGCCCTGGCCAACGATGACGACCTGCTGCCGCCCGGCGCCAGCATCGCTGAGGTGGATGGCGTGCGCGCCGTCATGCGACCCGCCGCCGGCCCGGTTGCCAGTCTGGATCTCAACTTCGCCACCGCCGGCGGCTATCAGCTCACCGTGCGCGCCCAGAACGATCAGCCCGGCCCGGTCGAACTGGCCGCCTTCTTCGACGGCGCGCCCATCGGCCTGCTGATCTTCGACGCCAACGACCATTCCTGGAGCGAACAATCGCTGCTCTTCCCCGTCGGCCTGCCCGGCTACCACCGTCTGACGCTCGAATTCACCGCCGACGCCTACGATCAGGCCCTGATTGACGCCGGGCAAGACGGTGATCGCAACGCCCTGATCGAAACCGTCACCCTGACCAAGATTCCCGCCGCCATCAGCCGCAACAACGCCCTCATCGAACTGAACTTCGACGACCTGCTCAACACCAGCGCCGCCAACCAGCCGCGCCTGGAACGCATTGACGGTGCGTTCGCCTTCGTCTTCACCCCCGGCGCCGAACTGACCTTCCCCCTCATCTTCCTGAGCGACGGCAACTTCGTGCTGGAAGCGAGCGGGCGCGGCGCCCGTCTCGGCAACAACCTGCAAATCACGTTGGACGACAGCCTGCTCGACAATCTCAGCTTCGACTTGCAAACCGATTCGCGCTTCATCGGCATGCAGCGCCAACCTGACCAGACCGGGACTGTCATCATGCGCCTGCGCAACACCAGCCAGCGTGAGCTCTATCTGCAAACCCTGCGCATTTTCGGCAACCTGCTTTACGCCGATCCGGCCCTGGCCTGGACGCCCGCGCAAGGCGGACTTGACGAGGGCGTACAAATCGTCCAGGAGGGCGAACACAGCGCCGCCATGCGCCCCGGCGCCGGCCGCATCGTCACGCTCAACGTGCTGCTGCCCAAAGCCGGCGTCTACCGGCTCTCCGTCGTTGGCCAAAATGATCGGCCCGGCCCGGTGATTCTCGACGTTCAGCTCAACGATGTGCAGCTCGGCCAAATCTTCTTCAACGAAGACGACGGCAGCTGGAGCACACGCACCCTGCAGATCGTCGCCGATCGCCCTGGCATCCAGTTGCTCTCTATCTTCTTCAACAACGACGCCTACCAGCAAGACCTGGTGGCGCAAGGACTGGACGGCGACCGCAACGCCCTCATCGAACGTATCTCGCTCGCCCCGCTCAGCGCCGCCCGCTGAGCCTGTCGAAGCAGAACCTGTAAAATCAGCCGAGGATCGCTCATGCCCATCGCCGCCCGCCCCGACAACCTGACGCACCTGCACGCCACCGGCGCCCCCCCCGCCGGCGCTCCGGCCGCGCCCGGTCATGGCCTGCGCATGGCGCACAACTCGCTCTACAGCCTGCTGCGCCTCGCCCTGCTGCTACCCCTGCCTTTGCTCATCGTGCCCTTCATGCTCGCCAGGCTCGGCGCTGAACGTTTCGGCGTCTACGCCATCGTCGCCCTCTTCGCCTCCTACACCCAACTGGCCGATTTTGGCCTGGGCCTGGCGCTGACCAAATTCAGCGCCGAATTCGTCGCCCAACAGCAGTGGGCGCGCCTCGATGCCGCCCTCAACACCATCCTGGTCTTCTACTTCGGCGTCGGCCTGCTCGTCGTCGCCCTCGTCCTGCCCAGCCGTCACGCCCTGGCCTCCCTCATCCCCAATCTCACCCCCACCCTGCGTCAGGAGGTCGCCCTCGTCATCGGCCTGACCGCCATCGCCTTCGCCCTCAATCTGACGCTCGGCGCCTTCAACGCCACGCTGCAAGGGCTGCAGCGCATGGACATCACCAATCTGACGGCGCTCGGCGCCGGTCTCGGCCTCTACCTCGGCATCTTCATCACCCTCAGCCTGGGCGGCGGTCTCATCGGCATCGCCCTCCTCAGCCTGGCCCTCGCCCTCGCCGCCGGCGCCGCCAACGCCGTCTTCGTCCATCGCCTCATCCCCACCTTCCGCCTGCGCCCCGCCGCCTTCGACCCCCGCTACCTGCGCTCCGTCCTGCGCTACAGCCTCAACATCCAGGGCAGCGCCCTCACCGAACTGCTCTTCGACCCCTTCAGCAAGCTCGTCATCACCCGCTTTCTGGGCGTCGCCCTCGTCGCGCAATTCGAAGTCGGGCAGCGCATCATCACGCAACTGCGCGCCATCTTCGCCGTCGCTCTGCAGCCCCTCCTGCCCGGCGTCTCGCACCTGCACGCCGCCGAGCCGCCAGACGCCGCCCACCCTGGACAGGCGCAGGTCGCCGTGCAGCGCGTCTACGCCCGCTCCGTGCGTTACGTCTACCTGTTTGGCTGGCCCGCCTATCTCCTGCTGATCGTCATGGCCCCCTGGCTGCTCCACGCCTGGCTCGGCCCCGGCTACGCTGACGCCGCCTTCGTCATGCGCCTGCTCACCTGCGCCTGGTTCGTCAGCCTGACCGCCTTCCCGCCCTATCTGATTCTGCAGGCGCTTGGTCACGCCCATCTTTGCCTGCGCGCCCAACTGGTGCAAGGACTGACCAACCTGACGCTGGCGCTCCTGCTGGTCGGTCCCTTCGGCCTGCGCGGCGTCGTCACCGCCGCCTGCATGGCCCTACTCTCCGGCTCGCTGCTCGTCATCGTCGCCTTCGCCCACACCCTACAACTCTCCCCCGCACGGCTCGCCCGCGCCGTCCCCTGGCGGGCGTTCGTCAGCGCTGCCCTCTGCGCCGCCGCCCTCTGGCTGGCTCTCACCCGACTGCCACCCACCGGCCTGCTCAGCCTGGCCGCCCTCGCCGTCGCCTATGGCGGCCTCTACACCCTGCTGCTGCTGGCGCTACGCGTCTTCGACCAGTCCGATCAGCAACTCCTGTGCGCCCTGCTGCCCGCCCGCCTGCTGCGCCGCCACCCCGCCGCGGAGCCTGTCGCCGCACCGCCCCCCGGTCCCCCACTTGGGGGAAGATGGCAGTGGCGCGCATCGCCGCGCCGCCTGCTCAGCGCCGTTCTCAGCGGTCTGGCCCTCGTCCTGCTCATCGCCCACATCTGGCCGCGCCTGCCCGCTCAGATGACGCGTGTCGCCTGCGCCCGCCAGGCGCGTGACAGCTTCTACCGTCTCCTGCGTGCGCCTGGCGCCGACGATTGGCTCAGCGGCGCGCTGGCCGTTCTCCCCGCCGCCTGCACCGCCTCCCCGCCGCCTGCGCCACAGACGCTCCTTTCCAATCTCTACTTCCAGGCCGCCAATCGCGCCTGGAGCGCCCAAGACTGGAGCGCCGCCACCGCCCTCTATCGCACCGCCCACGAGCGCGACCCGCAGCAAGCGTTGCCGCATCGCCGCCTGGCCGAAATCCTGCTCTATCGCGATCAGCAGCCCGCCGCCGCTCTGGCGCAGCTTGTTCAGGCGCAGGCGCTCGATCCGCATGAAAGTTACAGCTACATGGTCAGCGCCCACGCCTACCTCGCCCTGAACGACCCGCAGCGCGCCCTGCAGGCCGCCGAGCGCGCCCTGGCCATCGCCAAGACACCCTACGGCTACATGGTGCAGGGGCAGGTTCTGATCGCCCTTGCACGCTGGCCGCAAGCCATTGCCAGCCTACAGGCCAGCCTGGCCCTGGACGACCGCTCGGCCACCGCCTATCTCCTGCTCGGCAACGCCCTGCATAGCAGCGGCGATCCGGCTGCCGCCCAGGCCGCCTGGCAAGAGGCCAAACAACGCGATCCCTCGCTCGTCATTCCCACCCCGTCCGCCAGCAGCGGGGGGCAGCGGGTCAAAGAGAACAACAGCGCATGAGCACTTTTCTGAACATCATTGCCGGCAATCATCCGGCGCAGCGACGCCGCGGGCGTGAACTCTTGATCCTTCTCGGCTTCCTCCTGATTGGCGTCGCCCTGGCCTTCCCCCTGGGCGCCAGCGACAATGACACCCTCGCCCTGATCCTGCTCGGCGCCGCCTGCGGGATCTATCTGGTGATCCCGCTGCGCCGCCAGCTACTGATCATTGTCGTCATCGCCATCTATTTCCAGCCACTGGAGAACCTGCAATTGCCGGTCTCGCAGTCCAACATCCACCTGCTCGACGTTTTCGTCGCCATGGCCTTCGTCAGTTGGATCGTGCGTTGGGCCTTGCGCCTCCACACCCTGACGCTCGACCGCCGCGCCGCTTCGCTGCTGCTCGCCATCATCACCCTCCTGCTCACCCCCGCGCTCGTCGGCCTGCTTCAGGGCAACATCCTCATCACCATCCTGCGCGACATGCGCGTGCCGTTCTATTACATCGCCCTCTCGCTGCTCACCATCAGCAGCATGCGCACGCATGACGACCTCTTCGCCCTCCTACGCGACATTTTGCTCGTCACGCTGCCCGCCCTGGCCTACTATTTCATCAGTTGGGCGCTCGGCATCCCCACCGCCGAAGGCGCATCCACCGTCATCCTGAGTACGGGCCGCTACCTGCGCTACGGTCTCGTCACCAGTTGGGAGTACATCCTCCTGGCCTGGCTCTGCGGTCTCGCCTTCCTCAGCGCCAGCAACATGCGCGCCACCTGGCGCCCCTGGCTGCTCGCCGTCACCCTCGCCTGCACCGTGGCCCTCATGGCCCTGTTGGTGCGCGGCATCTACCTGGGCATGATGGGCGGTTTCGTCACCATCCTGCTGCTCAGCGGCTGGCTGCGCACCCCGCAGCGCCTGATCAGCGCCGCCCTGGTGATGGCTGCGCTCGCCGGCCTGATCGTCGCCGCCGACGCCGCCGCCGGAACCGGGCTGCTGCGCGCTGTCAGCGAACGCGCCCTTTCCATCGTTGACCCCCGGGCGTCCACCTCCAGTTCGGCTGCCAATCGCGCGACTCGCCTGGAAACGACGCAGATCATCGGCAGCGCCGCCCGCGGCGCCTCCAACCCCTTGATCGGCGCCGGTTACGGCGACCGCGGCGTCTACGCCTATTCACGCAACCGTGAACTGCAGGCGCTCTTCCGTCACAGCGCCTACAGTTGGCTCTTCTACCGCGTCGGCCTGCTGCCGGGACTGCTCATCCTCGCCCTCTTCGGCCTCATCATCTGGCGCAGCGGTCGCCGTCTCTGGCAAATGCCCAACAGCCTGCCACGCGCCTGTCTCGTCACCGTGCTGGCCGCCTTCGTCGCCAACTTCTTCGTCGGCCTGGGCAACAACACCATCTTCGATTTCTTCGGCGCCTTCTCCGTTCAGGTCGTCGTCGCACTCGCCGTTCTCTCCAGGTTCATAGTGACTCAGGCGCCAGGCACTAGAGACCCGGATCGAGCAGCGCGCCAGTCATTCCTAATTCCTAATTCCTAATTCCTAATTCCTAATTCCTAATTCCTAATTCCTAATTCCT
>CAZOLV010000104.1:0-16639 GCA_964580725.1 uncultured Anaerolineae bacterium | reverse complement strand
TAGGAATTAGGAATTAGGAATTAGGAATTAGGAATTAGGAATTAGGAATTAGGAACGTAAAACAGAAAGGTGGGGCGTTTTCCATTCCGCATTTCGCATTTCGCATTTCGCATTCTGCCTTCAGCCTTCAACTTTCAACCTTCTGCCTTCAACCTTCAGCGTTCAGCGTTCTGATTAACGTGTAGACAACCAGATGCTCGGGGTGCTCGGCGTCGGGTGTCACGTTGATCACGGTATAGCCGGCGCGAAAGGCGCTTTCGAACAGCGCCCGTGTGCCAAAACGCCAGTTGCGCGCCGCTTCCAGATCGAGGCGCTTGAGCTGCTGGATGTCGGTGGGGATCTGAATCCCGATGAGGGGGCCGTCAGGCAAGGGGCCGGTGGCCGCCAGGTAGGGTAGATCGTTGTGGAGCGCGATGCGCGTCGGCATCTGTACCGCATCCACGACGCAGGGGGCGATGACCCGCTGCCCTGTGCTTACGCAGTGCAGGGCGCGCGGGCTGTTGACCTCCCAACGCACATGAAAACGATCGGTGGGTAGGGCGGCGTTGAGGCCGCCCAACCGCTGGCCGTAGATGTTTCGCTTGTAGATCGAAGCCGTGGCCCCCAGTTTTGCGATGTTGAGCACGGCGTTGCGCGCCTCCAGCGGATCGTACGTCCAGGTGCAGATCTCCAGTCCCTGTTCGAGCATGAAGGTGCGCTGCGCCAGCTTGAGCCGGTAGCCCAGGTTGTGGTCGCGGTAGTAGGGATGAACGGCCGCCATGTGGGAACAGTGCTTCAGATGGTCGCTCTCACGCCCCAGGAAGCCGAAGACGAAACCGATCAACTCGCCGCCCGGTGTGAACGCCCCCAAGACCAGACCGGACTCACTCTGGATGGTGAGCAGCAGATGCGCCGGCACGGCATCAATGGGTTCGGTCTGCCAGCAGATTTGCTGTAGTTCTTCCGCAGCCAGGTATTCGTCGAACGTAGACAGACGACGAATCGTGATTTCCATCATCGGCAACTTTCCCCTCACTCATTTCGAGACTTGACACGCCCTGTGCGGCGCATTGTACACCGACCCCGCGCACTCTGTCCAACCCTCGCATTCCGTACATAAGGAGGTTTCTTTCCATGAAGAAGTCTGGGCGCGGCCAACTGCGGCTGGCGTTGTTATTGGGAACGCTGCTGGTCGCGGCGTTTGGTCAGGCGGCCGCCGGGCCTGCGGCGCATTTGCGCCAGGCGCCGGTGGTCACAGCGATGATCGGCCAGATCGGCGGCGCGACGTATGGCCTGGACGCCAGCGGTGAATTGGCTGTCGTTGGCGTCGGATCGCGGCTGGTGATCGTGCAAACCGCCGGCTCGCCTGCGCCAGAGGGCAGCGGTCGGCCCGCCGGTTGGCAGCGGTACGTTGGGCAGAGCGACCTGCTGCCCGGCGTCGTGCAGGATGTCAAGGTGCATGGCAACCTGGCTTATGTCGCCCTGGGCGAGGCGGGCGTGCAGGTGATTGACCTGAGCGATCCAACGATGCCGGCGCTGCGCGGCCGGCTCGACTTGACAGGCAACGCGCGCCGCCTGGCGCTGGCGTCGGATCGCCTCTACGTGGCCGACAGCGCCGGCGCTCTGCAAATCGTCAGCGTGGCCGACGTGGATCAGCCGCTCTGGCTGGGCGCCTATCCCGGTCAGGCGCGCAACGTGGCCGCAGTCGGTAACACTGTCTACCTGCTGCGCGGTGTTCACATGCTGCTGCTCGATGTCAGCGATCCTGCCAATCCAACGCTGCTGGGCGATTATGCGTCGGACTCCTACCTGGAGACGGCGGTCATCGTCGGCGCAACGGCGTTCCTGACGGCCGGAACGGGCGGTCTGGAGGTGGTGGATGTGACCAATCCAGCGGCGCCGGTGCGCATCGGGCAATATGTCACTCCGGGGGTGGCGAAGGGGATCGTTGTGCAAAACGGCATCGCCTATGTCACCGTGATGCAGGATGGCTTGCACCTGCTCGATGTGCAAAATCCGGCGGCGCTGCAGCAGTTGGGTCTCTATGCCTATGCCAATATCGGCGACGCGGTGCAGGTCAGCCAGGGGCGCGCCCTCATCGCCGGCAAGGACAAGAACCTGGTCATTCTCGACGTCACCCAACCGGAAGAACCTACCTGGCAGGGCGTGTTCGACGGGCCGGGTTCGCCAACGCGCCTGCGCCTGCAGGGAGCGCACGCCTTCGTGACCGATGCCGAGGATGGTCTCTGGATTTTGGACATCAGCGATCCGGCGCACATTGCGCCGCTCAGCGTCTTCGACACCCCGGACATTCCGCAAAATGTGACGGTCGGTGACGGGTTGGCCTATGTCGCGGACGGCGACAGCGGTTTGCAAATCCTCGATGTGAGCGACGCCAGCCAGCCGGCGCTGGTGGGCAGCTATGACACGGCAGGTTACGCCTTCGATGTGGCGATCAGCAACACGTTGGCCTATGTCGCCGATGGACCGCGCTTGTCGGTCATTGATGTGAGCCAGCCGGCAACGCCGACGCTGACGGCGCTGCTCACGCTGCGGGATGCGCGCAGTGTGGACGTCGCAGGCAACTTGATGTATGTGACCGATTTCCGGTCGCCGCGCGGGCTGCGTACCTTCAGCCTGAGCAACCCGGCGGCGCCGGTCTTGTTGTCAACCTATCCCTACGACGGCACGGCGGGCGAGGTTCGGGTTGACGATCAGAAGGCGTACATTGCCCAAACGGTGGGGTTGGAGATTGCCAGCGTGGTCAGCCCGACGGCGCCGTTGGGGCTTGCCAGCCTGATGCTGCCGGGGTATTCGTTCAGTCTGGCGGTGGCGGCGCCGCATGTCTTCGTAGCGAGCGGCAGCGCCGGTTTGCAGATCGTGGATGCCAGCGAGCCAACACAGCCGCATGTGGTCGGCGTTGCCGCCATTCCTGGGTCGGTACAGGGCGTTGCCCTGCAGGACGATCTCGCCGTGACGGCTGCTTATGCTGGCGGCGTCGTCGTCGTGCGCACAACCCCGCTGACGATCGCGCGTTTTTTCCCGCGGATGTAGGGGAAGAGGGAAGAGGAAGTAGGAAATAGGAAATAGGAAATAGGAAAGGGGGAAGGGGGAAGAGGAAAGAGGAAGTAGGAAATAGGAAATAGGAAATAGGAAATAGGAAAGGGGAAAGAGGAAGTAGGAAATAGGAAAGAGGAAAGAGCGGTGAAGAGGCATTCGCCGGCTGAGCCTGTCGAAGCCGGGGGTTTGAAATCGCGCGTGAGGGGCCTGCGGCCGGGCGTCCACCTGCGTATGCGCGTGTGGTGGGGGGAAACACGCCCGACCCGATATCGGTCGGTGCAGTCCTCGTGGCGGAACGCTCCTTTGGATGAATCAGACAAGCAAGATGGAGGTCTCGAATGGATATGGATGTAGACGCTGCGCGCAAACTGCATTTCGACTCGATTGTGTGTGATGGTCACTGCGACACATTGGGCGATGTTTTGGCCGGCGTGCGTCGCCTGGAGGAAAGTTCGACCCTGGGACATCTCGATTTGCCCCGTCTGCGCGCTGGCGGCGTGACGGCCCAAGTCTTCGCCTGTTATGTTCCCATCAGCGAGTACCACGCCGGCGCCACCCGTCACGCCTTGCAGCGGTTGGATGCGCTGCACGAGGCGCTGGCGCACACTCCAGCCGAATTTCGCCTGGCGACCGGCGCCGATGACATTCGCCAGGCCAAGTCTAACGGTCAAGTTGCCGGTCTGCTTGGCCTGGAGGGCGCCGAACCCCTGGCCGGCAGCCTGGAAGTGCTGCGCTGTTTCTTCCGCCTGGGTGTGCGCGTCCTCGGTTTGACCTGGAACTACCGCAACGAGGTGGCCGACGGGGTGCATGATTCGAGCGAACGCGGGCTGACACCGTTTGGCGTGCGCGTGATCGAGGAGTGCAACCGGCTGGGGATCATCATTGATGTGTCGCACTTGTCGCCGGCCGGATTGGAGCATGTGCTGAAAGTCAGCGAGCGGCCGATCATCGCTTCGCACAGCAACGCGCGCGCGCTGTGCGATCACATTCGCAACCTGAGCGATGCGCAGATCAGCGCCATTGCGACGCGCGGTGGGTTGATCGGCGCGACGTTCGTGCCGCCTTTCCTCACGACGCAGGAACAGGAGGCAAGTCTCGCACATGTGCTCGATCATCTTGATCATCTAATCCGGGTCGCCGGGACGGATCATGTGATGATCGGTTCCGATTTCGACGGGATTCGCTTTGCGCCGCGCGGATTGGAAGACGCCACTCACTATCCCGCCATCACCGCCGGGATGTTGGCGCGCGGTCACGACGAGATGACCGTCCGCAAGGTGCTTGGACTGAATTTTATGCGCGTATTCCAAACCGTCGCCGGCTGAGTCAGTGGACAGAGGGGCCCAAGTATTCCTGTAATTTGACAGCGTGCGCTGCCGGTGTTATACTAACGCATAGATAGCTATCTATAGGAAGTTCCAACGATGGTCAACTTGCTTGCCTTTACCAAGACGATCGCTGACGAAACGCGCCAGCAGATCATGCAGTTTCTATGCTGCAACGAGCTATGCGTCACTGACGTCGTCGAAGCCCTGGCGCGCGCGGGCAACGAGGTCAGTCAACCCACGGTGTCGCATCATCTCAACCTGCTGCGCGAGGCGGGTTTGGTCAAGGTACGACGCGATGGGCGTCAGGTGTACTACACTTTGGATCAGGATCGGGTCGCTATCTGTTGCGGGGTGATCTTGCAGCGGTTTGCGCCCGAACAAACGGCGATGCGGCTGGAGCAGCGTTCGGCCGTGTCGCCGGAGGCAGATGAAGACAGGGGTGTGTGAGGATGTCAAAGACAACAGAGGCAACGGTCCCGCCTGGCAGCCAGGCGGTTCATCAACGTGTAAAGGATCGTTACGGCGCGCTGGCTCGGCAGGTCAGCGCCAGCGATCAGGATGGCCAGGCTACGCCGGCAAGCTGCTGCGGCCCCACGAAGGCCGGCGCATCGAGTAGCTGCTGCGGCTCTTCCACCTCGGCCAGCGACTCGATCGGCTTTGCGACGCCGGAACCGGTGGGCGCAGCATCCATGCTCTACGACAACGCCGAGATCGCCGAACTGCCCGAATCGGTGACGGCCATCTCGCTCGGCTGCGGCAACCCCACCGCCATTGCCAGCCTGCAGCCCGGACAGACAGTGCTCGATCTGGGCAGCGGTGGCGGGATTGACTGCTTTCTGGCGGCGCGCCAAGTCGGCCCTGAAGGTCATGTGATCGGCCTTGACATGACGACCGACATGATCCGGCTGGCGCGGCGCAACGCCAAAAAACTGGGCTTGACCAATGTCGAGTTCCGTTGGGGCGAGATCGAAGAGATGCCGGTGGCCGACGCCAGCGTGGATGTGGTGATCTCCAACTGCGTGATCAACCTGTCTCCGGACAAGCCGCAGGTTTTCCGCGAGGCGTATCGCGTGCTCAAGCCGGGCGGCCATCTGGCGGTGTCGGACATGGTGTTCGAGGTGCCGGTGCCGGAGGCGCTGCGGACAGACCTGGACTCCTGGGCGGGCTGTGTGGCGGGCGCCTGGCTAGAAGATGACTATCTGGCGGCGATTCGCGCAGCCGGCTTTACCGATGTCACGGTAGCGGGGCGCGATTTTCTGCCGATCAATGAGGTTCTGAGCGAGGGTGATATTGCCCGGCTGCGGGCGCAGGCCAACGGGCATCTGCGCGGCGTCGCGGCGGATCGCGTCATGGCCAGCATCAAGGTGCAAGCGCGCAAGGAATGAGCGCGTTTCGAGACCGCACAGTGGGCAGTAGGGGGCGGGCTTCCACCGGCTGAGCCTGTCGAAGCCGGAGTTGCCTGGCCCCCCTGACCCCCAATTCTGGGGGATGGAGGGGCGCCGGCTGAGCCTGTCGAAGCCGGAGTTGCCTGGCCCTCCTGACCCCCAATTCTGGGGGATGGAGGGGCGCCGGCTGAGCCTGTCGAAGCCGGAGTTGCCTGACGCCCGCCGCATCTTGTGCGGCGGGCGTCCCCTTTACGCCATCCAGAGAAATGGTGTGGTGTAGGTCAGGCAGCGGAAGCCGAGTTTTTCCAGGATGGGGCGGCTCATGGGGCTGGCGTCCACGGTGAGAAAGCGCACACCGCGCCGCTGCGCCTCTTGCGCACGGGCGGCGACGACGGCGGTGTAGAGGCCGCGGCTGCGCTGCTCCCGCACCGTTGACCCACCCCACAGATCGGCAAATTGGCGGCCCGGATGGTACCGAATCCACCCCTGGCAAGCCGGCTCTCCATCCGCATACGCCTGAAAAATGCTCAGCAGATCGGGGTGTGCGTGCAGCGTCTGGCGCAGCTCCTCCACCAACCCCGGCATCGGATCCTCCCACACCGCCTCTTGCACGGCGCGAATCCCCGCCACGGCGGCCGGCGCCTCGATGCGGCGAATGTCAACCGCCGGCGGCTGGCGCAGGCGTTCCGGCATCTCCGCCAAATCGAGCGCCATCAGCGTCTCCGGCTCCTCTTCCAGAAACCCACAGTCACGCAGACGCTGCTTGAGATCGGACGGCGTGTCGTGATCGAACACCTTCCACTCGAAACGCACCTGCATTTGCATGACGAGCACGGCCCCTGGCGGCAGATCGTCCGGCGGCGGCAGGGCGTGCGGCTGGCCCAGCTCGGCAATCTGCCTGGCGATCACGGCATCCGCCTCGGCCGGCTGCAGACGGGTGTACAGAACCCAGGCGCTGCTACCGCTCATCGTCAGCGGGACCACACGTGTCAGCCCTGGCAACCGCTCGACGCGGCCCAACAACGTGAACGGATCGCGCCGCATCTCGTCGTCGTACAGCGCCAGGATTTCTTCGGTCGTCGGGCTCATCCAGCGCAGGCGTCCTCACCGCCATCCACAAAGATGACCGAGCCACTGACCCACTGCACATCTGGATGCGACAGTTGGCGAATGGTCATCGCCACATCGTGCGTGGTGGTCAGGCGTCCAACCGGGTTGCGCCGCAGCGCCCCCTCCACGATCTTCTCGTTGCCCGGAATCTTGCGCAGCGCCGGCGTATCGGTGACGCCCGCCTGGATGCAGTTGACCAGGATGCCCTGCTTGCCCAATTCCTGCGCCAACACGCGCGTATGCGACTCCAAAGCAGCCTTGGCCGCCGAAACGGCCCCATAGTTGACCACGACGCGGTGCGAGCCTTCGCTGGTCATGGCGAAGATGCGGCTGCCGCGCCCAAGCAGGCGCCGATCCATCAGATCTTGCGTCCAATAGACCAGGCTGTGCGCCATGACATCGAGCGTCATGTCCATCTGCGCCTTGCTGATGCGCTGGGCGGGGTCGTCATGAATGAAGGGCAACAGCGTGCCAAAGGCCAGCGAGTGCATCAGCACATGGACGGTCGTTTCATCGCCATCCGTCAGCGTTTCCTGAATTTTGTCCAACACGCGCCCGCGCTTGGTCTCGTCGGCGGCGTTGACATTGAAGAACACCGCCCGGCTGCCCATCCCCTCGATCTCCTCGATCAGCGCCTTGACCAGGGGCATCGTCGTTTTCATGTCCAGATGCACGCCAAAGATGTTCATGCCGGCGCGAGCCAGCTCACGCGAGACGGCGGCTCCCATACCGCTCGAAGCGCCCAAAATCAGCGCCCATTTGCCCTTGAATGCTTGATCGCTCACAGGTTGTTCGTTCCTTTCTCTTCTCGATGAAAATCAAATGATTCCAGTAATCTCACGTACTGCTTTAACCCCGCGGGGCTTGATTCGTCACGCCGGACAAGCGAAAGCCTGGCAGCGGAGAGGCAGACCCTCGCTCCCAGGCTTTCGAACAGACACCGGCCCCCGAACGGGGCAATGCACGTTGGATAGCAACGCCTGATTCACAGCGGACGACGGTCGAGCATAGACACGATCGGCTCAGCGTCTGCTGCCACCCAGCCAGAGCCAGGCAAGCATGTAAGCGGTGATCCCAAGACCGGTCAGGTTGAACACCGGTTCCGGGCTGTAGCCGTTGGCATAGCCAACCGCAGCCAGCAGGGTGGAGAGAATGATTCCTGTGAACAACGCAATGACCAGCGCCGCCGCCAAACGCGTGGCAGCAACAGCGGTCTCCCAATCGGTCATCATGCTGAGAAACTCCTTGTGTCGTGCAGTGATGAAAAAAATCGGCTCTGACACGGTTGAACGTCGCCAGGGACATCATCTGTCCTGTGGGGAGGCGGGTGGATTCGCAGCAGAACCACACTCCACTCGAAACGCAACCGCAGCCAAGAATAGCCGATTTTTCCGCCCGCCGCAACAGTCCCACCTTACAATTTGCTGACAAACAAGCCGCCTGGGACCGCAGGCCTATTGACACGTTTGACCGATCCCGCCGCGCTCGCTATAATGCGCCCCATGTTCGATCTTGCCAAACGCCAGACGGGGCGCCCAAGCCGCGCCCGCCTTTGGCTCATCATCATCATCGCCCTGCTCACCCCTCTGACAGCGCAGGCCCAAGAATCAACGCCGGCCCCAACCCCCAGCGAACGCATGGTGCTCCTCACCAACCAGGCGCGGTCACAGCGCGGGCTGCCGCCATTCCTGCTCAACCCGCTCCTGAGCCAGGTCGCCCAGGCGCATGTGGCCGACATCACCGCCAGCGGTCACCTGGGCCATGTCGGCTCCGACGGCAGTCGCGCCGATGAGCGCGTGCGTCGGGCCGGCTATCAGGCGGCGGCCGTCGGCGAAAACTGGGTTTTCAGTCGCACGCTGGAAAAAGGGTTTGCCTGGTGGATGGCCGATCCGCCCCATTTCGACAATCTCATGCACCGGCGCTACACAGAAATCGGCGTCGGCATGGCGCCCTATGGCGACGGTTGGGGAGAAGTGTGGGTGATGGTCTTTGCCGTCAGTCTCGACGGCAGCACAGCGCCCGACGCCGTCCTGGTGACAGGGCCTGCGCCCGCGACCGCTGTCGCAACCGGCGTCGAACTGACGCCAGCGCCCCGCGCAAACTACATCGTGCAGTCGGGCGACACATTGGAAGCCATTGGCCGTCGCTTCGGCGTGCCCTGGGCGCGCATCGCACAGGTCAACGGGATCAGCGACCCCACGCGCCTGCAGGTGGGGCAGGCGCTCGAAATTCCGACAGCCACAGTCGAGCCGGCGCCCGGCGCATCCCCGGAACCGACCTCTGCCGCACCGCCGCCCGCTGAGACTCCCCAACAGGCCGCCGCGCCAGAGGCGCAGGCAACACCGGCCGCGGCGCCAACTCCCGCTGCCCCATCCGTGCGCCCCTTGACCTACATCGTGCAGAGCGGCGATACCCTGTGGAAGATCGCCGACCGCTTTGGGTTGACCTGGCAAACGCTGGCCGGCTGGAATGGCTTGACCGGCCAGTCCGTGCTGCGCCCTGGCCAGGCGCTGCGGCTGACCGCCGCCGCACGCCTCAGCGACACCCCGGCCGCCGCACCGGCCATCTACCGGGTGCGCCGCGGCGACTCACTGGCCAGCATCGGCGCCCGTTTCGGCATCAACTGGCAGCGGCTGGCGCAGATCAACGGCCTGCAGCGCACCTCGATCTTGCGCGTGGGCCAGACCCTGCGCCTGCGCTGACGCAACCGCCGCCGCCATCGTCCAGAGGGCCGTTCATGACGCTCACACCGGCGCTCCGCCAACTCCTGCACGATCACATCCATCTCTCGCCCACCGCCTGGGCGCAGGCGACGGCGACCACGCAGGCGCACTTCGCCAGCCCCTTCGAGCCGGCGCAGCGCCTGGCGCAACTGCTGCAGCGGCTGCCCCCTGCGCTCCTG
The DNA here is from genome assembly GCA_964580725.1 of uncultured Anaerolineae bacterium. Lineage (GTDB taxonomy): Bacteria > Chloroflexota > Anaerolineae > SSC4 > Amarolineaceae > Amarolinea. The sequence goes on along the minus strand of CAZOLV010000104.1, from coordinate 6,875 downwards.
ACCTGGTGGGCGGGCCTACCCGGCGGACATGTCTTGATCGGCGATCAACGTGGGTATCACAGCGGCTCGCTGTTGCTACGACCGCACGACGCGCAGCCGCACGCCGGCGTCGCAGCAATCGCCCTGACCGATCTGGCCAGTGCGGGCGCAGGCGAGACCTGGTTTTGGCTGGCGCACCTGCTCGATCATCAACTCGGCTGCCTGGGGGCGCCGGATGGCGCCTGGCTGTCGGACGGCGGCGGTTTCAGTGTGCGCTGGCAGGCGGTTGGCCGGCGCATCGACGCGCTGGCGACGCTTGGCTACAGCGATCACCCGGCCGCCGCCGATCCGCACATCTACCTGGCAGCGGGCCTGGCACTCTTCGTCGCCGACCGGCGGGCGCTCAACGTGCAAGACCCCAGGCTAGAGCGTCTGTTGGCCAGTTCGATCTTCGACGCCGGATTCTGCCGGCGGGCGCTGGCCGCGGCCGGCAGAGGCAGGGTCTGGCCGCTTTCTGGCATTTGACAGACATTCTGAATCGTTGTACAGTTGCGACGCCCGCCGATCTCAGATTCGTTGTGGAGAAGAAAGCCATGCTCGTTTCGCTGCTTCTGGTACTTGGCGCCGTCGGCACCGCCACGGCTGGACAACTGCTGCTCAAAAGCGGCATGACCACCGTCGGCCGGCTGGGCGCCAGCATTTTGCAGCAGCCGCTGCAAACGGCGCTGACCGTGGCCAGCGTCCCGACCATCTGGCTTGGCCTGGCCTGCTATGCGTTGGGCGCCGTGCTTTGGATGGTCGTGCTTTCACGGCTCGACCTGAGCTTTGCCTATCCTCTGCTGGCCCTCTCCTACATCCTCATCCCGCTACTGTCCTACCTGATCCTGGGCGAAAACATCCCGCCGCTGCGTTGGGTCGGCATTGCGGTCATCTTCATCGGCGTCATCATCGTGGCGCGCACCTCGTGAGGTTCTGATGCCATTGCAGCTCATTCATCGCAACGTCGGCAACGCCGGCGTCTGGTTTTTGGCGATCGCCGGCGTGTGGGCACTGGTCGCCTACTTCCGCAAGCGCGACATCGAAGGTAACTTGTGGGGCATTTTGGCCATCGGCGAGATGCTCTTCATCGCGCAAACAATCCTGGGTGTAGTTTTGTACGTTGGCGGCGGCCGGCCCGTGCGCCTGATTCACTATCTCTACGGCATCCTGATGGTCATCCTCATCCCCGCCGTCTTCGCCTTCACCGGCGGGAGGTCCACCCGCAAAGAGGCGCTGGCCTACGGCCTGGTTGCGCTCTTCATGGCGGTGATGGCCGCCACGCGCGCCATGACCACCGGCTGACAGCGCCGCACGCAGGTCAGGCGCCCGGCTATGTCTGATCGGCAACCGCCAGCGCCGCACGCACGCTCTGCACCGCAGAGCCGATCGGCGCCAGTCGCGTCTCGCCGCTGCGGCGCAGCTTCAACTCGATGACCCCCTCGCGCAGGCCCCGCTCTCCCACCGTGATGCGCAGCGGCAGGCCGATCAGGTCAGCGTCATTGAACTTCACGCCAGGGCTTTCCTCGCGCTCATCCAGCAGCGTTTCAACTCCCGCCGCCCACAGGCTGCTGTAGAGCCGCTCGGCGGCCTCTGTCACAGCAGGCGCCTTGCGCCCCAAAACCACCACATGCACCTGATAGGGTGCCACAGCGACAGGCCAGACGATCCCCGCTTCATCGTGGTGTTCCTCCACTACACAAGCCAGTAGACGCCCCACCCCAATGCCGTAGGACCCCATCACCACCGGCTGCTCGCGCCCTTCGGCATCCAGGAAGAACGCGCCCAGCGCCTGGCTGAAGTGCACGCCCAGTTGGAAGATGTTGCCAACTTCCACCCCGCGCACGCTGCGCAGCGCCGCGCCGCAGGTTGGGCAGGCGTCCCCATCCGCCGCCGCCGTGATGTCGGCCACGATATCGGCCTGATAATCGCGCCCATGATTGGTGTCGAGCAGATGCCACCCCACGCGGTTGGCGCCGGCGACCAGGTTGGCCGACCGGGCGACCAGATCGTCCACCACCAGCGTCAGGGCCTCGCGCCGCACGCCGATGGGAGAGCCATAGCCGGGCTGTGCGCCGACAGCCAGAATTTCCGCTTCGACGGCCGGGCGCAGACTGCGCGCTCCCACCACGTTGGCCAGCTTCGTCTCGTTGACCTCCATGTCGCCGCGCACCACAGCAAAGACGAAACGTTCCGCCGTTTCGCCAGGCGCGTCCAGCGTCGCCATCGCAAAGAACGCCTTGGCGGTGCGGCTGGCCGGAATCTGCAAGAAATCGGCCAGGGCGGCGATGGTCGTCGTGTTGGGCGTCGCCGTCTCGGTCAGGGGCAGCGGCGCCTCGGCCGGCGGCTGCGGCTTACGGCTGCGTGCAATCTGGCGATTGGCCGCATAACCGCAGGCATCGCACAGCAGCAGGGTGTCCTCGCCGATGGGGTTGAGATACATGAATTCGTGGGCGCTCTGCCCACCCATGATGCCGACATCGGACTGCACGGCGATCACCGGCAGGCCGCAGCGGCCAAAAATCCTGAAATAGGCATTGTAGTGCACCTGATACTGCCGCGCCAGACCTGCGGCGTCGGCGTCCAGGCTGTACGAATCCTTCATCGTGAATTCTCGCACCCGAATCAGACCGCCGCGGGCGCGCGGCTCATCGCGGAACTTGGTCTGGATGTGGTAGATCAGGCGCGGCAGTTGGCGATAGGAGCGAATCTCGCGCCGCGCCAGATCGGCCACCACCTCTTCGTGGGTCATGGCCAGCGCCAGATCACGACCGTTGCGATCTTTGAGCCGCGCCAGTTCGGGGCCGATGCGGTCCCAACGCCCGCTCTGCTGCCACAGTTCGGCCGGCTGCACCACTGGCATCGTCACCTCCTGACCGCCCAGGGCATCCATCTCCTGGCGGATGATGGCTTCGATCTTGTTCATGGCCCGCCGCGCCAGCGGCAGATAGGCAAAGATGCCGGCGGCCAGGGGACGAATCAGCCCGGCGCGCACCAGCAGCCGGTGACTGGCGATTTCGGCTTCGGCCGGCGGTTCGCGCCAGGTCTGGCCAAACAGTTGACTCATGCGCATCGTGAAAGACTCCGTTTCTGCATCGCAGGGTTCGAGAACTTGCGTTCCGGTCTGCCCACGCCTATTCGAGCGCCGGCAGAAAGCTCTGGTGCGGGGCGGCGGGCGGGCGCAGCAGCGCATACCAGACGGTGTGATCGGCTCCGGTGTCCAGATCGAGCCGCAGCCGGTTGACGGCCAGCAGTTGTGGGGCCAGCCGATGATGGAGCGCGCCGGCGGGGTCCAGCGCCCAAACTTGCACCTGGGCGGCGTTGGGCAGCGTCAGCGTGAGGTTCACCCGCAGCGGCTCGACCAGTGTGGGCGGTCCGCCCCAATCGTCTCCAATCGAGTTGTCGTCTTCGTTCCAGATCATGCCGGTATTTTCGACGCGGCTGAACAGACTCAGGATCATGTGGTTGGCCTGATCGAGCGGCGCGCCGTCCCAACTCTGCAGGGCGACGGCGGCGAAGCTGGCGGTGTTGGCTGGCGCCGTGATGGTCAACCGGCTGAGCGTCACTGTGCGCCCGGCCAGGAAGCCTGCCGCGCCCTGAATCTGCGGGGCGTCGAAGCGGTACACACCGCGCTGTGGGTCGCTGACATCCCACACGAGCTGGCCGCCAGCGCTGACGTAGGTCGGGCCGACGGGGGTGGGCAGGTTGGGGATCGTGATGGCGGGCGCGTCGAAGCGGTTGATGCGCAGACGGCTGCCGAACACGGCGGCATCGTCCACCCCTTTGGCCTGGCGCAGATAGGCGCCCACCTCGCCCGACCAGCCATACCTGGCGCTGTCGTAACTTTCGTCAATCGTGAAGTTCAGCGCGCTCGTCGTGAGCGCAGGCGCCGTCTGGCCACCCAAAAACAGGCGGCTGGCGATGGGCATCAGCGCGGTGGCCAGGGGATTGCCGGCCAGATCGAAGTAATCGTTGACTGCCTCTGTGTTGTACTTGTTCTGTTCGCTGGCGTAGTCGAACTGGAAGACGGCGTCCCAATCTTGCAGGTTGGCGGCCGTCGCCAAGATGAAAGGTCCTTCCACGGCGTAGCGGTTGGGGAAGACCTGATTGAACTCGGTCAGGGTGAATGGCTTGCCCTGCACCGCCGTCGTCGCCTTGTCGAACAGTCCCTGAAACGGATCGTTGACCCAGGGGGTGTTGGCGATGTACCATTCGGTTGCGGACCAGGCCGGGTTGTTTCCCCACATCGGCTGATCCGAGTAGAAGTGATTGTCCACGAAATCGAGCGTCGCCGCGGTGCGCAGGTCGGCCAGGTTGTCGTTGGTGATGGCGGTGCCGGGGTTGAGCGCATGGACGCCGAGCGTCTGCCGGATGTAGGCGCCCATCGTGGTGAAGTAACGAGCCTGCGTCTCGTCGTAGAAACGCAGAGTATCGCGCAAACGCTGGTCGCTGTAGACGAGTATCTCAGAAAGCCGTATGCGTGCGATGTTGTTGGATTCCAGACTTTCATTGGCCTGCAGGCCCCAGGGGTTGTGCGGCTTCAGGCTGACGTTGTCAATCCAGATCGTGCGCACCGATTGGCCAAGATCGAACGCGACGCGGGCATCCGCCTCATCGGCTTCGGCCTTGAACACAAAGGTGAAGCTCTGCCAGGTTGCGCCAGGTTCGGCCGTACCCCACAACCCCAGGCCGTTCCAGGGATCGTGGTTCTGCATCACATTGACGCCGATGGCGCCGGGGACGTTGGTCTTGGCGTCGAAAGTCAGGCGGTAGGTCTGTCCCGCTTGCAGCGCAAGATCGCCTTGCGCAACGAGCACGTGCCAGGCAAGGCTTCCCACCTGGCTGATGGTGGTGCGCAGCGAGCGCGTCCCGGCGGTGGCGGTGGTCGAATCGAGTGTCAAGGTCGCCTGCGCCGGCGCTGTGACCCAGGTGAACCAGGGCGGCAGGCCAGATTCGAAGCTGCCGTTGGCCAGCAGCTCTGGTTCGGGCAGGGGGTTGGGCGGCGCCCAGGCGGCGCGGATCGCGGCGGTGCTGCCATAGCGATCCTTCAGCCAACCGTGCCAGCCGCGCAGGGGCGTCGCCTCGCACAGCTCGAAGGCGTCGAACCAGAGGGTACGCACGGCCTGGCCCACATCGAAGCTGAGCTGGGCGCCGCCGTAGATCGTCTCGTTGGCGACGAATTCGGCCGTCACGACGGACCAGCCGGTTCCGACAGCGATGGCCTGCTCCCAACCGAGGCTGTCCCACGGTTCGCCATTGCGGCGAATGCGGCCATAGATCGTGGTGGGTTGGTTGGCGCGCAGCGCAAAGCGCAGCCGGTAGTGCACACCCTCCTGCAGCGCCAGGTTGTCCTGTCCAAACTGCACATGCCAGGCCTGGTTGTCGGGTTGAGTGATCTGCACCTTCAGCGCCCTGCTGCCCGCATAGGCGTTGGCATCGGCGCTGAAGACAGCCTGCGCCGCGCCGGTGGTGAAGCGCCACCAATCGGTCAGGCCGTCTTCGAAGCCAGGGTTGCGCAGGCGGTTGAGCGTCGAGCCGTCGGCGGCCAGTTCCGACCAGCCGTCCAGCTCCTGGTCATAGAAAGCGGGCAACGATCGTGGGTTGTCAGGATCGTAGTTGAGCAATCCTAGCGCCCAAGAGAGCGTCATGGAGTCCTCGTTGATGGTTTCGACGAACAGGATCACCGGGTCGTCGGCGTAGCGCAGCCCGGTGTAGGGGTTGATGTGACGGAGCAGTTGGGCGGCGTACTGCTGCTGCAGGCCGATCATGATCGGGTCGAAGAGAGTGGCGCCTCTGTTGTAGGCGACGTTGGTGTAGATGAAACCTTCGGCGTCGGCGTCGGTGACGCCATCACCCAGGACGAACTCCCGGCTAACGTGCAAATTGAGGTCAACGTAGATGCCGCGCTGCTTGAGACAGTAGATCAGATAGTCGAGCCGCCCAAGCTGCACCGGGTCAATGTCCTGTGTGTTGGCCTGGCTATCGAGCCAGAGACCGCCCGGCCGGTTGCGGTTGTCGAGATGATGAAGGCGTACGGCATCGAAACCGAGGCGAGCCAGGCGCGCCGCCAGCTTTTCGGCGGCGTGGATATCGGGGAATTCGGCGGCGTCGGGCGGAAAGTCAGGCGAAGGGGGGAAAGCGGCGCTGAAGGTGAGGTTGGTGCCCCAGAAGCGGGCGCGCTGGCCGGTGTTGCTGAAGATGAAATGGCCATTGGCGTCGGCGACGACGAAACCGCGGTTGCCGATGACGGCGGCGGGATCCTGACCCGGGGCGTCGAGCAGCAGATCGGAAGCGTCGGTGTAGCTGAACGCGGCAGTGTCCCAGGGCAGGGTCAAGGGGAACCAGCCGGTGGTGTCGGTTTGCGGCCGCGTCGCCGAGGCGATGCTGGCGACGAAGAACAGAGAGCAGAAGATGACGGCCAGTCGCGCCGGCCGGCGCCGCCGGCGGGCCACGGGTGGTCGCGCCTCTCTCTGTGGGCGCAGAACCGCGTCCAGGCCAGATACGGCCCGACGCGCCAGCGGCAGTTGATTTGCCAACCAGGCTGATAACGGATTGGTAGACATGGTTGATGCTCCTTGATGAACGACGGCGCTGACGGAGGAATCGGACAGGAGCCGTATTCTACTCGATTCGGGTGCGCGCGTCCATTGAGGTGAGGCGTAGCGGGCGGCCCCCTGCCCCCAATTTGGGGGGAAATGAAGGGGGGCGCCGGCTGAGCTTGTCGAAGCCGGAGGTTCTCGTTTCCTCGACCCCTTGCGCCCTGGCCGCCTGGCGCCTTTGCGTTGAAATCCTCGCCCGCGACCGCACATCATCCCCGCGCCCTGACACCCTGAAACTGGCGCGATTCTGGTCGCGTGACC
>CAZOLV010000103.1:0-17160 GCA_964580725.1 uncultured Anaerolineae bacterium | reverse complement strand
TCGCTGGCCGTCACAATGAGCAGGCCATCCGGGCTGAAGGCCGCTGATCTGACGCGATCGGCATGGCCCTGCCAGCCCGCCTTGCCCGCGCCGAGGCGGCGCACCTCCTGCCCGCTGGCAACATCCCACACCCGCGCCGTGCGGTCGTCGCTGGCCGTCACCAGCAGCCGCCCGTCCGGGTTGAAAGCTGCCGACCGCACACAGTCAGTATGGCCATCGGCGACCAGGCAGCGCACCTCTCGCCCGCTGGCAACATCCCACACGCGCAGCGAGCGATCGGCGCCGGCCGTGACGATCAAGCGCCCATCGGGGCTGAAGGCCGCCGACTCGACGCTGTCCGCATGGCCCGCCAACTGGCGCACCTCTTGTCCGCTGGCGACATCCCACACCCGCGCCGTGCGATCGGCGCTGGCGGTGACGATCAAGCGGCCGTCCGGGCTGAACGCCGCCGCATTGATGCTGTCCGTATGACCCTGGAGGTCAGCTTCGCCGCCGCCAAACCGCCGCACCTCCTGCCCGCTGATGGCATCCCACAGCCGGGCCGTGCCATCGGCGCCGGCGGTCACAATCAGTCGCCCATCCAGGCTAAACACCGCCGACCTGACTCTGTTTGTGTGGCCCTGGCGACCGGTTTCGTCCGCAGCCAGGTGGCGCACCTCTTGCCCGGTCGCCGCATCCCACACGCGCACCGTGCGGTCGTCGCTGGCCGTCACGATCAGCCGTCCATCTGGGCTGAAGGCCGCCGAGCGCACGCTGTCTGCATGGCCCGCCAACCGGCGCACCTCCTGTCCACTGGCGGCATCCCACACGCGCGCCGTGCGATCGGCGCTGGCGGTCACGATCAACCGTCCATCGGGGCTGAAGGCCGCCGACAAGATCGGTTCCATGTGGCGTTGCGTCGGCAGCTTCAGTCGGAAAGTTGTAGCGCTGTCAGCGGCGCGCTGCAGGGCGTCCTGGGCAACCACGGCCATGACGCCGTGCTCGTCGGCGCCGCTGCGCGCGGCCTCGCGCGCCAGCATCAGCGCCAGGCTGCCAGAGGGATCATTGTGACCGTCCAACTCGGCCAGGCTGTGGGCGGCCGCCTCGCGCGAACGGGCCAGGCGTAGCGCGTTGCGCAAGGATTCATGCGCGGCCTGCAGATCGGCCACCTGGCGGCGTTCGTGTTCCTCCTCGGCCTGGCGTTGGGCCACACAGGTTTCCAAATAAGTGATCTCGTTGTCGTTCCAATCCTGCGGGTGCTGTTGGCGCCAGCGTTCGGCCTCGGCCAGCGGACCGCCGCGCAGCAGCGCGCCCGCGTCCTGGCCGGCCTGCCAGCGTTCCAGATCGGCGCGGTAACCCTGCCGCCACAGCAGATAAGCGCGGTCGGCGTCTAACCAGCCGCGCAGCCGGCCCCAACGGCGAATCAGCGCCTCGTGCACCACTTCGGCCGTCGGCGCACGACTGGCCGGGTCTTGATCGGTCGCCAACAGGCGAGCATCAGCACTGGCCAGTCGCCATACCAAAGGATGCAGGGCCGGCGGCAGGCTTTCCAGCGGCACACGGCGGCGGGTGTCCTCGGCGCCGCGGTCGGGCCGGGCCACGCGTACCAGGTTGCCGAAGAGCGCAGGGGCCGCGGCCTGCTCCTCAGCGCTCAGCGCGCCGAAGACCTGCTCGGCATGGACGGCGAGAGCCTGGCTGACCCCGCCGATGGCGTCGTAGCCGGCGTTGGTCAGCACGCCGTCGCCGCGCTGCTTCGTCCAAAGCTCGGTCAGGGCAAACTGCAACAGGGGAAGCTGACCAGATGCGGCCGCCACGTCGGCCAGGATGCGCCCCACCAGGCCCTCCTCGAAGCTGCCGCCGGCCCGCAGCAGCGGCTGCTCGATGGCGGCGCGCAACTCGTCCTCGGTCATGGGCAGAACATTGAGCCAACCGGCGTCGGCCTGCTGGCCCAGGTGCGGCGTGTCGAGCACGTGGCCGCTGAAGTCGGCGCGTACGGTGAGGATCACGGCGATGTGGGGCTGCGCCGCCAGCGTCAGCAGCGTATCGAAGAAGAGGCGGCGCAACGTCTCGTCATCGCACAGAGTGAAGGCCTCCTCGAGTTGATCGGCCACCAACAGGTAGCGCGGGGCGGGATTGGCGAACTGGCTGACAACGAAGGGGATGTCGAGCGCGCCGGCTTGCAGGTGATCGGCCAGCTTGGCGCCGCTTGTCAGCCGGTCAATGCGGTTCAGGTCAGGTTCCAGCCAGGCCGCCAGCGGCACGGTCAGAGACGCCAGTGGCTGGCTGCCGGGTCGAAAATATTCGATGCGCCAGTCACGGCTGCCAGGCAGGGCACCCTCGTGCAAAGCCGGCGCCATGCCCGCCCGCACCAGCGACGACTTGCCGCAGCCTGACGGCCCCACGACAGCCGTCAATTCGTTCTGGCGCAGCCTGGCCAGCAGCTTGTTTACCATCGCCTGCCGGCCGAAGTAGTTGGCGGCGTGCTGCACGTCGAAGTATTCCAGCCCACGGTAGGGACAGGGGATGGATTGCAGCCGCGTCCGTCGGGCGCGCAGGTCGGCCAGTTCCCGCTCCAGCCGGCGCTCGTTCTTGATCAGGTCGAGATCAATCTTCTCGGCCTCGACAAACTCCGCTTTGCGCTCGGCGATCAGGCGCAGGCCTTCTTCTTTGTCGGCGATCTGTTTGTCCAGCGAGGAGAAGGTGTCAGGCATGGGGCGCTTCCTCAGGGTTGTGTCAGTCTGTCTTCCAATTCGGCGATGCGCGCCTCGGTCTGGCGCTTGTCCTTGACCAGTTGCAGGGGAATCTGGCTCAGTTCGACATACTCGCTCATGCGCTCCTCGATCAGGCGCAGGTTCGAGCGCAGTTCGTCCAGTTGACGCATGAGCGAGGCGCGCTCCTCATCTCCGTTCAGGTCTGGCGGCCAGTCATGATCAGGGCGGTGCAGCTTGCAGTAGGCGACGAGGGGCGCCAGCCGTTGGCGTCGCGACAGGTAAGCGATCAGCTCACGCGCCCTGGCCTCCTTGCTCTGACCGGGGAGGTTGTCGTAATCCACGCCCAGGTCACTGCACAGCGTGATGAGTTCCTCGGCGCTAAATGTGTTGACGATGCCTTGACGGAGTTTGGCCTGATAGGCTGGCGTTGGTTGAATCATAAAGACGAACCTCCTATCTCACAATCCCAACAGCCGATTGAGGGCGATCTGCGCCAGCCAGACGAGCAGCGGCAAGCTGAGGGCGGTGAGGAAACTGGCCACGGTGCCCGGCTGCCAGGGCCAGGTGGAAGCCCTGGCCAGCACACTGCGCTGCAATTCCAGCGCCGCGGCGGCCTCGCGCAGATCGGCGATCCCTTCCAGCTCGCCGTTGGCAATGCGCCGGTCGAGCGCCGCAAAGACCTGATCCATCAACCCGTGCACCTCGGCCAATCGCTGTGTCTTCAGCACCTGGATGCGCCGGTGGATGCCGGTCAGCGTGGCGACGAACGAGAGGGCAATGCTCAGCACCAGCAGCAGGGCAGCGGCCATCCATAGCAGGTTGTTGAGCACATCGGGGAAAGCGAGCGGCCCGGTGTAGATGATGATCAGCCAGCCGACGCCGATACGCAGGGTCAGGGTGGAAAAGGCATAGAGCTGGCCGGCCTGAAACAGCTTCAGCCGATTGGCGCGGCGGTAGGTCAGGCGGATGAGATGCAAATGGCGAAAGGTCTGGTAAATGGCCACCATGGTCAAGGCAATGCCTGCAAGCCCCATCCCCGCGGCCAGCAGGCCAATGACGGGCCAGGCGATGAAGGGCGAGCCGGTCCCGGGCATGACGATCAGAGAACCCAAAACCACCGCTACACCGGCGATCTGGGCGACAAGCGCCGGTTGGGCCGGCAGGATGGTGAACTCGTAACGCAGGCGCTCGCACTGGCGGTCGTCCAGATCGAGCGCCGGGCGAAAGTCATCCAGCGACCGGCCGGCGGCGTCGCTGAGATAGGCAATGAAGCCAAGCGCATACGGCGCCCAAACCGTCACGACCAGGATGCGGGCATCGAACAGGGCCTGCGGCAGCAGCCCGCTGCGCCAGGCGGAAAGGTGGGCAAGCGCCAGCATCGCCAGCCACAGGCCGGCATAGACCACCAGCGGCGGCACGGGCAGAGCGATAACACGGGCGATCAGGCGGTTGATCCAGCTTGGGCGATACGGTTGTTCGATCGCCCGCTCTGCTGACTGCGAAACCATCAGGCCTCCTCCAGACTGTGACAACGGTTGCGCGTTCGTGCGGGGATTCGAATCAGCATCCGGACTTGCAGCGCCGCCGCCGGCAGCCAACAGCGGGCAGCGACAGGATTGAGCTTGTTTGGCCGCGCGATGATACCCCCGTGCCAGGCAGATGCGCAAATGCGCGGCGCGCCATTTGTTACGGAATGTGGGATCGGACAGTCAGCATCCCCTCAACCCGTCAAACCGCGTCGTTTGCCTTTGTTGCTGTTAGCCAGCGGTCGCTCGACTGCCTGATCTGGCCGAAGCCGGCTTGCTCCAGCCAGGCGCGATACTCGTCGAAGCTGTGCGTTGCGCCGCCGCTGTTGGCCCACAGCAGCAGCGAGACGATCTGCGTCCATTCGGTGGCCTGCGCGCCCGTCATGGGCACGTCGAGCGCCAGCAGCCCGCCGGGGCGCAGCGCTGCACACACCCGCCGAAACAGGTCCTGATTCTGCGCCGGCGTCAGGTAGTCAGTGATCTGGCCAAGCAGACAGAGATCGAACTGCGCCACGCCGAAACTGGCCGTCAGCAGGTCGGCGACGATGAACTCGACCTGGCCGGTCAGGCCCATGCGTTGCGCAAGACTGTGCGCCACGGGCAGGACGCGCGGTGTATCTACGCCAGTGACGTGCAGCGCCGGGTCGAGCTGCGCCAGCGCCAGGCTCTTGACGGCGCAGCCGCAGGCGATGTCAAGCAGACGCCGCGGGGTTTGGGGCTGCGGTTCGAAGCCCGCCGCCCGCCACATCTCCAGGCTGTTGGCGATGCGCCACTCGCTGTAGCTCTCCAGCCAGGCGTCCTGCTCGTGATACTCCTCGAACGGCGCCGGCTGACCGCTGCCCAGCGCCCGGCCTGCGGCTTCCCAGATGTCCGGCCCCGTCCAGGCCAGGATCAGATCGCCGGCATAGGCGGGACGACCACGCACCAGGAAGGTCGCAGCGCTGGGCGTCAGCGCATAACGGCCCTCCTGCCGGTCCAACACCTGTGCGCCTGCCAACGCGTCGAGCAGATGAACGGCGCCCGCCTGGCTGCATCCGCAGGCACGGGCCACAGCCGCCGCATCCGCCGGGCCAGCCGCCAGCGGCGTGAAAATGTCGAGTTGCAGCGCCAGCCGCACGACCTGCGGGCGGAAAACGCCGGTGAAAAGATCGTAGATTAGATTGGGATTGGGTTTTGTAGTTATGTCAACCATCTTGCGTCACCTGTGCATGAAAGAGCGCAACCTGATAGGGCTTTTCGATGGAACCGCCGCAGTGTTCGATGACGGCGCGCACGTCGGCGTGCAGGGCGCTGCGCGTCGCGGCGTCCAGATCGCGCAGGCTGGAGTAGGTGCGCAGCAGCGCAATGAAACGGGCAGCGTCGAGCATCTCGGACCACTCGAAGGTCCTGACGGTGACGTCGTGCAGACCGCAATAGCGGCGCAGATTGCCGCGGATGATCTCCTCCAGCCAGGCCAGACTGAAGGAGCGGTGCGGCGGCTCGACCTGCGGGGCGCAGCGTCGAAACGCGTCGTCCACCGCACGTGACCAGGCGGTCTGCGGATCAACGACGATGTGCCAAAACAACGCCAGAGCGCCGGTCGGCTTGAGGGCATGCAGCAGCTTGGGATAACCAATCTCCGGCTCGATCCAGTGAAAGGCCTCGGCCGAAATGGCCAAATCGAAGCTGTGGGGCGGCAAGGGGTAGTCTTCGAAAGCGGCCTGCACGATCAAGGCGTTGGGAAACGCCCGGCACCGCTGCCGCGCATAGGCCGCCAGCCGTGCGCCCAGTTCGACGCCTACCAGGCTGTAGCCGCGGCTGGCAAAGGGCAGTGTGGCGTTGCCCGCGCCGCAGCCGATCTCCAGGATGTGGCCATCCGGCGGCAGCGCCGACAGGCGGATGATCTCATCCACCAGCACAGCGGGATAACTGGGACGAGCCTCGTTGTAGAGATCGGCTATAGCCTCGAAAGATGTGCGGCGCGAGCGGTCAATACTCATTGATTCCCTTTCGTCATGCAGCGCCCACCAACCATCCAGGTGCCAATCGGCAGTCAGGACGAATGGGCGATCACTTCACCCTCCGTCAACAGCGCGCCGAAGCGAATGCTGTGCAAACGTGCGCCCAACTGTGCGGCGTAGGCCGCCAGATCAACGTAGGGCAGCCTGAACGACTCGCGCCAGGGCCGGTGCGCTTCGTACAAAATGACCGACGACGGCGCCAGAACCTCGATCCAGCGCGGAATATCGCCCACATCCTCCGGCTCGACAGCGCACAGCAGCACATCGGCCGGCAGACGCTGCGCCGTCGCCGCTACTTCGGCCGGGTCGGTCAGGCGGTGCAGACCCTCGGCGTAGTTGAGCGCTGATGGCCCATTGGCGAAGGCGACATGGAAGCCGTGCATCGGCGCCTGTAGCGGCAGGCGCAGGCTGGCGGCGACAATGCCGGCCAGGACGAGCGGCCGGCTCAGCACGTGGCCGGCATACGAGGCCTTGTTGCCCAGGCCCGGCGGCAGCAGCGGGGTATGGCGCCAGGCAAAGGTCGTGACGCGCACAACGTTCAGCGCCAGGACGTGACCCGGCTCCGTCGGGTGGATGTGATCGGCCCGCAGCGGGACGCCGGCCGTGATGCGCTTGAGCACGGCGGCCGAAGCGATGACGTGCGTTTGCGCCAGGCGCGCTTCGGGCAGGGTCAGGAGTCGCCGCAACGAGCCGCAGTGATCGGGGTGGCCGTGCGTGACGCACAAGATCGCCGTTTCGACAGCGGCCAGCGAGCGCCACACGGCGGCGGTGCCGGGCAGATCGAAGCCGACGGCCGTGGCGCCATGACGCAGCAGCACGCCTGACCAGCCAAAATAGCGGATTTCCATCTCGATTCAGTCCTCCAGAGGGGCGGGCACGCCGAGGTGTTCGTGGCTATGGGCCAGCAGGCGTGCGTTGCGCAGCGTTCCGAGCAACAGTCGCGGCATGTGGCGCTTGAAGGCGTAGCGCGGGTGGTAGAGCTTCATGCGCACGATGGCGCGCCAGAGCACGCGCAAGTAGTAGTTGCGTAGCAGGCGGTCAATCTCGTTGGACGGCAACTTGGTCGGCGTCACGAAATGGGCCAGGTCGTACACCTCCCGGTTGTGGGTCACCAGGTTGGCCTTCTCGGTGGTGTAGAGGTCGGTGGCGGGCAGCGGGGTCAGGGGCGTCATTTCGGTCAGGGCGATATTGGGCCGGCGGCGCACGTAGGCATCAATGCGTTGGAAATCGGCCTCGGTGTAATCGGGCATGATGACGAAGCCGGCGCTGAGCGCAATGCCGCACTTGCCCAGAATCTCGATCGCCCGCTCGTTGATGTCGAGGCTGCTGCGCTTGTTCAGGGCGCTGATGTGCGTGTCGTCAATCGCCTCCAGCCCGGTCATCACCAACTGCAGGCCGATGCGCGCCCATTTCTCGAACAGTTCCGGGTTTTGCACCACGCAATCGGTGCGGGTGTAGGCGAAGTAGCGTTTCTTGATGCCGCGTTCGACGATCAGATCGTGCAGCCGCGCCATGCGCTTGACGTCAATGAAAGAATGATCGTCGCAAAACATGACGAACTCCTGCTCGATGCTGCTGAGGTCGGCGACGACCAGTTCGGGCGAGCGGGCGATGAAGCGTCGGTTGGTGAACTTCTGACACGAGCAGAAGTTGCACGGGAAGACGCAGCCAAGCGAGGTCTGGATCGAGGCAACGGGCGATTCGAACAGGTAGAAATAGCGCGCGCGGTATTTGGCCGTCAACGAACGGTTGGGCAGCGGTTGATGATCGAGCGACGGCGGCAGCGGCCGCGGTGCGGTGAAGATCAGCCGGCCGTCACGCGGCAGCGCCAGCCCAGCCACGTCGTCGAACGATCGGCCCTGGCGGCGTCGCTCCACCAATTCACGGAATGCAGGCACACCTTCGCCCAACACGATGGCGTTGATGGTTTCGGTGTTGAACTCCTCCGGGCAGAGCGTGGCATGGTGGCCGCCTAACACTGTGACGATATTGGGATCGAACTGCTTGACCGTCTTCATGACCCGCCGGGCGGTATAGGTCTGCACGATCTGAGCGCTGGCGCCCACGATGTCGGGCCGGAAGCGTTGCAGCGCGCCGGCCAGATCGGTTTCGATTTCCATGTCGAGCAGTTCGACCTGATGATCCGCCACGGCTGCACCGATGATCTCGAGTCCAAGCGGCTCCACCTTGGCCAGATGCTTCAGGCCGATGGTCAGTTCGCCGCTCGGTGGGTTGACGAGTAAGATACGCACAAAACCTCCCTGTGATGCGGGCGTTGTTCGCCCTGTATGAAATGGAAATGTGTCAATCGTTTTTATTGTAGCGTCAACTGGGAGTTTCTGCAACCTCAGGGCATCAGCGGCGCGCCCAGGTCATGCTGCTACTGAATCGCTCTCGTCGGGACGCCGCACGAACCAGCCCCACCACATCGTTCCGCCGATCACGGCACCCAATGCAACCAGGTGCAGCCAGCGCACGATTGCTCACGCGAACGACGCCCCGTGTATCGTCATCGTCAGGTGTGTGCCGATCAATGGAGCGATGCTGATCGTGACCAGGGCAACATGTAGCGATCGCGCAGTCTGTTCGACGTCCTGGGCTGAGCAATGGCATGGGCGCTCAGGGCAATTCCTCCGACTCGCGCTGCAATTCGTCGTTCAACGCCTCGATCATTTCTTCCAGATCGAACCCGCAGATCATCGCAGCATCTTCGAGTGCATTGTCTGCCTTGCTGAGGCATTGCACATCCAGTTCCAGACCATACTCCTCGAACACCAGGGCAAGATCGGGATGCTCTTCGATCAGATCCTGCAAATTTGTTTCAGCCGTGACTTGTTCCATCTAAGCCCTCCACTTCGACGCGACCGTGTGCGCCCATTCCTGACCGAGTTGTGGTCTCGCCGCGTCCTTGTTGATTATTATCGGATACCAGGTTCAGGACCAGTGATTGCGGGGGCACTTGCGAAACCTGGCGATCTCTATTGCGCAACCTCAGCCAGAGTATACGACCAAAATCGTCCCCCGTCCTTGCGCTGCAACAACCACGGCCACTCAGATTGGCTGTCTTGCTGAAACTCTGTGTCAGATCCTGCACAACTGGACTGCCGCTCAATCCGGCAGAAGCGATTGCATTTGTTTGGAGATGAACCTGGCGGCGCGTCTGGAACTGACGCGGTAGAGGAAGTTCATCAGCGCAGAATCGCGCCCGACCAAGATCTCGTACTCGTCCCTCTCGATGCCAGACACGATGATTTCTGCCGCTTTGGACGGCGCCAGCATTTTGATGGATTGGCGCTGGCCGTCGCCCGGCACATTGAGGGTGTGACCCACGCCGGAGTTGGTTGCGATGTTCGTGCCGACGGCGCCGGGGAAGATGACCGTCACCTTGACGGCGGTGTTGGCAAGCTCGGAATGCAGGGCTTCGGTCATCAGTTTGACCGCCGCCTTCGACGCGCCGTAGATGCCCTGTCCGGGCACAGGCAGAAATCCGCCCATGCTGGAGATGTTGGCAATGTGCGCTTCGGGGCGTGCGAGCAGGCGTGGCAGGAAGGTCTTGGTCATGTAGAGAGTACCGTAGAAATTGACGTTCATCACGCGCTCGATGGCGGCGTATTCAAGGTCTTGGATGCGCACGAAGGGTTGGATGATGCCCGCCACGTTGATCAGCCCATCCACGGCGCCGTGCCTGGCGATGACCTGATCGGGCAGCGCCTCCACCGCCGAACGGTCGGTGATGTTGACGACATGCAGGGACAGCCTCTCTTGTCTGTCACCTGCGAGGGCAGCCGTTTCTTGCAGCCCCACCTCGCTGATGTCCACAGCGGCGATGCGCGCGCCTTTGTTGAGCAGACGCAGGGTCAGTTCGCGCCCGATGCCATTGCCGCCGCCGGTGACGACGATGATCTTGTTTTGAACCTTCATGGATATCTCCTTCCAAATAAATAATACCGCGTAGTCCAGTGATAGCGTTTACACCACCACAGGCTTAGCGTCGCGACGCTCTCCCAATCCGACTAATGATACCGCGTAGTCCAGTGATAGCGTTTGCACTGAGGACAACGCTCATATCGTTTCTCCCCAAGACGATTGATGCCCCACAATGGGCGCACATAGAGGGTCTGACACTCCGGGCACATCGCTTTACCAAGAAAAGCCGCTATTCGCTCCGTCGGCGTCAACATTCGCTGCCCAAGATAGATCAAAGCTCCGGCAAAAAAGATGATGATCCAGATCCAGAGCAGTTGTCCCCACACGACACCCGTCGGATCAAGCGGATACTGGTATGACAGGAAGATGGGCAAGTTCAGAAGCCAGTGAAAACAGGGCGCGAAGAACATCCCCCAGAACTTACGATAGCAGAGCGCGTCTGCCGCCATCAAGACCAAAGCGCTGTGAATGAAGCACACCATCAGCCGTTCCACGATGAATCCGCTCGACAGGTACCAGGGCATGTCCGGGATTCGTGGGTCGGAGGCAATGCGCTGCGCCAGAAACGCAATTTCGCCGATTCCAAATCCGAAGCCCAGGCAGATTGCCCACGCCCCTGCGCTTGCCTGTTTGATTCTGCCCATCAAAAAGATTGGGATCAGAATAGCCCACTTGGCCGGTTCTTCTGTGAGCGGCGCATAGAAAGTGGTACCAACACGATACCAGGCGGGATCATTCTGCATCAAGGATCGCAATGCGTTGTCTAGCGGGACGCGTAACAGGTAGAAGGCCCCAAAGAAAGCTGCTATGCCGCCAATGACACCTGCTGCCGCCAGTGATTGATCTGAAGCTTGTATTCGCTTGGAAATCACCAGGCCGGCCAGACCTGAAGATAACGCAATGGTGAGGATTGCTGCAATATAGATGCCAGGCATTGTTTCGAGTCCTTTTCATGATTTCAATCGCCCAATGCACCTCAACAGCCCATGCTCCGACGCTGAAGAGCGTCTCCGACGCAGGGCCTGCTACGGCAATTTTCCAACGGGGCGGATCTTGCCGCCGGCGATGTGTTTGGCGGCAATGTAGCCAAATGTCATCGAGGGGCCGATGGTGCTGCCCGCACCGGGGTAGGTGTTGCCCATCACCGAGGCGGAGTTGTTGCCGGTGACGTACAGACCGGGAATCACGGAGCCATCTGTGCGCAAAACGCGCGCGTGTTCGTCCATCACCAGCCCACCCTTGGTGCCGAGGTCGCCCGCCACCATCTGCACGGCGTAGAACGGCGGCTTCTCGATGGGCGCCAGGCAGGGATTGGGCTTCACCGTCGGGTCGCCGTAATAGCGATCATAGGCGCTGGCGCCGCGCTGGAAATCCTCATCCACGCCGCGGCGGGCGAAGCGGTTGAAACGGGCCACCGTCTCGGCCAGCGTCTTGGGATCCATGCCGCACTGCTGCGCCAGCTCCTCGATGGTGTCGCCGCGCTTGAAATAGCCGCTCTCGAAATAAGATGCCGGAATCGGCTGCATGGGAAAGAGCGTACCGAAGATGTATTTGCTGCGAAAGCGGCTGTCCATGATGAAGGTGGCGGGGATGTGCGGCGCCGCGGCGGTGTGCTGATCGTACATCGCGTGCACCACTTCGACGTAGGAAGCAGCTTCGTTCGTAAAGCGTTTGCCCGCCGCGTTGACCATGATCCCGCCGGGGTACGAACGCTCGCCGACGTGAAACATCACCGGCGCGTTGGGCGGCACGCTGATCGGGCCCCACCAGGCGTCATCCATCAGGTCGGTCTGAGCGCCGACCCTCATCCCCGCTTGAATCGTGTCGCCGGTGTTGGCGGGGTTGGCGGTGCTCCACTCATGGTTGACGGGCGCTCTCTGGTATTTCTCACGCATCTCTTGGTTGTGGGCAAATCCGCCCGCGGCCAGGATCACGCCCTTGTTGGCGTGAATCCGTAGCAGCTTCCCCTCCCGCTCGACAACGATTCCCACGCACGCCCCATCCTCCATGACCAACTCTGTGAACGGTGAGTTCAGCCAAATGGGCACGTTTTCATCCTTGAGCGAAAGACGCAACCGCGCAACCAACGCCTGGCCCAGCGCCAGATACTTGACGCCGGTCAGCAGGTTGAAGATCGTGCGCACACCCACTGCGATGGCCGTCCATTTGCCTGCCCAGGTCGAGGTGATCATGCCAAGTTTGTTGTACTCGCTGGCGGTGAAGGCCAGCCCTGCCGGGACCTTGATGCTCATGGGACGCAGTTGCGCGAGGTCTGCACCCAGTTTGGCGCCATTAAAGGGCGAGCCTTCGATGGCGCGGCCGTCCGCCATGCCGCCGGGGCGTTCGGGGTAGTAATCGGCATAGCCTTTCGAACGGTGAAAGCGCACGTGCGAATTGCTGACCAGATACCTGACCATTTCCGGGGCGTTGGTCAAATAAGCGTCCTGCACAGCCTGCGGCGTGCGGTGGCCGATGGTGTGCTCGAAGTAGGTGCGCGCCTTTGCGAACGAATCGTCCAGGCCGTCGCGTCGAAGCAGGTAGTTGTTCGGAATCCACAGCCCACCCCCGGAGAGGGCCGTCGAGCCACCGTAGTATTCCGATTTCTCCACCATCAGCACGTCCAGTCCAGCCTGCCTGGCCACCAGTGCTGCGGTCATCCCACCGCCGCCCGTGCCAACCACAACGACATCAGTCGCGTGATCCCAGTTTGCCATTTTCATCTCCATTGCCGTTTTCCAATCTGCGACGCATGTCCCGGAGATTTGCCCTGCAAACAGCCGCCGCCGATTGAAATCGGCGACTGGTATGCCTCGAACCTGCTGAAGCAGGTTGAACAGGACGCAATCCGGGTAACCTGAACAGGTTTCCTGGTACCAGTGCCAGGCGTCGGTTCCATCCGTTGCCTGCTACGTTTCGACACGTGCCTGATCCTTGTCGTGTGTCATTCAGTTTCGATTGTGAAAACGTGCTTCCTCCTGTTAGCGGACGAGCGCCCATGTCCGTTGGGACACAGGCAGCGTCGAAAATGTAGCACAATCCAGAGGATTGTGCGTGTGCGATCATCGCCATCGAGAGGATTGCGTTACGGGGCTGTTTGCAGATCAGCAGAACAATCCGACAGGATCACCTCCCCCCCTTTTTTGCTCCATCCGACCGCAAGGCTATCACGATCTCCACATCGTTTCGGCTACCATCATGGCAATGATGGCCGAGACAACGCCCGCCCCCACGAAGATCACCGCCCCGGCAAGCACTGAGGCGATGACCGAGACGATTCGATGCCAATGATGCTTTTCGATCAGCACACGCGCCAGGCGGCCCGCAAGGAGGGTTGCCACAATCAACGTTGCGCCCTGACAGACAACCGCCGTGAGCAGCGCGGCGCCACCCTCACGACTGCTGAACCCGTTGAGGATCACAAGCAAACCAAACAGCAGGATCACTCCCAAGAGCAAAACGACGACAAACGTCACAACGGAGGCAATCATACCGAGGGTTCGAGTGGACATCATGATGTTTGCACCTCTCATCAAAACTCATTGCTTTGACCACGGATCGAGGCCGATCGGCGTGGATGATGCGCTGCTTGCGCTGGCAGTAGTTTTGCACTTTTGACATCGGGCCAGGCTAGACAACCAGCGTTCTCCCGGTTAGAGTTAGGTCAACAAACAACCATCTCCAGCAGAAAGGAGAACGCATGGCTCAGCCAGTATAGTCCAGGATGCGACATGACGCCAGTTTGCCGGATCACTGCGGAGTGCATTCAGCGTACCGCAGTGGAATTATGGAAGTACTTTGTGACCGTACTCGTGGGGTTGCTGCACTGCGATGCCGCCCACACGCTTTCAGGCTTGCTACGTCAAGTCGCCATTGCGATGAGTGTGAGCGGGCTGAGTCGTTTTCTAAAGAGCCTGGCCTGGTCAACAGAAACGTTGACGGTTGTGCGCCAGGAGCGGTTCAATGCCCAGGTTGTTGGGGAAGTTGCGGAAGCGCATGTCCGCACCAAGGTGAAGAAGCTGGGCGCCTGCCAGGTCATGATTGTCAAACCGACACCCAAAAGCCAGTATCGCTACTGGGTCACCAGTCGCCTACATGACACTCTCGATCAAGTCGTCGCCGCGGTCGCTACGCGCTGGACTAACGAAAGCCTATGCGCTGACTTCAAGGAACTGATGGGCAGCGATCAGTATCAGATTCGTTCGGCACGCGCCATCGTTCATTTCTGGGCTTTGAGCCTGTGCCTTTAGCAGTACCTTGACGAGCAACGTCCCGTGACGCATCATCCATACGCACCTCGCACTACGTTTCACCCGGCCCCATTCCAGCCAAACAGCTCTGCCCTGGCGACGGTCTCGAACCCCATGCCGTGGTAGAGCGGGTAGCCGGACGGGGTGGCGAACAGGATGGCGTCCGCATACCCGGCGCGGCGCGCCTCGTGCATGGCGGCCAGGGTCAGCGCCCTGCCCAGCCCGCGGCCGCGGTAGGCCGGCAGGGTCGTGACGTGATAGATGCCGGCGGCCAGGGGCGCACGCAGCAGGGTGGAGATGGCGCACGGCTCGCCCTGCCAGCGCGCCACGAAATGCTCAAGCTCCGGCGGCGATTCGGCCAGCGAGTTGGCCAGGTACTGCCCAAAGTCGGGCCGGGCCGCCTCCGGCTCCTCGAAGCCGGCCATGTGCACCTCCAGCCAATCGGCCTGATCCTGCGCCGTCTGCACGCGCGCGATCTCGACGCCGTTGGGAAGCGTGACGGCCGGCAGATCGTCCAGCCGTCGCGCCATGACCGGCATGTCGAATCGCTCGAAAGTCAGCCCGGTGGCATACAAATAATCGGCCAGGCCGGGCGCGCCGTCCGGCGGCCAGGCTACCCAGAAAAAGGGCAGGTTCTGGGCCAGGAAGTGGTCCAGAATCGGGTTGGCCAGGCGGCGCAGCGCTTGTGGCGAGTCAGCCACCGTGCGCAGAACGGCGTTGAAGCGCTGCAGGCTGCGGCGGCCGGTGGTGAACCAGACGAGCCGCTCATCTTCGCTGAACCGTCCGTCCAGGCGCCGGGCGATGCCCCGGTAGTAGGCCAGGATGTTGTCTTCGATCTGAGCGTCCGACCGGGGATTGGCGGACGGCGGGGTCGGTCGAGTCATGGATGCTCCCTCGCCAGTTCAAGTACGACATCTGCTGGCGCCTCGAGTGGGGGCGCCATCACTCATCCGCACCATTGCGCCAAGAGTGCAAACCAGGCCACGTAGACGCAGACCCCCAACCCGGCGCCGGCGGCCAGCGCACCGGCCCACAAAGGCCAGCGTTTGTTCAGCCCGAACAAGATGGCGGCGACGACGACGCCCAACGCCATCACAGCGGGCGCAGCCATCAGCAGGGAGACGCTGGTGCTATTGCCGACCTCGCTACACGAATCGGCGCCAAACGCCATCGCCATGAGGCCCATGAAATAGACGCCAGCGATGACCGCAAGCAGAACGAGCGCCAGGACAATGGCGATGATCCAACGAACGAGTGGTGACATCTTCTTTCTCCTTTGTTTCGATGATCGGATGTACGATCCAGGGTATCTTCTCAATAATCAGGGGAAAGACCTGACAGGTGCGCCAGTGAAGGAATCTGTCAGGCAAGAAAGTCGCACGGCGCACCTGTCAGGTCTTGACGGTGATCGTCTTGGCGCCGGTGTGCTCGTCGCCTTCAAGCAAATCGGGCATCAGCGCAGCATCGGTCATGCGGTGCGAGGAATGGGCGAGGTGATGATCGAATGCGGTCAACACGCCCAGGGCGTGCGGCTGCTGGCCGTCGCCAAAACGATGCATGCCGCCATTGGCGTGCAAGCAGACGAGCAGGCCCAACGCGAAGCCGCAGCGATGCTCGACACAGCGCGCGCGGCGTTGGGCCATGACCAGGTCGAACGCTTGCGCGGCGAAGGTGCGGCGATGCCATTGCCCATGATGTGGGAGGGTTTGCGCCTCGCCTGAACGCAACCTGGGATTGAGTGGCGCGAACAACGTGACGCAAACTTATGTCTCGATGGGCGCATCGGCCAGATTGCCCCACTCTGCCCAGGAACGGTCATACTCCCGCACGTTGGGGTAGCCCAGCAGTTGCGTCAGCACAAACCAGGCGTGGGTGGAGAGACCGCCCCGCAGGCAATAGGCGATGATTTCCTTGTCAGCGGTGATCCCCAGGGCTTCGACGAGCGCTTTCAGCGCTTCCGGTGACTTGAACGTTCCGTCCTCGCGCACGGTGGGGACGCGCCAGGCTTTGAATGAACCATCCGTTTCCACTTCCCTGACAGCAGCCAGGTTGATCGCGCCTGGGATGTGTCCACCGTGTCGAGTGGACGGATGGAATTCTCCGCGATACATCTCTGCCGAGCGCGCATCCACCAGCAAAACGCCGGCCTGTCCGAGGGCGTGCAGTACATCATCCCGTCTGGCGCGCAGGCTCACATCCGGCCCCCTGGCCTTGTACGGCGTGGGCGGGTAAGTCGGGGACGTCCGTTCGAGCGGGCGCTGCTCTGCCAGCCATTTATCCCGGTCGCCGTCCAGTAAGCGGACATCCTGGTGCCCGTAATATGTCAGCAGCCAGAACTCGAAGGTCGCCAGCAGATTGTTCACCGAGCTATACAAAACCACGGTCGTTTCGGGGGTAATGCCCGCCCTGGAAAGTTGCGCCTCGAAACGTCTCTGGGCGATGACATCCCCCTGCGCCTCCCCGTAGTCGGCTTCATAGTCCCAGGCCACCGCGCCAGGAATATGCCCCGCCTCGTATAACGGCAAACCGAAGGCCGGTTGCGATCCCCAGATCACTTCCACGATCCGCACGGAGGGATCTCCAAGATGATCGGCGACCCATTGGGTGCTGACGAGCGATTGGGGGTGTGCATACGCATCACTGGACATGATGTTTCCTTCGTTCTTGGGGGGTCACATAGCACACAATCGCGAACTAGTCGTCCGCGTGGTTTAACCGGCCCCATTCCAGCCAAACAGCTCTGCCCTGGCGACGGTCTCGAACCCCATGC
>CAZOLV010000102.1:0-17296 GCA_964580725.1 uncultured Anaerolineae bacterium | reverse complement strand
TACGAACGGCGCACTGAAGTGCGCACTACGAACGGCGCACTGAAGTGCGCACGACGAACGGGGCGCGGTGCGGACGATGACCCTTGCGCCGGATCAGGATGTGACCAATTCGCGCTTGAGGATCTTGCCGGTAGCGGTCATGGGGAAGGCGGTGCGGAACTCGATCTGCCGCGGATATTTGTAGTCGGCCAGACCCTCTTTGGCAAAAGCGATGATCTCTTCCACCGTGGCGCTCTGACCCTCCTTCAGCACGACGTAGGCCTTCACCTCTTCGCCCAAGCGTTCGTCCGGCACGCCAACCACGGCGACCAGCGAAACCTTCGGGTGCGTCAGCAGATATTCCTCGATCTCGCGCGGGTAGACGTTGAAGCCGCCACGGATGATCATTTCCTTCAAGCGATCAACGATGTAGAAATAGCCCTCGTCGTCCATGCGACCCAAATCGCCGCTGTGGAACCAACCGCTGCGGATAGTCTGATCGGTGGCTTCGGGGCGTTTGTAATAGCCCTTCATGACGTTGTGACCGCGGATGACCACTTCGCCCACTGCGCCGGGCGCAACCGGCTTGTCGTCGCTGTCCACGATGCGCATCCAGGTGCCCCAGACGGGTTGGCCAATCGAGCCGACCTTGCGCGGGCGGTCGGCATGGTTGAAGCAGGCCACCGGCGATGTCTCCGAAAGGCCGTAGCCTTCTAGAATCGGCACCTGGTATTTCTCCTCGAACCCCTTCAACACCTCGACCGGCAAGGCCGCTCCGCCCGAAACGGCGATGCGCAACGTGCTCTTGATCTTCTCCAGATCGAAGTTGCCCGCCTGCGGGTAGGAAAGCAGCGCCCAATACATCGTCGGCACGCCGGCGAAAACGGTCACGCCGTCGCGCTGCATGATGCCCAGGGCCGCGGCCGGGTCGAAGCGCGGCAGCAGCGTGATGGCGGCGCCGCCCATGATGGCGTTGTTCATGATGACGGTCTGACCGAACGAGTGGAACAGCGGCAGCGTCGCCAGGAAGACATCGTTGTTGCGCCAGCCCAACAACTGCTGGCTGATCCAGGCGTTCAGGAAGAGGTTGGCGTGCGACAACTCAGCACCCTTGGGCTGACCGGTGGTGCCCGAAGTGTACAGGATGACCGCCGTGTCACCAGGCGCCGTTTGCACCGTGTCGAAGGTGGGCGAGCCGCCGGCCAGAACATGCGAGAAATGCCTGATGCCTTCGCCCGTCACCGGCAAGGCTCCCATCGGATCGGCGGTGGCGATGATCAGATTCTGGCAGGCCTCGACCGCCTGAAAGCCCTCCACCGCGGGCTGCGCAAACATCTCGAAGCCGACCAGGGCCACGGCGTCGCTGTCCCTCAAGTGGTAAGCGACTTCACGACCCTTGAAGAGGACGTTGAAAGGCACCACGGTGGCGCCAGCCTTGAGAATGCCAAAATAGGCGATGGGAAAGTAGGGGATGTTGGGCATCATGAGGGCCACTTTGTCCCCCGGCTTGACGCCGAGTTGACTCAGCCCGTGGGCAAATTTGGTCGCCGCGCCGTTCAGTTCCCGGTAGGTCATCTTGCGGTCATTGAAGATGATCGCCAGACTGTCGGCGTTGCGCCCCATGTTGAATTCGAGCAGGTGGGCAAGGTTCAGCATCGTCGAGATCCTTTCTCTGATTTGTAACAGATAGACATTCCGCCCACGTGGATTTCTATCTAGCACAGCCTGGCACAGCCTGGCACAGCGGAGGCGACGGTGAAGTGACTGGCAACGATCACGTGGGTCGGTCGAACGTAGTCATCGGAGCGGGCCGATTATAGCACGATGCTGAGCGAAACTGCAAGCCAGGCGAATTTGCACAAACAGGCACGCCCGGCTACTATTGGCGCCAATCGCCCGGCCGCCAGACGCATCGCGTCAGGCCAGGCGTTGAATTGTAGGACAAGGAGATGGATCGAGAATGTCTACCCTGGAAAGAACACTGATCATCATCAAGCCGGACGGCGTGCAGCGCGGCCTGATTGGGCCGATCATCGGCCGTTTCGAGCAGCGCGGCATGAAGATCGCCGGCCTCAAGCTGATGCAGGTCAGCGAGTCGCTGGCGCGGGCGCACTACGCCGTGCACGAGGGCAAACCGTTCTTCGCCGGCTTGATCGAGTACATCACGTCAGGGCCGGTGGTGGTGATGGTGTTGGAGGCGAAGCGCGCCATCGAGATTGCGCGCAAGACAGTGGGTGCGACCAACCCGGCCAATGCCGAGCCGGGCACGATTCGCGCCGATTTTGGCCTGGAGATTGGCCGCAACCTGGTGCATGGCTCAGACGGGCCAGAAACCGCCGCCGCCGAGATTGCCCTCTGGTTCGGCCCCGGCGAATTGGCCGACTATGGCCGCAGCAACGATCGCTGGATCTTCGAATAACGTCTGTAACGTCTCTGGTCAGGCAGCGGATGAATCCGACACCTGACGCGACGAAACCGTCACGCCCGCTCGACTGCCCGACCGCCCGCACGCCGGGTCTGTCGGGCAGTCGGCTATTACATCATCGCCAGTTGGCGCAACAGATCACTGTTGGCGATCACGATGCGGTGGCGTTCGATCTTGATGGCGCCATCCTCGACCAGTGTGCGCAGCGCTCGACCCACCATCTCGCGCACGGTGCCCAGCCGGGCCGCAATGTCCTGCTGCGTCAGCATCTGCTCACGTCCCAGCGCCGCCTGTTCGCCGCGTTCGGCCTCTTCCAGCAGCAGCTTGGCCAGACGTGCCTTGACCGGACGCAGGCCCAGGTCTTCGACGATGCTGACCAACATGCGCAGGCGCTGCGCCATGTTCTCCAACAGCGCCCAACCGAGCGTGGGGTACTGAAACGCCAATGCCTTGACGTCGGCCGGCGCAATGACCCAGGCCACCATGTCGTCCACGGCCACGGCATTGGCCGGATTGGGACCGCCGTCGAACACCGAGACATCGTTCAACGACTGGCCAGGCAAGAGCAGATGCACAATCTGTTCACGCCCTTCGGCAGAGGTCTTGAAGACCTTGCAGCGCCCCTTTTCGATGATGAAGAGACCGGCGGCCGGCTCCCCTTCCAGGAAGAGCATTTCGCCGCTGGCATAGACGGCGCGGCGCGCCACTCGCGCCAGGTGTTCCAAAATGGGCCGTTCCAGCGAAGCAAAAGCAGCAACGCGTTCGAACAGTTTGAGCACAGGGGGCACAGGGGGCACAGAAGATGGAACGGCCTGGTTCTGCGTTGTGTCTCGATGCCCGGTCATGATGCGGTTTCTCCTCGCACTCCCATTCCCAACCGTAATTCCAATTGACCAACTCCTACCAGGAGTCCTGCCAGGTTAATTCCGTTTTGGCAATGCGCACCGTGTCGCCTTCCTGAATGCCCCGGTCACGCAGCGCATCGGTGATACCCAGCGCGGCCAAAATCCGCTGGAAACGCATGATTGCTTCGTAGTAGTCCCAGTTCGTCATCGTCGCCGCACGCTCGATGGCAACCCCCTGCACCCGCCAGGCGCCATCCGCCTCGCGGCTGATGTCGAATTCCCTTTCGCTGGCCGGCGGCCTGAACACGGCCACCTCCGTCGCCGCCGGCGCCTCCACCGGCAGCTCGTCCAACAGCGCCATCACCTGGCGCAGCAGCGGCGTGACCTGCTCGCCCGTGGCGGCCGAAATGGCCTGGGCGTCCACCTGACGCTTGCGCAGCGCGGCCTGTATCTCAGGCCAACGCTGCTGCACCTCGGGCAGGTCCATCTTGTTGAAAGCGACGATCTGGGGTTTTTTGGCCAGGGCCGGGTTGAACAACTCCAACTCCTGGTTGATGGCGTCGTAGTCGCCCAGCGGATCGGGGCTGAGGCCATCGAGCAGATGAATGAGCACGCGGCAGCGTTCGATGTGACGCAGGAATTGATGTCCCAGACCGGCGCCGCTGTGCGCCCCTTCGATCAGCCCCGGAATGTCCGCCACTACCAGGTCACGATCGTCGAGCACAACGACGCCCAGGGCCGGCTCCAACGTGGTAAAGGGATAATCGGCGATCTTGGGGCGGGCGCGGCTGATGGCGCTGAGCAGCGTGGACTTACCCGCATTGGGCACGCCGGCGATGCCGGCGTCGGCGATCAGTTTCAGCTCCAGGCGCAGCCAGAACGACTCGCCCGGCTCGCCCTTTTCGGCCAGGCGCGGCGCCTGATTGAGGGCGCTCTTGAACGCCATATTGCCGCGTCCGCCGCGCCCACCGCGGGCCGCCAGCACCCGCTGTCCCTCCTGCACCAGGTCGGCCAGCAGACGGCCGCTCGTCTCGTCGTACACCAGCGTGCCCAACGGCACCGGAATCTCGACGTCGCCCCCCTGGGCGCCGGTCTTGCCCTTGCCGCCGCCGTGATCCCCGCGCTCAGCGCGAAAGTGGAGCTGATGCTTGAAGGCAATCAATGTGTTGACATCGCGCGTCGCCGTCAGATAGACATCGCCGCCCTTGCCGCCGTTACCGCCATAGGGGCCGCCAAATCGAACGAATTTTTCACGCCGGAAGGCAACGCAGCCGTTGCCGCCGTCGCCCGCCGAAACGTTGATCCTTGCTTCATCAATGAACATGAACGTCGTTGTACCTATGCTTCCTTAATCCGATCTACCTTACTCGCTTCACGCCAACTTGTCAAGTGACGCCCAGGCGCCTGTACGAAAAGCGCCCAGGCGAATCCCAACAAGGTTACAGTGATGGCGCTATGCGTCGTCTATGATGAACGGTGGGCGCACCCCGATGCCCGGCGCCCGCAAGCATAACGGAGAACCAAAGTCATGAACAATCGGCAACGCATCCTTCTTTCGACCAGCCTGGCGACGCTCTTTCTGTTGGGCGGCCTGTTCGTCAGCGTCATGGCCTTCACCCCAACGCCAGCAGCGCTGGCGCAGACCTGCGCCCAGGTCGTCAGGAACGCCAACGGCGTACCCAACTACCTGCGCAACTGCGGTCAAGCGCCGGCCGCCGGCGATGACGTCGCGGCGGCGCATATGCTGTTGCGCACCAATGCCGCCTGGCTGCACCTGCGCCCCGATCTGAGCGACCTGACGCTGGTGGCCGCACAGACCAGCCTGACCGCTTCGCACCTGCGTTTTCAGCAGTTCCATGCCGGATTACCGGTCTGGCTGGCGCAGGTGACAGTGCACATCGGCCAGGCCGGCGACGTACAGATGATTCAGAACGACTATGCGCCCGATCTCAGTCTGAACACGCAGCCGGCCATCAGCGCGGCGCAGGCGCTCGACCGGGCGCGGGCGGCGCTGCCGCCGCTGCACAGTCTGCGCGGTGAGCCAACGAGCGAACTGCTGATCCTGCCCGCCGCGGCGGAAACGGGCGCGGCCCTGGCCTGGCGCATCGTCATCCCGGCACTCCATCCGGTGGGCGACTGGAACGTCTTCGTCGAGGCGCAGACCGGCGCCGTGCTCGACAAATACAACGGCATCATCTTCGACAGCGGCGCCGTCTACGATCCCAACGCCGTCCAAACGACCGGCAATCCCAACCTCACCGACAACAACAACGCCAACAGCTCTGACCTGCAGGCGGCGCGCACCGAGGTGACGCTGCAGGGCATTGCGGCCGGACAGAACAAGCTGGTGGGAGCGTTCGTCAACCTGTGTGCGTCCGGCATTACAGGCGCCTACAAACCGGCCTGTCAGGCCGATGAACCGTCGCGCGTCTACAACTATACGCGCGACAATGATCGTTTCGAGGAAACCACGGTCTATGCGGCGCTCGATGCGTTGCAGCGTTACATCCAGAGCCTGGGCTTCGACAGCGTCAACAACCGCAGCATCCCCGTGCACGCCCACTACTACAGCCAGGACAACTCCTTCTTCAGCACGACCGACAACGGCCTGCACTTCGGCGATGGCGGTGTAGACGACGCCGAAGATGCCGACATCATCGTGCACGAGTATGGGCATGCCGTGCAGCACAACCAAGTGCCTGGTTGGGGGCCTGGTCAAAACACCGAGCAGCGGGCCATGGGCGAAGGGTTCGGCGATTATCTGGCGGCTTCGTTCTACGCTGAGCGCGGCGATCCCGCCTATCTCGCCAATCACGCCCCGTGTATCGGCGAGTGGGACGCCGTCAGCTATGCGCCGCTGGTCAACGGGACACGCTGCCTGCGCCGCGTCGACGGCAAGGATGAGTCAAGCGGCGTGGACATCGGGCGCTACAGCGGAACCCCATCCGAAGAACACGACGATGGGCGCTACTGGTCGGCGGCGCTCTGGTGCGTGCGCCAGGCCCTGGGCAGGCAAGACGCCGACCGCCTGATCTTGCAGTCGCAGTTCTACCTGGCGCCGACGACGAGCAATCAGGCCTTCGAGCAGGGCGTGGATGCGATGATTCTGGCCGACGGCCAGCTCTATCAAGGCGCACACGCCACGGCGATCTATGGCTGTGCGGTGGAGCGTGGGCTGATTCCCGTCTTGCCGATGGCGGCGCCGGCGTTGATCTATCCGGCCGGCGGCGAAACGCTGCTGGCTGGCAGCATTGCCGCCATCACCTGGATCACCAACGGCGCCCCGATCAGCGCCACCTATTCGCTGGAACTGACCAACGACTGCACGCCGATCGTTCATTTCGAGGACGACATGGAGATTGGCAGCGCCCGGTGGATCACCAGTCAGGTCGGCGCGCCCGGTTGGACGCTGCAAACCAACATTGCCCATAGCCCAACGCACGCCTGGTTTGCGGCCAGCACCAGCACTGTCAGCGATCAATACCTGGCCATGAGCCAGCCGTTCACGATGCCGTCGCACACCCTGTTGACCTTCTGGCATTCGTACGATCTGGAACGGCGCTACGATGGCGGCGTCATCGAACTGAGCCACAACAACGGCTCTAGCTGGCTCGACCTGGGTCCCTACATCTTGCAAAACGGCTACAACGAGACGATTTCGAGTTCCTACGGCAGCCCTATCAGCGGCCGGCAGGCCTTTTCGGGCAACAGCAACGGCTTCATCGAAACAAGGGTGGATTTGACCGTCTTTGGCGGGATGTGGGTGCAACTGCGTTTTCGCAACGCCAGCGATCGCAGCGTCATGCGCATCGGCTGGTATGTGGACGATGTACGGCTGACGTCGCGCACGCAGTGGCAGGCCCTGGGCGCCTCGACGCCAGGCGCGACGATGTTCCCCTGGAACGTGCCGCTCACGCCGGGCAACGATTACTGCGTGCGGCTGCGGGGTCAGGCGCCCGGTTACGAAGAATCGGCCTGGGCGACCGGCGCGCCGTTCACGATCACCAGTCCGATCTATTTGCCGTTGTCGTTCCGATAAAGCCCCTCGGCTCGGATGATCGCCTCCACGGCGTCAGGCACCTGATAGCGGATCGGTTGGCCGGTGCGCACCCGTTCCTGCAAAATGTGCGAGGCGATCTCCAGTTCGGGCATGTCGAGCTGAATGACGCGGCGGCGCAAGCCGGGCAACGCCCGCTCCAGGTTGTCCCAGTCCAGCGTCACATCGTGACGCGCCAGGGCGACCAGGCGGCAGTTAGCCACAAGCCGGTCAGCTTGATGCCAGTTGGGCAGATCGCCCAGCGAGTCGGACCCCATCAGAAAGAAAAGCTCGACGCCGGCCGGCAGGCTGTCGCGCACCAGGCGCACCATGTCAATCGTGTAGTGCGGACCAGGGCGGTCCACGTCCACACGCGCGAGTTCGAAACGATCGTTGCCAGCGATAGCGGCCTGCACCATGCGCACACGGCTGGCGGACGGCGATAGCCGGCGGTTGCGCTTGTGCGGCGGGTCGCCGGCGGGAACGATGAGAACTTTATCGAGTTGCAGATGAAACCCGGCCTCTTCGGCCAGGATCAGATGTCCAATGTGCGGCGGGTCGAAGGTTCCGCCGAAAATTCCGATGCGCATGATCTCTCCGCTGTGTTGAGTGCTGCAAGTATAAACCAAGCCGCCCGCCCGTCAAAACGGCTGGTTGTTGCATAAAAGCCCAAAGTCGTGTATGATTGCAATAGTGGTTTTATCAGGCCCAAATATTGGCTGGGCAACAAGGTTCATCGGTTTTGATTCATCATTGCGGGAAGCAGGAGGAGTGACGACGCATTAGGCAAGCGTCTGCATGAATCAAACAAACCCGACTCAGTGCGAAAGCGCCGGGCAGCATACGCGCACTGAGTCACATGACCATTCCCGCGCCATGGGAGGCGTTCTTTAATGAAAGTGGATTTATTGTTACGAGTCATTGGCGCACTTGTTCTTGGCATTTTCGGATGGGAAGTCGGCATGGAGTTGGCGGGGGCAACGTCGTTGACCAGCAGTTCGCTGCGTTGGGTCGGCCCCTTGACGGCGGTGGGGGCGTTGGTGGGGGCGCTGGTGGCGCCCTGGCTCACCATCGTGCCGGCCCGCTGGGCACGCCGCAACGTGCGACAGATTCCTGCGCAGCAAATTCTGGCCACGGCGATTGGCCTGGGCGTCGGCCTGATCATCGCCGCCCTGCTGGCCTGGCCCCTGTCGTTTCTGCCCTCGCCCTTTGGCAAGGTTCTGCCGGCCGTCGGCGCCATCGTCTTTGGCTACCTGGGCACGATCGTGATGATCGTGCGCCAGAAAGAGATCTTTGCCCTGCTCGGCGCCCGCTGGTCAACGTCAGCGACGCTGCACGAGAATTCCCCTGTGCTGTTGGACACCAGCGTCATCATTGACGGCCGTATTGCCGACATCTGTCAGACCGGTTTCATCCGGGGGCCGATGATCGTGCCGCGCTTCGTGCTCAACGAGCTGCAGCACATCGCCGATTCGGCCGATCCACTGCGCCGCAACCGCGGGCGGCGCGGGCTGGACATGCTCAACAAGATGCAGCACGAATCTGCCGTGCCCGTCGTCATCAGCGATCTCGATGTGGACGGCGTGCGGCAGGTGGATGACAAACTGGTGCAGCTAGGCAAACAACTGAACTGTCCAGTCGTGACCAACGACTTCAACCTGAACCAGGTGGCCGGGCTGCAAGGGGTCACGGTGCTCAACATCAACGCCCTGGCCAACGCCGTCAAGTCGGTGTTTCTGCCTGGCGAAACGATGCGTGTACGCATCATGCAGGACGGCAAGGAAAGCAACCAGGGCGTCGGCTACCTGGACGACGGTACGATGGTGGTGGTGGAAGACGGGCGGCGCTACATGAACACGCTGTTGGATGTGGTGGTGACCAAAGTGTTGCAAACCAACGCCGGACGTATGTTGTTTGCGCAGCCGCATCTCAATTGATTGATTGATTGATTGATTGATTGATTGATTGCTTGCTTGCTTGCTTGCTTGCTTGATCGGAGCAAAGGAATGGCTCTGTACATCTACAACTCGCTCACCCGTCAAAAAGAGGAGTTCACATCGTTCCACCCCAACCAGGTGGGTATCTATGTCTGCGGCCCCACTGTCTACGGGCCGGCGCACATCGGTCACGCCAAGAGCTACGTCGCGTTCGACGTGGTGGTGCGCTACCTGCGCTTCAGCGGCTACAAGGTGCGCTATGTGCAGAACATTACCGATGTGGGACACCTGACCGACGACGCCGACGAGGGTGAAGACAAGATCGTGCGCAAGGCACGTTTCGATCGCGTTCACCCCATGGAGCTGGTCGAACACTACACCCGCGACTACCTGGAGGATATGGATGCGCTCAATGTCCTGCGCCCGGACATCGCGCCGCACGCCAGCGGTCACATCCCCGAACAGATCGCCCAGATCGAACAACTGATCGCGGCGGGCCATGCTTATGCCGTCAACGGCTCGGTTTACTTCGATGTGGAGAGCGACCCGGACTACGGCAAACTATCGGGGCGTCGGGTGGAAGAACAGGAAGAAGGGGCGCGCGTCGCGGTCAACCCGGAAAAGCGCAACCCGGCCGATTTTGCCCTCTGGAAGCGCGCCGAACCGTCGCACATTCTGCAGTGGCCCTCTCCCTGGGGCATGGGCTATCCCGGCTGGCACATCGAATGCTCGGCCATGTCAACCAAGTACCTGGGACAGCCTTTCGACATTCACGGCGGTGGGCTGGAGAACAAGTTCCCCCATCACGAGGCCGAAATTGCCCAGGCCGAAGGGGCGACGGGGGGTGTTCCTTTCGTGCGCTACTGGATGCACAACAACATGGTGACGGTCAACGGCGTCAAGATGGGCAAGTCGTTGGGCAACTTCACCACGCTCAAGGACGCCTTCGTCCAGGTGGAGCCGCTGGCGGTGCGTTTCTTCCTGCTCGGCACGCACTACCGTTCCAGCACCGATTTCAGCGCCGGCGCGCTGGAAGCGGCGCAGAAGGGCTACAGCCGTCTGCTCGGCGCGCTGCGCACCACGCGCCAGAAACTGCGCACGACAACCGAGACGGGCACAGCGTCTGCCACTGTCATGACACTGCTGGAAGGTGTCCGCAGCCGTTTCCAGGCGGCGCTGGACGACGATTTCAACACCGCCGCCGCCCTGGCCGAGTTGTTCGATCTGGGGCGGGAGACGAACAGCCTGCTCAACGCCCCCACGGCGCCCAATCGGGCCACGCTGCTGGCCATCGAGCAGACCTATGCCAATCTGGCCGGCGAAGTGCTTGGCCTGCTGCCCAAAGATGATGACGCCGCCGGTGATCAGCAAGCCCTGTTGACGGTGGTGGGAGGGCTGGTCGAGTACCTGATCGAACTGCGCCGCCAGGCGCGGCAGAACAAGCAGTGGGCGCAGGCCGACGCTATTCGTAATCGGCTCAGCGCGCTCGGTGTGACACTGGAAGACGGCCCCCAAGAAACGACCTGGCGTTTGTGAGCTGCGCATGACGCCGGGCGAATGGCTCTATGGGCGACAGGCGGTGCGCGAAATGCTGCGGGCGCGCCGGCGGCGGGTACAGCGCATTCTGCTGGCCCGCGGTGTGCAGCGCAGCGGCAGCATCGGCGATATCATCGCCCTGGCGCAGGCGACGCGCTGTCCGGTGGGTGAAAGCGAACGCCAGACGCTCGATGAACTGTGCACCGGGGCCAATCACCAGGGGGTGGCAGCCGAAGTTTCGAGCTATCCCTATGCGGCGCTGGAAGACCTGCTGGTTGACGCCGGCCCTGCCCCGCTGCTGCTGGCGCTCGATCATCTGCAGGATCCGCAAAACCTGGGAACGCTGTTGCGCACCGCCGAAGCGGTGGGCGTCGCCGGGGTGCTGCTGCCCGACCGCCGTGCGGCGGGCATTACGGCGACGGTGAGCAATGCGTCGGCGGGTGCGGTGGAACATCTACGCATCGCTCTGATTGTCAATCTGACGCGTGCCCTGCAGGCACTGAAAGCGCAGCGGTTTTGGGTGGCCGGGCTGGAAGCGGCTGCGCAGGCCATCCCGTTGGAACGGGCCGATTTGAGCGGCCCCCTGGTGCTGGTTGTCGGCAGCGAAGGCGAAGGGCTGAGCCGCCTGACGCGTGAAACCTGCGACTGGCTCATCGCCCTGCCGATGCGCGGCCAGATCGAATCGCTCAATGCCGCCGTGGCCGGTTCGATCGTGCTCTATGCGGCGTCTGTAGTCCGCCGCAGCGTCGAGGGAGGTGTATCATGACGTTCAATCTGCAATCAACCGCTTTCGAGGATGGCGCTTTCATCCCGGCGCGCCATGCGTGTGAGGGGGCCGACCTTTCACCGGCGCTGACCTGGCGCGGCGCGCCGGCAGGCGTCCAGAGCTATGTACTGATCGTGGACGATCCCGATGCGCCCCGCGGCGTGTGGACGCATTGGACGCTGTTCAATGTGCCTGGCACGGCGACGGCGCTGGCCGAGGGCTGGCGCGTGGGTTCGGTGGGCGTCAGTGGGCGCAACGATGCGGGCAAACCTGGCTATCATGGGCCGTGCCCGCCGCGTGGGCATGGGGTGCATCGCTATTTCTTTCGTCTCTATGCGCTGAGCACAGCTTCCCTGCCGCTGTCTGAGGGCGCTGCCCGCGCCGACATCGAGCGAGCCCTGGCCGGGCATGTGTTGGGTCAGGCGCAGGTCATGGGACGTTACGAGCGGAAGTGATTCCGCTGAGCCAAAAAAGGGGGCGCAGATGCGTATTGCCGAGTATCATCGTCCGGCTGACCTGACAACGGTGCGACGCCTGCTGGCGCGCCCGGCGCCGGTTTCGCTGTTGGCCGGCGGAACCGCTCTGGTGGCCGGCCTGAGCAGCCAGACCAGCGATACGGTGGTAGATTTGCGCGACCTGCCGCTGGCCTTCATGGAACGGCGGCCCGACGGTCTGCACCTGGGCGCTCTGACAACCCTGGCCGCACTGACGCCCGCCTCGGCGGCGGGCGGTTGGGCCAATGGGCTGCTGGCGCACACGGCGCAGGCAGAAGGGCCGGTCAACTGGCGTAACGCCGCCACCATCGGCGGGCTTGTGGCGCAGGCGGAGGCGACCTCGCCCCTGTTCCTGGCGCTGCTGGCGCTGGAGGGACAAGCCATTCTGCTCGGCGCAGATGGGCCGCCTCAACAGTTGGCGCTGCGTGCGCTGGCCGATGCGCCCGCGGCAGCCCTGCAACGCCGCTTGCTGGTCGAGGTGACGCTGCCCGCCAGCCTGGCGCAGGCGCATCATGGGATGGCCGCGGCGGCGCGCACGCCGCGCGATCAGCCGATGGTCTGCGCGGTGGCGGTTGTGGCCGCTAAACCGGCCGTAGCAACCGTCGTGCTGGGCGGCGTCACAGCGACGCCGCTGGTGCTCAGCGGCCTGCAGGAGTTTTGCCGGGCGCCCGCCCGTCTGCCCGGCGCCATCGCCGATCTGCTGGCCAATCCGACCGCCGATCAAGCCGTAATCGCCGATTTCCGCGGCAGCGCCGCTTACCGGCGTCATCTGGCCGGCGTCCTGGCGCGCCGCGCCTTGAGCGAGGCGCTGGCCTGAACGATGCCAGATCTCCGGCTGATGTGGAGCCGCGTGCAAGGACGCTCGTGCGATAACTGCTTTTTCGGCGAGGCGTTTCGCAGCAACGGAGATGGACAGGTCACGCGGCTTCATCTGTACTGTCGGGCGCCCCAATCGCCCTTCTGCGACCGTCCGGCTCCGCCTGAGCGTTGGTGTTCGGCCTGGCGTCGTGGCGAGTCGCAACCACCACCCAGGGTTGGCGACCCTGATTTGACCGTCTAAACCCTTGATGGGGCACATCGCGTCCGCCCAACGGCGACGCCAACCCGCTGGCCCAGGCGTGAGGCTGTGTCGTGAGGTCAACCACCGATTCGTTCGAGTCAGGTCACTCACCTTTGATATCCAAAGAAACAACCGTCGCGATCTTTGCGTCCCTGGCGGCCATCGCGTTTGGTCTGTTCTTCTATCGCCTGGGATTCCTCTCGGCCCGCACGGCCTTCATCGTCACGGCCAGCTTTGCGCTGGTCAATCTTCTGACCTTGCGTCTGAGTTTCTACCTGGTGCGGCGTCGCGAGAACGATTTGCGCCAACAGCGCGAGTTTCTGCAGGGCCTGAACCAGATCAGCCACGGGTTGATCTTGCCGCAGCCAGTTGCAACTGCCGCCGAAACGGCGGCGCAGCAGATCGTCAGGACCTTTCGGCTCAGCGGCGCGGCGATCTACCTGGTCAATGAACAGGATCAGGCGCTGCGCTTGCAGGCAGCGGCCGGCGATGTGACCCTGAACGAGCCTGGGCATGACTGCGACGCCCTGGCGCAGTTGGCCAGGCAAGCCAAGAAACCGGTGCGCGGCGCCCTGCCGCCGCAGCGCGCCGGTCACGGGTCTCGTCAGCAAAGCGCCCAGTGGGCCTTGGGTGCGCCGATCCTGTCGGGCAGTGAAGCGTCCGGCGCCATTGTGATCAGCCATCGCCAGCCGCCGGCGCTTGCCGGCGAAATGGCCGAACTGCTGCTGCTCGTGGGTCGCCAGCTTGGTATCTACCTGCAGCGGGCGCAGGAGTGGCAGCGACTGCAAAGCGAACAGCAGAGCCTGGCTCAACGCATCGAAGATTCGATTGATGCCATCTGGGTGTTGGATGCACAGGGACGCATCGCACAGTTCAATCGAAGCGCCGGCGACTTGACCGGCTGTGCGCCCACCGACGTGATCGGGCGCGCCTGGACTGAGTTCGTGCCGTTGGAGGGACAAGAAGAGTTCCAGCGCCGTCTCGACGCGGTGATGGATGGCGAGCGCCAGATTTGGGAAAGCGACTGGCAGCACTGCGACCGTAGTTGGCTGCGGCTGGAGTTGGGAGCCACCAGGCTGTCGGACAATGCCGCCGTGCCTGGCGTCCAGCTCATGGCGCGTGATGTGGGCGCTCGCACCGCCGCCCAACGCATGCGCACCGAGTTTATGGCCGCCGTTTCGCACGAACTGCGCACGCCGCTCTCCTCGGTCATGGGGTATGCCGAACTTCTCACCACCGGCATGGCGGGCGACATGACCGAAGAACAGCAGGAGTACGCAGACATCATCCTGCGCAACACGCAGCGTATGCAGCGGCTGGTGAACGACCTGTTGGAAGGGTCGAAGCTGGAGGCGGGTCAGCTCGAACTGACGCCGGAGGCGCTCGATCTCAATGGGCTGATTCGCATCGTATGTGATTCGCTCAAACCGCTGATGCAAAACCAGTCCATGACCGTGCAGCTCGAACTGGCGCCCGATCTGCCGACCGTGATCGGCGACCAGCCGCGTTTGGAGCAGGTGTTGACGAATCTGCTCATCAACGCACTGAAGTACAGCCCGTCCGGGGGCGTCCTACGTGTGCTGAGTTATCGCCACGCACCCGACGCCGACCCGTTGGGGCTGCGTCTCGATTTGCCTTCGCACGCAGTTGGATGGGCCATTGCGGCGGTGATGGATCAGGGCATCGGCATTCCGGCCGAGGAAGTTCCCGGTCTGTTTCATCGTTTCCACCGAGGCAACCACGCCCGCGCACGGGG
This sequence comes from uncultured Anaerolineae bacterium, assembly GCA_964580725.1. Taxonomy (GTDB): domain Bacteria; phylum Chloroflexota; class Anaerolineae; order SSC4; family Amarolineaceae; genus Amarolinea. The sequence continues at coordinate 2,462 of CAZOLV010000102.1, read as the reverse complement.
CGTGGAGGGAACCGGTCTGGGTCTCTACCTGGCGCGCACCATCGTCGAAGCCCTTGACGGACACATCGGCGTGCACAGCCAAATCGGTAGCGGCAGCATCTTTTGGATCGCCCTGGCTCTTTCGTAAAGTGGGGCCGGTTGAAAACCGGCCCCATGAGTCATCGAAGCAGGCGCCAACTTGCGCTTCAAACTGGGCGGAATTCGCCTTCGACGACGTCCTCGCCGGTGGCGCCGTGACCGTTGGCGTGAGCGCCGTAGCCGTTGGCCGGCCCGCCCGCCGGTTGGCTGTACAGTTGCTGTGATAGGGCATAGCTGGCCTGCTGCAACTGCTCGGTGGCCTGCCGGATTGCGGCCGTGTCCTCGCCATCCTTGAGCTTGCGCAGCGCCGCCGCCTGTTCCTCGATGCGGCCGCGGTCATGCCCAGGAACCTTGTCGCCCAACTCGCGCAGCGCCTTCTCCACCGCATAGACCACCGCGTCGGCGTTGTTGCGCGCTTCCACCAACTCCTTGCGCCGCTGATCGGTCGCCGCGTTGCGCTCCGCATCACGCACCATGCGCTCCACATCGTCCTTCTTCAGGTTCGTCGAAGCCGTAATGCGAATGGACTGTTCGCGTCCTGTCGCCTTGTCCTTCGCCGAGACGTGCAGGATGCCGTTGGCGTCAATGTCGAACGCCACTTCGATCTGCGGTAGCCCACGCGGGGCCGGCGGTAGGCCCTCCAGATTGAAGATGCCCAGGCTCGTGTTGTCGCTGGCCATTGGACGTTCGCCCTGCAGCACATGGATCGTCACCGCCGTTTGCGCGTCCTCGGCTGTGCTGAAGACCTGGCTCTTGCGCACCGGAATCGTCGTATTGCGCTCGATGATCGGCGTCATCACACTGCCGAGCGTTTCCACGCCCAGGCTGAGCGGCGTCACATCGAGCAGCAGCACATCCTTGACGGCGCCGCCGAGCACGCCGCCTTGCAGCGCCGCACCCACGGCCACCACCTCGTCCGGGTTGACCCCCTTGTGTGGCTCCTTGCCCTGCGTCAAGCGGCGCACCATTTCCTGGATCATCGGCATACGCGTCGCGCCGCCCACCAGCACCACTTCATCGAGCTGTGTCGCCTCCAGCCGGGCATCGAGCAGCGCTTGCTTGAACGGCCCCACGCAGCGGTCGGCCAGGTCGGCAGTCAATTGCTCGAAACGAGCGCGCGACAGGCGCACCTGCAAGTGCTTCGGTCCAGACGAATCGGCGGTGATGAAGGGCAAGTTGATCTCCGTCTCCATCAAGCTCGATAGTTCGATCTTAGCTTTCTCGGCCGCTTCCTTGAGCCGCTGCAGCGCCTGGCGATCAGAGCGCAGGTCAATACCCTGCTCCTTGCGGAACTCATCGGCCACGAAGGTGATGATGCGCTGATCCCAGTCATCGCCGCCCAGGTGCGTATCGCCGTTGGTTGACTTGACCTCGATCACGCCGTCGCCCACCTCCAGCACCGACACGTCGAAGGTGCCGCCGCCCAGGTCGAAAACCAGGATCGTTTCGTTGGCCTTCTTATCCAAACCGTAGGCCAGTGCCGCCGCCGTCGGCTCGTTGATGATGCGCTTGACGTCCAACCCGGCAATCTTGCCGGCGTCCTTGGTGGCCTGGCGTTGCGCATCGTTGAAATAGGCCGGCACCGTGATGACAGCCTCCGTCACCGGCTCGCCCAGGTAGGCCTCGGCGTCTGTCTTGAGCTTCTGCAGGATCATCGCCGAGATTTCCTGCGGCGTATAGGTCTTGCCATTGATCGGCAGGCGCACGCGAGCATCCCCCGCCGACCCCCCTATCACCGGATAGGGCGCCATCTTGCGCTCGGCCTCCGTCTCAGCCACGCGTCGCCCCATGAAACGCTTGATCGAAAAAACGGTGTTTTCCGGGTTCACCACCGCCTGGCGCTTGGCAGTCTGACCCACCAGGCGCTCGCCGGTCTTGTTGAACGCGACGACCGACGGCGTTGTGCGTCCGCCCTCGGCGTTCGGAATCACTGTCACATCACCGCCTTCGACCACAGCGATACAAGAATTCGTCGTTCCCAGATCAATCCCAACGATCTTTCCCATCTCATACCTCCAATTCATGATCGGAAAACCGGAAAACCACCAAACCTGACAGGTCTTAGAGACCTGTCAGGTTTTAGACCAAACCTGACAGGTCTTAGAGACCTGTCAGGTTTTAGAGACCTGTCAGGTCTTGGAAAACCGGAAAACCGGAAAACCACCAAACCTGACAGGTCTTAGAGACCTGTCAGGTTTTGGAAAACCGGAAAACCGGAAACCAAACCTGACAGGTCTTAGAGACCTGTCAGGTTTTGGAAAACCGGAAAACCACCAAACCTGACAGGTCTTAGAGACCTGTCAGGTTTTGGAAAACCGGAAAACCGGAAACCAAACCTGACAGGTCTTAGAGACCTGTCAGGTTTTGGAAAACCGGAAAACCAC
>CAZOLV010000101.1:3850-17408 GCA_964580725.1 uncultured Anaerolineae bacterium | reverse complement strand
CCTCGGCGCACTGAAGTGCGCACGACGAACCTCGGCGCACTGAAGTGCGCACTACCAACCGTTCGTAGTAGGCGCTTCAGCGCCTCAGCGCACTGAAGTGCGCACTACGAACCTCGGCGCACTGAAGTGCGCACGACGAACCTCGGCGCACTGAAGTGCGCACGACGAACTCCGGCGCACTGAAGTGCGCACTACGAATTCCGCCCTTCGATCGGCGCTTCTGTCTCCTCCAGGGCGCTGAGGTCGTCGCGCAGGGCGCGCTGCATTGGGATGCCGATGCGGTGCGCTGCCGAACCGATGGCGTGTGACGTAACCGGCCCTCCGGCGACGAGCAGGCCAATCAACACCAGCCCCTTGGCAAACTCCAGTGGCGTCAGCGCTACCGTGGCCAACAGGAGGAGCACCACGCCAAAAATGTTGACCTTGCCGGTGGCGTGCAGTTGGGTATAGACATCTGGCATCCGGATGAAGCCAAGCACGCCAAAAACCGAAAAGGTCGTGCCGGCAATCACAGCGACGATAGCGATCAATTCCAGAATGGTTTGCATGATTTGTTGTTGCCTCGCGTCACGGGTACGCCCAAGCCCCTCGCTCAGAACATCTGTTGATCGGCGATGTACTTCGCCAACGCAATCGTGCCAACGAAGCCAAGCGCAGCCAGACCAAGCGCCACGTCAATATAGGCCGAGTTGACCAAAATCAGGGCGATCAGCACCAGCACGGCCAACATCAGAGTGCCCACCAGATCTGCGCCGATCAGCCGCTCGATGACGTTTCTGCCCCGCCACACGCGCCAGACGCAGACAGAGATCAGGGCGATGTGCACCGCCAGGGCAATATCCAGGACAGTGCGCAGAACAGCAGCCACGATTTCGCTCATACGAAGATCTTCCTCAACAGATCACGACGCAACGCCTGCGCAGCGGCGGCATACTCGGCCGCGTGGGTTGCGTCCAGACAGTGCGTGTACATGACGCCCTCCCCATCTATGCCGATGACCAGTTCGCCTGGCGTAATGGAAAGGGCATGGGCGCTCAACGCCGTGGCCAGTTCGCTGTCGCAGCCCGAGGGGATGGCGACGATGCCGGGGCGAATCGGCAGCGCCGGGTCGAGCACAATGCGCGCGACACTGACGCCACTCTTGATCACGTCGGCAAACAGAATAACGACATAGCGCAGCGCAGCCCAGGCGGCAACCGGCAGTCGGCGCAGTTCGAAGCGTTCGGACTGGATGGGCAACAGCAGCGTCGCGGCGACAGCGACCAGCGAGCCGAGCGCCACGTTGCTCAGTTGCAGATTGCCGGTCAGCGCCAGGTAGATCACGAGTAGGGTTGCAGTTTTGGCAATGAAGTGCATGGCAGAATGTCCTTCCAGTGGTATCTTCTCAATAATCAGGGAAAAGGCCTGACAGGTGCGCCAGTGAGAAGTCTGTCAGGCAAGAAAGTTGCACAGCGCACCTGTCAGGTCTCGTGTTTCCCCCCGTTTTATTGAGAAGATACTTCCATTGTGCGGCGGGTGTGCGGCGGGTGTGCGGCGGGTGTGCGGCGGGTGTGCGGCGGGCGCTCAGCCTGCGCCACCCAACACAGCCCGAATGTACGGGGTTGGATCGCCCAGCCAGGCGCTGACGACATGCGTCACGCGCAGCAGCGGTTCGGTCCACACCCCAAGCAGCAGACACAGGCCAACCAACAGGACAGGGGCCAGAATCTGATCGCCGCCCGGTTTGGCTTTGCCCCCCGCTGCCGGCGGCGTCCACCAGATGACCTGAAACGCACGCACGACGTAGACCAGCGTCAGGATGCTGGCGACGCCAATCGCGGCCAGGGCCGGGTAGGATGCCGTCAGGACGCCGCTCCGGAAAAGCGCCAGCTTGCCAACGAAGCCGTTGGTGGGCGGGATGCCGGCCAGCGCCAGCCCACCCAACAGGAACAGCGCACCCATCAGCGGCAACGACTTGCCCAGGCCGCTGATGTTGTCGAATGCCGCTGACTTGACCTGCGCTCGGCTGGCAACCGCTCCGGCCAGCATCAGCATGGCGGCCTTGATCAGGCTGTGATTGAAAGTGAGGACAAGCGCCGCCGTCAGGGCGACCGGCGTTCCCCAGCCGACGCCGACCAGGATGTAGCCGATCTGCGCTAGGGTGGAGTAGGCCAGCATGCGCTTGGCGTTGCGTGCGCCCGTCGCCGTCAGCCCACCAAAGATAACGCCGGCAACGCCCAGAAAGACCAACAGCCCGCGCAGCAGATCGGCCTGGGGCACGAAGAGCAGGGTGGTCATGCGCAGGAAGCCGTAGACGCCCAGCTTGACCACGACGGAGGAGAGCATGGCGCTGACCGGAGTGGGGGCCGCCGTGTGGAAATCGGGCTGCCAGAAGTGAAAGGGCGGCACGGCGCTCTTGACCATGAAGAAGACGAACATCAGGGTCATGGACATGTGGAGCAGCGGCGGCGCCCCGCCCGCATCTTGAGCTTGTTGGAGGATGCGCTGCCCCAAATCGGCCATGTTGAGGGTGCCGAAGGAGACGTACAGGCCGCCCACGGCGCTCAGCAGGAAGATGGCGGCGAACAGGCTGATGAAGAAATACTTGAACGCCGCCTCGACACCGGCGCGGTCGTCGGAAATGGCGGTCAAAATTGCGCCTGAAGAGACCAGCAGTTCGGCAAAGACGAACAGGGTGAAGATGTCGCCGGTGAGAAACGCGCCGGTCAGGCTGGTCGTCATGGTCAGGAAGAGGGGGAAAAAGGCGGGAAAGGTCGCACAGCGATCACGGCAGCCGAGCGCATAGATCATGCCGATCACCAGCACGCCCTGCGCCATGACGGTCATGAACGTCGCCAGAGGATCGGCGACGAGGCTGATGCCATAGGGGGCGGCCCAACCGCCCACCTGAAAGACGAGCGGGTCATGTCCCCAGACGGCCCAGAAGAGGGCCATACTGGCGGCAAACGAGGAGAGCAGGGCGCCGAACGACCAGGCGCGCTGCAGGCGGGCGCTGCGCCACATCAGCAGCCCTGCGGCTGCGCCGGTCAAGGGGATGATGATGGGCAAAAGGACGAGGTGTGCGTTCATCAATGCCTCAACTCCGCAATCTCATCAGAATCTGCCGTGTGATAGCGCGTCGAGAGTACGTATAGCAGCGCCAGCGCCAGCGAGAAGCCGGCCATGCTGATGACGATGGCGGTGAGCACCAGCGCCTGGGGCAGCGCATCGCTGCGTTGGCCGGTGACGTTGGCGTAAGCAGCGGCCGCGCCCTGGTAGGCGCCGGTCGTCAGCAAGAAGAGGTTGACCGCGTTGGCAATGATGATCAGCCCGATCACTGAGCGAATCACGTTGCGGCGCAGCATCTGAAAGATGCCAATGGAGAACATCGCACCGATAGCCAAAGCCTTCAGTAGATCCATGGGTTTTCCTCGGATGATGCATGTGCGCCTACGGGCGAAACGGCGCACATCCAGCGATTCCAAAAAGGTTCATTTGCAGGCGCGCATCCTTGACTCGTTTTTGCGCCATGCGTTGATACTCACCGACAAGCTCCACGCCAACAAAGCGCCTGGCCAATCTGCAGGCCACCACACCCGTCGTCCCAGAGCCGGTAAAGGGATCGAGCACGAAATCGCCCTCCCTGGTCGAGGCCAGGATACAGGTTTCGACCAGTTTTTGGGGGTACGCAGCAAAGTGCGTCTCGCGAAACTTACTCAAGGGAATCTCCCAAACCGTTCGCTTGTTTCTGCCTTTGGGGTGGAAGGCCTGATCCCACCGCCCATCATGCAAGTTGTTGTTACCGGCGCTCTTCCCGGCTTCGGAAGTTCCGCCGATCACTCCGAAATGTTTGCGACCGCCGCGCATCTTCGATTCCTCGGTAAAAGTGACGTGTGGTTCCCGAATCGCATCGGCGTCATAGTAGTAATCGGCCGTCCTGGCAAGCATGAATATGTACTCGTGATCGGTCGTCGGGCGATCCGTCACAGGTGAACAACCAACTCATTCATAATTCAACGCTCCGCGCGCGCGTCTTTGGGATGCCCCAGCGCGCCCAACGTCATGGAGGCGCCGCCCAGCACCGTCAGGCAGATGGCAATCTCGAAGATGAACGATGTGCTGAGGGCAAAGCCCTTGGGCAACGACAAGCCGAGCAGTTTGCCGTAGTCCAGATTGGCGAAGAACGAGCCGCTGAGTGCGGCGGCCAACACGCCGTCCAGAATGACCAGCAGTAGCCCGGCGCCGATTAGGCTGAAGGGACGCAGCCACGGCAAGCGACGGCGCGTCTCCTCGTAACCGTAGACGATGTACCAAAAGGCGATGGCCAGGCTGATGATGACTCCCGCCGTGAAGCCGTCGCCGGCCTGATCGTGGCCATACATCATCTGTACGGCGCCCAATACCAGCATCATCGGCAGTAGAAGCCGCGCCAACGCACGTACGAACGGAGACGACCGCGGCCCGCCTATGCCCATGATCGTCTGGTCATGCTGTTCGTCCCCTAAACCATACTCGATCGTGGCCATGGGTGTTTTCGCCGGCAGATGCGGGGTGTCCTGGGCCGTTTCATGCCTCCAATCGGTGCGCGCGGCGTGGCGCAGCAGGGTGTAGACGCCCAGACCAACCAGACCGAAGACTGTGATTTCGATCAAGGTGTCGAAACCGCGAAAATCTACCACCACAGCGCCCACGATGTCGGCGGCGCCGGTGAGAGGCTTGGCGTTGGCCTCGTAGAACGGCGTGACGACGCTCGGCCGCGGGCGCGAGGTCAGGGCGAAGAAGGTCAGAATCATGACGGCAAACCCACCGGCGACGGCAATCAGGGCGTCGAGCGCCAGGCCCCATCGGCTCTGCTTGAAGGTCAGTTCCCAGGCGCGGCGGCGCTGGGCACGCGGCAGGCTGGTCAACGCCAGCACCAGGATGACGACGCTCAGAATGTCAACCACCACTTGCACCAGGGCCACGTCGGGCGCCGGTTCCAACACCATCATCACGGCGACGCTGAGGCCCGAAGCGCCCAACGCCAGGATGGCGTCGAAGTCGCGTCGCAAGACGATGCTGAAGCCGGCCGCCGCGGCCGCCAGCGCCAGGACGAAGACACGTAGACCTGACAGGTTTTGCAAATCTGACAGGTCTATCCGATCAAAACCTGTCAGGTTTATTCGACCGAATAGCAACATCAGCACGGTCAGGCTGACAAGCATGGTGACCAGGTAGCGGCGTAGCTGGCCCGATTGCGTGCGTGTGGCCAGGTAGGCGGCGCGGTCGAGCGCGCCGAGGCAGCCGGTGTAGAACGCGTCGAAGCTGAACCGTTCGGGAATGCGCTGCTGCAGCGCCCGCACGCGCACCCGCTGCGCCCACAGGGCAAAGCCGAGGGTGACCGCGATGGCGCTCAGGATGAGCGGAGGGGTGATGCCCGCCCAGAGCGCCAGCGACACTTTGACCTGATCGCCGAACGCTGCGCCGGCGGCGCTGGCCAGGAATGACGCCAGGCCGGCCGGTTCGGGCAGTAAACCGAGCGCCAGCGAAAGCAGCGCCGGGATGGCCGGCATGGCAATCATCCAGCGCGGCGCCTCGTGCGGGTTCGGGCCGGAGTCGCGCGTCCGGCCCAAGAAAACGTCATAGATGAACATGCCCGCCTGGGCCAGGATCAGCGCGCCTGCGGCGACCACCGCCGCCGAGAGGAGCGCGCTGCCGATCGGCGGTACGCTTGGGTGCGTCACGGACGCAAGAAGGGTTTCTTTAGCCAGGAAGCCGAACATGGGCGGCAGCCCGGCCATGGAGAGCGCGGCGATCAGGCCGACGCCAAAGGTGCGCGGCATGGCGCGGCGCAAACCGCCCAGCCGGTGCAAATCACGCGTGCCAGCCTCGTGATCCACGATGCCGGCGATCAGGAACAGGGCCGATTTATAAAGCGCATGGGCGATGATGCTGATCACCAGCGCCTTGAACGCCGCGGAGGTGTCATCGCCGATCAGCATCACCAGTACGCCGAGCTGGCTGATGGTGGAATAGGCCAGCAGCGCCTTGAGGTCGTTCTGCTTCAGGCCGAGATAGGCGCCGGCCAACATGGTGACCAGTCCGAAACCGGTGAGCAGCCAGAACCAGGCGTCGGTCCCGCCCAGGGCGGGGTTCATGCGGGCCAGCAGGTAAACGCCCGCTTTGACCATCGTGGCCGAGTGCAGGTAGGCGCTGGCCGGCGTCGGCGCCGTCATGGCGCTCGGCAGCCAGATGTGCGCCGGGACTTGCGCGCTTTTGGTGAAGGCGCCGAACACGATCAGGCCGAGCATCAGGCCGTAGAGCGGGTTGCTGCGCAGGACGTCTCCGCTGCGCAAAATGACGCTGTAGTCGCCGCTGCCCACCGTCACGCTGACGAAGAGCAGGCCGGCCAGCAGCGCCACGCCGCCGCCGCCGGTGATGAAGAGTGACTTGAACGCGCCGCGCCGTGCGGCTTCATCTTTATATTTGTACGCGATCAGCAGAAACGAAGTGAGGCTGGTACCTTCCCAGAAGACGAACAGCATGATGACGTCGCCGGCCAGCAGTACGCCGAGCATCATGGTCATGAAGAGGAAGAGGTAGGCCAGGAAGCGCCACGCGCTGTTGTCACCCTTGAAATAGTAGCCGGTGTAAATCACCACCAGCGTCCCGATGCCGGAGACCAGCAGCAGGAAAACGGCGCTGAGGTTGTCGAAGTAGAGGCTGGCGCTCATGCCCAGCGAAGGCATCCACGCCACGGTGAAGGCCAATGCGCCGCCGCCGGCGATGGCGGGCAGCCTGCTGAGGATGAAGGTGAAGGCAGCCAGCGGCAGGCTCGCCAGCAGCCATGCGGTCTGGGTGATGGTCAGCCGGCGGTTGAGCGCGGGATGGCCGTAGGCCGCGGCCAGGGCCGCGGCGATCAGGGTCAAGAGGAGAGGTAACACCAGCAGTGTATCAGGCATGGTCTGGAATTATACGTTCCTTCTTGGATCGTGCCAAACGGCTCGTACCGCGGCAATCAGAGCGTATTGGATGTCGGTATTCGCGAAAGATGCGCCGCGTCGCCGCCAGGACGGTCTGATTTGCCAGGATCAACAGGTGATCTCCCGGCTCCAGCACGGTGTTGCCGTCCGGCACGAGATGCTCGTCGCCCCGGCCGATTAGGGCGATCAGCGCAAACAAAAAGGGGGCAGCCAGTGCTTGCGCTGAACTGCCCCTGTTCTCACAGCGCAGGGGTATCGCCTTGCGCTGTGCGGCTGAGATTACGCCAAAGCGTGCTCACGCTGATTGATGGCCGGGGTCGTCTTTACTCGTCCTGGCGGCCCATCAACAGAAAGGCATAATAGAGCAGCGTCGAAATGGCCTGCACGGCGCCGGCTACGTAGGTCAGCGCGGCGGCGTCGAGCACTGCATTCACGCCCCGCATCTCGTTGCCGATCACGATGCCGCTGGCGACGAGCTGCTGCTTGGCGCGGCGGCTGGCGTCGAACTCGACCGGCAGCGTCACCAGGGCAAAGAGCGCCACGCCAGCAAAAAGCGCCACGCCGCCCCAGGCCAGCGTTGTGCCAAACGAGCCTGCCAGCATGAAGCCTACGATGAAGATGATCGGCCCAATCCAACTGCCGATCTGCACCGTCGGCACCATCAAACTGCGCAACTGCAGCGGCGCATAGGCCTCTTTGTGCTGAATGGCATGTCCCGCCTCGTGCGCAGCCACACCCGCCGCCGACAGGCTGATCCCATCGTGCACGTCCGGGCTAAGGCGCAGCACGCGCTTGCTCGGATCGTAGTGATCGCTCAACATGCCGCCAATACGCTCGACCTGCACATCGTACAGCCCATTGCTATCCAACACCGCACGCGCCACCTGTGCACCGGTCATCCCACGCGCTGTGCGAACCTGCGCATGGCGGCGAAACGCCGCCTGTGTCTTCCACTGTGCCCACATCCCCAAAAGCAGGGCCGGCAGGCTAAACAGTAAGTAAATTCCCCAACTACCAAACATCGTTGCCTCCGTTGTGCTGTCTCTCTCATCCCCGAAAAAACCAGGCTTCGAAACCCACCTTTCTCAAGGCCCATTGGTATTCTGAAATCCTGAAACAGTATCGAGGAAATGCGGGTTTCTGTCCGTAATTCATCATACGGCTTTTGCACAATCCTTATACAAACCACGCGCCGCTCACAGTTGCGGTAGAAGTAGTATAGCATGACTCACGCACCTTCACAAACCGATCCAGCGGCGGGCGGCTGAGGTTGGGAAATTGGGATATATGATTCGCAATTTGGGAAATCGTGGGTTGAAACTTGACAAATAGAACAACCGTGCTACAATCGAAACAAAAGAAAAGCGAACACATTTTCTATTGACAGCGGGCGCAAGCCGCAGCACACAAGGAGGCGCAATGCATCTTCCAGTCGAACTTTCCGAGCGTCAACAGCGCATCGTCGAATTCATCCACCGCCATCTGCGCGAGTACGATTATCCCCCCACGATCCGGGAAATCGGCGAAGCAGCAGAGATCAGCTCGACCTCTGTCGTGAAGTACAACCTGGCCAAGCTCACCGAATTCGGCCTCATCGAGCGCGACCCGAAAAGCTCGCGCGGGATTCGCCTGCGCAGCGACCGGCTGAACCTGGGCAGCGACAGCGTGCCGGTTCCGATCTTCGGCGTCATCGCTGCCGGCGCCCCCATCGCCCGCCCCGACCTGGCCGAAGCGCCCAGCGCCGCCAGCACCATCGAACTGACGCGCGACATGGTGCGGCAACCGCAAAACGTCTTTGCCCTGCGCGTGCGCGGCGACTCGATGATTGACGCCCTCGTTGGCGACGGCGACCTGGTGGTGTTGCGCAGTCAGCGCGTGGCCGAAAATGGCGAGATGATCGCCGCCTGGCTGCCCGAACGCGGCGAAACCACCCTCAAATACTTCTACCGCGAAGGACGCAATGTCCGATTGCAGCCGGCCAATCCGGCCTACGCCCCACTCACCCTGCCGGCAGAGCAGGTCGAAATCCAGGGCAAAGTCGTCGCCATCATCCGCCAGTTGGACTGAACAATGGCCGTCGCCGTCTACCTGGGCCTGGGCAGCAACCTGGGCGACCGGCGTCTCAACCTGACGCAGGCCTTACAGCGCCTGGGGCAAGCGGTGCGCATCGAGGCGATCTCCCCCATCTACGAAACGCCGCCCTGGGGCGTGACCGATCAGCCGCGCTTTCTCAACCTGGTCCTGCGCGGCGTGACGCGGCTGGCGCCGCATCCCCTGCTGGCCTTCGTCAAGCAGATCGAACAGCAGATGGGCCGCCAGCCAGCGCAACGGTTCGGCCCGCGCCTGATTGACATTGACATCCTGTTTTACGCCCAGCAAACGATCACCAGCGACACACTGACTACACCGCACCCGCGCCTGCATGAGCGCGCCTTCGTCCTGGCGCCCCTGGCCGACATCGAGCCGCAACTACTGCACCCCGTCCTGGGGATCAGCGTGGCGCAACTGCTGACTCGAGTCGAAACCGAAGGCATGATCCGCAGTGATGCCATTGACCTGGCCGCCGACGCGGCCCCGCTCGACCCCTTTGCCTGGCGGCCGCCTGGCGCCGCCCCGTTCGTCTGGGGACGCCGCACCTACGTCATGGGCATCATCAACGTCACGCCAGACAGCTTCTCCGGCGATGGTCTGGCGCCTGACGAGCAAGGCGACGAGGAGATGGTGACAGCGGCGGCGGCGCAGGCCAGGCGCTTCTGGGAAGAGGGCGCCGACATCCTGGACGTGGGCGGAGAGAGCACCCGCCCCGGCTCCCATCCCGTGGATGCCGCCCTGGAAATGCGCCGGGTGCTGCCGGTCATCGAACAGATCACAGCGCATGTCCCGCTGCCCATTTCGATAGACACGAGCAAGGCGGCAGTGGCGGCGGCGGCGCTGCAAGCGGGCGCCAGCGCCGTCAACGATGTGTGGGGCCTGCGTCTCGATCCTGACCTGGCCGCCGTAGCGGCCCAGGCGCAAACGCCGGTCATCCTGATGCACAACCGCAGCCAGCCCAAAGATGTCAGCCAGGAGGCGCGCCTGGGCGGGCGCTATGTCGGCGTGCAATACGGCGATCTTCTGGGCGAAATTCGACACGAGCTCGAGTTTTCGGTCAACCTGGCGCAGCAGGCCGGCGTCGCCGCCGAAAAGATCATCCTCGATCCCGGCATTGGCTTCGGCAAAACTCGCGAACAGAATCTGCTTCTCCTCAACCGCACCGACGCGATCAAAACGCTTGGCTTTCCGGTGCTCGTCGGACCATCGCGCAAATCCTTCATCGGCTACACCCTCGGCCTGCCGCCCGACCAGCGTCTGGAGGGCACCGCCGCCGCCGTCGCCATCTGCATTGCCCGCGGCGCCGACATCGTACGCGTACACGATGTGCTGCCGATGGTGCGCGTGGCGCGCATGACCGACGCCATCGTGCGGCCGTAATCCCACCCGAAACGCCTGACGACAACCTGACAAGGGTAGGGCAAACGGGCTATTGGGCGGCCGGTTGTCCGGTGGTATCCTTTGTTTGGTTTTGATTGTTCGAGTATTCCCCACCTGGATCGCAGCGGCGCCGCGCCGCAGGAGGAGTCACCGGCTGTATGGTCACATCAGGCATTCGCCCAACAACAATTTGGCAGACGAGTTCTACCTTCGTACCGCCCCGGTCACATCGCACCCCTCCCTTGTTTCAATCGTTTCACAGTCCGTTTCGTAGCCCGTTTCGCAGTTCGTTCCAACCAGTCTTTCTCCGGCGCGAGGTTCGCGACCTGTTTGCGCTGTTTCTGGTCATCTGCTTCACCAGCATCGTCCCCTACAACAACCTGCGATCGCTCTTTCTAGCCAGTCTGGTCGGGATGAGCTATGTCGTCGTGCGCTGGTACTACTTCGCCTATCGCATCGGGCTGCGCGCCTCCTCACGCTACCTGTTGAGTGTCTACGTCATCGAAGCGGCGCTGTTGGCGCTGCTCTGGACGATTGCGCATCTGCTGCGCGACCTGGCCCCGCTCTCCGCCGGCGCCGAAATCAGCCTGGTCGCCGGATTGATGCTGCTCGGACTGCTGCTGCTCTTGGGCGGCGAAGCGGTTTTAGGGCGGCGGCTGAGCCTGCTGACGGCCACCGAAGCCGCCTGCGCACCCCAGGTCGAAACGGCCTTGAGCCGCATGAGCGATCATGAGCGATGGTTCTTGCACATCCCGGCGCTGCCTGCGGCGGAGGAACAATCGTCACAAACAGCCTGACAAACCCGAATGCGTCAACACAACGGGGGGGCGTGACCGCATCACGCCCCCCCGTTCATTTTTCACATCCCTTGACCCTCAGTCGGCCGGCCAATGGCGCTGCACCAACATGCGCACACGCGCAACGCCGGTAGCCGGGTCGCCTTCACCCTCGTACTCGATGATCAGCGGGCCTCGATAGCCGGCCCGCGCCAGAATGGCCAACTCGGCGCCATAATCAATACTGGCCTCCTCGCCATCGGCGCTGAATTGACCGGCCTTGGCGTGGGCATGAATGGCAAATGGCGCCAACAGCTCGATGCCAGCCAGCCGCTGCGCCGGCGGGAAGTTGCCCAGATCGAGGCAAACGCCCAGCCACGGCGAGTTCACAGCCCGCACCAGGCGCAGCATCACAGCCGGGTCGGTCGTCAACCCCCAGTGGTTTTCCAGCGCCAGGCGGATCGAAAAAGCCTGCGCCAACTGCGCCGCCTGGCGCAGTCCCACCGTCACCCGTTCCAGGACAGCGGGCGCGTCGTAATCGTCCGACTTCTCACGCCGATCGCTGGTCACGCGCAGAATTGGCGCGCCGAGCGCCCGCGCCGCCGCCAGGCCGGCGCGCACATAGGTCAGGGCAGCCGGCTGCTGGCGCGGTCCGCCGGTGAAGTCGCTGTTCAACGTCAGGGCGACGCAGCGCACCCGCGCCTGGTCGCACGCCGCCCGCAGGCGCTGCTGCGTCGAGGCCACCCCAACCCAGGAGCGTTGAAACGCCGGCCAGGCATCGCGACCGCTGAGTTGGCCCCACAAGCGCCAGGGCAGGTAGCGCAGGCGGCTTGCGCGCGGCGGCGGAAAGAAAAGATCGTTCAACTCCACCAGTTCAAAGCCGAGCACCGCCGTGCGAGCAGGCGCATCGAACAGCGTCATGCGACCCGCATACAGATCGTCATGAAACGACCAGGCCGAAACGCCCAGTGGGGGCGTCGTGTGTGTCATGGCGTCACCTCCACTCCCTGGCCTGCGACCACGCAGCCGATTTCCCAAGCCAGTTGTCCCAACCTGGCGCACGTCTCGTAGAAAGCCGCCTGCTGCGTCGCCGGCACAGCCAGCAGCAAGCCGCCGGAGGTTTGCGGGTCATACAGCAGCGCCTCGTCCACTCGATCCAACACGGGGTCCAGCCGGACGCGGGGCGCAAAAAACTCACGGTTGCTCTGCGTTCCGCCGGGCGCCAGACCCAATGCGGCGTAGCGGCGGGCGCCAGGCAGCAGCGGGATCGCATCCAGCGTGAAGCGCAGCGCCCCGGCACTGCCCTCCGCCATCTCACAGGCATGACCAAGCAGGCCGAAGCCGGTGATATCGGTCGCACAGCGCACCCCCACCGTCCGACCGACCAACATCGCTGTGCGGTTCAGCGTCAACATACTGATCGTCGCCGTTTGCACATCGTCAGCGTCTGCCCGCCCCTGCTTCAGCGCCGTGCTGACCAGCCCAGTGCCGAGCGGTTTGGTCAAGATCAACAGATCGCCCACTTGAGCGCCGGTCTTGTGAAAGATCTGCGCCGGGTGCGCCTCGCCCACAACGGCCAGGCCGTAGAGCGGTTCCGGGTTCTTGACCGTATGGCCGCCCACGATCACCGCGCCGGCCTGGCGCACCTGTTCAGCGCCGCCCAACAGGATTTGCGCAATCGTTTCGGCGGGCAGACTTTCGGGAAACGCCGCAATGTTGAGCGCAAAGAGCGCCTCGCCGCCCATCGCATAGACATCGCTCAAGGCGTTCGTCGCCGCAATCGCGCCAAAAGCGTAGGGATCATCCACCACCGGCGTGAAGAAATCGGTGGTAGCAATCAATGCACGTTCGGCAGAGAGTTGATAGACCACGGCGTCATCGGGCGCGTTGAGTCCAACCAGCACAGCCGGGTGTGATTGCGGCGGAAAGATCGGTTCGAGCTGGCGCAGAACCTGCGCCAGGGCCTCAGGGGCCAGTTTCGACGCTCAGCCGGCGCAACTGGCCAGGCTGGTCAGCCGCACCGTTGCACGTCCTTGATCGTTCGACATTGTGCCTCTCTCGTTTTCTGTTCGATTTTCAGCCGGCCGGCCGCCGCACAGGAATGCGGCTGCGCCCCGCCAGGCGCTGCAGGCCATTATAGCCGAGTCAAGGCCGCCTGGCAAGGCATCTGCCGCAGCTAGAGCAGGCCGGCGCGTCCCCTTTGCGCACAGGCCGGACGAATTCAACCCGGCGCCAGGCCGAAAATAAGGAATTGCTGCCATTTGACAGTCTCACCGCAAGACGGGTATGACCAACGTAACCCGATGTCGGCATCAGCGCCAGGCCGAAAATAAGGAATTGCTGCCATTTGACAGTCTCACCGCAAGACGG
>CAZOLV010000101.1:0-3750 GCA_964580725.1 uncultured Anaerolineae bacterium | reverse complement strand
GTATAATGTACGACACGATACGGGAGAGGAGCGTCTTTCTTCCTCGCCCGTTTTCTGCTGTTTATGAAGCCAGTAGATGACATCATTGGATCAAATCTGAAAATAGGAGTCTCGAATGCCTAAACGAACATGGCAGCCCAAGGTCAAGCGCCGCCTGAGGGTACACGGTTTCCGCCGACGCATGCAAACGACCGACGGGCGCAACGTCTTGAAGGCGCGGCGCCTGAAGGGTCGCAAGTCGTTGTCTGTTTCTCTCACCTGGCGCAAGATGCCGCCCAAGTAAGGGCCAATGCGAGTAGTTGTCGTTCGACACGTTCGAACTATTTAGCGGTTTGGTTGTCGTGAAGCGTCTTTACCGCCTGCGCCGACAAGAACGCTTCCGGCAGGTGCGCAGCGAAGGAAAATCGTGGGCAAGTTCACTGTTGGTACTTGCGGCGTCCCCAAACGGGTTGGATCACTCTCGTTTCGGATTTTCTGTCAGCCGGCGGCTCGGCGTGGCCGTTCGTCGCAATCTCATGCGCCGGCAGTTGCGTGAGATCACGCGCTTGCACATGGCGCTGATACGGCCGGGGTGGGATGTGGTGGTCATCGCCCGCCCACCTGCGGCCCAGGCCGATTTTGCCACGCTGAAAACGGCCTATCTGTCGCTTCTCAGGCGTGCGCAGTTGTTGGCGTCATAGGTTGTAAACAAGCGAGCATGGCGAAGGCTCTCGTTCTACAAATCGTGCGGTTCTATCAACGCTTCATTTCGCCGGCGCTGCCGCCAAGCTGCCGCTTCACCCCCACCTGCTCCCACTACACTTACGAGGCGATCGAACGCTACGGCGTGGTCAAGGGCGGTTGGTTGGGCATCCGGCGTATTGCTCGCTGCCATCCCTTCAACCCTGGTGGCTATGACCCGGTGCCATGATGCCCGTGTACGGCCCGTAGCGTTGCAAATTTCAAGGATACAAGATGCGTAAACTACGTTCGGTTGGTCTGATCGTCGCCCTGCTGGCGGCGGTGCTTCTCCTTACCAGCTGCGGCGCGCCCACTTCGACCGACCCGAATGCCCCGCCGCAAGGTTGGTGGCAGACGCTGGTGGTCTTCCCGCTGGCCAGCGCGCTGGCCTGGATGCACGATGTGCTCTCCTCGATCGGCATTCCCTACAGCTACGGCTTTGCCATCATCCTCTTCACCATTCTCATCAAGATCGTCACCCTGCCCTTGACAATGGTGCAACTGCGTTCGATGCGCACGATGCAGCAGCTGCAGCCGCGTATGCAGGAACTGCAAAAGAAGCATGGCAAAGATCGTGAAGCCCTGGGTAAGGCCCAAATGGAGCTATACAGGGAAGCCGGCTACAACCCGGCCAGCGGCTGTCTGCCCTTGCTGATCCAAA
Organism: uncultured Anaerolineae bacterium; assembly: GCA_964580725.1. Lineage (GTDB taxonomy): Bacteria > Chloroflexota > Anaerolineae > SSC4 > Amarolineaceae > Amarolinea. The sequence goes on along the minus strand of CAZOLV010000101.1, from coordinate 2,369 downwards.
TGCCGATCCTGTTCGGTCTCTACCAGGCGCTCTACCACCTGTCCAACATCGGCGAACTGGTCAACCAGGCCTTCTTCTGGATTCCAGACCTGTCGTATCCGAAGCAAACCGATGGCATGGGCTGGATCACGACCAAGTTTGCCGACGGCGAATATGGGACACTGATCGGCTATTTGATCCTGCCCATCTTCCTTGTGCTGACGCAGATACTGCTGCAGAAGATGTCACAGCCGGCAACGTCATCCTCGCAACCGCTCGACCCGCAGCAGGCCACGATGCAGCAAACGATGATGCTGATGCCCCTGGTGTTCGGCTTCGTCTTCATCTCGCTGCCCGCCGGCCTCTCGCTCTACTACGTGGTGACCAACATTCTCAGCATGATTCAGCAGTATTTCGTCACAGGTTGGGGTTCTCTCAAGCTGCCCAACGTCAATCTCAAGCAGGCGACGGCGGTCGTCGCCAGACCAAGCGAATCGTCACCCTCCGGTGAGATGCAAATTCCCGCGTCGCGAGAAACAGAAGATCCGGTTTCCAAGGCGCGTCGCCGATCGAAGAAGAGGAAGTAGTTGCATTATGCCAACCCCAGAAGAAAGCATCGAAGTACGCGCTAAGACGGTAGAAAACGCCATTCGTGAAGGGCTGCACCGTCTTGGGTTGACGCGTGAACAGGTCGAGGTCGAGATTCTCTCCGAAGGCAGCCGCGGCATTTTGGGCTTTGGCGCCGAAGATGCCCGCGTGCGCCTGACGCCGCGCCAGCCCGCGGTCAGCACGCCGCCGGCGCGCCCACCTCGCCCTGAGCCGCCGGTGGAGCCGAAGCCAGCGCCGCCCCCACGCCAGGCGCCGGTCGAAGCGCCCAGAGAGATCAAACCGGCGCGCAGCGAAGCGCGCCCGCCAGCGCCCACTGAAGCGCCGGCGCGCAGCGAAACGCGCCCACCGGCGCCCACCGAAGCGCCCGCCGCGCCAGAGCGTCCAGCCCGGCCTGCGCGCACGCCAGCCCCTGCCGTCGAAAAATCGGCAGCCGCCAAGGCCAGCGACGATGACCAGGCGCCGCTCGATGCAGCGGTCGAGATTCTGAGCAACATGCTCAACCTGATGGGCATCGACGCCTCGGTCAAAGCACATGTCGCCGCCCCCGACCCAGGCAGTCGCAGCGACGAACCCACGCTGATCCTCGATATCGTGGGCAACGATCTTGGCATCCTGATCGGGCGCCGCGGCGAGACGCTTAGCGCGCTGCAATACCTGACGCGTCTGATGGTCAATCACCGTCTGCATCGCTGGGTCAACGTGGTGGTGGATGTCGAAGAGTACAAGAATCGGCGCGAACGCACGCTGCAGCAGTTGGCGCTGCGCGCCGCCGAGCGTGTAATCGCCACAGGTCGCACCCTGGCGCTGGAACCGATGCCGGCACGCGAACGCCGCATCATCCACATGGCGCTGCGCAGTCATCCCGATGTGCACACCGAAAGCGTGGGCGAAGGCGAAAGCCGCAAGGTGACGATCATGCTGAATACGCCGCGCTGAGGCGACTGCCGCCGCAAAATCCGTCCATCCTTCCCATCCCAATCACGAGGCCCGCTGCGCCCGGTTGTCTGACACGCAACCGGGCGCAGCGGTTTTTATATGCGGCTGATTGACGCCAGTTCGGATCGGCTTTATAATGTATTGACAAGGGCTAGACGCTTTCCAACAGCGCCGGTTCGTCCCCAGAGTCGGCGTCACGCGTCGCAGTCACAGGTCAACAACGGGAGCAACCTATGTCACCGCGCAGACTGGAACCGCAGAGAGAGCGAACCAGGAGAAGGGGGAAGAAAATGGCAAACTGGCTGAATGTGCTGATTGCAGGCATCGCTGGCTTCATCGTGGGTTTGATATTCGAATGGGCGTTGGAAATCTTTTATTTCCGGCGCTGGCGCAAGAATGTGCGCGATGAGCGGGTGGAGCAACTGCAAGCCACCGTGCGCGCCAAGGACAGCCGCATCGGCGATCTGGAAGGCCGGTTGGATCGTGTGCAGGGGCGTATCAATGCGCTGCAAAGCGAGGCAGCCCGCCGTCTTCAGGAATTGGAAGCTCTCAGAGCTGCGCCCACCGCGAGAGGGGACAGTGGTCAGCGGTCAGAGGTTGGCGGTCAGTGGTCGGATGTGGAGATCAGGTCGGTTGCAGGGCCGGAGGTTGAGTTGCCGAGCGTCGAACCTGAATCGGTGGCAGCGCCGGAGGTTGAGTTGCCGAGCGTCGAGCTTGGGTCGGTGGCAGCGCCGGAGGTTGAACTGCCGGGCATCGGATTGCCGAGCCTGGAAGTCGAGTCGGTGGCAGCGCCGGAGGTTGAGTTGCCGAGCGTCGAGCTTGGGTCGGTCGCAGGGCCGGAGGTT
>CAZOLV010000100.1:0-18262 GCA_964580725.1 uncultured Anaerolineae bacterium | reverse complement strand
CTTGTCGGGCAGCGGACGTGTCGCATCCGGGCAACGTTGCCGCCCGCCGGCGACCATCGGGCGATGAATCGCCCGGCTACAGGGCGGCGCCCCGTGAACGGGGCTTGTCGCCGAACCTTGTGTGCGCCAGGAAAATGTTCATTTTGTGCGTAGAAATGCGGTCGCAACGCATTTTCGGAGCGGATGAAATGTCAGATTGTTTTGGAAAAGTGCAACATCCGATGCCCGCTGCCTGAACAATTACAGAGAATTCTTATAAGCTGCTCATGGTGATCATAGCATCCTCCACCTCCGATCACCAACTCCCATATCACCTTCTGCCCTCTGCCCTCTCATTTCCCACTCTCCGTTCCCAACAGGAACTCCAACGGAATCCCCACGCGCTGGCGCCAGGCCTTCTCGTTGTGATCGGCGCCCTCGAATGTGAGACTCATCCAATCGCGGTTGGGCGTGAAGCCGGCCGTGCGCAGATGCGCATCCATGCGCTGCTGGAACGGTTCGTAATCGGCGTCGAGCTTACCGGTGCCGAAGTCGAAGTAGAGCTTGTGACGGCCGGACGGCGGCAGGGCTTTTGCCAACCAATCTACCAGGAACGATTCACCGATGAGCCAGTGGGTCGAGATGCACCCCGCGCCGCCAAAGATGTGTGGATACTCCGTCAGGGCATAGAGCGAAATCAGGCCACCCATGCTCGACCCCATGATGAAGGTGTTGGCCTGATCTGGCAGCGTGGGGTAGGCTGCATCAACCGCTGGCTTCACCTTGTCAACCAGATAGCGCAGATAGGCATCGGAGATCGGCGGACCGCCCGCATCGGCCGCAAACTGGGCGGCGATGGCCTGTGCTTGTGGCGTCTCCAGCGGTTTTTGCGGCATATAGTCGCGCGTCCGCTGCGGCGAATTCCATACGCCGACGATGATTGGCAAGCGGATGTGGCCAGCGGCGGCCAACCGCACCGCCGCCTCGGCCACCCCCCAGTGCTCGCCGCTGATGAAGGCCAGCGCCGGGTCGAACAGATTCTGGCCATCGTGCATGTAGAGAACGGGGTAGCGGGCCGTCGAGTCGGCGTCGAAATTGGGCGGGAGCCAGACATCTACCAGGCGCGGCAGGGTCGGCGGCGCCGGCCTGATGCGGCGCCTCTGCACAACGCCAACGGCAACTTGCGCTTCAGGTTGTCTCATGGTGATCTTTCATTTGAGGCTATCATGCCAGATATGTGAGGCTATCATGCCAGATATGTGAGGCTATCATGCCAGATATGTAAACAGAAAAGGAGGCGAAATACAGGGAACGGCCCAACGGCCAGCGTAAGCTGCATCTGCACCTTCGTGACGCTCGTGACCGCCGACTTTACCAGCGCAGCCGTCATCTGGAGGACAATCAGGTAACGCCCAAGCTGCGGGCCGGTCAGAGCAGGCTGCGCAGCCGCTGCCGCACATCTTCGGGGTGCACCTGACGCAGGGCCAGTTGTGCGTCGTGCAGATCATCCAGCCGGCGTGAATCGCCCCAACGGCCCAGGCGCAGGCCAAATTCGTGCAGCCCTTCCAGCTCGGCGGGCGGTAGGCGCCCAAGCAGGCCGGCGCCCACGGCGGCGGCGGCGCAGAGCACGGCGTTGTTCGACCAGTCGCCCATGCTTGCGGCGCCGAACTGCGCCTGCACCTGTGTCTGGCTGATGGTTTGCAGCGTGCGCGCAAACAGCGTCACGATGGCGGGCAGATCGGCCTGGGCGGCAAAGACGGCTGCTTGGGCAAAGAGATGATCGCCCATCAACACCAGGCTGCCGAGCAAACGGCTGTCTTCTTGCTTGCCATCGAGGGGCAGCGCCTCGTGCGCCTGGCTGGCGGTGAAGAGGGTTTCCAGGGCGGCCGCCAGGGCTAGCCGCTGCTCAGGCCTGACCTGTAAGGCCGCGCCAACCGCCAGCGCGACCCGTGCACGCAAACGATCGGTGTTGGCGGCCAGGGCGGCCCGCAGCGGGTTCACCAGGGGCGCAAAAGGCACCGCCGCGGCGGAGATCAGCATCTCTTCCAGGCGCGCCAGTTCGGCGGTGGCCGGCGCAGACATCTCCAGCAGATCGGTCTCCAGCGCCGTTTCTGGGCCGGGTGCGATATTCGGGTTGGTTGGCTGCGGCTTGCTCCACCGGGCAGGCGGATTCAGCCTTGCAAGTGCAATCGTCATCGTTGTCTTCTTCTTTCTGGTCGCGGCGCACACGCCGCAGATCAAAACCTGCGCTGCCAATTATCGCACAACGGTCTCCATCTGTCTTGGGGCGAACGGCCCAACGAAGCGGTCGAACGTCCCCAACGTCTGCTTGACTGCGCCGCGGCACGCTGTTCAGGTGATCAGGCCGCGGCGGTAGCCCTCTGCCACTGCCTGGCTGCTGTTGCGCACATCGAGCTTGCGGTAGATGGCGCTCAGGTGGTTCTTGACCGTCTTTTCGGCCATGAACAACTGCTCGCCGATCTCGCGTGCCGTGCGCCCGCTGGCCACGCACTGTAACACCTGTTGTTCCGTCGCGGTCAGGCTGAAACGCCCGCCGGCCTCCCGGCTGGCGCGCCGGTAGTCTCCCAAAACGTGCTGCGTGACGTCCGGATCGAGCCAACCCTTGCCGCTGTGCACGTTACGAATCGCTTCGGCGATGCGTTCGGCCTTCGAGTTCTTGAGTACGTAGCCCTTGGCTCCCGCCAACGTCACGGCGCGCACATCGTTTTCATCGTCCGACTCGGTCAAGGCAATCACCTTGACGCGGGGATGGCTGAGCGCCAACTGTTGCGTGGCGCGGATGCCGCCCTTGGGATCGTGCCGTGGCATGCGCAGATCCATCAGCACGACGTCCGGCTCTCGTTCGGCGGCGCGCTGCAACACCTCTTCGGGCGAGCTGGCTTCGCCGATCACCTCGATGTCGCCCTGGCGTTCGAGCAACCGGCGCAAGAGTTCGCGATGCAGCCCCATGTCATCGGCGATCAGAACCCGAATAGGCGCCATACTTCCTCCCACATGGCCTGGCTCTTCTTGCCGTTGGCTGAATCCTCCAGTGACATCTCGATCATGATGCGCGTCCCCTGCCCCGGCTCCGACTCGATGCGGCACTGACCGCCAATCTGCAGGGCGCGCTCACGGATGTTTTCCAGACCCCAACCCCCGCTGCCCACGGGCTGGCGCGCCACGGCCGCGACGTCGAAGCCAACGCCATCGTCACCAATCATCACCAGCAGGCGCCGGCCCGCCAGCTCGATCTGGACCCAGGCCAACCGGCAGTTGGCGTGCTTCCAGATATTGACGAGCGCTTCTTCGACGATGTAACTCAGGTGGCGCAGGGTGTCGAACGAGAACGCCGGTTCTTGCGTGGGCAAACGCACCTGCACTGGCAAGTTGGTATTTCGCTCGAAACGTTCTACAATGCCCCGCACGACAGGAAAGAGGCGAATCTGCGTCGGGTCATCGCGCAGCGCCCGCACCGTCCAGCGGATGTCGGCGTGAATATCGGCCGCCATGACCGCTACCTGGTTCAATTCGCTGCGCATGGCGTCTGGCTCTTCGACAGCCAGCACTTCGGCCAACTCGACGCGCCGGCTGAGGGCGGTCAAGCGGCTGAGCACGCTGTCGTGGATATCCATGGCGATGCGGCGGCGTTCCGCTTCGATGGCGGCCTGGGCTTGCATGGCGTTCATGCGCTCCAGGCTGCGTTGCCACAGCACCATGAGCAGGGCCACGAAGCCGAGAACGAGGGCCAACACCGGATAGGTGCTGGTGCGCAGAATCACCTCGTCCACCGCTCGCTCCTCGATGATCGAGGCGAAGGAGTAGCCGTTGAGCCATAGCGAAAGCGCAAAGCCGAAGGTGCTGAGGCCGCCCACCAGGATCAGCAGCAGGCCCCGGCGCCAGAGCGTGGGCGAGGAGGGGATGGAGAGCGCCGTGGTCAAGACGGGGATGGCCGAATGCAGGGCAAAGACATTGCGGTAGGCGCCGTCTGTGGGGATCAGAATGGCGACACAGACGATCGTGTCGGCCAGGAGGAACATGGGGGCGCGCAGGATGTTGTCGCGCACGAAAAAGAGAGCAATCAACAGCGCCGTGTAGCCGGCCAGGCTCCACCAAACGGCCATGATGATGCCGAGGCGGGCTTCGATGACCGGGTGGGGGTGAAAGCGGGTCAGCGCCAGCGCATAGGTCAGTGACAGGATGCGGCAAAGCATGGCGAAGGCGCTCAACCAGCGGTTGATGCGGCGGCTGTCGAGATCGAACACAATCATCATGAGGTGATCTTACAATGTCTATCTTCGATTTGCAAATGACTCTATTCAGCACGGCGCTCTACGCCACCTGGATCTTCATTGACCAGTGGAAGCTGTTGTTCGACGCCGGCGATGGTGTGACGGCGAGCCTTCTGCACAAGTCACGCAAGGTGCAGACGGTGGCTTTGACTCACGCCGATCGCGATCACCTGGCCGGGTTGCTGCAGTTCCTGCAGCTCAACGGTCGCGGCGGGCTGCCGCGCCTGCTCTATCCGCGTGATTCTGGTTCTTTTCAGGTCTTGGCGGAGTTTCTGGCCCGGTTCGATGCGGTCACCAGCGGTCAGGCGACGTGGCAGCCGGTGGCGCCGGGCGATGTGGTGGAGATTCAGAAGCAGTTGCAGTTGCAGGTGCTGCCAAACTGGCACTGGCGTGATGCGCCGCCGCCGCAGGTCAAGGTTGTATCGTACACGGTGCAAGAAGTGAGTGTGATGCTGCGGCCTGAGCTGCGGGGTCTGTCACAAGCGGAGCTGGACGACTTGCGCCAACGTGAGGGGCGCGCAGCGCTGACGGTCACACGTACGCGTGACCTGCTGACTTTCAGCGGGGACACGCCGCTGATGCCGGCCAGCGCGTGGGGTCAACCGCAGCTTCTGATCCACGAGGCGACTTTTCTGGACGATGAGACCGCCGCCGATGTGGAGGCGACGCGCTACAACCGTCACAGCGGGCTGCCCGGTGTGCTCGATCTGGCGCTGGAACTGGCGCCGCAGGGCCTGGTCTTGACCCACTTTTCGACGCGCTATGCGCACGAAGAGATCAACGCCGCGATTTGCCGCGCATGTGAGCGGCGTCACGTGCCATTCCCCGTCTGGGCCGTCCTGCCCGGTCAGCTCGTGCGCGACATCCTGCACACTCCGCCGCAATGGGGAGGAGATAGGAGATAGGAGATAGGAGATAGGAGATAGGAGATAGGAGATAGGAGATAGGAGTTGACGCCCGGCCGTAGGCCCCTCAGGTGCGATTTCAATCGCCCGGCTTCGACAGGCTTCGACAGGCTTCGACAGGCTCAGCCTGCGCCGGCCAGTACTGGGCCGGGCGTGATTCCCCCCACCACATGCGTCCACGCAGGGGCCGACCGAATGCATTCGGTCGGCTACGGTGTTGGCATGGTGATGAACGAAAGACCCAGGTAGGGACGGGCGGCGTCGTCGGGATGGGCGCCAAGCGTGACGGTGATCTTCTGCTCACCGCCGCCGCGATACACCGTCAGTGTGACCTCGTCCCCTGGTTCGTAGGCGGCGAGCGCATCGGCCAGCGTCAGGTCTTCATTGATCTGCTTGTCGTCCAGGGCGGTCACCAGATCGCCGATGCGCACGCCAGCCTTGCCGGCCGGTCCGTCGGGCGCAACGCTGCGTACGAAGGCGCCGGGTCGGTCTATCGCGCCGGGCGCCAGCGGCAGACGATCGTCAGGGATTCCAGGCTGCTGCGGTTGACGCTGATCTGGAATCTCCGGTTGGAATGGGCGCAGCGGCGCCGGCATTGGCGGATTGGGACGTATGATGACGCCCGGCTCCCGTCCGCGCTGGGCAATCAGATAGCCGGCGGCGCCTCCGATGACGGCCGAGATAGCCGCAGTCAAGCAAAGTACAATCATCGCCGCGACGATGATGAGAACGGTTCTCTGACGTGTCGCAGTGTTTTGTTCCATTTCAATATTCTCCCGTTGTGGTTTTCTCCCGTGGTAATCTTCTCACGCGCTGATTTTGTCCCGTGGTGATCTCCTCACTCTGTAATCTTATCCCATGGTCATCTTCTCCTGTTGTGATCTTCTCCGATTGATTTGGCGAATCACACGCTGTCAACTATACTCACAACCCATGAGATGGACTGGTATCTTCTTTCCCAATGCCAACGGTGGCATGATGCGCCGCCTGGGCGGTGCGCTGCTGGCGCTCTGGTTACTGTTGTGGGGTTTGTCCATTCCGCCGGCGGCCGCCGAACCACACGGCTGCAGCGCCGCCGATGTCAACGCCAACTGTGATTTCAACAATTTCTATTCGACGCCCTTTGGCTCGGCGCCGGCCGCATGGACGCCGTTCGTGCTGTCGGGCGCTCCAGCCTTCGTCGAGGCGACCGATACCTACTTCGGCCCGCCGTCGCTGCAAATCTGGTCAGACGGCGGCACATTCACGGCGGGGATCTACCAACAGGTGCGCAATCTGACGCCCGGCGCCGTCTATCTGGCGTCCGTTGGCTGGGCCGCACCCAACGAGCCTGATTCTTTCGGACGCAGACTTGGCCTCGATCCCACGGGCGGCGCCGACCCAACCGCGCCCACCGTCGTTTGGGGCGCCATGCACCGCGGGCCGGGGCGTTTTGGCAACTACTCCACCCCCGGTGATCCCAACCTGGATGTGCGCGCCGTGGCCGCCGGCGAAACCATGACGATCTTCTTCTACGTCGAGCACAACTACAGCACCGGCGCCAACATGATCTTCGTGGATGCGATCAGCCTGACGCGGGACGAGAGCCAGCCCATTGCACCGCCGCCCACCCCGACGAGCGTCCCACCGCCCGCCGCCAGGGCCGATGCGAAGCCGCAGGCAACGGCCACCCGGCCGCCAACCGCCACACCTTCGCCTACCCCGACCATGTCGCCAACGCCTACCGCCACAGGCACGCCGACGCCGACCGCCACAGCGACGCCGACCGCCACACCCAGTTTCACCCCATCGCCGACGGCCACCCTGACGCGTCCGCCGCGGGCGACCGCCACACCGACCCCGGCGCCTGCCACGCTCGCCGGCCTGACTCGCGCTCAACGCCCGCTGCTGTTGCCCATCGGGCTGACCGCCCTGGCCGGCTCGGCTGGCCTGGGCGGCCTCCTGCTCAGGCGGCGGCGTTCGCACGGTTGATCTGCGTCATCTGTTCGCTTTCGACATAGCGCCAAATCATGTCCGCAAACACCACCAGATCGTTCCACCCAACGTTGATAACATTTTCTACAATCTGCATGTCCATCTTCGTGTACTGATGGATCACTGTGTTGCGAAAACCAACCATCGTGATCATGCGGTCCGCTAACGACCGATCAATGACCTTCTCGGTAAACAGCAACCTGAAACTATCGGCGTTGGACACAGGTATCCCCACGTCACTCGTGGGCCATTCATCGGTGGAGCCAAAACTGCCAAACAGATAGATGGCCTGCACGGTCGGATAGTGCTGTCGAATGATGCGCACAATGCTGTTGTATTCGTCCATATCTGCACCTTCCGGCTCGTTCTCCCGGCATGGTTCAGGATTGCTGTCGCCATGATCTTCTATGCCCGCTACGGCGCAACCGTGTTATGATGCTACATAGATCGGATTGCTGAAAATCCAGCCGCGGGCTTTGCCCCAGGCGCGGCGCCAAACCTCCACCCGATAGATGCCTGGCTTGTTGGTGACGAAACGCAACGCCGCGCCGTACGTCTGCGACGCCACCTGGCCGTTGCACAACAGCTTGATGTGCGCCCGCTCTGGTGTCGAAACCTCGAAACACACCTGTTCGCCGCCGCTCGACAGCCTGTCGCCCATGATGGCCATTTGCTGGCCGCTGGTGGCGCTGAAGCGAAAATGGCGCGTCGGCGCCGGTAGGTCGTAACCAACCCAGGCGTGACCGGCGCCCAGCGCGGCATAGACCAGGGCGCGGTCATGCGCCAGATCGCCGGTCAGTGGTTCTGGGGTCAGCAGGTGCGTGTTGACGGCGGCGAAACAGTCCCGGTACGAAAGAAAGAGGCGGCTGAGAGGGCCGATGTGGTAGGTGTGCGCATGCGCATCGGAGCCGCCCACCGCCACGATCGGCGCCGAACGGGCGGCCAGCAGTTCGTCCCACTTGGCCAGCATTTCCGGCCACGGTCCTGTGCTGAAAAACCGCGGCAGGTACGTCAGCAGGAGGGCCAGGGGCTTGTTGCGGGCGTAATAACGAAACTCCGACATATAGTTCCACAGCTCGATGCCGGTAAAGCCAGTGACATCCCAGTGGCGCCATTCGTAGGTGTCGGTCAAGAGCGGCGAAGCGCGCTCGATCGGATGCGCCAGGAAGGTCAGCGCGCCTTGACTACGCGCCGCATCGAACATCTCTTGCGGCGCCACCGCCAGCGGCGTCAGATCGCTCTGCACGCCGAACACCAGGCAGTGACTGTGCTCCGGCTCCAGGCTGGCGTCGTTGACCTCCTGACCGACGAGGAGCAGTACACGCCCACGCCAGCCCTCTTCCTGTGCAACCAGCACGTTGTGATCGGTGGCGATGATGAAGTCGAGCCGGTTGGCCTCCGCCGCCGTCGCCAAATCCTGATGCAGGCCGGAGCCGTCGGAGTGCCTGGTGTGCATGTGCAGATTGCCCACCAGCTCACGCCAGACAGGCGTAGATTCGTTCATGGTCGTCCCCCCGTCGTGAATCATGCCCTGCGCAGGCCGATGTTGACCGCCTCGTCGCCCGCCCTGACCGCCTGTTGCACGGCGTCTGGCGGGGCCGCGCCGGCAGTCAGGCTGACGGCCAGCGTCTCGCGCTGGATCAAAGCGCCAAAGAGATCGAAGGCGGACGCACAGGCGCCGCTCGCCTCGTAGGTCAGATGCACGCGATCCTCGATGGCGAAACCGGCCTCCTTGCGCAGGCTGTTGATGGCGCGCACCAGGTCGCGCGCATAGCCCTCGGCCACCAGTTCGGTTGTCAGGTGCGTATCCACAGCCACGGTGAGGCCCTTGTCGCTGACCACCGCCAGCCCACCGCGTGACTCGGTTTGCACCAGAACATCATCGCCGGCCAGGGTGACGGGCGTGCCGCCCAGATCGAGCGTCAGAGCGTTGCCGCTTTGCAGCACAGATGCGGCGCGGGCAGGATCGAGTGCAGCCAGGGCTGGGCGCACCAGCGGGAAGAGTTTGCCCAGGCGCGGCCCCAACACACGATTATTGGGCAACAGCTTGTAGTCCACCAGCGCGCTGACCTCGCTCACGATCTCGATCTGTTTGACGTTGATCTCCTCTGCCAACACATCGAGCAGTTCGGACACATCCTGACGCGCCTGCGGCGACGCCAGGTGCACCTGGGCGCTGGCCAGCGGTTGGCGCAGCTTGATGTCGGCGGCGCTACGGGCCGCGCGCCCCAACGCGGCAACTTCAATCGCCAGCCCCATCTTGTCCAGCAGCCGCTGATCGAGGCGCGCCGTCTCGACGGCGGGCCAGTCGGTGTGATGCACGCTCTGCGGCGCCGACGGATCAACCGTGCGTACCAGATTCTGGTACATCGCCTCGGTGACGAAGGGGATGAACGGAGCCAGCAGCTTGACGAAGGTTGTCAGCGTCTGGTAGAGGGTATCGAGCGCCGCCAGCTTGTCGGCGTCACGCTCGCTCTTCCAGAAACGGCGGCGGCTGCGGCGCACATACCAGTTGGAAAGGTCATCCAGGAAGGCCTCGGCGGCCACGGTGGCGCGCAGCGAATCGTAGGCTTCCAGCGCCGCAGAGACGGCGGCGACCGTTTCCTGCAGGCGGGCGCCGATCCAGGCATCCATCTGCGCACTGGCGGCGACAGGCGAGGCGGCGGTGGGCGCCGCCGGCGGCTGCCAGCCGTCAAGATTGGCGTAGGTGACGAAGAAGCTGTAGACGTTCCAGAGTGGAATGAAAAAGCGGCGGCGGGTTTCATCGCCCAACTTGTAACCAAAGAGCAGGTTTTGCTCCGGCCGGTGATGCAGATAGAGCCAGCGCATCACATCGGCGCCCATCACGTTGGCCGCTTCGTTGAATTCGATGGCGTTGCCCCACGATTTGTGCATTTCGCGGCCATCTTCGGCCAGCAACGTGGCGTAGCCCAAGATGTTCTTGAACGGCGGCCGGCGCACGAGCGCCGTGCTCTGCGCCAGCAAGCTGTAGAACCAGTTGCGGAACTGGCCGGGGAAGCTCTCGGTGATGAAATCGGCCGGGAACCAGTGCGCCCAGGCCTCCGGGTCTTCGCGATAGTGCATGGTGCTCAGGGCAACGATGCCGGCATCGAGCCAGGGATTGCCCACATCCCTGATGCGCGTCATGCGTGCGCCGCAGCGCGGGCAGCCGATCCTGACGGCGTCAATGTAGGGGCGGTGCGGCGTGTGCCCCTCGAACGTCTCGTAGCCCTCCAGCGCCCGCTGGCGCAGCTCATGTTCGCTGCCGATCACCTCGAAATGGCCGCAGTCGGGATTGTCGCATACCCAGATCGGCAGCGCCAGGCCCCAGTAACGCTTCTTGCTGATCATCCAGTCGTGCATGTTGCGCAGCCAGTCCATCTCGCGGTCGTAGCCAAACTCAGGGTGCCAGTTGATCTCATCCACCACATCCATGATCTGGTAGCGCAGACTGGCGTCTTTCTCGGCTGCGGTCACCTCGCTGCGCGGCTTGTCGTATAGCGCGCCCATGCTGATGAACCATTCGTCCACCAGGCGAAAGATCAACTCTTCGCCGCAGCGCCAGCAGGTGGGGTAGCGGTGGGTGTAGCGTTGCGTGCGATAGAGAATGCCCCGGCTGCGCAGGCTATCTACAATCGGCGCGGTCACTTCGCTCACGTGCTGACCGGTCAACCAGGCGAAGCCATCCACGTAGTAGCCGTTTTCGTCCAGGGGCGCAACCACCGGCAGGTTGTGTTCCTTGCTCAGGTGAAAGTCCTCTGCGCCGCAGCCCGGCGCGATGTGGACGATGCCAGCGCCTTCTTCTTCTCCCACCTCTCGCCAGGCGATGACGCGGTGACGGTACGCGTCGCCGAGCGCCGCGGCCGTGGTCGGCAGGTCGTCGAAGGGGCCGCTGTATTCCCAGCCGAGCATGTCCGCGCCGGTCAGCTCGCCCACAATTTCGTATTTGCCCTTCAGGGTGGTTTTGAGCGTGCCCTTCGCCAGGTAGTAGGTCCAGCCATCGTCCTGGGTAACTTTGACATAAGTCAACGTGGGGCCGACGGCCGCCGCGATGTTGCTGGTCAGGGTCCAGGGCGTTGTGGTCCAGACCAGGAGCGCTTCTTTGTCACGGCCCACCAGTGGGAATTTGAGATAGACCGATTCGTGCGTCAGTTCTTTGTAGCCATCGGTCACAATCTCGTGCTGGCTGATGCCGGTGCCGCAGCGGAAGCACCAGGGCATGACATCGGTGCCTTTGTAGAGCCAGCCCTGGTCGTGGCACTTCTTGAGGAAGCTCCAGATCATGTAGTTGTTTTCGTCGCTGAACGTGAAGTAGGAACCACCCACCTCCGGCATACCCAGGCGGCCCACCACTTGCTCCACCGTACCGGTCACCGGGCCTTGGACGCCCTGGATGGTGACCGGCTGAGAGGAATCTTCCTTGAGCAGCCGGCGCAGGCGGCGCAGTTCGACCGGGTCGTTCCAATCCATCCAGTAACCCAGGCGGATGGACTGATCGGTTTGGACGGCGGAAAACTCAAGCACGCGCATCTTGCACAGGGTGACGAACTCGGCCAGGCCGTACGCTTCGATGTCACGCTTGCTCTTGAAGCCCAGTTCCTTCTCGACATTGACTTCGACCCAGAGACCCTGGCAGTCGAAGCCGTTTTGCCAACGCTGGTTGAAACCGCGCATCGCGTGAAACCTTTGATAAGCGTCCTTGTAAGTCCGGCCCCAGGCATGATGAACGCCCATCGGGTTGTTGGCGGTAATGGGACCGTCGAGGAAGCTCCAGCGTTTGTCGCTGTCCGCGCGCAGGCGGCGCAGCGTGTCGAACGCGTCGGTCTCACGCCAAAATGTCAGAATCTCTTGCTCCAGGGCCACGAAGTCGGCCTGGTTTGGTATGTCCTTGAACGCCATGTATTCTCTTGTCCCCTTGTAGTCTAGTGCGCCTGTGTCATGACCGGCTCCACTGCGCCGTTCCTCAGGCAACACGCACCCCGATCAAATAGACGCGCAGACGCTCGCTGCCCTCATTGGTTTCGAACACTGCGCCATGTTCAGCGCACAACGGATTGCCCGTCACCTGTTCATCGAAGATCACCAGATAGTCGCTGGGCAAGCGGCTGGCGCGCACATAGGCTGCCAGTTGGGCTTTGGCCCGCTCGTAAGCGGCCAGGCCATACCAGATCTTCGTTTCGATGATGAAACGTTGTCCCTGATGAAAAGCCAGCAGGTCAATTTCGCCGGCGCTCGACAACGATTCGATAGTCACCAGGCCGCCTACGGTGTTCAGCGCCGCGGTCAGGTAGCTCAGGAGCAGATACTGCCCGCTGATCTCGAGCGGTCGTCCGCTGGTTTCGCTACGCAAGAGGCGCACGCCGTGCTCGACCATGAAATCCTGGAAGCTGTCCAGCAGGCCGTCGAAGTCCAGGGCGCCGTTGTGCAGATAGCGATTGCGCGCCGCGCCGTTGATCTGCAGATCATGCGGGGCGGGCGAAAAACGCAGCAGCAGCTTGCGATAGATCGGATTTGCCACGCGCAGATGCGGCTCTTCCTCGACTTCGCGTAAGACTCCATACATCAGCAATTCCTGCGTTTCCGGGTCGAGAAAATCGCTGCGCCGCTCATCATAGAGCAGGGTTGGCAGCAGAGTCGAGCGGTGCGGCGTCGCTTTGGAGACGATCGAGGCAATGATCAAAACGCCGCGTCGGCCCATGCGCTGGCAGAGCCGACTCAACACGAGGCCAAAGCTGTTGTGATCGGTCATCGCGGCGGTTTCCAGCCAGGCCAGTGTTGCGGGGCTGACATCGTCCCTGCCCACCAGACTTTCGTACACTGTGCGCTGCAGCCAGTAATAGAAATCGCGCCGCCCATAACCGCGCAATGTCTCGAAGCTGATGAGGACGCCAAAATAGCCTTCATCGGCGATCAGCTCGGCCATCACCTCACGAAACAGGGTGGTCTTGCCCGTCTGCCGCGCTGCGTTCAACGTGAAATAACGCCCCTTCTGGATTTTGGCGCGCATGGCCGCCTTCACCGCCACCCGGTTGACGTGGTAGTGCTGGCGTGGATTGACCGGCCCCAACGTGTTGAACTCACGCATGATCGTCTTTCTTCTCGCCCCTGTTCCCGATGCCGCTACAGACCAGGCAAGTATAGCACAACCGCGCTCGTTTGCCAGAAAAAACAAGCCGGAGTCTCATACAAGACTCCGGCTTGCTGCGCGCCGTTTGAAGTTCTGCTGCGCAACAGGCAGCACTTCCTCGAACGTCATCAAGACGCCTTCGCACCCCTGCGCCGGGTGATCTTGATCGGCCGCGGCCACGTAACCGATTCTACAGCGCCCCTTGACGCCTGCGCGCACGCTGGCGATGTCTCGATAACGCCCCAGATTGATGGCGCCGCTGTTGAAGTTCTGATCGAACCAGAACTGCGGTTCACCCAGGAGAGCGATCAGAGACAAGACCGAGGTCTTGCCTGTGCTGTTTTCCCCGACCAGAAAATTGACGTCTGCCAGAGGAACGAGCGTCTACCTAAAGCCTCTGAAGTTGTCAAAATAGATCCAGTTGGTCACTGCTCTTTCTCCTGAGCGCCAGGCTCACACATCACAATCGCCCAGATAGGCCCCCTAGTATCGCACATCGCAGCCGCTTTGCCAGAAAAAAAACAGGCCGGGTTCCAAACAAGACAAGAACCCGGCCTACACTGCGACAGCTCGATGACGCTACGAGATCTTTTCCAGGGCGTCCTTGACCGCGGCGCAGAAGGTGTCGGCGGTGGCGCCGTCGAGGATGCGATGATCGTAGCTGAAGCCCAGCGTGGTCATGGGGAGGAAGGCCAGATAGTCACCGGTATTGGCCTCCAGCGGATGGCCGTTACTGACTACCACGGGGCGCTTTTCGATGGCGCCCACGCCCAGGATGCCGGCCTGACCGTTGACGATGACCGGCGTCTGGAACCGACTGCCCGATGTACCGTAGTTGGTCAGGGTGAAGGTGCCGCCCTGCAGCTCATCGGGCCGCAACTGGTTCTTACGCGCCCGCTCGGCCAGATCGTTGACCGCGCGCGCAATCCCCATCAGGTTGAGATCGCCCGCATGTTTGATGACCGGCACGATCAGCCCGCCCACGCCGTTGGCGTCGGCCGGTAGCGCCACCGCCAGACCGATGTGGTAGACGCGCTTGATCGTCAGGCCCTCGTCGCTCCAACTGGAGTTGGCGGCCGGTACAGCCTTGAGACCGGCCAGGATGGCTTGCACCAGGTAGGCTGTCACTGTCAGATTGACGCCCGCGGCGGCAAATGCGGCCTTGTACGCCTTGCGGTGTTCCAGAACCGCCGTCATGTTGACATCCCACATCGTCGTGACGTGCGGAATGCTGAAGGCGGCCTGCACGGTGTTGCGCGCCACCAACTGGCGCATGCGGTTGTGCGGTGCAAACTCCTCGCCCGCCTGCGCTTTGGCCGGCGCGGGCGCCGAGACGGCTTTGGGCGTGGGCGCGGCGGGCGCCGCCGGCGCGCTGACCGGCGCGGGCCGCGGGGGCCGCGGCGTCACCGTGACAGGCTGGCCGGCGGCGCGACTGGCCATGGCGCTCAGGATGTCGTATTTGGTCAAGGCGCTCAATGGGCGCCCGGCGGCGACCTCGCGCAGATTGACGTTGTTTTCGGTTGCCAGGCGGCGCACCGTCAGCGAGGCGATATCGCGCAGATCGGGGTCAGTGACGAGCGCAGCGGCGCTGACGGGTGCTGGCGTTGGCATGAGAGCAGCGGGCGCGGGTGTAGGGGCGGGCGCTGGCGCGCTCTTGAGCGTTGCCTGATAGGCGGTCACGTCCTCTTTGAGGATTTGCCCGCGCGGGCCGCTGCCTTTGATCTTGTCGGCGGCGATGCCCAACTCATCGGCCAGGCGCCGTGCCACTGGGGTGATGGGGGTCGTGGGGGTGGTGATGGAAGCGGCTTCTGGCGCCGCTTCAGCCGCGGCCGCGGCCGGCGGCAGGCCTTCACCGGGCTGGCCGATCAACGCCAGCAGGGGGTTGATGGGCAGCAGTTCGCCATTGTTGAAATTGCGCTGCACAACGACGCCGTCCACGGTCGCCGGAATTTCGGTGTCCACCTTGTCGGTCGCAACTTCGAGCAGCACATCGCCCGCTTTGACCGTATCGCCCACGGCCACCAGCCAGCGCGTCAGGATGATGCCATCGGTATTGGCCAGCGAATCTGGAAATCGTACTTCTGTCGCCATGGTTCTACTCCTTGCGGGTTGTGGCGCGGGCGCCCAACATCTCCAGCACAGCGGCCTTGATTTGGCGCTTGCGCGGCAGCATTTCTTCTTCCAGCGTCATCGAGACGGGAATCGAGACGGGGGGAGCGCCCAGGCGGCGGGCCGGGGCCTTGAGCAGTTCGGGCGCTTCTTCGTAGACGCGCGCCGTCAACTCGGCGCCGATGCCATTCATGGCGTAGGACTCGTGTACCGTCAGCAGGCGCCCAGTCTTGGCGACCGAATCGAGCACCGTTTCCATGTCGAGCGGCACGATGCTGCGCAGGTCAATCACTTCGACTTCGATGCCGTGTTCTTTCGACAGTTCAGCGGCCGCTTCGAGCGTTTGCAGCAGACAGAAACCGAAGGTGGCCACGGTAATGTCAGCGCCGGGGCGTTTGACCTCGGCTTTGCCGATCGGGACGGTGTATTCGACGCCGGCGGCGGGCACGTCACCTTTGGTGAAGTAGAGCAGCTTGTGCTCCAGGAAGACGACGGGGTTGTTGTCACGGATGGAGGCGATGAGCAGCCCCTTGGCGTCGTAGGGGGTAGAGGGGGCGACGATTTTGAGGCCGGGGAAGTGCGCCAGGGCGCTTTCGACCGACTGGCTGTGCTGCGAGCCGTAACGTTTGCCGCCGCCCTGTTGACCGCGGATGACCATGGGAACCTGCACCAGACCGCCGTACATGTAGTGCATCTTGGCTGCCTGGTTGAGGATTTGGTCGGCGCAGACGAGGAAGAAGTCCATGTACATCAGTTCGCAGACCGGCCTCATGCCCGCCATGGCGGCGCCGACGGCCATACCGATGAAGGCCTGTTCGCTGATGGGGGTATCGAGCAGACGTTTAGGGCCGAATTCTTCGATCAAGTTGCGGGTGACGCGGAATAGGCCGCCGTAGTAGCCGACGTCTTCGCCAATCAGGAAGACGTTGGGGTCGCGCTGCATCTCTTCACGCAGCGCCTCGTTGATGGCTTGAATGTAGGTTGTCGTTCGCGTAGCCATTGGGTTGACTCCTTGCGCCGTTTCAGGGGGCGAACACGTCGGTGTAGGTTTCGGCCAGATCGGGCCAGGGGCTTTGTTCGGCAAACTCGACAGCCGCTTTGACTTCGAGTTCGACCTCGTCGCGCAGCCGTTGCAGTTCGCTCTCGCTCACGCCGCGCTCGATCAGTTTGCGCGTCAGGACGGCGAGCGGTTCGTGTTGGCGCTGATAGGCGATTTCTTCGGGGGTGCGATAGGTCTCCAGATCGCCCGCCATGTGCCCCGCCAGGCGGTAGGTCAGGCCCTCGACGAAGGTTGGCCCGTCGCCGTCGCGTGCCCGTGCGGCCGCCTGCGAGACAGCGGTGTAGACCACTTCGACGTCGTTGCCGTCAATCTGCACACTGGCCATGCCGTAGGCGCGGGCAAAGAGGTAGAGTTCGGACGGGGCGGAGGTGCGCCAGGTGGGGGTCATTTCCGAATAGCGGTTGTTTTCGCAGTAGAAGATGACCGGCAGCTTCCATTTGCTGGCGATGTTGAAGGTTTCGTGCATGACGCCCTGGAACATGGCGCCTTCGCCGAAAAAGGTGATGGCCACGCGGTCTTCGCCGCGCAAGAAGCTGGCCAGGGCCAGGCCGGCGGCGTGCGGCACCTGCCCGCCGACGATGCCATTGCCGCCGTACAGCCCCAGGCTCGGCTCGATGAAGTGCATGGAGCCGCCCTTGCCTTTGGCGAAACCGGTGGCCCGGCCAAGCACTTCGGCGATGGCGGCCTTCGTGTCCATGCCGCGGGCGAGGGCGTGGTGATGTCCGCGGTAGGTGTGGGTGATGTAATCGGTGGGGCGCAGGGCGGCGGCCATGCCGAGGGCGCTTGCCTCATGGCCGATGGCGGTGTGCATGGCGCCGCCGATCTTGCCGGAGACGGCCATGTCGAGCAGGGATTCCTCCGTGCGCCGAATCAGCGTCATGGTGCGGAACATCGTTTGCAACTGCCCGGTCGGCAGTTGCACGGTCTCCAACTTCGTATCCGCGCCGGATGACCAGAGATCGGTTGTCAACGAATTGGACATAAATCCTCGGTTTCCTCGGTTTTCTTCCGGTAATCAGACTGTCCGGTTTTGCGCGGCATAGGGTCATGCCGTGTACGGCTGCCAAACGCACCGGTCGCCGCCTTTGGACGGCGCAGGCCGGGCAAACGTAACCGCTGAACGGACAGTTTGCAGATGAATCGAACGAAAGGGCAACGCCAGGCCGCCGGCGCCGTGACAAAAAAGAACACAGAAGCGCCTGGCTGATGTCAAGACCTCTGCGTCTTTCGATCGCTCTATTCGGTTGTCTTGGGAGATTGCGACGCCTGCACGTTGGTGTCAGGGTGTGACGAACCAGGCACAATGGCAGCACAAACTAGCGTGGTATTATACACATGAATGGGCGGATGGCAAATTGACCTACCCAAACGGGTAGGTGGGTAGCTACCCGGTGGTTGGAATTTCAACAACCGATGCCAGGTCCACCTTCGTGGACTGGAGACAGCCTGCGCAGGCGGGCCTGGCATCGGTCGCCCGTTTCGATCAATCAATCAATCAATCAATCAATCAATCAACCGATTAATCAACCAACCAACCAACCAATCAACCAATCAATCAATCAACCAATCAATCAACCGATTAATCAACCAACCAATCAACCAATCAACCAATCAATCAATCAACCAATCAATCAACCGATTAATCAACCAACCAATCAACCAACCAATCAACCAACCAATCAACCAATCAATCAATCAACCAGTCAATCAATCAATCAACCAATCAACCAACCAATCAATCAATCAATCAATCAATCAACCAATCAATCAATCAATCAATCAATCAATCAATCAATCAATCAATCAATCAATCAAT
>CAZOLV010000099.1:0-18510 GCA_964580725.1 uncultured Anaerolineae bacterium | reverse complement strand
GTATCGCGGTAGAGCTTGACGGTGACATTGGGGATGCCCGGCTCGCCCACATCCTGGATGCCGTCGTGATCCTTGTCGTACCAGACCAGGTCGCCGATGGCGCCCAGTTTGATATAGCCGAAGTCGGCGGTCAGGTTGTAGCCGCCCTGCGGCAGAGTGACGCTGTAGGGCTGCGCCTGGTTGTTGTCGTCCTGACCCGGGTTGGGGCCGAGGACGGTCACAACGTAGCCGCTGAGCACGCCGAAGCTGTCGCTGACGCGCACCTGGTAGGTTGCGCCGGGCAGACTGACGAAGGCGTAGTCGCCGCTGGCGCCGGTGGTGGTCGTTGCGATCACTACATTGTTCTTGAGCAGTTCGACCGTCACGCCAGCCTGGCCGACATCGTTGCTGTTCGAGCCGTTGGGAGCGAAGAGGCCGTTGTAGTCCTCTTCCGTCCAGACCTGGTTGCCGATGACGCCGATATTGGTGCGGTCGAGCGGGTAGTAGCCGAAGTCGGCCGTCTGATTGCTGCCGGCCGCCGGCAGGTTGACGGCGTAGGGGTCGGCCTGGTTGTTGTTGTCTACACCGGCGGCGCCCAACTGCGACTTGGTGTAGTCGAAGAGGACGGCATTGGTGTCGCTGACGTGCACCAGGTAGCGCCCGGCGGGCAGACCGGTGAACTGGTAGTTGCCTGCCGCACAGGTCGTGCCGGCGCTGGAGGTGACGGTGGCGATGATCGGCTCGCCCGCATCCCAGGTCAGGTTGTTGTTGCTGTCGCGGATCAGGTCCACACTGACGCCTGCCAGCGGGCTGTCGCCTGCGTTGCAGACGCCATCCTTGTTAGCGTCCAGGAAGACCAGGTTGCCGATGGCGCCTAGCTGCGGCTGCGTCGGCGGGTCGTTGTAGCCGAAGTCGGCGTTCAGGTACTGATCGCCTGCTGCCACCGAAACCGGGTGCGGGACGATGGTGGTGGCGGTGTAGCCGGCCGGCGGGTTGGTCGGGGCGACGTTGTAGGAACCGGCGGGCACGATCACAAGGTAATGGCCGTTGCTGTCGGTCGTGTCGCAGATCGCGGCGCCGCCGCCGATCGGCGTGGCGCAGACCTGGATACCGGGAATGCCCGGCTCGCCCGGCTGCTGGATGCCGTCGCCGTTGTCGTCGTACCAAACGGTGTCGCCAATGGTGGCCTTGCCGCTGCCAGGCGGCTGGACATAGCCGAAGTCGGCGTCCTTGTAGACCTGGGCATTGCCCAGCGTGATGGCGCCGGTCGGATCGGGCTTGCTCTGGTTGCCCACGGTGTGGGTCAGGCCGGCCAGCACGTTGTTGGCGTCGGTCACATCCACGAAGTAGACGCCGGGAATCAGATTCTTGAAGATGTAGCCGCCGTCGGCATCGGTGACGGTGGTGGCAATCAGCGTGTCGCCTGGCGTCAGTGTGCCGCTGCCGTCCGTATCGCGATAGAGGGCGACCGTCACATTGGGAATGCCCGGCTCGCTCACGTCCTCGATGCCGTCGCTGTCGCTGTCGTACCAGACGAAGTCGCCAATGGCGCCGTACCGGGTGTAGCCGAAGTCGGCGGTCAGGTTGTAGCCGCCCTGCGGCAGAGTGACGCTGTAAGGCTGCGCCTGGTGGTTGTTGTCCTGACCCGGGTTGGGGCCGAGGGCGGTCAGCACGTAGTCCTTGAGCACATCGAAGGCGTCGCTGACGCGCACCTGGTAGGCCCCGCCGGGCAGGCTGACGAAGGCATAGTCGCCGCTGGCGCCGGTGGTGGTCGTCGCGATCACCACGTTGTTTTGCAGCAGTTCGACCGTCACGCCGGGCTGGCCGGCATCGCCGCTGTTCGAGCCGTTTGGATCGAACAGGCCGTTGCCGTCGTACTCGATCCAGACCTGGTTGCCGATGACGCCGATGTTGGCGCGGTCGAGCGGGTAGTAGCCGAAGTCGGCCGTCTGATTGCTGCCGGCCGCCGGCAGGTTGACGGCGTAGGGGTCGGCCTGGTTGTTGTTGTCTACACCGGCGGCGCCCAACTGCGACTTGGTGTAGTCGAAGAGGACGGCATTGGTGTCGCTGACGTGCACCAGGTAGCGCCCGGCGGGCAGACCGGTGAACTGGTAGTTGCCTGCCGCACAGGTCGTGCCGGCGCTGGAGGTGACGGTGGCGATGATCGGCTCGCCCGCATCCCAGGTCAGGTTGTTGTTGCTGTCGCGGATCAGGTCCACACTGACGCCTGCCAGCGGGCTGTCGCCTGCGTTGCAGACGCCATCCTTGTTAGCGTCCAGGAAGACCAGGTTGCCGATGGCGCCTAGCTGCGGCTGCGTCGGCGGGTCGTTGTAGCCGAAGTCGGCGTTCAGGTACTGATCGCCTGCTGCCACCGAAACCGGGTGCGGGACGATGGTGGTGGCGGTGTAGCCGGCCGGCGGGTTGGTCGGGGCGACGTTGTAGGAACCGGCGGGCACGATCACAAGGTAATGGCCGTTGCTGTCGGTCGTGTCGCAGATCGCGGCGCCGCCGCCGATCGGCGTGGCGCAGACCTGGATACCGGGAATGCCCGGCTCGCCCGGCTGCTGGATGCCGTCGCCGTTGTCGTCGTACCAAACGGTGTCGCCAATGGTGGCCTTGCCGCTGCCAGGCGGCTGGACATAGCCGAAGTCGGCGTCCTTGTAGACCTGGGCATTGCCCAGCGTGATGGCGCCGGTCGGATCGGGCTTGCTCTGGTTGCCCACGGTGTGGGTCAGGCCGGCCAGCACGTTGTTGGCGTCGGTCACATCCACGAAGTAGGTCGCGCCAGGCAGGCCCTTGAAGATGTAGCCGCCGTCGGCGTCGGTGACGGTGGTGGCGACGAGGGTGTCACCGGCGGTCAGGGTGCCGCTGTTATCGGTGTCGCGGTAGAGGGCCAGGGTGACATTGGGGATGCCCGGCTCGCCCACGTCTTGGATGCCGTCGCTGTTGCTGTCGTACCAGACGAAGTCGCCGATGGCGCCGAGCGCAGGTTCGATGATGGCACAGGCGATGGCGCGCCGATCGGGCAGGGTCGAGCTGGTGTCATCCCTGGCGCCGAGCGCCTGGGCCAGGTTTGGCGTGGAATCAACACATTCGGCGCGGTAGCCGAAGTCGGCGTCGTCGAAGTTTTGGCCGTTTGCCAACACGACTGTGAGCGGTTCGTTGGCGGTGGTCAGGGCGTAACCGGCAGGGATGGTCGTCTGATCCACATCTACGCAGTAAGTTCCAGCCATCAGTTGGGTGAAGTCATAACCGCCATTGCTGTCGGTCACGAGGGTCTTCTTGGGAGTGCCGCTGGCGGGGCAGGCGCCCTGGTAGAGTTTGACCGTCACTCCGGCGATGCCCGGCTCGCCGTCGTTATCGGGCAAGCCGTCGCCGTTGAGATCGTAGAAGACACGGTCGCCAATGCTGCCTGTACCAGCTTGCCAGTAGCCAAAGTCGGCGGTCAGGTAGTCCTGGCCGCTTGACAAGACGACCGTCAGAGGCTCGTTGTTGGTTGTCAAGACGAAGCCTGCTGGCAGCGTGCTCTCGTCCACGTTGACGGTGTAGGTGCCGGCGGAGAGGTTGTTGAACAAGTAGTAGCCGGTCGTGCCCGGTTCGGTGATGGTGGTGCGCACGAGGGTGGCGCCCTGATACAGATTGACGGTGATGCCAGGCAGGCCAGGTTCATTGGCATCCTGCACACCATCGCCGTCCAGGTCGTGCCAGACGCGATCGCCGATCGTGCCAAGCGCATCGCTGTGCTTGCTGGGCGAGTTGTGCGCCGAAATCAGGGTGATGGAGCCGCAGGCGCCGTTCATGGCGCTCTTGGACACGGAGAACTCATAGATCAGATTCCACTCCCAGTAGTTGCCGGAAGTAGCGTTGTAGTTGAAGGGCGGCGAATGCTTGAGCTGGCCGCCCCAGGCGCCGCCGGTCCAGTTGGAGTTCTCCAGGTTCCAGTGCAGCGAGGTCATCGCGTCATGGACGGGCGCGGTGCCGGGGTTGGGGCTGCCGTCGTGTCCGGTCTGGCCCGAAGTCCAGTTTCCGGTGGAGCCGTAGAGCAAATCGAGACCGACCGAACTGTAGCTGCCGCCGGTGTAAGTGATCTTAAAGGTCGCCTGATCGCTGTTGAGCAGCTTGCTGAAATTATGGTCAGTGCTCCAGCCATCCTGCAGCATGTAGGCGTTGTCCAGACCGTTGTCGGCGTAGACATTGCTGTTGAACTTGCGGTCCATGACGAAGGCCCAGTAGCACATGGTGGAGCCGGCGTAGGAGAACAAGTTGCCGCCGGAGGAGTTGTCACTCGTCATGATGTGAGACGTGTAGCTGTAGCTGCTGTCGAGCCGACCATCCACGACCGGTTCAGACTCGATGCCATCACCCACAGCGGGAGAGCGGGCAGCGGCGACGCCCAGGGGCGCAGCCGTGCTCGTGGCCTCGGCGGCCAGGAAGCGCACCGTCAACTGGAACGACTGGCCTGGGCTGAGGTCTTGTCCGAAGCTGGCCGTCAGATCGCTCCATTTCAGCGTGCCGTCATCCACGTTGTCGTCCGTGGCGGGCGTGGCGCTGATGAAGTCGAGTACGGTCGTATCGTACCAGTCGGTCAGCGGCAGCATGGTGATGATCGTCGTGCCGGTGTTGGTGATGCGGATCGTGAACTCCAACTGCTGCCCGACGTAGGCCGGGCTGGGGCTGGTCAGCGACTTGCTGATCTGAAGGTCGCCGTAGGCTGTGGTGTAGCCGAAGTCAGCTTCCAGATAGCTTTGACCTTCAGCCAGGCTGATGCGTGGCGTGGGGTCGTTGTAGGTCGTGATGACATAGTTGGCCGGCACGGTAGAGTTGACCACATCCACGAAGTAGTCATCGGGCGCCAGGTTCTGGAACAGGTACTTCCCGCCCGAACGGGTGGTCTGAGTGCCAACCACTGTATCGGTCGTCGCGCTGAAAACGCCGTCGCCGTTGTCGCGGTAGAGCTTCACCTGCACGTTGTTGATGCCGGCTTCGCCAGACTGTTGTACGCCGTCGTGATTCGTGTCGTACCAAACGGTATCGCCGATTTCACCGGGGCAGATGCCAGGCTCGGCGTAGATCGTATTGGTGCCCAGTTTGCTGGGCGAGGCGTGAATGTAGGGTACCTCGATCGAGCCGAAGCCATTTGCGCCGAAGGCTGCCGTCGAAACCTTGATCTCGTAGATCACATCGAAGATCCAGTTGGGATAAGTTGGATTCGGCGTGTAGAACTCATCGCTGGCGGGCGAGTTGACTTCGAGATCGGTACCCAGGATGGCGCAGTTGCCGCCGCTGCAGTAACCGAGATTGTTCAGCGTGTATTCGAACGAGGTGCCCCAGGCCTGGATGTTGGCGGCGCTGCCGGTGTTCATGCCGCCGTCGCCACCGCTGACGCCCAGCGACCCATAGCCCGAAGGCGTTCCGCTCTTGGCGGAGATGTAATCGAGGTCGAAGTCGAGCACCTTGGTGCCGTTGCCGTCGTAGCCCCAGAACTGGGCATGGTCGGAACCGGTCAGGTTGCCAAACGAATGTCCGCTGGGCCAGTTGATGGCGTTGGTTCCGTAGGTGTTGTCTACGAAGTCTTTGTCAATCGCTAGCACCATGTAGACGGAGCCGCTCGACTGCTGATAGAAGGTGGCCAGTTTACCAAACAGTACGCCGGCCGGGTTGTTATAACACACCTGAGTGCTGTCGGGCGATGTTTTGTAGACATCATCATAGCGCCCATCTATGACCGGCGGCGAATTGTCGAAAACGGTCGTCTTGATGGTGGCGCTGTCCGCCTTGCTTGGCTCGTTGCCAGAGGTGGCGGTGACGACGGTCTGGTCAACCGTGTCCCACGCCGCATTGACCGGCACGCGCACTTCGGTCACCAGGTAGTAGGTTGCGCCGGCGGCGATACAGACCGGATTGGAGAGGGCCGGCTCATTGGGGTTGTTGGTCTCATGCACACCGTTTTGATTGGTGTCTTCCCACAGCAGCACCGTCCAGCCCTGGCTCGATGTGCTTGTGACAGTCACGCAGTCCTGGCTGCCTCCGTTGTTGGTGATGGTCTGGCCGTAGAAGTTGACCGAGCCGGGCACGGTAAAGCGGGTGTAGTCGGGCTGTGTCACCAACAACTGGCCGACACGCGTCGTGTCGGTGGCGGCGGCGGTCGCACCGCCGTTTTGCGCCACACTGTTGACTGTGGTGACATCGGTCGTTCCCAGGGGCACTACGGCGGGCACATCAACCTGCACCAGGATTGGGTAGTCGGCGTTGGGGCCGATGGAGGGCGTCTGGGTGATGGTCGTGTCTTCGGGGTCCTTGACGCCGTTGCCGTTGACGTCCTTGTAAAGACGGGTTGTCCAGCCCTGCGACGAGGAGAGGCTCAGGTTGACGACGGTGGTCAGATTGCCGACATGCACCACGTGAGCATAGGTCTTGGTTTGACCAGCGACGCCTTCACTGTTGTTGTTCGGGCTGATCGTCAAGCCGGCGCTGTAGCAGATTACCATCTTGGGACGCTGCGTAGCGGTGCCGTCGTCGCTGCTCTTGAAAATCTTCTCGGTCTTGGGGTTGGTGACCGGCGATTCCAGGATGACGCCCAGATTGCTGGCTGGCGTCGCCAGCCACGAGCTGACCAGGCTGGCCAAGTTCCAGGAGCGCCAGACGCTCTTGGTGTCATCCAGGGTGGCAGTTGCGGCGACAGACGCGTCGTAGTCGCCGCCCAGGTTGCTCCACAGCAGATTGGCCGCTTTGTCGCGCGCTTTCCACGTCACTTCGGGTTCAGACCAGGACGCCGTGACGCGGTGAGCGTTGATCGTCACGCTACCGCCGCTGGCGCCCTTGACGTACAAAGAAAGGGTCGCGCTGTTGATGATGGCTGTGGTCGGGATGGTCGAGAGGTCGAAGCGCAACAGCGCCCGCGTCAATTTGCCGTTTTCGGTCTTGACGCGCAGTTCGGAGTCGCCGCCTCGCCGCTCATCTTGTTTTTCCTGCTTGATATAGGCATCCACGCCAGGCGTAGGGCCAGGTTGAAGGGTCACGCAGGTCTCTCCGGCGGTTGCAGGTGAGAGCGCCGACGGCGCCGCCTGAGCGATGCTTGGCGAGAATCCGGCCGCCAGGCCGGACGCCAGCATCGTAACCAGCATGACAATGCTCAACCAGGTCATGGGGCCTTTGTTGCTTTTCATATCGAACTCCTTTTCTCTCCTTCAGAATCGAGCGCTTGTGCAGCCCCGACCAATGTCCGATGATAGTATCCCAATGCTATTCTAATGCCATTCCATTCTACATGACGTTGCAGGCGACGTGGGGTATCGAACCTTTCAGTTAGCTTACACTTTTGTATCGCAGAGACAATGCGCGCAGATCAGACGGGCGTCGGGGCGCAGATGGCAACGATTGGATATGGCCTACAATGAGAGAGATGGAGCAATTGCGCCGGAGGCCAGCAGGGGAGACGTCGTTACGATACAATTGTAACATAGATTGCGAGAAAGGAAAAACTAAAGGAGAGGCCTGCACAACAAAAAAGCATCGGGGCTGCCGGGACCGAAGGCTCCTGAACAAGCTGACGTTCGCAGCGATGGGGCCGTGGCGATCTGCTCGCCGGCGCCAACCCGGTCGCCATCGCAACGCCAGTCAATCCAGGTATCCAGTTTGGCGAGCGCCGATGCACTGGCGATCAGGGATGACGGTGTGCGCCTGTATCAGTATCAGTCAGTATCAGAACGAACAGTATGCTCCACCCGTGGCAAGAAGAAGCGCTGCGTCAGCGGGGTAAGCGGTACAGGGCCAATCAGCACGCCGGTCACTGCCTCCCGTAACTGATACCAGCCATCAGCGCCTGGCAAGGCAGTCGTATCTGACCAGCCATAGAAATGACCGTTTCCGTCGGGCTGACCGCTGATCGGCTGTGGGGTCACACGCGTGAACTCGCCGGCGCTCGTTGGCGCACGCCAGACATCGAACGTCAGCGCGACGTTGCCAAGCGTGCGCCAGGCAAGCTCGATACGACCATCGGACAACCGCCAGGCGCCAAAGTCAATGACCTGCACCGCCGTGGGGTTGATGAACGGAAAATTGAGACCGAAATCACTCTGGCCAAGAGCCAGGTAAGCGGTGGTCAGGCTGGCCGGGCCAATCAGGGTGTAGCCCGGCGGCCCGGCCATGAAGGCGACGGTGTACTGTCCCGCGTCCAGGCCGCCCAGGCTGTACGTGCCACTGGCAAAGCCGCCAGCCGGCCCGGTGATGACATCGCCCATCAGCGCGCTGCTGCTGTCGGTGATACGCAAACTGACGTTATTCATCATTTGCTCGCCCGTGTCATAGACGCCGTTGCCGTTGCTGTCCAGCCAGGCAAAACCGCCGACGCTGACGCCCGCCAGGCGATAACCGAAATCGGCAGCAGGCTCGGTCTCACCTTCCGCCAACGCGACACTGAACGGTTGCGCCTGATTGTTGTGATCGGCGCCCGGCTGTGGACCCGGCGCGGTTGGGATCATTCCGGCCAGCACACCCCACACGTCGCTGACGCGCACTTGATAGTCACCCGCCGCCAGCCCGCTGAAGGCATAGACGCCGCCGGCGCCGCTCGTCGTTGTGCGCACAACGACGCTGTTTTGCAGCAGTTCCACTGTCACCCCGGCGACACCGGCGTCGCCGCTGCCGGGCGCAAAAAGCCCATCGCCGTCGCCATCCAGCCAGATTTGATTGCCGATCAGGCCGGTATCGGGCTGCACACGCCGGACATAGCCAAAGTCGGCCAGCAGGCTGCTTTCGCCGGGGGCCAACACAACGACGTAGGGGTCGCTTTGACTGTTGTCGTCAGTGTCGGGTTGGCCAAGCGGTCCCAGGTCGAAGTCGAGCAGGACGCCGTTCGTATCGCTGACGTGCACGAGATAGCGGCCAGTCGGGATGCCGCTGAAGCGATAGTTG
This sequence comes from uncultured Anaerolineae bacterium, assembly GCA_964580725.1. Taxonomy (GTDB): domain Bacteria; phylum Chloroflexota; class Anaerolineae; order SSC4; family Amarolineaceae; genus Amarolinea. The sequence goes on along the minus strand of CAZOLV010000099.1, from coordinate 9,618 downwards.
CCGCCATTGACATCCAGCGCGCTGTCGGAAGTCGTCACGGCAATGATCGGCTCGCCGGGGTCCCAGGCGTCGTTGTCGTTGAGGTCGTGGATCAGGTCAACGCTGACACCGGCCAGGGCAGTTTCGCCGGCGTCGAAGGCGCCGTTCATGTTGGCGTCCGCGAAGATCAGATTGCCGATCTGGCCGAGTGCCGCTTCGGCTGGATCGGCGAAGCCGAGATCGTGATCGAGCCGCTGGGCGCCGACGGTCACATCGAAGGGCGCGCCGCTGCCGCCAACGGCGATCAGACCGGCGGGTGGATTGGGCGCCGCCAGGGTGTATGCGCCGGGCGCCAGCGAGAGCAGAAAATGACCATTTTCATCGGTGGCGGTACACACCGCCGCGCCTCCCGCCGTGGGCGTGGCGCAGACCTGCAGATTGGCGATGCCCGGCTCGGCATGCTGTTGGCGCCCGTCGCCGTTGCCGTCGTACCAGGCGCTGTCGCCGACCAGCCCCTGCCCGTTTTGTGGTTGCTTGACGACGCCGAAATCGGCGCCACGCAACACCAGCCCGTAGGCGACGACCAGCGGTCCGCTCGGATCGGGTTGGCTCTGCGGCCCACTGACGAGGCTGGCGCCGGCGAAGGCGCCGGGCAATGCGCCGGCATCCACGAAATAGGTTGCGGGTGACAGCCCGCTGAAGAGGAAGCTGCCGTCGGCGCTCGTCACGCGTGACGCTGTCCACGGGTCGCTGCCGATGTCCAAGACGCCGTTGCCGTTTGCGTCGCGATAGAGGTCGAGCGGGACATTGGGCACGCCCGGCTCGCCGATGCTCTGCACGCCGTTTTGGTTGGCGTCGTACCAGATCAGATCGCCCAACGCGACGGCGCGCAACAGGCCGGCATCGTAGGTCTCGTTGTTGGCGCCCGCCGCCAGGACGATGATCGAGCTGGCGCCGGTCTCTGGATCGGCGTCACTGTCGTTTTCGCTGTTGCCCCCCTGACCCGGCACCGTGAAGAAATACCCATCCGGCTGTTCGAAGACGATCGTGTAGCTGCCGGCGCTGAGGCGTTCGAAGCGATAGAAGCCATCTTCATCGGTTGTCTGCACATCCACCAGCGACTGCTCGCTGTCGTAGAGGAAGATGCTTGCCCCCGGCGCGCCCGCTTCGCCGCTGTCTTGAACGCCGTTTTGGTTGGTATCGTACCAGACGCGATCTCCCAATGTCGCGGCCACGAAGAGGCCGGCGTCCAGCGTCAGGTCATTGGCCGCGCCCAGGGTGAAGATGGGCGTCTGCCCGCTGTCTGGATCGGGGTCGCTGTCGAGGGCCGCGTCGTCGCCGACCTGCGGCGGGCTAAAGCCATAGCCATCGGGCGCAATGAATTCCAGGTAATAATCGCCGGGTGTGGCCAGGAGCGAAAACGCGCCGCCGGTCAAGCTGAAGGTCGTCTCGCGCAAGATGCCGGAATCATCGAACAGGTTGATCTGCACGCTGTCCAGCCCGCTTTCGCCTGCCTCCTGGATGCCATCGGCGTCGGCGTCGAGCCAGACCAAATCGCCCACCTGGTACAGCCGGCAGGGCGTCACGCTTTGGTTGCCCGTCCAGCTACCGGTGTAGTTGGAGCCGCCGTTGCCGGTGGCGCCAGCAGTCACCGAGTTCTTATAATTCTCCGGTGTCCCGGCCTGGTCGTTGTTGTTGTAGGGGTTCTGCTGATTGCCGTCTACCGGCTTGACCCCCAGCGCGTTGTAGTTGTCGCTGAAGCTGGTGTAGACCGCCGCCGCCCAGTTCCAGGTGAGCGTTACGCCCGGTTGGTCGGCGGTGAGGGTTGCCGTCCAACTGACAGGGTTGATGCTGCCCGGCAGCCCGGTCGCCGGCGCGCTGAAGGCGCCGCCGCCGGCAAAGACGTTGCGACTGAAATTGGCCGGCGAGACGCGCGTCGTCCATTGCTGGATGGATGAATCGAGGCTGGTCGTGGTCTGGCTGGCGGCAGGATCGAAGATGATGCGCGTGTCGGGGATGCCGATGGTGTAGGGGACGCCGTTGGCGCTGAACGTCACGCTGGCCTGGCGCACGAAGATCGTCGTCGTTTGCGAACCGAGACCGCTGACCTTGATCCGGTTGACGAACCAGACCGTGCGGCCGGCGCTGATCGGCGTGCTGTTGAAACTGGCGCTGACAGTTGTCGAGGCGTCGCACAACGGGGCAAGCGGGGTGCTGGAGGCGGGCATTGTGGCCATGAGCAGGGCCGCGACGAGCAGAAGGCCCAACGAACAGGAACGGAGATAGATTTTCGGCATCATTCGAGACACCTCTCGACCTGGCGCACGATGAACGCCAGTGACAACAGGGGGCCATCGGGGCATGATGCGGGGCAACTGCAAGAACAAAACATCAATCGGCGCAGCAACGGCCTGTTTGGTCAGCCTGCCATCCTGGCGTATAATGGCCCCAGGGCGGCGCGCGCGACTCTGTCTGCCGTTGCAGCCATAGCTCGCTGCTGGATGTAGGCATTCTTACGGACGGCAGAGAACCAAGAAAGTCACGTGTACAGAAGGGGGCACCAAACGCATGGCGCTCGACACACCCAAGAGCTACCGCAACCTGGTCATCTACGAAGTCTATGTGCGCAACCACGGCCCACATGGGACTTTTGCCGACGTCGAGGCGGACCTGCCGCGTCTGCGCCGCATGGGCGTGGACATCGTCTGGTTCATGCCGATTCATCCCATTGGCCAACGTCACAAGAAAGGGACGTTGGGCTGCCCATATTCTATCCGCGATTATCGCGCAGTCAATCCTGAATATGGTACCAAAGCAGACTTCGGCCGGCTGCTGACGACGGCGCACCGGCTCGGCTTGCGCGTCATGATTGACGTGGTGTTCAACCACACGGCGCACGACGCGGTGCTGGTGCAGGATCATCCCGATTGGTATCACCAGGACGCCAGCGGACGGCCCATCACCACGGTACCCGACTGGAGCGATGTCATTGACCTCAAGCACCCGAACGAAGAACTGGCGACCTACCTGATTGCGACTCTGCAAATGTGGGCCGAACTGGGCGTGGATGGTTTTCGCTGCGACGTGGCGCCGCTGCTGCCGCTGTCATTTTGGCGTCGCGCCCGCCAGGCATTGGCCCAGGTCAAGCCGGGCATCATCTGGCTGGCCGAATCGGTCTACGCCAATTTCGTCACCGACCGGCGGGCGGCCGGGCTGGAGAGCCTGTCCGATTCGGAGTTGTATCAGGCGTTCGATCTGACCTACGATTACGACATCTGGCCGATCTGGCAGGCGGCGGTGCGCGGCGCGGCGCCGGCGGCACGCTACCTGGAGATGTTGCGCTTTCAGCAGGCCATCTATCCCGCCAATTTTGTCAAGATGCGCTGCGTAGAGAATCACGACCAGCCGCGCATCATGCACCTGGCACCCTCGACGGCGCAAGCGCTGGCCTGGACGGCCTTTCAGGCATTCAACCAGGGCGCTTTCCTGATCTATGGCGGGCAGGAGACCGGCGCCGTTGCGACGCCATCGCTCTTCGACGACGACCAGGTGACCTGGGGAGATCTGCCGTACCAGGAGTTCTTGACGACGCTGGCGCATCTCAAGAAGCATCCGGCTCTGACCAACGGCGCTTTGACCATCGTCAGCGCCGAACCGCTCATTCAGGCCGCCTGGCAGAGCACGCGCGGTAATCTCCTGGGTATTTTCAACGTGGCGGCCGCGGCCGGCGCGGTGGAAGTACCCTTGCCCGACGGTGATTACGAAGACGTGCTCGGCGACGCCCGCGTCAGCGTGCGTGACGGTAGAATCACCGTGCCCGCGTCGGCGGCGGTTTTGGTTTACAGCGAGCCACTGGCCCTGTCGCCTTTCTGTTCGTCGCTGCTCGACTTTCACCTGCCCGCGTAGCAGGCTCGTCTCCCCCGTAGACATGCGGACAGATTGCGGACAACCGCTGCGCCGTTCACAAACATACCGTAGTCATTTCCCAAATTCCCCATTCTGTGGTATAAGCTCCCGTCTTGCTCATCTGGGCAAGGCGGGAAACAATTGAATTCTGTTTTGATCATTCCAACGGGTTGCCTGACTCAACATGGTCAGGCGCTTTTCTTGTCTTGGGCAAGGGGCTTGGGCGGACAGGTGCACCAGAAGCGGTGGTGTGTGGGGCAGGTCGTGCGGGCCTGCGCGGCGCAGCGGAGTCATCGAAACAGGCCATTTCGCGGCTGTTGAACAGCCGAGATTGTAGAGCAAAAGAACGATGACATCCGAATTTCGGCAGTTGGGCCTGCATCCGCAGTTGGTGCAGGCCGTAGAAGCGCTTGGCTTCACAACCCCCACCCCCATCCAGTCCGTTCTGATCCCCGTGCTGCTGGCCGGTCACGATGCAATCGGTCAGGCGCAGACGGGCACGGGCAAGACTGCGGCCTTTGGCCTCCCCCTGCTGCACCATCTGCAGGCCGATTACGCCGCCGTGCAGGGCCTGGTGCTGGTGCCCACGCGTGAGCTGGCAATCCAGGTGGCCCAGGCGCTGCATGGCTATGGCCAACAGCGCAACGTGCGCGTCCTCCCCATTTACGGCGGCGAAGCATACGCCCGTCAGATCAACCGCCTGCAAAAAGGGGTTGATCTGGTCGTTGGCACGCCGGGCCGCCTGCTCGACCTGATGGAACGCCAGGTGCTCGATCTGAGCCGGGTGCGCATGGTGGTCCTGGACGAGGCCGATGAAATGCTCAGCATGGGCTTCATCGAAGACATCGAAACCATTTTGGCGGCAACACCCACCGCTCGCCAGACTGCGCTGCTCTCGGCTACACTTTCGACGGAGATTCGACGGTTGGCCGACAGCTATCTGCGCGACCCCCGCGCCGTCACCACGGAGCGCGAACAGGTAACCGTGGCGTCCATCGAGCAGCGTACCTACCTGGTGAACTCGGCCGACAAACTGGCCGCGCTGACCCGCCTGTTCGAGATGGAACCGATCACCAGTGCGCTGATCTTCGTGCGCACCCGCGCCGGCGCGGGCGAACTGGCGGCTGAACTGTCCACCCGCGGCTTTCCGGCCGAAGGGCTGAGCGGTGAGCTGGAGCAGGAAGAGCGCGAGCGCGTACTCAATCGCTTCCGCCGCGGCCAGACCAAAGTCCTGGTGGCAACCGATGTTGCGGCCCGCGGCCTGGACATCGAGAACATCTCGCATGTCTTCAACTTCGATCTGCCCGAAGACCCGGAAATCTATGTGCATCGCATTGGCCGCACCGGCCGCGCCGGCAAGACCGGCATCGCCATTTCCCTGGTCACGCCGGCCGAGCGTTGGCGCCTGGGACGCATCGAAGGCTTCACCAAGCAGCGCATCATGCGCGCAACCCTGCCCACAGTGGCCGAGATCGAACAGCGCCGCGAAGAGCAACTGCTGGAGCAGGTGACGGTCTGGCTGAAACGGGGACGCACTGGCAGCGAACGTCGCCTGGCCGCGACCCTGGTGGATGCGGGCTACGATGCGCTGGAAATTGCCGCGGCCGCGCTGCGCCATGTGCGTGCCGTCGAAGGTCAGCGCCCCATCCTGCCCATCACCGAGGTGGAAGAACAGCGCCCACGGCGCAAACCGTTCGCCGCGGCAACCCGTCAAGCATCTGAAACACGACCCGCTCCCCGCGACAGCCGTCCGCGGCGAGCGCACGGCGCGCCCGAAGCCGGCATGGTCAGCCTCAACCTGAGCAAAGGACGGCTGCATGGCGTCCGTCCTGCGGACGTGGTGAGCACCATCGCCTTTCACGCCAACGTTCCCGGTCATGCCATCGGTAAGATCTTCATCCAGGATCACCACACGGTGGTGGATGTGCCTGAGCAGTTCGTCAGGCAGGTGTTGGCCCAGGCGCACAACTTGCGCATCAACCGGCAGACCCTCACCGTCGAACGGGTTTGAGGGGGAGGGCTACCCCGCGGCGCTCGGATTCACCACGCGGCCGCAAAACAGGATGCTGCCCGTCGCGCGATCCATGATGAGAAAGACGAAGGGGTGATCGGCGCGAAAGACCGGCAGCGGCTCCGGAGCGCCGCGGAATTGCATGACAACGGCCGTTGCCGCAGCCGCCTTCGTGCCCTCCTCGTTTACCTGCACCCAGGCCTTTTGCACTACTGCGCCGATATAGAGCAAACTTGGGATCCCGTCCATGCCGGAGAAATCGGCGGAATCGCTGAACGCGTGGGTCATGCCCATCGCCTTCAGGGTGGCGTCCAGCCTGAGCGTACTGGAGATCTTGAACCGCGGCAGCAAGACCTGCACCTCTCGCGTCCACAGGCTCTGCAGCCAGTCATCCAGGCGTTGCGCGGTGAACAGCGCGTCGAGACTGGCCAGCCCCTTGTCCCAGGCAGGCAAGAGCACGATCATCGAAAGGGCGTCGCCGGCATAGGGCAGGCTCAAGACCTGGATGCCGTCAGCCTCCGCATACGGCAGGCGACAGGTCTGCTGCATGAGCGGCGCGGTAACGTGCTCGCCGGTCGGCAGCCAAAAGCGCGCCTCGCGCGTGTGCGCCGGATCGAACTGGTAAAGCCAGGTTCCCTTGAAGTAAATGGCGTTGACCAGCACCAGACGCGTCCAAGCGTCGAGAATATCGGGCGCCAGCAGGTTAGTGATTTTGCCGGCGGTGTGCTGCTCGGCCCAGGTGTTGATCGCCTGGCGCGCCGCTTCAGTCGCTCTCTCATAATCCACGGGCGTGATGCTGACGCCGTAGAACCGCTGCAGCAACGCCACGAACTTTGGCAGGAACGCGGAGCCGATGTGCGGCCAGATGGAGTTCGCCAATGCCAACTGCACCTGGCCGGGCCGTTGGGTCGCGGCCAGGCTGGCCTGCAGGTGGGCAAAAGCGGCGTGGAGCGTCTCGTTGTCCAGGTCGAAATGCAGAACCTGGGCCATTTGGTCGGCTGTGTTGCCGACCGCGCCGGCGAAGGTCATCGCCAGCGCGCTCGACAACGAAAACGGAGAACAAAAAAGATTATCCTGGGCCTTGCTGAGCTGCCGGTAGAGATCAATGGCAAAGTCGTTGTTCCCCGCCACGAGCCGGGTTAGGGATGTTCGATCAGGTTTCATAGCAACAGCCCTCCTGTTTACTGACGCATGCTGCGACCAACATGAGGGCGCAAGGGAGAAATTGCTGTCAGTGCCCCTGCCTGAACGCCTTGTAGCCGGGGTAAACCGCAGCGCCCCCCAATTGCTCCTCGATGCGCAGCAGTTGATTGTACTTCGCCACACGGTCCGAACGGGCCGGCGCGCCGGTCTTGATCTGCCCGGTGTTCAGGCCCACCACCAGGTCGGCAATGGTCGCATCCTCGGTCTCACCCGAACGGTGCGACGTGACCACCGCCCAACCGGCGCGATGACTCATGTCCACGGCGGCGATGGATTCGGTCAGCGTGCCGATCTGATTGACCTTGCACAGCAGGGCGTTGCAGACATTTTCCGCCATCGCCCGCTCGATGCGCTCGACATTGGTCACCAGCAGATCATCGCCCACGAGCTGAATCCGGTGTCCAAGCCGGGCGTTGAGCAGTTTCCAGCCTTCCCAATCGTCCTCGGCCAGGCCATCTTCCAGCGAGATGATGGGGTACTTGTTCACCCAATCCGCGTAGAAATCCACCATTTCGGCGCTGGTCAGCTCGCGCCCTTCCTTGGCCAGGACGTAAACTCCGCGCTCGGCGTCGTAGATTTCGCTGGCGGCCGGATCGAGCGCGATCCACAGATCCTTGCCTGGTTCGAAACCGGCGATTTCAATGGCCTGCAAGATCACTTCGATCGCTTCGGCGTTGGAGCCGAGGGAAGGCGCAAAGCCCCCTTCGTCGCCGACATTGGTGCCAAAGCCTTTCTTGCTCAGCACCTTCTTGAGGGCGGCGTAGGTTTCGGCACCCCACCGCAGCCCCTCACGGAAGGTGGGCGCGCCCACCGGCATCACCATGAATTCCTGCAAATCGGTCGAATTGACGGCATGTTTGCCGCCGTTGAGGATGTTCATCATCGGCACAGGCAGCGTTCGTGCGCTGACGCCGCCTAAATAGCGGTAGAGCGGCAGACCCACCGCCGCCGCGGCCGCCTTGGCCACCGCCAGCGAGACGCCCAGGATGGCGTTGGCGCCCAATTCTCGCTTGGTGGGCGACCCATCCATGCCAATCATGAATTGGTCAATGCCCACCTGATCGAGCGCGTCCCAGCCCAGCAACTGTTCGGCGATCTTTTCATTGATGTTGGCCACTGCCTTGAGCACGCCTTTGCCGCCGTAGCGCCGTTTGTCGCCGTCGCGCAGTTCCAGCGCCTCGTGTACGCCCGTCGAGGCGCCGGAAGGCACGGCAGCCTGCCCGGTATAGCCATCGGTCAGCGTCACTTCGACTTCGACCGTCGGATTGCCGCGTGAGTCCAAAATCTCGCGCGCGATGATATTTTCGATTGTGGTCATGCTTGACTCCTTGTATTGATCGTTGTAATCGTCTGCCCCACAGCAAGGGCCATCCAACCATGATGATACCTTTTTTCTGGGAAGTTTGCAACTCAGTCGCTCATCGCCTGATGGACCCCTGCCAGGCCGGCCGCCGGCGCGCATACGCGCCGGAATCAACGGTCAGCAGGCCGCCCACGCCCGGCGCGGGTTTGACGCCGGCCGCGCTGGCGTGCTAAAATCGTCTCATCGTGCCGCTGCGCCGAGACGCGACGCGCGGCAGGTCTGTAGGTCTAATCAAGCGAGAGGACATCATAGGCATGGAAATCACCTGGTACGGTCATTCGTGTTTTCGTCTGCGTGAGAAACAGATGGTCATCGTGACCGATCCGTACGACAAATCAATCGGCTACACCCTGCCGCGGCTGCGCGCCGACATCGTGACGATCAGCCACGCGTCGCCTGGTCACAGCGGCGAGCAGAGCATCAAGGGCGATCCGAAGGTGTTGACAGGGCCAGGCGAGTATGAGATTGGCGGCATCTTCATCACCGGCATTTCGACGCTGCACGCCCCGGTCAAACAGGAAAAGGGCGGTCGTCCCGCCTTGCCCGAACACAACACTGTGTTCGTGTTCGAGTTCGACAAGCTCACAGTCTGTCATCTGGGTGATTTGGGGCAGGTGCCCAGCCAGGCGCAGGTCGAGGCGATGCCGAAGGTGGATGTGCTGCTGGCGCCAGTCGGTGGCGGCGCCACGCTCGACGCTGCCCGCGCCGCCGAGGTGATCAGCCTGCTGGAACCCAGTTTGGTGATCCCGATGCACTATCAGACGCCGTACTACAGCGGCAAGCTGGAACCGGTGGAGAAATTCCTCAAGGAGATGGGACTGCCCGAACCCTCCGTACAGGAGATGCTGAAAATCACCGCCGCCGACCTGCCCGAAGAAACGCAAATCGTGCTGTTGGAGTGTAAGCAGAGCTGAGGATGTGCCGGCGAGCGTTCCCCCCTCCCCCCAATTTTGGGGGGCAGGGGGGCCGCAAGATGACCGGACACCGGCCTCGATTCAGGCGTACCTACGGGACGGAGTGACTCCCTACTTCCTACTTCCTACTTCCTACTTCCTACTTCCTACTTCCTACTTCCTACTCCCTACTCCCTACTCCCTACTCCCTACTTCCTACTCCCTACTCCCTACTCCCTACTCCCTACTTCCTACTTCCTACT
>CAZOLV010000098.1:0-19711 GCA_964580725.1 uncultured Anaerolineae bacterium | reverse complement strand
TCGATCTTCCATCTTCGATCTTCCATCTTCGATCTTCGATCTTCGATCTTCCATCCGTATTGCTCGACTCAATGTCATATCGGGAGCATAATACTTTCCAGATGACATGGGGGAGGCGAGCACGTGGCGAGCTTTAGAAGAGCTGTGGGCGCGGCCGGGGGCGCAGCTCCTGGTCACTTGTGGCTGACGGCGCACGGGTAAGACGGCCCTGCTGCTGCGCTTCGTCCAGGGGAAACCCGCCCTCGGCTTCCTGGAGCGGCGCATGCCGGTCAGTTGGCGGGAAGGGGGCGACGACCGGGGCATCTACGTGATCAAAGACCACTATCTGCGCTTCTATTTCCGTTTCGTGCAGCCGTACCTGGCCGACCTGGAGCAAGCGGCGAGCGCCTGAGCTGAGTTTCCCCAATTTCCTTTGGTTCCCCTTTCAGCCTCTCACTACACTTTTACTACACTTGTACTATCCCCTGGGGGTAGTGACCTTTCCTGCCATCAGTGCCATACTCCTGCTTGTGAAAACCATTTTCCTCTGCGGCGATTCGATCCCCCTGGCCGGGCTGGCCGCCTGCCTGAGCCAGCAACCCGGGCTGGCCGTCATCCAGGCCGACCTGGCCGACCTGGCCGCGCCGCCCGGCCCCGACGATGTGGTGATCGTGGACGCCAGCCAGACCGACGCGGCCCTGGCGCGCCTGCGGCCGCACCGGGCCTGGCGGCTGCTCAGCGTGGATGCGGCGACCGGCACGCTGACCGTTTACGCCGCGCAATTGCAGCAGGTGCAGGAGGTGGAGGAGATTGTACGGTATTTGAGGGAAGGAGACAAGGAGACAAGGTGACAAGGAGACAAGGAGACAAGGAGACAAGGTGACAAGGAGACAAGGAGACAAGGAGGCGCGAACTGGCGAATTGGTGCATGAGCGAATCAGCGGCGCACACAGCGGATGTGCGACCATTGGTCAGCGTGCGGCTGGCTACCTGCAACCAGGAAAATTGGATTGCGCAATGCCTGGAAGGGATCCTGATGCAGCGCACCGACTTCCCGTTCGAGGTGGTGGTCGGCGAGGATTGCAGCACGGATTACACCAGGGAGATCGTGCTGGCTCATGCGGCGCGGCATCCAGACACGGTGCGTGTGCTGCCGACAGAGGCCAATTTAGGCCCCATGCGGAACAGCTATCGCATCCAACAGGCCTGTCGGGGCAAGTATCACGCGATGATCGAAGGAGATGACTATTGGATTGATCCGCTCAAGCTGCAAAAGCAGGTGGATCTCATGGAAGCACACCCCGAAATGACCATGTGTTTCCACAACGTTCTCCACCTGAGTGAAGATAAGTCCAACGCCAGGCTCCGCTTCAGCGATATGAAGCTGCCAGAAACCCTGACCTTTGCGGAGATCAGCCGGATTGACACGCCGACGGTCAGCCATCTGGCGCGTAGCGATGTGCTCGCCACTCTGCCGGAATGGCGGCTGAAGATCTGGGCCGGCGATGTCGTGTTTCGCCTGTGGTGCGCGCATCATGGGCCAGTGGGGTATCTCAATGAGGTCATGGCCGTGTACCGCCGACACGCCAACGGCCTCACCGACAGGGTGATCGCGCAGGCCGAAAAACGCTTCTCGGAAATCATCTATCTCTATCAACAGCTCGACCGTGACACCGGCTATCGGCACGCCGATGCGCTTCGAGCACAGATTCGGCATGAGCAAGAGGCCTGGCGGCGGCAGCGATTGGGCTGGCGCTACTTCTTGTTACGGCCGGGCAGATTCGTCGCCAGACTGAAGGAATATGCCCAGGCCCTCACGCGATACAGGAATGGGTTTTGACAAAGGAAGTACGCTCAATGAGCAGGCCCATGTACACAGCTCGGTTGCTACAGGACATCCTCACAGTGAACGCCGTGGAACGCCCCGATAAAGTGGCGCTGATCTGCGAAAAAACGCGGCTCACCTACGCCCAGATTGACGAAATGTCCAATCGGCTGGCCCACGCACTGCGCGAGAAGGGCGTTCAGGATGGCGACCGCATCCTGTTTTATCTACTCAACAGCGTTGAACTGGTGGTCAGCATTTTCGCCGCGCTCAAGGCCAATGCGGTTTTTTCGGTGGTGGATTACGCCAACACGTTCGATTCCCTGCATCACATCGCCACGGATTGCGCGGCTACGGCCCTGGTCACCTATGACCATCAGGCCGAGGCAGCGACCCACTTGTTGGGCGAGATTCCGTCGCTCCGTTTTGCCGTCCTCGTCGGCCAGAAAGCCAGCGGCCTTGCCAACCACCTGTTATCCTTCGATGCTATCCAGGTAGCTTACCCCGCGGACGATCTGCCCCAAAGGCGGATTGACTGCGACCTGGCTTACCTGATCTACACATCGGGCAGCACCGGGCCATCCAAGGGTGTGCTGGTGACCCACCGCTGCATTCTCTTCACCGTACACAGCGGGATCGAATACTTTGACCTGTCCGAGGATGATGTCCATACCAGCCCGCTGCCGCTCTCTTTCAGCCCTGGCATCAATCAACTGTTCCAGACCTTCCGAGTCGGCGGCACGCTGATCCTGGAGCGGTCTTTCGCTTATCCGGCGATGACGCTCAGGCGAATGGCGGCCGAGCAAGCCACCAGTTTCGCGGCCGTGCCGACCATCCTGTCGCTGTTGTTGCAGGCAGATCCGAGTCGTTACGACCTGAGCCGCCTGCGCTTCATCAGCAACATCGGGGCGGCTCTGGCCCCCAGCATCATCCAGCAACTCCGTGAAAAGCTCGCCCATGTTGCGATCTTTTCGACTTACGGCATGGCAGAGGCGTCCTACTCGCTCGGTCTGAACCCTGATCACATAGATCAACGCCCGACATCGGTCGGTAAGCCATTTCCGGGCACGCAGGCCTGGATCGTGGGTGAAGATGGGCAACGGGTAAGCTCGAACGAGATCGGCGAGCTGGTTCTGCGTGGCGGTCACGTGCGCAGCGGTTACTGGAACAACCCCGAAAGCACAACCCAACGCTTTCGTCCCGGCCCAGTTCTCGGCGAGATCATTTGTTTCACCGGCGACATGTTCCGCACTGACGAAGAAGGCTATTTCTATTTCGTCGGACGCAGCGATGAGATCATCAAAAGCGGCGCAAAGAAAGTCGTACCCAGGGAGATCGAGAACGCTTTGTACAGCCTCGAGGGCGTGCTGGATGCCGCCGCCGTCGGGATTCCCGATCCCCTTCTGGGTCACGCGATCAAGGCCTTCGTGGTACCCACGGTGCAAGCGCGCGATGCCCTCACCGTCGAGAGCATCTTGCGCTATTGCCATCAGAAGCTGGAAGAATACAAAGTGCCGCGCCAGGTGGAGATCAGAGAGGGTCTTCCCAAAACCCCCAGCGGCAAAATCATCAAGACGGACCTACGCTAACAGGAGAACGGCATGGCAAAAGTAGTCATCTTCGGGACTTCGGCGGCAGCGAGCTTAAGTCATTTCTGCCTGACCCACGATTCTGCCCACGAGGTCGTGGCTTTTACGGTTGATCGGAACTACATCGAAGAGAGGACTTTTCGCGGGCTGCCAGTGGTTCCGTTCGAGGAGGTCGAGTCCAGCTATCCACCGGACGATTTCGAGATGCTGGTAGCGCTCCTGGCTAACCGGATCAACAAGACAAGAGCAGAGAAATACCAGCAGGCGAAAGAAAAAGGGTACGCGCTCATCAGTTACATCAGCTCGAAGGCGATCACCTGGTCCGACCTGGTTATCGGCGACAACTGCTTCATCGGTGAAGGTAGCATTTGCCGGCCCTTCCTGACCATCGGCAACAATGTGATGACCATGGCGGGCACGTTCCTGGGGCACGATTCGGTGATCAATGACCATTGTTTCATCGCTTCGCGCGCCACCCTGCTGGGCGCGGTCACTCTGGAGCCGTATTGCTGCATCGGCGCTAACGCAACGATTTTGGATGCAGTCACGGTAGCAAGAGAGTGCGTGATTGGCGCCGGGGCCGTGATTCAGGAGAACACGCGCGCAAAGGAGGTCTACAAGGTCGGTCCGCCGACGTTGTTGCCGCTGCCCAGCGACAGGCTGGAGCATATCTTGTTCCGGGGGCGATGATGATCGAAAGACAAGCCATCCGCGATTATTTGATGACCCTGGCCGTCAGGAACGTTCGGATCGGGGATGATGACTCACTGTTGGCGACCAAACTCCTCGACTCGCTCAAGGTCGCCGAGTTGATCGTCTTTCTCGAGAGCACCTACAGCGTGACATTCGACAGCGACGAATTGACGCCCGACAATCTGGATACGATCAATGCGATCATTGGCCTGCTGGAACGGAAGGGCGTGTCATGAAACTGGCCGCCATGCAGCCGTATTTTTTTCCATATCTCGGCCAGTTCGATCTAATCAATCAGGCTGACGTGTGGATCGTTTACGACGTGGCGCAGTACATCCGCCATGGCTGGGTCAATCGCAATCGTGTCTTGCATCCGGTTGCGGGTTGGCAATATATCGTTATGCCGGTGAAGCAGCACCCACTCACCACGCCAATCCAGCTCATCGAGATCGCCAACGAGATTGATCGGAAGACGCGGATCTTCAGGCAGTTAGAGCATTATCACGTGGACGCTCCATACTACGCTCAGGTGATCGAGTTCCTACAGGAGTGTCTCGCCGATCCGGAGGATAATCTGGCGCGACTGAACACGCGACTCTTCCGCAAGACCTGTCGCCGGTTGGGCATCGATAGGCCAATCCTCGTCTTTTCGGAGATGAATCTCCAGATGAAACCAGTACGAGGGCCTGAAGATCTTGCCCTGAGCATTTGCCGGACGGTCGGGGCCAGCGAGTATATCAATCCACCGGGCGGCGCCGGATTATACAACGCTGAAAGGTTTGCGGAACAGGGCATCAAGTTGACGATCCAGTCGTTCACCAACATGCCCTACGACTGCGGCAGATACCAGTTCGAGCCGGCACTTTCCATCATTGATGTGATGATGTGGAACTCACCGGAACAGATCAAGCACTACCTGGATGCGTTTCGCTGTGCAGCCATGTGAACAGTGGTTTTGAGAGATAAAGAAACGGAGGTGTGTCTTGTCTTTTGCAGCCAGCCCCAAGGCCGTGGTGGTGATGCCGGCTTACAACGCGGCCAAAACGTTGAAACGGACGGTGGACGATCTGCCGCGGGATAAAATTGCCGGCGTGATCCTGGTGGATGATTGCAGCCGGGACAACACGGTCGAGATCGCCAAAGCCCTGGGTTTGACCGTGTTCTGCCACAAACACAACTTCGGCTATGGCGCCAACCAAAAAACCTGCTACGCCGAGGCGCTCAAGACCGATGCGGAGATTGTCGTGATGGTGCATCCTGACTATCAATATGACCCCACACTCCTGCCTGATCTGGTGCGGCCGATCGAGGCTGGCACAGCCGATGTGGTCTTCGGGTCGCGGATGATGGGCGTCTCGGCCTACCGTCAGGGGATGCCCTGGTGGAAATATATCGCCAATAAATCCCTGACCGGCCTGGAAAACCGAATCTTCGGCTTGCGCCTTTCCGAGTTTCACACCGGGTACCGGGCCTATGGCCGGAGGGTAATCGAGCAAGTCAACTTCCGGGCAAACTCCGATGGGTTCATCTTCGACCAGGAAATCGTGGCACAGATGATCGAGTGCGGTTTGCGCATCACAGAAGTGGCGGTTCCGGTGCGTTACTTCCCGGAGGCCTCATCGGCGAGTTTTCGGGCCAGCATCCGTTACGGATTTGGCATCTTGTGGTTGCTTTTCCGCTATACCCTGCATCGGGCCGGTCTGTGGCGCAGCATGCAATTCGTACCACATGCCTCCCGGTATCGGCCGGCCTGATAGCTCAAAGACAGCCACGGAATAGCCTTCCGAGAGGCTAGCAGAGGACAATATGAAGCTAGCGATCACTCAAACGAAAAACAAGACAGATCGCATGATCTATCTGAGCAGTCTTCTGATGATCACGTTAGGAACAGCCGCCCGGATGGTCGCTTTTTGGTATAACCGGTCGTTGTTTATAGATGAGGCCTATCTGGCGAGTTCGGTGGTCCAGCGGGGATATGGCGATCTGTTTCGCCCATTGGATTTTGTGCAAGGTGCGCCGATAGGCTTTCTTTGCCTGGCGAAAACGTTCGTATACCTGTTCGGTTCGTCCGAATATTCTTTGCGGTTGCTTTCTCTCCTTTCCGGCATTGGCTCCATTGCCCTCTTTTACCTCGTACTCAAGGTGCTGGGAGATCAGCGGCCATATATCGGGACGGCGTTTTTCGCAACCATCCCGTTCCTGATTGATTACTCTATCGAGTTCAAACCCTATATGTTTGATGGGTTCGTGACGCTGCTATCTGTCTACGTGTTTTCCTTGGCTGTGAGGCAGCAGATCAAAACATGGGTGCTTTGTCTGTATTGTGCGCTTGTGCTATGGTTCTCTTTCCCAGCGATTTTTACGGTTGCGGCCTTCTGCATCGTCTGGGCCGCCTATTCTGCTTTTATGAAACAAGGGGAAACGATGAGGGCGAGCCTCATTACGGGCGTCGTATCCATGATCAGCTTTGGCCTGCTCTTGGGAACAGCATACCAGAATCTGCAGGAAAATCAACAAGCTCGATACTGGAGCCTGCTCCAGTTTCCACTGGTACCTCGTGGGTTTTCAGATTTCCAGTTAATGGCCCGGATGGGGCGTGCGTATTTGTCCACTTTTGATAAGTGGCCCGCCATCGTCGTACTGCTCATCAGTGGTTTGGCGGTAACCCTTTGTTGGAGCAAAAAGCGGCTATGGTTTGGGATATTTCTCGTCGTCGAAATTGCCCTGCTTCTTACTGCCTCGTGGTTAGGTCGGTATGCCATTGTGGCGCGCCTGCTGATTTTCGTCATTCCTCTGCACATTCTTTTCATTTCCGGTTTAGTTGCGAATCTGTGGAGCAAACATAGGACAGCCGCCATCGGTTTAAGCGTCGTATTTGTGCTTGTCAATGTCGGTTCAGCAGAATACTTTCTCCCCCAAAATGTCTTTCGCCCCACGTATGAGATCAACCCGATTGTCAACACGCTGGAATCGCTGGATAATTCGATTCCTCTGTACGTATATGTTCACGCCATTCCCCAATACGAATACAAAACGGGATATAGAATGGGTCTAGCTTTTTACCCGGATGCGCCGATTGAACATGATGACGTGATTTATGGGTCATTTTTCTTTCGCTATCTGTATAGAGAACCATACTCGTTTGAATCCGAGATTGATTCAGTCCGGTTGGAGCAAAACGTCCGTTCGATCACCACACACGATCAAGTCTACCTCCTGTTTGTCACGTACGACCCAAAACACCGGGATGCGCTGATCGCGGCTCTGGAAAAAAATGGGGGTGTCGGCGAAATCATGAGCGTGTACGAGACTCCGTTGTATTTGTATCAAAGGAACCCCTAGATCCCTTGGAGATTGCACAATGATAAAGACAATTGAGACAACAAAAATGCCCGTCAGGTACAAACTCATTCTTGTCGCGCTATCTGTGATAGCAGTCATTATGGTATTGGTATCTACGACACCTCATGGTGCAGGACTTGGGATTGACTCAGTTGCGCATGTCGCCGTAGCCCGTGGGGTGCTATCGGGCGACGGCTTGGGTATGCGCATTGGAAAGACGAGCTATACCGAGGCCGATGTCATGCCAAATGACGCAGTTCGCCCTCATACGGCCTTTCCACCACTCTTTCCGTTGCTTCTGGCTTTTCTGGGTGGCGCTCTTAAAGTAGACCCTCTGCTCATTATCCCCATTGTACAGGCGACGATCTTTGGCTTGATTGCTTGTCTGTCTGGATTGTTAGCCTGGCGGTGTTTCACGTACCAGCGGATCGCTATTATGGGGGTGATCGCAATCCTGGTATCTCGGTCATTGTTCACAATACTAGTGCAGGAATCAGGGCCCGCTATGTCGCGTCGCCAGCGGCGTCTTCTTCTGGAGGTGTTTCATGAATGGACTGGCAACCCGCAAGCTCGCTATCTTGGGTGGCGAGCCGGCATTTAGCTCCCCCCTGCACGTCGGCCAGCCCAACATCGGCGATCGCCAGCAGTTCATGGCGTCCGTGGAGCAGATCTTCGACAACCACTGGCTGACCAATTTCGGGCCGTTCGTGGGGCAGTTCGAGCGGGAGCTGTGTCGCTTCCTGGGCGTCAAACACTGCCTGACCGTCTGCAACGCCACCATGGGGCTGGAGATCGCGGCGCGCGCCCTGGGGATGGCGGGCGAGGTGATCGTGCCCGCGTTCACCTTCGTCGCCACGGTGCACTCCCTGCACTGGCAGGGGATCACCCCCGTCTTCTGCGACATTGACCCGGCCTCCCACACCATTGATCCCGAGGAGGTAGAGCCCCTGATTACGCCACGCACGACTGGCATCGTGGGGGTGCATCTGTGGGGCCGGCCTTGCGCCACCGAAGCCCTGCAAGAGATTGCCAAACGCCATAACCTGAAGCTGTTGTTCGACGCGGCGCACGCCTTCGGTTGCTCCTGTCGCGGTCGCATGATCGGCAGCTTCGGCGACGCCGAGGTCTTCAGCTTTCACGCCACCAAGTTCTTCAACGCCTTCGAGGGCGGCGCCATCGTCACCAACGACGACGACCTGGCCCGCCGCGCCAACGTCATCCGTGATTTTGGTTTCACCGGCTACGACCGGGTGATCGAGGTCGGCACGAACGGCAAGATGACTGAAGTTTGCGCCGCCATGGGCCTGACCAACCTGCAGTCGCTGGACGATTTTGTCCACATCAACCGGCGCAACTACCATGTCTACCGTCAGGAGTTGGATGCCCTGCCCGGCTTCCGGCTCATCCGCTACGATGAAAGCGAACGCGGCAACTTCCAGTACATGGCTGTGGAAGTAGACGCCAATCAGACCGGCATTGGGCGCGATGACCTGATCAAGGTGCTGCACGCTGAAAAGGTGCTGGCGCGGCGCTACTTCTGGCCCGGCTGCCACCGCATGGAGCCATATCGCACGCTCTATCCTGACGCCGGTGCGACCTTGCCCCGTACCGAAGAGATCGCCGACCGCATCCTGGTGCTGCCGACCGGCTCGGCCGTCAACGAAGAGGATATCGAAACGATCTGCGCCATTCTGCGGGCTGCGGTCGCAACCGCCCCTGAGGTGCGTCAACGGATTACAGGCCATGGATGATCTCAGACAAAAGACGCTGTCAGGGCTGTTCTGGAGCCTGAGCGAACGGGTGGGGCTACGCGTCGTCCAATTCCTGCCGACCATCCTGCTGGCGCGCCTGCTGACGCCTGAGCAGTTCGGGCTGGTGGGGATGCTGGCGCTCTTCATCGCGCTGGCGCAAACCTTTCTGGACAGCGGCTTCGGCGCGGCGCTGATCCAGAAGCAAGGAACGACCTATGCCGACGAATGCTCGATCTTTTACTTCAACATCCTGGTCGGCGGCCTGGCCATCCTGGCGCTGTACTTCGCTGCGCCCCTGATCGCCGCGTTCTACCAGCAGCCGCTCCTGATCCCGCTCACGCGCTGGCTTTCGCTCGACATCCTGCTCAAATCGTTCAGTCTGATTCAGACAACCCTGCTGACCCGGGCGCTCGATTTCAGAACGCAGATCAAGGCCAACCTGTTTGCGACCCTGTGCGCCGGCGTGATTGGTGTGGCTGCGGCGTACTATGGCCTGGGGGTCTGGAGTCTGGTCATCCAGACCCTCGCCAACACGCTCCTGTTCACCGCCGCCCTGTGGCGGTTGAGCGCATGGCGACCGGCGCTGCGGTTCAGCCTGGCCTCGCTGCGGGGGATGTTCAGCTTCAGCTCCCGGATGCTGGCATCCGGTTTGTTGGCCGTATTCTTCGATAATTTCTACCAGATGTTCATCGGCAAGGTGTTCTCGGCCGGCCCACTCGGTCATTATACCCGCGCCGCGTCGCTGCGGGGCGTGGTGATTGACGCGACATCGAACACCCTGGGGCGAGTCATGTATCCGGCTCTGGCGTCTATCCAGGATGATGTTGAGCGCCTGAAACGCGGCTATCGCAAGACGGTGGTGCTGTCTACCTTCATCCATTTCCCGTTGATGATCGGCCTGGCCGTGATAGCGCAGCCGCTCATCACACTGCTCTTTTCCGCTCGCTGGGCAGACAGCGTGCTTTTCTTTCAACTGATGTGCGTGGCCGGGCTGCTCTACCCGCTCAGCGTCATCAATCTTGACATCCTCAAGGTGAAAGGCCGTTCGGATCTATTCCTCAGGATCGAGATCATCAAGCGCAGCCTGATCGTCGTCAATGTCCTGGTCGCCTACCGCTCGGGCATCGGCGCTATCCTGCTCGGACACGTGGTAATTGCCGGCATCGCGTACGTCTTGAATAGTTTTTATTCCGAGCGGCTGATCGCTTACCCGATGAAAACACAAATTCTGGACGTGCTACCGTCCTTGCTGTTTGCCGGTCCGATGGGCGCTGGTATGGCGCTGGTCGGCAGCGCGCTGGTAGCGGCTGGCAATTTCGCCCAACTGGTCGTCCAGGCGGCGGTTGGTGCAACCATCTATCTGGCCCTCAACTGGTTGGGAAAAACGGAAGCGTTGCAGGAAGTGATGAAGTTGATAGTGGGCTGGAAGACCCGCCGCCAAGGGACGGCTCCGGGCCATGTCTGAAAATCCGCGGCTGGTTTTCGGCTTCGCCTCCCTTGCACTGCTGATCGTGTTGGCGGTTGTGCGCTGCACACCGCATGTTGTGGCAGAGACCGCGTGGGCATCCACGCTGCGATCGTTATATGGCGTCGCGTTCGCTGACTGCGAGGGCAGCGCTGCCGTGTGTGAGGACTGGCGCGCGGCGCCTGGCGGCCCGTTGACCGATGAACAGCGCCTGGTCGCCGGCAGCCTGTTGAACGCCCTGGGATGTGCAGACCAGGCGGTGCAGGTGTTGCCCGCCTTTGCGGCCGGCGCAGCGCGTTCGAACCTTCTGGCCTACCAATGGGGGCTGATCGCCTGGAACCACGGGGATGCCCCTGCCGCAGCCGCATTTTGGCGCCAGGGACAGGACATAGACCGCCTCCTGCTGGCGCAAGCGCGACGGGCCAGGGCCGCCGGTCTGAACGAGGCGCAACCCTGGTACGAAGCCGCCATCATGGCGGCCGGCTCGCCGCAGATGCAGGCTGAGGCGATCACGGCCTACACTGAGGACTTGCGTGGCCGTTTAGCGGTTGAGGCGTTTCGGGCGCGGCTGGCATACCTGGAAGCCTATTTCGGCGCAGAGACCGCCCTCGGTTATCGGCTGAGTGGACAACGCGCTTTCGGGGAGGGCAGCTATGGCGTAGCCTTGAGATCTTTCTCGCAGGCCGTTGCTCTGGGCGTCGCCGACGCCGAGACGTGGTATTGGCTGGGGGAGGCCGCCTGGAAGACTGGCGATCTCCAGATCACCGAAAAGGCATTTCGTGCGGCTTTGGATTCGCCGATCCAGGTCACAGGCCGCCGACCGTGGCACCTGGACCGCCTGGCTGCCCTGTTGAGCAGCCAGGGCCGGCTGGACGAAGCGCTGCCGTTCCAAGAGGAGGCGGTGCGCCTGAACGACTATTATTGGTATGCGGACAACCTGGCCATGCTCTATGCGCAACTCGGCCAGACGGCGCGCGCGCAGGCGATGTGCACCCGGGCGGTGGCGTCCGGGGCGAATCCTGAGACACTGCGGTGTGGAAAACCATGATGGACAACGTGCGGCTCCCCCTTCGCCAGCAGGCAGGCGTCAGAACGGCATTGCTGGTTGTGGCGCTGATCACGACTGTTGCCAGCGGGCTGATTGTCAGCCAGCCTGGAATGCCTGTCTATCTCCTGGGGCTGATGGCCGCTGCGGGATATGTTCTGCTGTGTCTGAGCCGGCCTTTCGCCGCCTTCACGATCCTTCTGCTTTCTGCTTTGACGGTCTGGTTATCAGGCATCAGGGTGGTGGGCGGCGTCTCTGTCATGGTCGGCGTGGGCCTGGTTTTTACATCATTATGGCTGACTCGCGTGCTCCTTCACACAACGAAGTTCGTGAAGGTCAAGGAGTACAAATGGCTGGCTGCACTGGCCATCGTCGTGTTTTTCAGTACATGGCTCCACCTGGATGGGCAGGCCGGGTTCACGGCTGTATTGACCTATTTTCAGCTTTTTTTGTTGTGTGTTCTGGTGATCAACCTGACAACGACTCCGCAGCGGCTCGATTCGATGGGCTATGTGATCGTTTTTTCTTCTGTTTCGTTGGCCGCGCTCATCTTGCTCGATCAGGTCGGTTGGTTGCCGCCGCAGTTGATTCCCGAACAAAACCTTGACATGGCTCCCGGTGTGGGGGTGATGATCCCCCGCACAGGTGGGTTGTGGGGTGACGCCAATGTAACGGCGCTGCAGTTGACCATTGCGCTGCCCTTCATCATGGCGGCGTGGCCCGAAGCGAGCCGACCAATGCGAACGCTGCTCCTGGCGACAGGGGGTGCGATCATCACCGCTTTCGTCTGGACCTTCTCGATGGGTGGATTGATGGGGTTGTCGGTCATGCTTTTGGCCAGAATGCTGATGGCGCCGCAACGTCACCGGCTGTTCGTCACCGCTCGCAATGGTCTCATAGGCATCATCGCGCTTTCAGCCTTCCTCGCCTTCGTCCCAGAGCTATTCGTGCAGCGGGTGGTGGTCATGTTCGAAAGTAACGCGGCTGCACTCGGCGCCTTCGATCGGGCCTCGTTGCTGACGATCGGCACCCTGCGCGGCGACGCCTGGTGGGCGGCGCTGCAAGCCGTCTCAGCCGCACCCTGGCTCGGCTATGGCCCCGGCAATGGGGTTTATGCGATCGCATCCTACAGCCTCCTGCGTTCGCAAGTCTTCCTCAGCCCGCACAACATGCTCCTGGCGGTGGCCGGCGACCTGGGGTTGATCGGTCTGGCGCTGTTTGCCGCGCTATTCGCCGCGGCGCTGCTGGCGGTGCGGCCAAAGGCGAACGCGCCTGCAACCAACATTGGCCTGTCCAAAACCCGTGATGCGCTCTTCATTGCGATGATCGGCTATGCGGTTCAGGGCATGGCCCTGGAAATACACAACATGAAACTGCTGTGGATCCTGTTGGGCATGGCAATCGCATGTCGAGAGATGTTATCTCGTTCGGCGACCGATCATCTGGAGGCAACGCGATGAACATTGCGCTTCTCGCAGACAACTGCGCCTTTGGCGGGATCAACCGCTATTGCCTGGATCTGGCTGAGGGTCTCAGGGCGTATCCTGATGCGAACGTTTCCTTGTTGGCCCTGGAGGACCGGCGCAACCAATGGTTGCCCCAAGAAGCGGCTGCGCGCGGGGCGCCGATCCAGGTGTTGCCCATGCGCAGCGTTTTCGATCTGCAAGTGATCCAGACGCTGCGCCAGCTACTGATCGAACGACAGGTTGATGTCCTGCACTCACAGGGGTATCGCTCCAATATGATCGCCAGATTGGCGGTTCGCCTGGCACGGTTGCCCACCAAGCTGATCTGCACAGTGCATGGCGTCTATCACTTCTCAGAGGAGCCGTTACGGACGCGCCTCTATTTTGTGCTGGATTACCTGTTGCTACCTACCGCAGATCGGCTGATCGCTGTGTCGGAGGCGACACGCAGAAAACTCGCCAGATGGGGTCTGAGCAGCAAGATGCAGGTCATCCGCAATGGTACAGCCATTCCCCCACCCGTTGATCTGCAATCCCGGCGGGCAGGCCGCCAGACGCTTGGCATTCCATCCGATGCCAGGGTCGTGATCTTCGTTGGGCGTCTTCACCCCCAAAAAGGCATCCCGACGTTGGTGGAAGTGATGCGCCAGACGCTGTCTACCATGAGCGATGTCTTCTTTCTGGTGGTCGGCGACGGACCGTTGATGCCGGATCTCCAGATCTGCGCCCAAGAATTCGGCGCCCGCATGAGACTGACCGGATCACAAAGAGATGTTGCGCCATTCTACGCGATGGCCGATGTCGTGTTTCTGCCTTCTCACACAGAAGGACTGCCCATGGTTCTGATCGAGGCGTTTGCGCATGGTTTGCCAGTAGTGGCCAGCGATGTGGACGGCATCCCGGAGGTCGTGCAAGATGGCACCGATGGCTTCCTGTGCCATCCCACAGACGCGGCTCGAATGCACGAGCGGCTCGTGCAGCTTCTGGAAGCTGATGCCTTGAGAAAGAGTTTCGGTGTTCGAGCACGCAACACCGCTGAAACGAGTTTTTCCTTGGATCATATGGTCACGGCAACCTATCAGGTCTACCGATCGTTGGTTCGCCCGGATGCGCTGGGAGTGAACCCGGTTCTACGGGAGATTGCATGATGAGAATTCTGGGCATCCATGACAGTCACAACGCCGCCGCCGCCTTACTGGAAGACGGCAAGCTGATCGCGGCGGTGCAAGAAGAACGTCTGACCCGCGAGAAGAATCAGTATGGCATCCCAACATTGGCGATGCAGGACATCTTCGAAATGACCGGGCTGGGTCTGGAGAACATTGACGCCTTCGCCTTCGCCGGCCGCTACCTGACCTTCACCCTCGCTGGCAACCGGGATACCCTCCTGCGCGCCTTCGCCGAGGCCCGCTACACACCCCGGTGGCGGCTGCGCACGGCCGTGCTGCAAACCGCCGTGGGACGCAGCCTGTGGGAGCGGACGCACCTGGCCGCCCGCCAGCGCGTGATCGCCCAGGCTGGCTTTCCGCTTGACCGGGTGCGCTTGATTGACCACCACCTGGCGCACGCCGCAGCCGCGTACTATGGCTGGGGCAAGATGGAAGAGCCGATCCTGGTCTTGACCGTAGATGCCTCGGGAGATCGCCTGACCGCCACGGTCAACACCGGCCAGCACGGGGATATCACGCGCATCGCCGGAATCTCGGATGACGATTCGCTCGGCTATCTGTACGCCATCGTGACGTACCTGATGGGCATGATGCCGGTGGAGCACGAGTACAAACTGATGGGTCTGGCGCCCTATGCGGGCGACGCGCCCCAGGTGCGCAAGCTTGCCGACGCCTTCGCTGCCCTATACGTTTTCGATCGGCAGAACCCGCTGATCTGGCGGCGCGCAGCCGGCGTGCCACCGCTCCAGGTCGCCACCGATCGAATCAAGGCCATTCTGGAACGCCAGCGTTTCGACCATATCTGCGGCGGGCTGCAGTTGTTCTTCGAAGAGTTCCTGACCCGCTGGGTGCAAAACTGCATCCGCCACACCGGCATCGGCAAAGTGGCGCTCTCTGGCGGCGTCTTCATGAACGTCAAGGCCAACATGGAGATCCTGAACCTGCCCGAGGTGGAGGAGCTGTTCATTTCCCCTAGTTGCGGGGATGAGAGCAACGCCATCGGCGCCGCTTACGCGGCTCATGCGAAGTTGGCCGGCGCCGGGAGCGCCCCCATCGCACCGCTGGGGCCGCTCTATCTCGGCCAGGCCCTGACCGACGCCCAGGCCCAGGCAGCCCTGGCCGCCTTCGAGTTCTCGCGACCGGTCACCTGGACGCTACACGGGGACATCGAAGCGCACATCGCCGCCCTGCTGACCGAAGGACACATCGTGGCGCGTGCCAAAGGGCGCATGGAGTTCGGTGCGCGGGCGCTGGGCAACCGCTCGATCCTGGCCGATCCTGCCAGGCCAAACGTGGTGCGCGTGATCAACGACATGATCAAGATGCGGGACTTCTGGATGCCGTTCGCCCCGGTGGTGCGCACCCAGAGCAGTGAAGCGTACATGCTCAAGCCCAAACCGATGCCCGCGCCCTACATGATCATCACCTTCGACGTGCGGCCTGAAAAACGGCAGGAAATGCAAGCGGCGCTGCATCCCTACGACTGGACGGCGCGGCCGCAAGAGATCACACGGGATTGGAACCCCGACTATTGGCGCATCCTGGAGCGCTTCGAGGCGCTTACGGGCCGGGGTTGCCTGTTGAATACGTCGTTCAACCTGCACGGCTATCCCATCGTGTACAGCGCCAAAGATGCGCTGGAGGTCTTCGAGAACTCAGGCCTAGAATACCTGGCCTTGAGCAACTACATGGTGCGCAAAGAACCGGCCGATCTCTGAATCGTGACGAACGGCTAACTTTGGATGATAGGAAAAACACGTGGACGTTGATCCGACCGGGCGCAGGCTGAGGCTACTAATACTCACACCCAAGCCGCCATTCCCACCCATTGACGGCGGTCGCATTGCGGTGTATGAGCCACTACGCCGGCTGGCGGCGCGCGGCCACCGGATCACCCTGCTGACCTTTCGACCGCCCGGCCAGGACGAGGCCAGCCTGGCGCAACTGGCTGCCTTGTGCCGGGTGGAGTCAGTGCCGCACGACACACGCACGCGGCCGATGGGGCTGATCCGCAATCTCTTCTCGTCGCTGCCGTACAACGTCGCCAAATACTGTTCGCCGCTTATGACACAGAAGCTGCGGGAGGTGCTGGCCAGCGAGCCGTTCGATGTGGCCCATCTCGAACAGGTACATATGGCGGGATACCGCGCCATCACGCAAGGGCAATGGGGCATTCCCACGGTGCTGCGCCAGGAGAACATCGAGTCGCACCTGGCGCAGCGCTACTGGCGCACGCAAACCGGCCTGCGGCGCGTCTATGCCCGGCTGCTGGCCGCCCGGCTACGTCGCTACGAGTCAGCCGCCTGCGCCGCGATGGAGCGCTGCCTGGCGATCACGGCTGCGGATGCCGCGCGCCTGCGCGATCTCAGCCCACGCGCCAGGGTGGTGGTGATCCCGGCCGGCGTGGATGTCGAGGCGTTTCGCCCCTCAGTGCAGGCCGAGCAGCCCGCCACGATCGTTTTCCTCGGTTCCATGGATTGGCCTCCCAATGCCGATGCGGTGATCTGGTTCCACCAGGAAGTGCTGCCTGCGATCCAGCGTGCAGTTCCGGCGGTGCAGTTCTATGTCGTGGGCAAAGATCCGCCTCTCGCCATCCGCCGGCTGGCGGAAGATGGCGCCGTCCATGTCACAGGGTTCGTCGAAGATGTGCGCGACTACCTGGCGCGGGCCGCCGTCTTCGTGGTTCCGCTGCGCGTGGGCGGCGGCATGCGCCTGAAACTGCTGCAGGCGCTGGCGATGGCGAAGCCCGCCGTCTCCACCACCATCGGCGCCGAAGGTATCGCCGTGGCGCACGGGCAGCACATCCTGCTGGCCGACAGCACCGCCGCTTTCGCCCAGTGCGTGATTGACCTGTTGGGTGATCGGAGCCTGCGGGCGCGCCTGGGAGAAAATGGCCGCCGACTCGTGGAAGAACGCTATTCGTGGGAAGCCGCCACCGACTTACTAGAAGCCACCTATCAGGAGGTCAGACGATGAAGATCCTTTTTGTCGCCTCCCGTTTCCCCTGGCCCCTCACGCAGGGCGACCGTCTGCGCGCCTACCACCAGTTGCGGCTGCTGTCACAGCGGCATCGGATCGTGCTGCTGGCCCCGCAGCCGGAAGCCGATGTCGAAGACAACCGGGACGTGATGCGACCGTTCTGTGAGAAAATCGAGCTGGTCGCCACGCCATTGTGGAAGCGACTGTGGCGCCTGGCCCACGCGCCCTTCACCAGCTTGCCCCTACAAACGCTCTTCGCCTTCGATCCCCAGATGGGCCGGCAGGCCGCGCGACTGGTGCATGAAGATATGTTCGACCTGGTGCATGTCCAGTTGATGCGTATGGCGCCGGTTGCCGACGGCCTGCGGGACATCCCTACGGTGATAGATTTCATCGATGCGCTTTCGCTGAACATGCAGCGTCGCACCCGGCGCGAAGCCTGGTACCGGGCGTGGCTCTTTGCGCTGGAAACACGCCGGGCGCGGGCCTACGAACAGCGGTTATTGTTGCGCTACGATCAGGCTGTCGTTTCCACTCCACAGGACCATCGGGCGTTGGGTGCGCACACCTGCATCCACGTGGCGGTCAATGGCGTGGATCCTGACCGCGCCTTCGTCGCGGAAGGCCGCAGGTCCAACGTGATCGCGTTCACCGGCCACATCAGCTATTTTCCCAACGCCGACGCGACGATCTGGTTCGTCAACCGAGTCCTGCCGCTAGTCCGCCGCCGCGTCCCGGACGCGCAATTTTGGATCATCGGCGCCGACCCGCCGCCCGCCGTACAGGCGTTGACCCAACAGGCGGGTGTGATCGTGACCGGTCGCGTGCCGTCCATCACCCACTACCTGCAGCAGGCCACGCTGGCGGTGGCGCCTATGCAGTGTGGATCGGGGATGCAACTCAAGGTGCTGGAGGCTATGGCGTGCGGCGCGCCGATCGTAGTCACGCCCTTCGCCCTCGGCGGCCTGGACGTGCGCCACGACGAGCACCTGCTGATCGGCCATGACGCGGTCGAATTCGCCGACCTGGTGACGCAACTGCTGCACGATCGCCCTCTGGGCCGGCGCCTGGCAGAAAACGCCCGCCGTCTGGTGGATGCGAGGTACACCTGGGAGCATTCGGTGTCACAATTGGAAGAGGTCTATGCCCAGGCCATCCGGCGCCATCGTGCAGGCGTCGGCTGCGATGAGCCAATTCCTCGAGGCAGTATGGAAATTCTTTCCCGGCGCCTGGAAGTTGCTGCAGCGACGACGAAGTCGGCCGACGCCGGCTGACCGAAGTCGGCCTGCGCCGGCAGTTTCCCTGAGGGCTGCTGCGGTTTCCAACCGGCGGGAAACGGAGGCAAGTGCGATGATCAACTTAGACAAGCCGATGTATACGGGTGTCAATACCCAGCCAATCGCAAAGCAACGATTCCTCGACATGACGCTGCGTCAACCAATCGGTCAACTCCTTGCGCAGGGCGCCAGGCGGCTCTTCGACATCTTCGTCGCCCTGGTCGGTTGCGTCGTAGTGCTGGCGCTCTGTCCGCTGATCTGGCTCGCCAACCGGTGGCGCAGCCCCGGAGACCTCTTCTACTGGCAAGAACGGGTGGGGCTGCACGGCCAGACGTTTCGCATGGTCAAGTTCCGCTCGATGATCATGGACGCCGAGGCGGAGACCGGCCCCATCTGGGCCGAGGAGAACGACTGCCGGATCACGCCAGTTGGCTGCGTCCTGCGCAAGTCTCGACTGGACGAGCTGCCGCAGGTCTGGAACGTGCTGCGGGGCGAGATGAGCCTGATCGGCCCGCGGCCGGAACGCCCGGAATTCGTGGCCAGCCTGGCCGAAAGCATCCCGACGTTCCAGACGCGCCACGTCATCAAGCCCGGCATCACGGGCTGGGCGCAGGTCAACCATCGCTACGTCGCATCGGTAGATGACACGCTGACCAAGCTCGAGTACGACCTTTACTACATCGCACACCGCTCCGTCTACCTGGACTTGCAGATACTGGCAAGAACCGTCCTGGTGATGGCAAGGTTTGCGGGCAGGTAGGTCGCACAGGCGTGATAATCGGCGCGCAGGGGCTACGTCGAGCTGGGCGAGACGCTGGAGGCTGCACTGCGCCGCGAGGTGACCGAGGAGACCGGCCGAATGAATTCGGGGCTGAGGGGCCTCGGCGAGGCTTCGAGTGAGCTCAGCCGAACTCTCGGTCGAGCCGCCGGCCTGCGCCGGCCGGTATTGGGTGGGGCGTGACTCGCCCCACCACACGCGTCCACGCAGGTGGACGCCCGGCCGCAGGCCCCTCAGGTGCGGTTTCAACGGGCACCGTTTTGCAGCCGGGGAATTGATTCCCCGGCGGTCGTGTCGCAGCGGACGTTTGGCATTCCTGATCGGCTCTCGCCCGCCGGCGACCGCCGGGCGAT
>CAZOLV010000097.1:1878-20020 GCA_964580725.1 uncultured Anaerolineae bacterium | reverse complement strand
GCCCTCTGCGGCGCAACAAACACGAAATGCGATCTAAAGATCGCAGTACGGTGCGCCCTCATGTACGGCGATCTTCAGATCGCCCTCTGCGGCGCAACAAACACGAAATGCGATCTAAAGATCGCAGTACGGTGCGAATGGAGTTGCAACCTATGAGTTCAGTATGGTTTTTGTTGGCAAACAACCGTTTTCTGACCTGGCCTGGCCGGCGGGCTGCGCTGATCGGCTCGCTGATTGCGCTGCTGCTGCTGAGCGCGGCGCCAGCCGCGCCGCAGGCGCTGGCCAGCCCTGGTTCGTGCCGTGAACTGATCGTCAACGGCGGTTTCGAGGCCGCCACGCTCGACCCGTGGATCGAGTCCTCGGCGGCCGGTTTTCCGCTGCTCGACAACTTCTACGTCCACAGCGGCGAGGCCAGCGTCTGGCTTGGCGGCTACATCAACGCCAGCGACTACCTGACCCAAACTGTGAACCTGCCAGCGGGGGCCGGCGTGGCCACGCTGCAGTTCTGGACGCAAATCAGCACGCTGGAGCCGAGCGGCGCAGCGGCATTGGACACCCTGACGGTGCAGATCAAGAACCAGGCGGGGCAAACGCTTGGCGTTGTGACGACCCTCAGCAATCAGGACAGCAGCGCTGGCTGGATCCTCCGTTCTTACGATGTGGCGGCTTACGCCGGGCAGACCGTTTATCTCGTGTTTCACGCCGCCAACAGCCCCGATGTCAACAGCACCGATTTCCACATAGATGACGTCAGTCTGGCGAGCTGTGCACAAGACCTCAAGGTCTTCGTGCCCTGGCTGCGCAAGTAAACCTTCTCCAGAACAGGTTGGCGTCTCGACGTGAGACGCCAACCTGCGCGCACCTCTTATGGCGTCCAGGCGCCGGCTGTCAGCGTGATGTCGGCGAGGTCAACGACGCCGTCGCAGTTGATGTCGTGCTGCGGCAGATAGCTGGCGTCCAGGAAATCACCCGCCACACGCCCCACATCCACGATATCGGTCTTGCCAGAGCCATTGACGTCGGTCGCGCCGCTGGCGCACCACAGTTCCAGCGCGCCCATGTCGTACTGCACCCCACGCGGCCGGGAGATGTTGTCCAGATCCGGGCCGCTGCCCGTCGCACAGGCGTCGAACGCCGGCGAACCGGGCTTGAGGTGATAGCCCCCGCGCGCCGTGGTGATGAAGAACGGGTCGCTGCTGACGTTGCCCGCGCCGGTCAGCACACTGTCTTGCGTGTCGTTACAGGCGGCGGTGGTGGTCAGGCCGGCGCCGGTGACGAAGCCCAGGCTGGTGTTGCCCCAGACGATGTTGTTGTCGAAGGTCCCGCCGGTGAGGTTGGCGTAGTAGACGCCAAACTGGGTGTTGTGGACAATCGTGTTGTGCTGTGCGTCGAAGGTCGAGGTTGGGCCGCTCAAGCCTTCATTGTAGACATGGATCGTACTCTTGTTGACGCCGGTGGCGGTGTTGTCACGCACGATGCTGTTCTGCAGGCTGACCGTAGCGTCCATCAGTTCGAGCGCCGAACCCATGGATGCCGTGTTAGCGACGAAGGCCGTGCGCACGATGCTGCCCGTGCTTTCACCGTCGAAGAAAATACCGCCGCCCATATCGGCGGCGCTGTTGCCGCGCACCTCCAGGCAGTAGTTGTCGGCGGGCAAGGCGTCTGGGTCGCAGGCCGTGGCCTGCGGCGAACGGGGTCCGTCGCCAGGCTGCTCCGCTGGCCCATGCAGCAGGCCCATCGAAGAGGAGAACGTGACTGAGGAGGTGTTGACCGCCGCGATGCCGCCGCCGTCGTCGCCCGCCTGGTTGCCCACGATGATGGTGTTGTCCACGAGCAGGTCGCTGTTGTCCAGGTAGATGCCGCCGCCGTCGCCAAGCAATGCACGATTGCCGGTGCCGGGGAAACCCACCTGGCCGCCGTCCACCTGCACCCACGTGCTGTCCTGGGCGTAGATGCCGCCGCCGTTGCCGCTGGTGGCCGTGTTGACCCAGATCTCGGGCACGTTGGCCGTGTTGTAGTCGTCGAACCAGGCCGTCGCACCGCTCCCCAGGTAGACGGCGCCGCCGTGATTGGCCGCCGTATTGCTGGTCATCTGAATCCAGCCATAGGCATCCACAAAGGTGTGCAAGGCGTAGATGCCGCCGCCATTCATGCCGGCCTGGTTGCTGTTGATGTTCAGACGATAGCCGCCGAGCGCTCGCAGCACCAGCGGCGCGCCGCTGGCGTCGTAGATGCCGCCGCCGTTCGTGGGGGAGGTGTTGACTGCCACATAACCGGATTGTGTCGTGGCCCACACGCTGAGCGTGCCGCCGCTGCGGTAGATGCCGCCGCCCGGCCCGCTCACCGCCTGGTTGTAACGAATGTCCGGGTTGGTGATCGTCATCGCGCCCGAATCCATGTAGATGCCACCGCCGCTCCCGGCCGCGGTGTTCGATTGAATCACCGCACTGTTGATCGTAACGGCGCCCTGGTAGAGGCTCAACCCGCCACCCGGACCGATCTGGGCCTGGTTGCTGTTGAGCGTAGCGCCGTTTGACAGGTTGAGACTGCTGGCGCCGTACACGCGGATGCCGCCATACGAGTGGCCGGCCACGTTGCTGTTGACCTGGCTGGCGTCCACCGTGACTGTGGCGCTGTCGCCCAGCACGTACAGACCGCCGCCCACGCCCGTAGCGCCAGTTGCCTGGTTGCTGTTGACCGTGGCGCCGTTCTGCATGGCGACGGTTGCGCTGGAGTCCACCATGATGCCGCCGCCGCGCTCCGCCGCCGAGTTGTTGGTGACCGCCGCGCTGTCGCTGGAGAGGCTGGCGCCGCCGGTCACGTAGATACCGCCGCCGTCGCTGCTGGCGGTGTTGTAGCGCACGCTGGTGTCGTCGTTCATGGTCAGGGTGGCGCCGACGCCGGTCAGATAGACGCCGCCGCCATCTACTGCGCTGTTCCCGGCCGTGCTGAAGCTCCAGCCGATGGAGGCGCTGTCCTCCATGAGAATGTCGCCGCCGTTGAGCGCGTAGACCCCGCCGCCGTTGGTAGCCGCCGTGTTGGAGCGCACGCGGCTGGTGTCTTCCATGGTCAGCACGCCGCCGTCCAGGTACACTCCGCCGCCCAGGTCTGCGGAGGTGTTGGGTAGCGTGTAATCGCCAATGCGGCTGTCGCCGCGCAGAGCCAGGGTTCCCCCATCGAGCGCCGCGCCGCCGCCATCAGCGCTGCCGGTGGTTTCACATGTGAATATGCGGCTGGTGTTGATCATCTCCACGGTGCTGTTGTAGATGCGCAGCCCGCCGCCCAGGCTGGGACTGGAGCCGTAGGAGAGATCGGTGTTATCCAGCCCCAGGTACGCGCCAGAGCCAACATAGACGATGCCGCCCAACGTGGCCGTGCCGTCAGTCAAGGTGAGATTGGCGAAGGTGACATTGCGGCCGCCGCCGATCTGCGCCACGCCGCCGTAGGTGGCGGCCGCATCGTTGGCGTCGATGGTGACGCCGCTGGTTGCCCCGGCGCCGCAGTCGTTCGTGGCCGCGGTCAACACCAGGTCTTTGTCAATCAGGCCCAGCCGCTCCGGGTACGTGCCTGGGCTGATGTAGATCGTGGCGCCGGAGGATGCCGCGCTGATGGCTGAGCCAATGGTCGCGTAGGCGCAGGCGGCGCCATCGAGACCGACGAAGGCGTAGGCCTCGTCGGCGCCGGCGTCGTAGGTACCATCCAGGATCTCTTCGCAGTTCCAGCAGACCAGGCTGAAGTGCTGATCGGTGGCGTCGCCGTTGTAGTAATAACCGTCGCCGTTGAGCGCCGTCGCCGTGACCCGAATCGTGTACGAACTGGAGCTGGGCGTCTGGATGAAGACATTTTCCACGTTGTTCAACGTATCATAAGCGCCGCCCGTCGTGCTCCAGCCGCCGCTGAAGACGTTGCCGCGCCAGATCGTGCCGCCGGCGCTGGTCACGCGCAGGTCCAGGTTGTTGACGCGCGCCGGGTTGGCGTTGGCCGCGCCCGGCGCATCCGACCAGACCAGGCTGACGCGCAGCGGCTCGCCGTTGGTGTTGGCGTGCACGGTTTGCTCCCAGTAGTTGCCAGTGTTGGTCAGCAGGGTGGGATTCTGATAGTATTGCACCGCCACAGGCGGATTGAGCACACGATCCACGTTCAAACGCCCCCAGCCCTGGTGGTTGTCGGGCCGGTTGCCCAACGCCGTGCCCCAACCGTTGTCGCCGCCCACCAGGTCGTCGGTGGCGTTAATGAAGGCCGCCTTGACCGTTTCCGGGAAGGGGTCGGCGCCGCCGAAGCGCAGGCGCCAGAATTCGAAGAAGAGCGCGGCCGCCCCCGTGACGTGCGGCGTGGATTGGCTGGTGCCGGTGCAGTAGCCGTGTTGCGTCGAGTTGTTGGGCGAAGTTGAACAGCTCAGGTTGATGGCGCCGCCGGCGGTCACCACGCGATTTTCAGTGCTGATGATGTTGACGCCGGGCGCAGCCAGGTTGGGCAGCAGGCGGCCGTCGAAGGCGGGGCCGCGGCTGCTGGAGTTGCGCAGCGAGTTGATGTTGCCGGTCAGGCCGCCGCTGGTGTTGGATCGCCGGCTGAGGCTGTTCGCCACGGTGATGATGTTCTTGGCCTCTTTCGGTTCCGTGATCGAGGACATGCACGGCCCGGCGCCGCAATCGTCGCCCGCGTTGCCGGCCGAAAAAACGGTCAGGAACGGGTCGCGGATGTTGACGTTGGTGCGGTCGGCGTCGAGCACCCAGTCGTCCTGGTTGGACGCGTTGAGGGTGTAGCCGGCCGGATTGCCGATGTTCCAGGAGTTGTTGCTCAGATCGGCGTTGGCGGCGGCGTCGCGCACCCGCACAGTGACCGATGGATTGGCGTTGTCCTCGGCGATGGCATCCATGGCGTGTAGGGTGGCGCTGGGCGCCATGCCCAGACCGTAGACGAAGCCATCGGGGTCGGCGGTGGCGCTGCCGCCGTCGCCGGCCACGATGCCCGCCACGTGTGTGCCGTGGCCCGAACCAGCCCCATCGCCGTCCACATCGGGCGCGCCGTCGGAGCCAGGCTCGTTCGGCTCATTGTAGCCGCCGTAGTCGGTGCCGGAGACAACGTTGAGATCGAGGTGATCCCAGTCCACGCCAGTATCCACGATGGCCACGGTGACGTTGCGGCCGCGGTAGCCGGTATCGGCGAGCCAGGCGACGTAGCCAGTTTCCGGTTCGCCGCCGGGCGCATTGTCGGCTACGATCTGGTTGGAACGCTCGTCGTCGAGTTCCGATTTGCCGACGATGTCGCTGGCGATCAGTTGCGGCTGGCGCGCCAGGGCTGACAACTGCGCCGAGGGCAAACTGAACTCCCAGACCTGCATGCCGAGAACGTCGCTGCCTGTCGCTTCGCCAGGCACATGACGGTCGGCGCGGCTGAAGATCGCGCCGCCGGCGTCGAGGATCAGCGTTTCGATGGCGCCGAGCTGGCCGTCATCGAGCAGCCAGGCCTGCATGTGAGGCAGATCAGGCTGGCTGGCTGCGGCCTGCGCCAAACGGGCGCTGACGCGGAAGGCCGGCGGGAAGGGGCCAGCCCAGCGCAGGTTGGCGTGACCATCCAGGCGCGTCAGGTTGCGGCTATCGGCCCACAGCAGGAAGGCGTTGTAGGGGTAGTGCTGCAAAACGACGCCTGCCGCGTGCAACGCGTCGAGGTCCTGGGCGTCGGCCGGGGCGATGAGCTGCACCAGGTGCAGCCCCGGCGATCCGGCCGGGCTGGGGTCGGGTGAGGCGGGGAGGCCGGTCAATGGGTCGAAGCGCCAGGCGTCGAACTGAAGCAGGCCGAAGCCTTCTTCGCTCTCGAAGGGGACGCCGCTGGCCTGCAACTGGGCGAATTGGGCATCGTCCAACGCCAGCCAGGCGAAGGAATCGTAGTCACGCGCCATGAGCGCCCCGCCCACGACTTCATCCAGGCGGCGTGCGCCCAATTCATCATAGACGACGCGCACGGCGTGCGCCGCAGTGGCGCGCTGCTCCGGCGTGGCCTGCGCGGCGGCCTCGATCAGGGCGCCCACGCCGGCCACGTCATAGGGCCGGCTGTCGCCGTCCACGTCAGTTGTCTGGCCGCTGTTGCAGTGGTCCACCGCGGGCGAGGTGCGTGCGATGTGGTAGTCGCCGCCGGCCGGGTCCCAGAAATCGGGGTCGCTGACCAGGTTGTTGCTGCCGGGAAAGTCATACTGTAAGATCGAGCAGTCAATCGTCACGTCGCCGCTGTCGCCGGTCAAGCTGCTGTCGCTGTTGGCCCAGACGATCAGATCGTCCCCGTCCAGGCGTGTGCCGGTGTCGACGCCAAAACTCCCCGACTGGCCGCTGTTGCCGGCGAAGGTGCTGTTGCGCACAGTAGCGTCGGGCGCGCCGCCGGAGTTGAAGAGACGCAGCGTGTAATCATTCGTGGCCGTGTTGCCAGTAGCCATCACGTTGTAGAGAAGGACGTAGGCGTCGCCGCGCGTATAGAATGCGCTGCCCAATGACCCACTGTTGCCCTCGGCGTAGACGCCGTTGAAATCGAGATCTGCGCCCCCGGTCAGGTAGACCGCGCCGCCGTGGCTGCTGGCGGTGTTGTTGGAGATCTGCGTACACTTGCCGCTGCACGCCTGGACCGAGTTCAGGTCCATATCCACGGTCGTGAGATCATCCGTGGCGTAGACCCCGCCGCCCACGACGCTGGCGGTGTTGAGGCTGATGCTGCCGTTGTCCACGTAGAGGTCCGAGGCGCCGGCCAGGTAGACTCCGCCGCCGCTGACGCTGGCGCTGTTTTGGGCGATGACGGCATTGGAGCCGCGCAGGTTGATGTAGCTGCCGTTGATCGCATAGATACCGCCGCCATTGCCGGCGCTGTTGGCGATGACGCCGGCATAGTTGGAGGCGTCGCTATACAGGTCGGCGTTGCAGGTGTCCAGATAGAGACCGCCGCCGTTGCCGCTGGCGGTGTTGGGAAAGGTCACAATGAAGAGGAAGCCGATGTAGGCGGAGTCGCTTAGGTTGACCGCGGCGTTGGTGCAGTAGACGCCGCCGCCGTTGCCGGCCAGGGCGTTGTTGAGGTAAACCATTGTTCCGAATTCGAGGTTCAGGGTGGACCCGGCGGACATGTGAATGCCCCCGCCCTCGTTGGAATCGTTGTGGTGCAGCCAGACGTCCCGCACGTTGACGGTGAAATCATTATCAATTTCGATGCCGCCGCCGAAGTCAATATCGTTCTCGCCGCCGGTCAACTCGAAGTTGTCAATGGTGACGGTCTGTGGGCTGGCCGCGCCATAAATCTCGATCACGCTATCGCCGGCACCGGTGGCATCCAGCACCGTCCGATCGCTGCCTTGCGAGACGCAGGTATTGTTCCAGCCGCCGCTGAGGGTCAGCGTTTTGTTGTTGATGTTGACCGTGGCGTTGCTGCCGGTGAAGGTCTTGGCCTGCACGCGGATCGTATCACCCGACGCGGCGGCGTTGACCGCACCCTGCACCGTGGCATAGGTGCAGCTATCGCCGACGGTCAGGATAGCGGCCGGGCGCTGCGGGGCCGCGTCGCCGGGCGGCGTAGCCCATTTCTCATCACCAGGCGGGGTGGAGCGCTGCGCCTGCGTGCGGCTGGCGGCCTCCTGGCGCAGCAGCTCGGCGCGCTGCGCGTCATCGGCGGCGGCCTGCTGCAGCTCTTCCTCATGAGAGATGGGGCCGCGCGGCGCGGGCGCGGAGCGTTTGGGCGGCGGCGCAAACTCCTGCGCCAGGCGGATGGCGGCCGGCAGGTCGTACTGACCCATCTGCTGGATGGCTGCCAGCATGGCAGCGTTGTCGCCGGCATTGTAGGCCGCTTCGATCTGCTGCCAGATTGCTTGCACCGGGGTCGGCGTTGGGCTGGTTTGGCCCGTGGGGCCGCTCTGCTGCGCCAGCGCCGCTTCGTCGGGCGGCCCCTCTTGCCGGGCCGCTGCCGGCCAGCCATGCGCAGGCCGATCCTGCATGGCCGGGGGCGCCGCTTGCAGAGCCGAGCCGGGCAACAGCAGCGCCAGCACGATCAGCAAGCGCCAGACGAGCGCACGGTGCATCGGGGGCCTGGATGGCACATGTAAGTTCGACATGGACAGGTTCTCCTTTGTTTGGTCACTCCGAGACGATGCCGAGAGGAGGCATGACGATCGGGGTTGTGTGATGTACGACGCCATGAGAACAAAGAGGACGCGGGGGCGATACCCTTTCAACGAGGGGCGGTGGTTCGAGGTGAATTGCCGCCCCTCGTTTCGATCAGCGCAAGCGCAGGGCGGCCGCAGCCTTGACAGCAGCCGCCTCGAGGGCGGCCTGCGGGCTGACCTCTGTGAAGAGCGCCGCTTCGATGGCCAGGCCCAGCTCGCGCGAGATGGGCGTGTAGGCGGGGATGTTGGGGCGCACGACAGCGATTGGCATCTGATCGAGGATGACCTGCGCCTGGGGAACTTGGCGCAGGTAGTCTTGGTATGTCTGCGAAGCAATCACTGTCTGGCGCAGCGGCAGATAACCGCTGGCTGTGCTCCAGCGCAGGTTGATCTCGGCGCTGGTCATCCAACGGATGAACTCCCAGGCTGCGGCCTGGTCACGTGCGCCGCTGAGGATGGCCAGGCTGGCGCCGCCGACGCCGGTGGCGGCCTGACGATGCGCTGGCAGTGGGGCCATCCCCAGGTTGTCGGCGCCCAGGGCTGTGCGCAACGCGCCCAGCCGCGCCGTGGAGGCGATGGCCATGCCGATCTTGCCCTTCTCGAAGCCGTTTTCCGGGGGACTGAGCGCCAGCGCCCCGTCTTTCTTCGCCAGGTCTACCCAAAATTGCAGCGCCTCCACGCCCGCCGGCTCGGCGAAGCGCACCTGCTGGAAGTTCTCATCGAACAGAGTCCCGTCGTTTTGCCAGAGGAAGGCGAGCCAGTAGTAGACGTTGCCTTCGTTGACTTTGAGCGGGACGGTCAGCCCCCATTGCTCGGCGACGCCGTCCTTGTCGGCGTCGAGCGTCAACTGGCGCGCGGCGTCGGCCAGCATCTGCCAGGTGAGCGGCGGCTGTTCTGGGTCGAGACCGACCTGCTGGAAGAGCGCCTTGTTGTAGTAGAGGGCGATGTTGCTCAGGGAGAAGGGCATCGCCCAGACCTGATCTCGATAGGCGACCGTTTGCCAGGCCGTGTCCCAGATGTCGCTGCGGTCGAGCGAGGCGTCATTGGCGATGAAGCTGTCCAGGGCAAGCAGCGCGCCGGCGTCGGCCAGTTCCGACGACCAGAACTGGTCAATCTGGGCGAGATCTGGGCCGGCTTGACCGGCAATGGCGGCGACGAGCTTTTCGCGCATGGTGAACAGCGTGCCGCCGTAACTCGGCTCGATCTGGATGGTGGGGTGGGTCTGGTTGAACTCTTGCACCAGCGCCTCGAACGATTGTCCCAGCGCGCCGCCATAGGCGTGCCAAAGGGTCAGGCGCACGGTGGGAGTTGTCGCATCTGGCGCAGCAGTCGCCCCCTGCGACAGGCCTGGGGAGCGCGTCGCCGGGATGGTTGGGGCGGCGGTTGCGTCGCCCGGCGTGCTGGTCACAGGGACGCAGGCGGCGAGTAGGACAATGGTTAGAATAGCGACGCCCCATGCGTGGGGCAGGCGCCGCTTTCGCAAAAGTGATAACATGGAAACTCCTTGTCTGTGTTGTGATCTTGATGGCGCGCCGCTGCACGGCGCGCCCATGCAACGAGGGGGGATGTGCTCGGTGTGAGCCGGACAAGAAGGGGCCGATGTTCCTCCGTGACGCAAAGAGTCAGGCAGGCGCTTGTTCCTGCCGCATACAGGCAGCGGCCAGGGCCGCAGAAAGTTCGTTTCAAGACTGCCAGCCGGCCGGCTCAGGCGGCGGCGCCGGCAACGTCGAGCAGACGATCCTGACGCTGCAACGCCAGGTAGATGAACAAGGGGGGCAGGGTGGCCACGCTGACGGCGGCCATGAGCAGCGGCCAGTTCACGCCAAGCTCAGTTTGCAGCATGGCCAGGCCGATCGGGATGGTGAAGCGGGCCGGCGTGTGGATGACGATCAACGGCCAGATGAATGCTTTCCAGGCCCACAGGAAGCTGAACAGCCCGACGACGGCGGCGGCGGGCAGGGCGAGCGGCGCAAAAATGTAACGCAGAATTTGCAGATGCGAGCAGCCGTCCATGCGTGCGGCGTCTTCCAGTTCGTGCGGCAGGCTGAGCAGATATTGGCGCAGCAGGAAGATGGCGGTGGGGTGCACCAGGAAGGGCGCTGTCAGGGCGGCGTAGCGATCTACCCAGCCGAGCCAGCGGATGAGCAGGAAACTGGGAATCAGCGTCGCTTCGGTTGGCACCAGCAGGACGCTGAGGAAGAGCAGAAAGAGCAGGTCGCGCCCGCGAAACTGCAGCCGGGCAAAGACGAATCCGGCCAGCAATCCGGTGACGACCTGACCGGCGCCCACG
Source organism: uncultured Anaerolineae bacterium (assembly GCA_964580725.1). Taxonomy (GTDB): domain Bacteria; phylum Chloroflexota; class Anaerolineae; order SSC4; family Amarolineaceae; genus Amarolinea. The sequence continues at coordinate 9,599 of CAZOLV010000097.1, read as the reverse complement.
ATGCTGGCGACGAGCAGACTGTTGGCGTACTGGCGCGCCAGCGGCAGTGTCTGCCAGACATTGACATAATTTGCAAGTGTGGGCGACCATGACCATTCCAGGTTGGGCGCCAGCAGGGGTTGTCCGCTCGGTTGCAGGGAGATGACCAGCATCCAGCCGAAGGGCAGGAGGGCGATGAACGCTGCTAGCAGCAGGCCGCCATGCAGAAGTAGCTGGATTGGCCAGGAGGCGTGTTTCATGCGCCTGTTCCTGTCCGGCCCCACAGGCGAAATTGCAGCCAGACCAGGGGAAAGAGCAGAAAGAAGAGCGCCCATCCGAGGGCGGCGGCGTAACCAAGTTCGGAGAAGGCGAAGGCGCGTTCGTAGAGGTGAAGGACGAGGGTGGTGGTGGCGCCCGCCGGCCCGCCGCCGGTCAAGATGTAGACGGGGCCAAAGCTCTCCAGGGCGAAGATGCCGGCGGTGACGAGGACGAAGGCGGTGACTGGTCGCAGCAGCGGCAGGGTGACGAAGCGGGTTTCGGCCAGCCAGCCTGCGCCGTCGAGGCGCGCCGCTTCGCTCAGTTCGGTGGGCAGGGCGCGCAGTCCGGCCAGGTAGACGAGGACGTAGTAGCCGGTCTGTTTCCAAATCGCCATGACGATGAGGGCGGGCAAGGCCCAGGCCGGATCATCGAGCCAGGCGATGGGGCGCAGGCCGAGCAGCCGCCAGAGCGCGGTCAGCGGGCTGTCGAAGGGCTGGTAGAGCCAGCGCCAGAAGATCGCTGCGGCGACGGTCACGATGGCGGCGGGCGCAAAGAGGGCGTGACGGTAGAGGGCCTGACCACATCGCACCTGGCACAGCGCCAGCGCCAGGCCCAGGGCCAGTGGGGTGCCCAGGCCCACGACTCCCACGGCGTAGAGCAGTGTGACGTGCAGCGCCTGCCAGAAGTCGGGCGATTGCAGCAGGCGCAGGTAGTTGCCGAGACCGAGGAATGAACGATCGGGGCGCAGCAGCGGCCAGTCCCACAGGCTGACGTACAGCGAGAGGCCGAGCGGGATGACCACGAAGATCAGGCCGGCGATGGCGGCGGGCGCCAGACCGATGACGATGGTTTGCGCCTGTTCCCGCGCCAGGAGTCTCGGCGTCTTCACGATGATCTTCGCTCTCGGCGCAGCCCCTGCGGCCGGTCGTGCGCGATGTCGGTTGGGTTGCAGCCGGCGCACAGATGGGTCATGGTTGCTTTCTTCTGAACAGTTCGCGCTCAGCGCGTCGCCGCTGCGCCAGGCTCGCAGCCGGCAGACGAAGCGAACGGGCGGCGCCTCAACGAAACAGATCGAGCTCTTTGGGGCGCACGATGTCGGCGGCGCGGCCGCTGCCGGGCAGAAACGGTGCGCCGCGCACATGGACGACCGGCCGGCCCTCGTCGGCCTGACCCATGAGCAGCGAGGCGGCCGAGGAGATCTCGTCGGCGGTGCCGACCTCGGAACTGCGCAAAGCCATGCCGAAGAGGTCGGGATGGCCGCGCAGATCGGTGATCGGTTGCAGGCCGGCGACGCCAATGGCAACGCCGACGGCTCCCATGCGCCAGGCGCGGCCATGCGTATCGTTGATGATGACGGCGACATCGGCGCCGGTGGCGTCGAACAGCGCCTGCCGCAGTTGCTGCGCCGAGCGGTCGGCGTCGGCGGGCAGGAGGGCCAGACAGTCGTCGCTGTCGGGGTCTACGTTGGAGTGATCCACGCCGGCGTTGGCGCAAATCCAGCCGGCGCGCTGTTCGGTGATGAGGACGCCGCGGGCGATGCGTACCACGGAGAGGCTTTCGTCGAGAATGGCCTGCACGTGTCCCGGATGTTTGCCGGTCAGTGCGGCCAGTTCATGCGCCTGCGGCGATGGGGTCAGCGAACGCCAGTGCACCAGGCGCCCCTCGGCCTTGGAGACGATCTTTTGGGCCATCACCAGGACATCACGATCCTGCAACATCAGCCCGGCGCGCGCCAACCCCGCCAAAATGATCGCCGCCAGGTCGTCCCCCGGCTTGATGATCCCAATGCCGGGTAGAGCTGTCAATTGAAGTTGATTCACCCCGCCACACCATTCACCCTCTCGGTAAGCCGGTCAGGCGGATGCCGGCGTTTTTGATCTTGTGACGGATGTTGAGGCCGATGAGGATGGAGGTCAGGCCCTCGATGACGCCGGCATTGGCCAGGGGGCCAGCGTCGAAGGCATCCAGGCCGGCATGGGTCGCCAGCTCGATGGCGACTTGCTTGGCGCTCTTGCTGTTGCCCGCTACCAGCACATCGCAATCGAGCGCATGATCGGGATCGCTCAGATGCTCGGCGGAGATGTTCTGGAACGCCGCCACGACTTGCACCCCCTCGCCCACCAGGTCTTGCGCCTCCTGACAGGCGGAGCCGGCCGGCGGCAGTTGCACCACCGACACCCTGGGCGGAACCAGCGGCACCGTCACGTCAATCAGGATTTTGCCCTGCAGCGCATCTTTGACTTCCTCCAGCGTGGCGCGGTGGGCGGCGTAGGGGACGGTCAGCACAACAATATCGGCCGCCTGGGCGGCGCTGCGGTTGTCCGTTCCGGTCAGCGGCTGCGCCGCGCCGCCGATGCGCGCCTGGTATGCGGCCGCGGCCGCCGCACCCTTCTCAGCCTGGCGCGAACCAATGATGACCTTCAGCCCGGCCTGCGCCCAACGCATGGCCAGACCAGATCCCTCGGCGCCCGTGCCGCCGAGCACGGCGATCGTTTGACCAAAAAGCTCACTCGTATCGCTCACATGATTCACAGTACACCTGCCGTCATCGAATGTTTATTCCTGGCGTGTTCCAGCCAGCATGTCGCTGGCGCCCCCAACTGTGCGCTCCTGACTTGCGGCCTATTTTAGCCGTGAACCACTCGGAAGTCAACCAAGACAAACCTTGATCTCGATCGGTGCGGGGGGCGACCATATTTGACAGGCGCCGGGTAACCCCATACACTTCGCCGCACTCGCACTCGACAGCCGACTGGCTGTCACGATTCCAATCATTGCTCGTTCGCTTGCTCGAAAGGAGATCACGATGTCCGCTGAACTTTGGCGTTGGAGCGCCGGTGACCTGGCGCAGGCGATTCGCATGCGGCAGGTTTCCGCTCGCGAAGTGGTGCAGGCGCACCTGGACCGCATCGCCGCGGTCAACGATCAGGTGCACGCCATCACGGTGACACTGGCCGATTCAGCTTTGGAGGCGGCTGACGCTGCCGATCGTGCGGTGGCGGCCGGAGAGACGCTTGGCCCTCTGCACGGCGTGCCGATGACGGTCAAGGAAAACATCGAAATGACCGGCTCGGCGTATACCGAAGGCGTGCCTGCTCTGCGCTTCGCCGTTCCGCCCGTGGATGCGCCGCATGTGGCGCAGATGAAGGCCGCCGGCGCAATCCCCATCGGCCGCACGAACATGCCCGATTTTGGTCTGCGCTGGCACACCGACAATGCCCTGCACGGCCCCACCTTCAACCCCTGGAACCGGGGACTGACGCCAGGCGGGTCGAGCGGCGGCGAGGCGGCGGCGCTGGCAACCGGCATGACGCCGCTTGGCCTGGGCAACGATTATGGCGGGTCGCTGCGCTGGCCGTCGCAGTGTTGCGGCACGGCGGCGCTGCGTCCCACTCTGGGCCGCGTGCCCTTCCATGCCGTGCTGGCGCCCGCCGAGTCCCCGCTGACGATCCAACTCTTTGCGGTGCAAGGCCCCATGGCGCGTCACGTGGGCGACCTGCGCATTGCGCTGACCGCCATGAGCGGGCCAGACCCCAGAGACCCGTGGTGGACGCCGGCCCCGCTGGCGCCACCCGCCGCCCGCAAACGTGTGGCGCTGACAACCAATCCCGGCGGCCTGGGCGTAGACCCGGCCGTGGCAGCGGGCATCAGACGGGCGGCCGCGGCGCTGACCGACGCCGGTTACGAGGTGGTGGAGATCGAACCGCCCGATGTCGTGGGTGCGGCCAACCTGTGGCTATCGCTAATCGTGGCCGAGCTACGCACCTTGCTCGTCCCGGCGGTGCGTCCGCTCGTCTCAGAGCCGGCGCAAACATTCCTCGATTTGGCCTTTGCCAGTCAGCCGCCGCCCGATCTGGTCAGTTACATGGGCGGGCTGGCGCTGCGCAATACCCACGCACGCGCCTGGAGCCAGTTCTTCAGCAACTATGACCTGGTGATTGGCCCGGTCAGCACGATGCAGCCCTTTGCGCCTGGGTTCGACCTGGCCGGCGCCGAGAACATTGTCCAATTTATCGGTTCGCTGCGCCTGACGTTGGTCGGCGGCTTGCTTGGCCTGCCGGCGGCGGCCGTTCCGGTGGGCGCCGATGGCGGCGTGCCGCAAAGCGTGCAAATCCTCGGCCCGCGCTATGCTGAGATGACGTGCCTGGCGGCGGCGGAAGCCATCGAGACGGCCCTCGGCTGCATCACGCCGATTGATCCGCGCGGCTGAACGTGACGCTTGCTTCCCACACGCTGTGCCTTTTCCGGCATGTGGGTCAGGGCGAAACAAATCAGCGCCCCACGCCAACGCGTGGGGCGCTTCGTTTGCATGGACGGCGCACGGGCAAACGCTACTCTGGATGGGTAGTGTTGCCTGTGATCAGGGCAGCGGGGACTGTGTGTGTTGCAGGAAGCGGAATCATACTGTTGCTCTTTCGCCCGGAGGGTCGGAGCGCGGGCTGAGTCAGATGGCCGGGCGGCGCGGGCAGCGCCTCAGCCGGCCGCAGCACCCGAACTCTGCCAGAAGCGTTCCCAGGTTCGAGCAGCGACCGTGCGGCTACGGGCGCCGATGGCCTGCTCATCACAAAAAAGCAGGCGACGGTCGCGCATGAGCAGTTGACCGGCCACCATTGTGGCGGTGACGTGACTGCCGTCGGCGCCGAAAAGGACGTGCCAGGGCAGATTGGCCGGCGTCAGCGGCGTGATGGGTGTGTAGTCGAGCAGAATGATGTCTGCGTATGCGCCTGGCGTCAGTTCGCCGATGGGTTTGGCGAAGAATTGGCGCGCCAGGCGGGCGTTGTTCAGCCATGCCATCTGCGCAATCTCGCCGCCCGTGGCGACGCGTGGATCGCTGCGCCACACTTTGTGCAGGAGATAGGCAGTCTTCATCTCGCTGAACATGTTGTTGGAAAAGCCGTCGTTGCCCAACACCACCTTGACGCCGCCGCGCAGCATGGCCGGCACGTCGGCCACGCCCACCGCGTTGTTCATGTTGGAACGCGGCTGATGCGACACCCAGACGCCCAGGTCTCGCAGCAGCGCCATTTCCCAGGCGTCAATGGCGATGGCGTGTGCGACGATGGTCTTGGGGCCGAGGATGCCCCGCTGCGCCAGGCGTTCGATAGTGCGCAGGCCGTAGCGGCTCTGGCTGTCGTTCTGATCGGCCATGCCCTCGGCGGCGTGGATGTGAAAGCCGGTGTCCAATTCGGCCGCGGCGGCCACGCACGCCGCCAGGGTTTCGTCCGACAGCGTGAGCGAGGCGTGCAGACCGAAGGTTGCCGCCAGCCGCGGCGGGCGCTGCGCTGCGATCCTCCGCAGGAAGCGTACATTCTCCTCGATGCCGGCCTGCGCCCGCTCTGCCCCGTCGCGGTCGGTCACTTCGTAGCAAAGACAGGCGCGCAGGCCGGACTGAGCCACCGCATCGGCAATCAGGTCGAGCGAGCCGGCGATGACATTGGGGCTGGCGTGGTGATCGATCAGGGTGGTCGTCCCGTGACGAATGGCGTCGAGCAGGCAGACGTGCGCGCTGAGAGTTACGCCATCGGCATCCAGGGCCTTGTCCAGCGTCCACCAGAGACGGCGCAGGATTTCGGGAAAGTCTTTGGGTGGGTCGCCGGGAATGTAGAGGCCGCGGGCAAAGGCGCCGTAGAAGTGGGTGTGCGCACAGATCTGGCCGGGCATGATGAGTTGACCGCGGGCGTCCAGCCGCTGCGCTGCGGGGAACGCCGCTTCCAGTTCGGCTGTCCGGCCCACCGCCTTGATCTCGTCACCCTCGACCAACACCGCCCCCGACTCGATGACTTGATTGGCCTCGCCAAGCGTGATGACCGTTCCGTTGGTAATTAGCGTGCTCACTGGTTCGCTTGTCATTTGCGTGCTCATGTTCAACCTCGCCCTGTCAATTCGTTGTCTAGCGATTCTGTGGTCAACCCATTCGACTGGCGCTGCGACCGGCCGTCCGGCAAAGATCTGTCAGGTTTTCCAAAACCTGACAGGTTTCCTCTACTTATTGAGATGATACTCAATGACGATGAAGTCATGCCCTCGCCAGGCGGATCTTACGATCAATCTCGGCGGTCATTTCCTGGTGTTCGAGCCACCAGGCCGGGTCTTTTTGGGCGTCAAGCTCTTGCACGGTCTTGCCCTGTTGTTCGACCCAGGTGTAGTATTTGAGGTTGTGCCAGCAGGCGCGGGCGTGTCGAGTGCCCTCGCGAATCCAGTCGGTCTTCTGGCTGTGGAAGATAGACTCGACGCGCACCGCCGCTTCGGTTTCGTCCATGCGACCGTAGCGATCGGTCAGGGCGGCCATCACCGAGTGGTAGCGGTCGATCGCATCGGTGCAAATGGTGACGATGGTTTCCTGGCTGCCGAGTCCGTAGAACTTGGCCGTCTTGATAGCGCCCAACACGTTGCAGACGCCGCTGATGCCGAAGATCGTGGCAAGGTTCTTCACCGTGGCTTCTGGCACCCCGTAGCGACGGATCAGGACATCGCAGCCGGCCGGTTCGGTCAGCAGTTGCAGGCCTTTCTTGCACTCGATGTCATCAATGCACATGATGGCGTCCATGTTCAGGACGTTGTGAATCCAGGTAACGTGTTTGTCGCCGATGCCCTGAATATCGTGACTGCCATAGCCGTTGTCGAACAACGTGGGGCATTGGGTTGGCTCTAACCCCACGATCCTGTGATCGGGCCAGACTTGTTTGAGGCGGTCGCCGGCGGCAATAGTACCGGCAGAACCCATGGCCGAGCAGAAGGCGGCCACCTTGCCGTTGCCAATGCCCTGTGCGTGCAGCAGCGCCGCCAGCTCGACGATGGTGTTGCCGGTGACGTAATAGTGAAAACGGTAGTTGCCCATCACCTCGAACTGATTCAACACGCGCACCTTGGGATCACGGCGCAGTTCCCATGTCTTGTCGTAGATTTCCTTGACGTTCGATTCGGAGCCGGGGGTGGCGATGACACGTGCGCCGTAGCTGCGGATGCGCTCGAAACGTTCCTGACTCATCTCGGCCGGCAGCACGACGATGCCGTCGAAACCCATGCGACAGCCGACCCAGGCCCCGCCAATGCCGTAGTTGCCCGTGCTTGGCCAGACCAGCGTGTGCTGGCTGGGGTCTACTTCGCCAAACAGTTCCTTTTCGATCAGCACAGAGTAGGCCGCGCCGACCTTGTGTGCGCCGGTGGGAAACTCGCGCCCGAAGAGGACAACGATGTTGGCATCCACCCCGGTCAGCGACTTGGGCAGAACCTCGTAGTAGGGGACGTTCTGCTCGTCTTTCCAGGTGATGTTGAAGAGATTGATTGGGTCGAGCGGGTCGTCGTGCTTCATGCGCAGCGCATGCGCCCGGATGGCGGGGTCAATCTTGGCGGGGTGCAGCATCTCGTCAAAGGTGGGGCCGGTAATGATGGATCTTGTTGACATGGTTGCTTGATCTTTCATTCCTCGTCTTTCATTCCTCGTCTTTCATTCCTCGTCTTTCATTCCTCGTCTTTCATTCCTC
>CAZOLV010000097.1:0-1778 GCA_964580725.1 uncultured Anaerolineae bacterium | reverse complement strand
GTCTTTCGTCTCGATTCCACAGGGCATACATCTGCTGCCAGGTACGCACCAGGTCTTAGTTGCCAGAGAGTCCGCCGGCCGCATCATAGTGCGCCAGCAATTCCCGCAGCCGGTTGTTCACGCGCTCTACTGTGCGCTCAACCACATCCAACTGATAGATCTCGTCGGGCGCCAGCTCGACCTCAGCAGCCGGCGGCGCTTGCTTCGGCGAGTTCTCGGGTTGATGGAACTGTTGCGTTCGATTCTGTGCACTCATTCGACATGACCACGGTTCGATGATTCGATGATTGTGCAGCGCGCCAGCGGTCTACTGATCCCCAAGCAGCGTCTCGCTGGGCAGACCCGCCTTAGCCTGCCAGCATGCGTTTGACGGCGGCCAGCTTCGGCTCGATGACTGGCGCCTGGCCGCTGGCTTTCATTGCGCTGGTGATATCCTTCAGGCCGCTGCCGGTGACCATCAAAACGACGGTGGCATCTGGCTCGATTGTACCTTGCCAGCCGGTCTTCGGCAATTGATGGGCAATGTTGGGCGCCAGCGCCTTTTGCAGACCGGCCAGGGCCGCCGCCCCGGCCGGCTCGGCGAAGACGCCCGTCAGCCGGGCGAGCGCGGGAATGGCGGCCAGAATTTCGGTATCGCTGACCTGGATTGCTGCCCCGCCCGTCTGCCGGATGGCGCGCAGGGCGCGCAGCCCGTCACGCGGCAGGTCGGCGGCGATGCTGTCGGCCACGGTCTGCGCCTGTACCGGCGTGATGACGGCCGCGCCGCTGGCCCAAGCGTTGTAAATGGCCGCTGAGCCGGCAGCCTGCACCGCCATCAAGCGCGGCATTTTCTCGATCCAGCCAAGCGCCAGCAGGTCTTGCAGGCCGCGGTGCAGCCCGGTGATGATGTTGCCGTCGCCGACCGAGACGAAGATGTAGTCTGGCGCCTGCCAGTGCAACTGCTCGCAAATCTCGAAGGCCGCCGTTTTCTTGCCTTCGACGGTGTAGGGGTTGTAACCGGTGTTGCGGCAGTACCAGCCGAATTCTTTCGACGCCGCCAGGCAGAGATCGAAGGCGGCGTCGTAGTTGGCATCCACCAGGAGAACGACGGCGCCATAGGTCAGCAGTTGGGCGACTTTGGCTGGCGGGGCGGTGCGCGGCGCAAAGATGACCGTGCGCTGGCCCGCGCTGGCGGCCAGCCCTGCCAGCGCGGCGCCGGCGTTGCCGGTGCTGGCGGTTGTCACAACCGCCGCCTGCTCGGCCAGCGCCCTGGCCAGCACCAGCGCGCTGGCGCGATCCTTGAACGACGCGGTGGGATTGCGCCCATCGTCCTTGACGAAGAGGTTGGTCAGGCCGAGTTGGGCGCCGAGGGCCGCCGTGCGATAGAGTGGGGTGCCGCCAACGTGCAGCGGCGGCGTGGGCGCATCCGCTGCGATGGGCAGCAGCGGCCGGTAGCGCCAGATGGACCGATCTGGATTGGCCGCCAGCGCAGCAGGTGAGGTGGTCTGCGCCAGGCGCCGGTAATCGTAGACCAGGTCAACGATCCCTTCGTCCCCGTGGTGGGGGCAGACGTAGCGAATTGCGGACGGCGCATATTCGGCGCCGCATAGCGTACAACGAAAACCGAGCAGGTGATCCATGACGAGTCGCTTTCAGGCAGTGATAATGGGGGAGAGTATACCGCCAATCGTCCCCGGCGGCAAGCGGACGATGCGCGCGTCGTACGGTTCGTAGTGCGCACTTCACGGGGCGCCGTTTTGTAGCCGGGCGATTCATCGCCCGGCGGTCGTGCTCGACGG
>CAZOLV010000096.1:0-20036 GCA_964580725.1 uncultured Anaerolineae bacterium | reverse complement strand
CCACACCGACGCGGACGCCAACGGCCACGCCGACGACCGTTGCCACGAATACGCCAACGGCCACGCCAACGAGCGGCCCGACCGCCACTCCCACGGCCACACCCACCGGCGTCGTGCTCTTCCAGGCGCCGCACAGCAACACGGCCCTGGTCGGCGACAGCTTCGTGGTCACGGTGCGGGTGCAGGCCGGCTCGCAGCTCGTCAACGGCGCTGCCGCCTACCTCAACTTCGACCCGAGCGTCGTGCAGGTGCAAACGCTGACCGCGGGCGCAGCCTTACCGGTGCCGCTGCAGAACCAATTCAACAACACCACCGGCGAGGTGAACTTCGCCGCCGGCGCCTTCAGCAACTTCCCAAGCGGAACTTTCGATGTGGTGCAGGTTCAGTTCAGCGCCATCGGGTCAAGCGCCGGTATGCCCTTGACTTTCAACCTGACCCCGCCGCGGCGCAGCGACGTCACCTTTGGGTCCGGGTCGGTGCTGGCGGGCGCGGTCAGCGGCGCGATCATCGTCGCCAACAACTGCTACGATTTCGACGGCGACGGCATCGTAGATGTGGACGACATGATTCAGATCGCCCTGCGCTGGCAGATCACCGCCGCCAACCCCGATCCCGATGGCGATCCGGGCACGCCCAATTACGGGTTCCGCTACGATCTGGACGCCGATGGCGACATTGACGTGCGCGACATCATGCTGGCCTCGGCGCACTGGAATCAAGCGCAGGCCTGCACGCCGCCTTGACACGACACCTGGAGGGTATCATGGCTCGATCGAACCGATGGATTCAGTTCTCGTTCTTGCTCGGAATCGTCGTCCTGCTGGCGCTACTGCCGCAGGCAAGCGGAGCCGCAACGCCGCCGGCCGACATCCCGACCGGCGCCGCCGATTGCAACATCTTCTGGAATGAAGTGCTGCACGACACCTTCGACAGCGACTATCGTTCCACCGTCGGCCCGACCACCCCGGGCGGCGTGGTCAAATTGCGCCTGCGCGTGGCGCAGAGCGATATCACCAGCGCCCGTGTGCGCGTCTGGAATGATCGCACCAACACCGAAACCTATCTGACCATGACCTGGGACGGCGCGTTCGACACCGACCCGGTTGTCTACGACTGGTGGTACACCGATCTGACCATCGGCGCACAGCCGACCGTCTACTACTACTTTTTCGAACTGAACGACAACGGCTTCGGCGCCTGCAGCCCGGCCGACCAGGACTTCTATACCGACGACGATCCCAAATTCTATGGCGGCGGCCACGGCGCCATGAGCGACGGTTACAACGATCAAAAGAGTTACCAAATCACGGTCTACGATCCGGCCTTCGACGTGCCGACCTGGATGCAGCAGGGCGTGATTTACCAGATCTTCCCCGACCGTTTCCGTGACGGCGACGCCAGCAACGATCCGGCCGCCGGGCGCTTCTTCTACGGCGCCAATAGCGCCATCGTGCGCTCCAACAGCACCGACTGGAACGCGACGATGTGCGACCCGCGCAACATCGCCTCGCCCACCTGCAACAAACGCTACAGCGACAACTTCTACGGCGGCGACCTGGCCGGCATCACGCAGAAGATCGAGGACGGCTACTTCGACAACCTCGGCGTCAGCGTTCTCTACCTCAACCCCATCTTCAAGTCCCCCTCCAACCACAAGTACGACACTGCTGACTACCTGCAGATGGACCCCGACTTCGGCACGTTAACCGAATTTCAGGCGCTGGCCGCCGCCGCCAATGCCCACGGCATTCGCCTGATCCTGGACGGCGTCTTCAATCACACCTCCTCCGACAGCCCCTACTTCGACTATTACGCCCGTTACGGCGACAGCGGCGCCTGCGAGTCGGCCGGCAGTTCCTATGCCGGTTGGTTCTACATCCCTGCCATCGGCACGCCCGCCTGCGAGGCCGATCACACCGGCGATCCCAACGTCTGCGACCCCGGCGACCTGGTGACCTGCCGTCCGCCCGGCTATGGCGGCGCCAACACCTACGAAGCCTGGTACGGCTACGCCTCGCTGCCCAAGTTACAGGCCAACTCGGCGCCTGTGCGCAGCTTGATCTGGGACAATGGTCTCGCCTCCGTCGGCCCCTACTGGACCGATCAAGGCGCCAGCGGCTGGCGCTTCGATGTCGGCGCCGATGTGGACTGCGGCCTGACCTGCGATCCCGCCAACGACTACTGGGAAGGTTTCCGCACCGCCGTGCGCAGCGTTGACAGCCAGGCCATCACCCTGGGTGAGGAGTGGGGCGACGCCTCCGGCTGGCTCTTGGGCAACGAATGGGACAGCGTGATGAACTACCGCTTCCGCTCGGCGCTGTTGAGCTGGCTCTTCACCGGCTGTGCGGGCAGCGGCTGCAGTGGCGGCGTCTCCTTCGATGATAATGACAGCAACGCCGGCAGTTCCAGCGGTTCCATCAGCGCCATCACGCCGTCGCAGCTCAACGCCCGCCTGCGCTCGATCCAGGAAGACTACCCGCCGCAGGCGCTCAAGGCGATGATGAACCTGCCCGGTTCGCACGACACCAACCGCGTGCGCTTCCTGCTCAAAAAGGTCAACAACGACAGCGACACCGCCGCGGTGCAGCGCATGAAAGAATGGTGGCTCTTGGCCTTCACCTATCCCGGCGCACCCACCCTGTACTACGGTGACGAAATCGGCCTGAGTCACGACGGCGTCTTTGCCAATGGCAAATATGAGGATGATCCCTACAACCGCGTGCCGTTCCCCTGGCCCGACGCCAGCGGCAGCGCCTACAGCTACGACGCCAACGCCCAGGCCGCCGACCTGGCTGGCTTCTCGCGCCAGATGGCCAGCGTTCGCTGGAGTTACCCCGCGTTGCAGGACGGCGACGTACAGCATGGCCTCATCATCGAAGACGCCAACAAGCTCTACGGCTTTGCCCGCACCAACGGCAGCCAGACCGCGCTGATTGCGCTCAACCGTGACAACCTGGCCCATCCCGCCACATTCAGCGGACTCAACGCTGCGCCCTACAACCTGCCCAATGGCGCCGTGCTGGTTGATGCTCTCAGCGGCGTCACCGCCACCGTCAGCAGCGGCGCAGTCAGCCTGAACGTCCCCAGCAACTGGGGCGTCGTGCTGCTCGAAACGGCCAAAGTGCAAACGCCGGTCGCTCCGCCGGCCCTGGCAGCCGTGCGCGCCAGCAACAACGTCACCCTGACCTGGTCCACCGTGATGACCGACACCACCGGCGCTCGCGAACTGGCGACCGCCTACGACGTACACCGCAGCGCTACCGCTGGCTTCACACCCGGCCCCGCTACCCTGCAAGGCTCCGTCAAGCCGTCGGATGCTGATTTCCGTTTCGGCGCCAACGGCGGACAGTTCACCTTCAGCCAGACCGCGCCCACCGGCGCGACCTACTATTACCAGGTCTGTGCGCGCAACGCCGCGGGTGTTAGCGGCGCCTGTCCCGAAGTCGCCGCGTCTGCTGTGACGGCCGCCTCTTTCCAGGCATCCGTGTTGCTGCAGGGCCGGCCCACACCGCCCGACCCGCGCTGGAGCGTGCCGCTGACCGTCACCCTGACCACGCCAGGCGACGCCGCGCCCGCTTACAGCTTTGCACCCACCACCGACGCCAGCGGCATCTTCACCCTGACCGACATCGCCCCTGGCGTCTACACCATGCGTGTCAAGCACAGTCACACCCTGCAAAACCGCCAAACCGTCACTCTGGCGGCGGGTGCCAACCCACCCGTGGCGGTTGGGACGCTGCTCGAAGGCGACGCCAACAACGACAACTACGTCACCCTGCTCGATTTCTCGATCCTGGTGACCACCTTCGCCATCTGCGACGGCAGCCCCGGGTACGACGCCCGCGCCGATTTCAACGGCGACGGTTGCGTCACCCTGCTGGATTTCTCCCTACTCGCAACCAACTTCGGCCAGGCCGGGCAGAGCAAGACGGCACTCAGCCCCCCGCCTTGATCCTGTATCAGAGATCAGAGATCAGAGATCGGATACTGGAAAACTCCCGCCCCCGACGTACCCGATCTCTGACCTCCAACCTCCAACCTCTAACCTCCAACCTCTGGCTTCTGACCTCCGACCTCTGGCTTCTGACCTCCGACCTCTGACTTCTAACCTCCGACCTCTGACTTCTGACCTCCGACCTCCGACTTCCAACCTCCGACGGGCTTTTGACGGAGGCGCAGAAGGGCTGTATACTGCATTCAGTGACAGCGCCATGCAGGGTTCCGCGTCTGGCGGGGCCGGTGGGTTTCCCTCTAACAGGAGGTTCCTGATGACAGCATTGAGTGCAGCAAGTAGCCCTATCTATCATACAGTTAGGCTGGCTTGCCGGGGAGCGAAGATCGGAGAGCGGTTGGCGTTGGGCGGAGCTTCGGTGGCGTTCACGGGCATCGAAGCGTCGAAGCAGGTGGCTGGAATGAATGAACTTTATCAAAAATAAACTTGGCGTAGAAGTTCAGTTCGGCAAGTATTCTTTCATGGTCTATCACGTTTGCGCCAAGATGACAAATTTTCACAATATGGGTTTTATTGATGTTGGCATCGAGATTGTGCCAGTCAAAGAATTAGCGGAATATATGTCGTCAGGTGTTTCGTACTTTGAGCAGTTCGTTTGGGATTTGGAACAGCGTGGCGTTTCTGATATTGACATCCCTGTGTTAATTTTGGGTGTCGCCCCATAGCCAAAGAGTCTAAAGGCAAAACCGCACCTAACAAAGCGTGCACTTGACGGGTGGGATTCTGCGGCATTTTCGAGCATTTTCCACGCCTCGACAGAACCCTGCTCTCAAAGTTTTGTCCACGCCCACCCACCCGCAAGCAGGTGACGCAAACCGTTCGTACCGAGCTACCATTGGCCTATGTTTCGTCTCAAATCTCCAAGACGACATTGCAAATTGACTATCTGCTGAAGGATTAGCAACAAGCAGGACTGCCAAAGCCTTCCTATGTGCGTCCCAAAGTGGCAGCCATTGAACCAACTTTGGTCGTCTAACAAGTTGGACGACTTTCGGCACCAGACCTGAGTGAACTGGATCATAGACTACGCTTAGCCATGTCGTTGACAGAAAGCGCATGAGCAGATGTTACCAATGAAGTTGATTTTCTAAGGCAATCGCCGATATTGGTGCAAACGCTGGCAGAAAAATCAGTGTCGGCCTTGGTAACGTTGACAACATCGGGCAATCCAGCCGTAGACCTGAATCGCATTCTCAGGTTGATCTAATCTGTAAATCCAAGAGTAACAGATACAATGACACCCACCAGGCAACCGGCTTCACCGCTCGACCCACGTGAATCCCTGCGGCCGTTCTTTCGACCGCAGGGCGTGGCCGTCGTCGGCGCCAGCGAGAATCCAACCAAGCTCAGCTACGCCGTCGTGCGCAACCTCAGCACAGGCCCGCAGCGTTTTCCCGGCCCAGTCTATCCGGTCAACCCCCGCGCCGGCCAGATTCTGGGGCTGCCCTGCTACGCAAGCATCGCCGCTGTGCCCGACCCGGTAGACCTGGCGGTGCTCATCATCCCCGCCCCTGCCGTCCTGGCGGCGGTCGAGGCCTGCGGGCAGCGCGGCATCCGCGCCATCATCCTCATCTCCGGCGGCTTTCGCGAGATTGGCCCGATCGGCGCGGCGCGGGAAGAGGCCGTCGTAGCCCTGGCGCGACGCTACGGCATCCGCCTGGCCGGCCCCAACGGCATCGGCGTCATGGACACGCACACCCCTCTCAACACAACCTTCGTCAAGGACATGCCGCCGCGCGGCGAAATCGCCTTTCTCTCGCAGTCGGGCGCGCTGTGCGGCGGCGTCATTGACTGGGCCATGCGGCGCGGCGTCGGTTTCAGCCGGATGCTGAGCATCGGCAACCAGGCCGACGTCAACGAAACCGAATGGCTCGCTTTCCTCGCCGCAGACGACGCCAGCCGCGTCATCACCCTCTATCTCGAAGAAGTCAAGGGCGGAGCGGACTTCCTGCAAACGCTGACGAGAGCGGCCGCGGTCAAACCGGTGCTGGCTCTCAAGACGGGGCGCACCGCCAGCGGCCGCGTCGCCGCCGCCTCGCACACCGGCGCGTTGGCCGGCGCACACACCGGTTTTCGCGCCGCCTGCCAGCAGGCCGGCGTCATCGAGGCGACGACGATCCAGGCGCTGTTCGACGGCGCGCTGGCCCTGGCCTATCAGCCGCCGCCCGCCGGCAACCGCTTTGCCATTCTGACCAACGCTGGCGGCCCGGCCGCCCTTGCCGCCGACAGCCTGGAAGAGGCCGGCCTGCGCCTGGCGCAAACCAGCGCACCCGTGCAGGCCGCCCTGCGCGCCTGGGTGGCCGCCGACGCCCAGGTCGGCGGCCCGGTGGACTTGCTCGGCGGCGCCCATGCCCCCGATTATGGCCGCGCTCTCGAACTGCTGCTGGCCGATGATGATGCCTGCGACGGCGCGCTCGTCATCCTGGTGCCGCAAGCCCTGGTAGATTCGGTCGCTGTTGTCGAACAAACGGCCGCCGTGGCCGCCAAATACCCGACGCGCCCCGTCCTGCTTTGCCTGATGGGCGCTGCCAGCCTCGATGCGGCTCACCGCGCCGCCCACGCCGCACGCCTGCCCGCCTACACCTTCCCCGAAGATGCCGTGGCCGCTGCCGGCGTGTTGTGGCAACGTGCGCAGGCCCTGGCGCGCCGCGCTTCTGCCCCGCCCACCACAACCGCGCCTGCCGTTGATCTACTGCTGCCCGCCGCCGGCGACGCGCTGGACGCCCTGGCCTGTGAAGCCCTGCTGCGCGCCTATGGCGTGCCGGTCGCCCCCTCACGGCTGGCGACGACGGCGCAAGAGGCGGCCGAGTTGGCCGCAGAGGTCGGTTTCCCGGCGGCGCTCAAGCTCATCAGCCCCGACATTCTGCACAAGAGCGACATGGGCGGCGTGCTGTTGGATGTCAAGACCCGCGCCCAGGCCAGCGCCGCTTTCCAAACCCTGATCGAGCGCGCCCGCGCCGCCCATCCCCAGGCCCAACTGCGCGGCGTCTTGATCCAACCGATGCTGCGCGGCGGCCAGGAGGTCATCGTCGGCGTCAAGCGTGACCCGACTTTTGGCCCGCTGGTCATGTTTGGCTTGGGCGGCATCTTCGTCGAGGCGCTGGCCAGCGTCAGTTTTCGGCTGGCGCCGCTGACCCATGCCGATGCCGAGGCGCTGATTGCCGAAACCCGCGGCGCTCGCCTGCTCGATGGCTTGCGCGGGGCGCCGCCGGCCGATCGCCAGGCGCTGACCGAGGCCATCGTGCGCGTCGCTCGGCTGGCCGTGGATCAGCCTCGCATCGCCGAACTCGATATCAACCCGCTGCTGGTCATGCCGGCGGGACAGGGCGTGGTGGCCATTGATGCGCGCATCATCCTCTGCTGAAACGTTCGCCGCACCAGGCGCGGGCCGGAGGCGCAGCGCCTGGCTGTTGCTCTTGCTGCTGCTGGCCCTGGCGCTGCGCCTCTATCGGCTGCCGGCGCAAAGCCTCTGGTACGATGAAGGGGTCACGGCCGCCATTAGCCAGCGCAGCCTGGCCGATCTGACGCGCTGGACCGCCGGCGACATCCAGCCGCCGCTCTACTACATCCTGACCGCTGGTTGGATTCGCCTGGCAGGCGTCAGCGAGTGGGCGTTGCGTTTTCCCTCGGCTGCTGCCGGGCTGTTGACCCTGCCGCTGCTGCTGGCGCTGCACCGGCGCACATGGCGCTTGGCAGGCGACCGCACCGCCCTCTCCCCTGTGCCGCTCTTACTCCTGGCCATCGTCGCCCCGGCCTGGGTCTACTACGCCCAGGAGGCGCGCAACTACACCCTGTTGACCGCCCTCTGCGCCCTGGCCGCCTACCTCGTCTTGCGCCTGCTGACCACCCCGACGCCTCGTTGGCCGCTGCTGGCGGCCATCACCGCGGCGGCGACGACGGCGCTCTACACGCACTATTTCGCCCTGTTTTTGCTGCTGGCCCTGGCGGTCTTCTACCCGCTGGCCGTCTGGCTGCGGCGTGATGGGCAGGCGTCTCGCCGTCTGCGGGCCGGGGGCCTGGTCGCTGCGGCGACGCTGCTGCTCTATGTCCCCTGGCTGCCCTACCTGCTCGACCGCTATCGTGTCGACGCCAGCTACTGGCAAGGGGTACTCAAGCTGGACGAGGCCCTGCGTCACCTGGCCATCGAGTTGACGCTTGGCGCGCCGCAGATGATGCTGGAAACGACGGCGCTCGGCTGGCTGCCCGCCTGGGGCTTGATCGGCGGCGGCGCGTTGGTGGGCCTGGGTCTGCTCGTTTTGCGGACGGGAGGACTGCGCCGCGCCGGCGTTCCGCTGCTCTTTTTGGCGCTGCAACTGCTGCTGCCCACGCTGTTGATTCTGCTGCTGGCCTGGCGCACGCCCAAGTTCAACCCGCGCTATCTGTTGCTGGTCACGCCGGCGCTCTATCTGTTGTTGGGCGGCGGATTGGCGGCGCTATGGCGGTGGGGGCGCGGTTTCAGCCAGCCGTTGGCGGGGCTGCTGCTGCTGACGGCGCTGCTAACTTCGGCGCTCTCGCTGCGCAACTGGTTTGGCGATGCGGCTTTCGCCAAGGCCGACTGGCGCGGCGTGGCCGCCCATGTCCTTTCGCATAGCCAGGATGATGAAGCGGTCATCCTGGTCAGCGGTCACGCGTTGCCGGTGTGGGACTACTATGCGCCGGCGCGCCAGCCGCTGCGTCTGCCGGCGTTCGACGTGCTCGATGTCAACCAGACGTTGGGCTACGATGTGGCGCTGATTTTGCAGGCGCAGGCGGCAGGGCGGCCGGGGGCGTGGCTCGTTTTGTGGCAGGACAACGTGGTGGATCCGGCCGGCTTCGTCGCCGATCAACTGGCGCGGACTGGGACGGAACTGCCGGCGCCCACGTTTGGGCAGATCGGTCTGCGCCATTTCAGCCTGTCGCCCAACGCCGCTTTCAGCGCCGAGCCGCCGCTGACGACGCGCACCGATGTGACCTTCGGAGAGCAGGTGCGCCTGGTGGGCTGGAGTCAGCCGCAGTCGCTGCCGCAGTGGCAGAATGAAGCGGCGGTTGGCGTGTTGCGCCTGGAGTGGATGGCGTTGCAGCCGCTCGCCGCTGACCTCAAGCTGGCCGGAGAAATCGTGGATCGAGAGGGTCGGGTCTGGGGACGGCTGGCGGATCAGCGTCTGGCGATGTACGAGTTTCCGACGATGCGCTGGCGGGTGGGCGAGCCGGTGTTTGGGGTGGCGCCGCTATCGCTGTGGCCGGGAACGCCGCCCGGACGTTACGATGTGCGCTTGCGCGTCTATGCGGAAGGCGAGCCGGCGGCGTTGGCAGCGCGCGACGCCGCGGGGCAGGCGCAGGGAACCAGCGTTGCGCTGACCGGTGTGGATGCGCCGGCGTTGGCGTTGGAGGGACCGACCGGCCCGTTACCGCCGGCGGACGCCGTCACTCTGACGGAGGCTGTGCGCCTGGCGCCAGAACTGACGCTGGCGCGGGCCTGGCTGGCGCCGGCAGCGGTCGAGCCGGGCGATCGGGTCTTCCTGGCGTTGTGGTGGCAGACTGGCGCCCAGTCGCCAGCGGCGGCCTACCGTGTGCGCCTGGCCTGGCGTGCGCCGGACGGCGTGATGCTGCCAGGCGGCGACTTCGATTTGACGCCTGCGGGCGGCTGGCCCACCACGGCCTGGCCGGCGCAGGGGCAGGTGTTGACCCAACTGGCGCCGAGGCTCCCCATCACGTTGACGGGGCCAGACGCGGTTGCCCTGACGCTGACGCTGCTGGCCCCGGATGGCGCGGCGGTTGGCGCCAGCGCCGAACTGCCGTTGGCCGCCCTGGCCAGCACGCGCCGTTTCGATCCGCCGCCGGTGGCGCGGCCCAACGGGGCCGATTTTGGTGGCGTCGTGCGTTTGCTCGGCGCTGATCTGAGCACGCAGCCCATCGAACCGGGCGCAACCTGGGTTGTGACCCTGACCTGGCAGGCCATCCGCGAGCCGGCGGCCGATCTCGAGAGTTTCGTGCAGATGCTCGATGGCGAAGGGCGGCTGCGCAGTCAGGCCAACCGTGCGCCGGGCGCACGTCCCACCAGCGCCTGGCTGCCGGGCGAAGTCATCGTGACCGGCTACACCCTCACCCTTCCCGCCGATTTGACGCCCGGAACCTACCACCTGATCGCGGGTCTCTACGACCCTGCTCGCCCTGGCCTGCCCCGCTTGCTCGTACAACCGGGTCAAGCAGACCACGCCGAACTAGCGCAACTGCGCTTCTAACCCCCCAAATTGGGGGGGAAGGGGGGTCGGCTACACCCTCAGCCGACCTCTGCCCTCTGCCCTCTGACCTCTCTCCTCTACTCCCCGCCAAAGAACTCGAACGTATTCCCGATTTGCTTTGCGCGGTACATTGCAATGTCAGCGCATTTGAGGAGGGTTTCGGCGTCATGACCATCGGAGGGGTAGAGGCTGATGCCAATGCTGGTGGTGACGTGGTAGAGCTGTCCTGCCAGGGTGAACGGTTGAGAGAAGATGCTGAGGATTTGGTTGGCGATGTCGGCGCTGGCCGCACGGTCAGGGTTGTCGTCCGCAATCAGGGTGAACTCGTCGCCGCCGATGCGCGCAATGATTCTGTGTGGACCGGTCAGCGTGCGCAACTGTTCCGCCACGGCGCACACCAGGACATCGCCCTGGGCGTGGCCAAGCGTGTCGTTGATCTCCTTGAAGTTGTCGAGATCGAGGAACATCACTGCCGCCGTTGCCTGACCCTGCTCAGCGGCGACAGGAGACCGGGCGCGGGCAATCGCCTGATTCAAGCGATCCAGAAAATAAACCCGATTGTGCAGCCCGGTCAACTGATCGTGGTTGGCCAGATACTCCAGGCGCGCCTCGATTTCCTTACGTTCGGTCATGTCGCGCAGTGCCACCAGCAGCGCCGGTTGATCCTGCCATTTGATTTCTTTGACGCGCAGTTCGACGATGCGCCGGCCGCCATCGGGGCGCAGCAGATCGAGATCGGTGTGATCGCTGACGGCCAGCGGGATGCCGATCTGCTGGCCCTCGATCGCTGTTTGGTTGCAGCCGAGCAGCGCACAGGCGGCGGGATTGGCAAAAAGCACCTGCCCCGCCGGGCTGACGACCAACATGCCATCCATGTTGCTGGCGATCAGGTCGTGCAGCAGCTTTTCCTTGCGCCGCAGGGCATCTTCGGCCGCTTTGAGGCGCAGCATGGCCTGTACGCGCGCAACCAACTCCCGGTTGCTGATGGGGCGCGCCAGATAGCCATCGGCGCCGGTTTGCAGGCCGCGCACCATGCTCTCGGCGTCGGTCTGCGATGCAGAAATGATCACGACATGGGTCGTCGCCAGCTCCGGGTCGTTCTTGATGCGGCGCAGGGCCTCCATGCCGTCCATGTTGGGCATACTGATGTCGAGCAGAACCAGCGCCGGCCTCTGTGTGCGCATGACCTCGATGGCCTCGGCGCCATCGCGTGCGGCCAGGACTCTGTATCCCGCCGCTTCCAACGTCCGGCGTGTGAGGTCGAGCACCAACCTGTCGTCATCTACCACCAGGATTTTGGCGCTGCCCGACTCTGTCGAACTGCCAGTTGTCATCTCGAATCTCTACTCCTGGCGCAGCAGCCTGCGCCCGCCTTCCACGATGACGAGATAGGCTGCGGTGTAACCCAGGATGCGCAGCCCGGCAAACGTGGCATCATCATTGAAGATGCGCTCTTCCACATTGTGCGTGACCATGAACCAGTGCGAGATGTTCAGGGTCAACAGCACGTAGCCAATGGCCATCAGGATTCGGCTCCGATTGGGGAAGTGCGGCGAATCGCCGTTGATCTTCCAACGTCCCCCGGCCGTCAGCACACCCCACAGGATGCCAAACGCCGTAAACGAGACGCCAGCCAGGCCGAAGAAGAGAGAGAGAGGATTGTCGAGGAAATCGCTGAAGTGGAGGATCCAGGTGAAGACCGCCAGGGCCAGCAGCCTGAGTGGGCGGTCGCCCACAAGTTGGCGGCGTGCGGCCCAATAGAGGGTCAGCGCTGTGAGAACCAGCAAGAACCAAAGCTCGATATCTCCGTAACGATAGCGGAATCTCTCCAGAGGATGCCCATTTTCGGTCAACCAGTAGATGAATTGCGTCCATGCCAGGATGACGCCAAAGGTGGCCAGCGTCGGACGCCTGCGCCGCAGCCCGTACAGGGTCATGAGGAGACCGGCGCCGGTCAAGAGCGGGTAGAACGCATCGCGCAGGCGGGCGCTCAGGGCGATGATCGGTTTGGTCACGACGGTCATGTTGGCGATGACGTTGGGATCACCAGTTTGGGTCGTGAAGAAGGCGGCGACGATCAGCAGGACGACCAGCAGCAACTGCTGCGGCGCGACCATCGTCAGGATCAGCCCCACCGTCCAGCCGGGCGCTGGCGCTTCGCCGACGGGTTGCGACGCTCGCCGCCAGGCGAGGGGGATCAAACAGAGGCCGGCCAACCCCGCCCCGCCCCAGGCCAGGAGCTGCGCCGGGGGTACGCCAGGCAGGATTTGCCCGGTCAGCACGCCAAACCAACGGAAGACCAGAAAGGTCGCCAGCAGGACGATGACCATCCAGCGGCTGGCGTAGCGCGCAGTGGCCTGTGCGCCCCAGCCGGTGAACGTCACGCCGAAGTTGATGATTTCAGCGCCCGAAAGATAGATCAGCGGTGTGATCAGGTTGCGCTGGTTGGTGATCGCTTCGGCTGTCAGGTAGCCATTCACAAAGTTGACGTTGCCGATCTGCGAGGCCTGCACGGCGCCGTAGAGCGCCAGCACAAACAGTCCGCCGACCGCGCCCAGGATGATCGTGAACTCGAATCCAAGCGGACGTTGGCGCCGCGGCAGGATGATGAAGGCCAGCAACAGCAGCGCCGCCAGCAGCAGCGCCAGCCCGCCCAAGAGGAGCAGGCGCCCAAGATCTTCACCGACCGCCAGGGCGATGACGCCAACGGCGTCGGGCGGCAGGCCGAAGAAGACGAAACAGAGCAGGACGCCCCAACGCGCCAGGGGGTGAATGTGCAGCGCGCTGGTCAGCATCGAACTCCAGGCCAGGATCAGCGCGATGAGCGCCAAAGGGACGGCGATTGGGGGCGTGAAGATGGCGTGCGCTGACGAGGACGACAGCGGCAACGGCTCCAACGCGCCGCTGGTGCGCAGAGGGTCGTTGAACAGGATGCTGGCGATCAAACCGAAGACGAGCGTCAGGCCGACCAGGGTGACCATGCGCGGCGCTCGTTCCAGCCGGCGAATGTCAATGAAACCGTCCTTGAGCGAGTCCCAGGCGAAGATGCGCACGGCGCCCACCACGATGTGACGCAGCGCCGCCAGCAGCGCCAGGAGGTCGTGCCGCAGTTCTTTCATGGCTGTTCGCCTTCGTATGCAATCAGTGCGCCGTCGAAAAAGGCGGCGAACACGGTGCGCCCGTCACTGCTGAGACCGCCGTTGGGCGACGAATCGGTCGTCTCGATGCGCGTCTCGCGCGCGCCGCTGACGGCGTTCAGCCCGATCAGGTCGGTCTGGGTCAACTGCCGGACCTGTGCGCCCATCAGCAGGGGTGCGCCCTTGAGCATGTTTTCGTCTCGATAGCGCCAGACCACCGAGCCATCGGCGGCCCGCAGTGCACCGAGGGTGTTGGAGAGGGTCACGAAGATGCGAACTTCGCCTTGCGTTATCTGCACGATGGGCTGGGCGCCGATCTCATCGTCCAGGTCGGTTTTCCACACCAGGTCGCCGTTGCTGCGCTGCAGGGCGTAGACGAAGCCGTCGAGCGAGGCGACGAACACCAGGTCGCCATGCGGCGTGACTGGCGCCGTGATGGCTTTTTCGGCGGCAAAGGTCCACAGGATGCGACCGCTGGCCGCGTCGAACGCATAGAGCAGACCGGCGCTGTTGCTGGCGAAGACAACGCCATCGTGAACGACCGGTGCGGCGATCAAGGGGCTGCCCGTGCGCTGGCTCCAGCGCAATTGGCCGGTGGCGGCGTCGAGCGCATACAGGCGCTTGTCTTCCGACGCTGCGTAGACCGTCTGTGCGTCGAACGCCGGCGCTGCCGAGACCACGTCTTGCGTCTCGAAGGCCCACTCGAAGGCCCCATCGGCCAGGCGCACGGCGTAGACCTTCTTGTCGGCCGAGCCAAAGAAGACCCTGCTGCCGGCCACGAGCGGTGTGCTGTAGATGGCGCCTCCGGTTTGGAAACGCCACTGTTCTTGTGTGGTCGTGCGTTCGAGCGCTGTCAGTGCGCCGCTGCTGACGCCATAGAGCAGGAGATCGCCAACGGGCAAGATGCGGGTAGTCACGCCGTTGCTGCTGGTTGGTTCTTGATAGTTCCAGACCGGCTGCAACTGCACACCGAGGCTGTTGTCGAAGACGTTGCCGAGCGCAGCCCGCACATCGCCGCTCATCAGCGCAGGCGCATGACCCCGCAGGAAGGGGCCGAAGTTGGCGGCAATCAACTCGCTGCGGGTGACGCCGGTTTCGCCGGTGGAGGATGTCTCGTCCACCGTCTCGCCGGCGCCGGCGCAGTAGATGGCGACGCTGCTGGTCTGGCTTTGCGCCAGGTCGAGCGCCTGCTGCACGCGCAGACAGTTGGGCAGGATGCCTGGCTCTGCTGCGTACATCTCCAGCGCCTGGCGCGTCATCGTCATGGTGAAGACGGCCGCTGCGCTGATTTGTCCCGTCACCGTCCTGGCGCTCGTTTGCAGATCGAGCAGGGGCAACGGCGGCAGGATGCTGGCGTCGCCGACCGCAAAGACCTCGATGCGTTGGGGATGGATGATGACGAACTGCTGTGTGCGCTCCAACGTCTGGCTGGTCTGGTCGTACTCCACATCGCGTATGACTGCGGCGTCGAAGCGCGCCAGCCGCCGCACAAGTTCCATGACTTGCATGTCTTTCATGGCGTTCAGGTCAATCTGCAAGGCCTGCATCAACGCATCGAAGCTGTTTGCGTCGAGGACATTGATGATGAGATGAGCGGGCAGCCGCTGAACGTTGCGGCTGCGGTAGGTCACCGCGCCGTCAGGATGGGTCACGCGGTACAGGAAGGATGCGCCGTCAGGCAGCGGCCAGTAGGTCTCGACCGCGGCCGGCGCCTGCGGCGCCACTTGCAGCCACAGGAAGATCACCGCAACGGCGACTGCCGCCAGCGCGCCGCCCACGACTCCCACGCCCGCCCACGAATCGTCCCTGAACTTCACGCCACGCTCCTGCCGTTCTACTCGGCATCCATCACGTACAGGCAATCTGGCAGGAACTGCAGGCCGACGGTTTGACCTTCCGGGTAGAGGGTCATGCGCCGCGGGTCGCGTTCGATCACGGCCAGCAGTTGTCCGGCGATTTCTATGTCATACTCGATGACGCTGCCCAGATAGGCGGCGCGGCGCACGATGCCCTGGAACATCGGCTCGGCCGGCTCGATCTCGATCATTTCGGGCCGCGCCATCAGCGTTGCTGGCTGACCGGCGCTGAAGCGGGCGCCATCGCTGGCGGCCAGCAGGGCGCCGCCAAGCGCCTGCAGCGCCAGCCGGTCGCCGTGGTGCTCGATGACCGTCGCCTCGATGAAGTTGGCGCGCCCGATGAAATCGGCCACGAAGCGCGTGCGCGGCCGGCGATAGATTTCGGTCGGCGTGCCAATTTGACTGATCTTGCCCTTGCTCATCACCACCACTTGATCGGACAGGGTCATCGCCTCCACCTGGTCGTGCGTCACGTAGACGCTGGTGATGCCCAACCGCTGTTGAATGCGACGGATTTCGGTGCGCATCTGCTCGCGCAGCTTGGCGTCCAGGTTGGAGAGCGGTTCGTCCATCAGCAGCACTTTTGGCTCCATGACCAGGGCGCGGGCCAGCGCGACGCGCTGTTGCTGCCCGCCGGAGAGCTGGTTGGGGGCGCGGTTCTCGAAGCCGCCCAGCTCGACCAGTTCGAGCACACGCGCCGCCCGGCGTTTGATCTCGTCGCGCGGCCGCTTCTGCACCTCAAGCCCGTAGGCGATGTTCTCGAAGACGTTGAGATGTGGGAAGATGGCGTAGCTTTGGAACACCATGGACATGTTGCGACGATGCGGCGGCAGGTTGTTGATGGGCGCGCCATCCAACACGATCTGTCCACGCGTGGGGAACTCGAAGCCGGCAATCAGGCGCAGCGTCGTCGTCTTGCCGCAGCCTGATGGTCCGAGCAGCGTGACCAGATCGCCTCGCTTGATGCTGAGCGACACGCCGTTGACTGCATTGACTTCACCGGCGCCGCCGCGCGCGGCAAAGGTTTTGACCAGATTATCGAGAATCAGGTACATGGTGTCACACTCCCAACGTCAGGTCTACCGAACCGCGGCTGCCGAGCAGACGGCGGGTCACGTAGTAGAGAACGCCAATGGCGATGAAAACGACGATGATGATCACGGTCGAGTAACCGGCCGCGATGCTGATGCCGCCTTGCTCCCATTCGCTGAGAATCGAGGCGGTGACGATGCGCCAGCGTGCGCTGACCAGGAAGATGATGGCGGAGAGGCTGGTCATGTGGCGGGTGAATGAGAAGATGAGGCCGGCGAGCAGCGCCGGCATGATGAGCGGCAGCGTGACCCTGCGGAAGGTGTACTGCGCATCCCCGCCGAGCATCGCCGACGCCTCTTCGATGCTTGGGTCAATCTGTTGGAGCGAGGCGACGCCGGCGCGCACCGAGGCGGGCAGGCTGCGCACGACGAAGGCGGCGATGATGACGAAGGGTGTGCCGACCAGCGCCAACGGTTTGCCCATGAAGCAGAGGGCGCTAATCAGGGCGGTGGTCAGGGTGACGCCGGCCAGCCGCGCCCGGCCTGTCATCTGGTTGATGGCCAGGTAGGAGAGGAAGGTGTAGACGATGGCCAGTAGCGGCGTGGGCGTCTGGAAGAAGACTTTCAGATGGTCGGCGACCTGGAAGATGGCATTGCTCCAGAAGCCGCGCGGGACGGAGCGGCTCAGTGCGGCGATCGGTTGGGCGACGTATTCGATCAGGTCGCTGGAGAAGAGGTAAAGGCCCATGCCGACCAGCAGCCAGACGATGCGGCGGTGGCCGGCAGCGCTCTTGAATGTCAGCGCCACGACGAGGCCGGCAACGACATAAATACTGCCCAGCAGGTAGGTCAGCATGACGGCGCCGAATGGCTGGCTCAACCAGGCCAGGCCGACCCCTGCCAGCGCGCCGATGATGAGCGCCAGCCACTGCTGGCGGGCGTCTGCCAGGATGGTGCGCACGAGGAACAGCGCTAAGACGAGGAACAGGATGCTGGCCACGGCCAGGGGCGGCGTGCTGAAGGCCAGGACGAAGCCGATGCCGAGGATGGTGCCGGGCACGGCGCCGCCTAGATTGGAGATGAAGTCGAGCGTGCCCTTGCCGGTGAACTGTTTGCGCACCACCAGGAATGCGATCACCATGCCGGTCAGGCCGGCGATGGGTGTGGCGAACGCGCTGAGGAAGGTGGTATCGAGCACCGATTCGACGCCGCGCGTCATCATCAAGCGCCACCAGGCCAGGGTGGGGGAGAAGTCGGTGCCCCAGGCTGTGGCAAACGAGCCGTAGATGATGGCGGCGTAGAGGATGATGACGAGCAGGCAGACGATGTAGGTGATGATGATGAAGGGCCAGCGGATCCAGGGTTCCTGCACGGTGATGCGCCCGCCGGTCGGCTTGCCGGTGACGGAGATGTAGGAACGACGGGAGACGTAGTACCGCTGCACCAGGAAGACCACCAGCGTCGGCAGCAGCAGCACGAAGGCCAGGGCAGAGGCTTTTTGATAGTCGTATTCGCCGGCGACCGCCAGGAAGATTTGGGCCGAGAGCACGGTAAAGTTGCCGGAGATGAAGAGTGGATTGCCCAGGTCGGCCAGCGATTCGACGAAGAGCAGAAGGAAGGCGCCGGCGATGCCGGGGACGAGCAGGGGGAGGGTGACGGTGCGGAAGATGTGCGCTTTGCCGGCGCCCAGGCTGTGCGCCGCTTCCTCCATGCTGGGGTCGAGCCGTTCGAGCATGGCGCTGATGATCAGGTAGGCGACGGAGAAGAAGGTGATGATCTGGACGAAGACCAGGCCGTCCAGACCGTAGATGTCGTTGATGCCCGCCCCGACCGGGATGCCCAGGAGTTTGTACGAAATCAGCCCGTTGCGCCCGAAGAGGAGGATCGTGCTGAGCGCCAGGGCGAAGGGTGGGGAGACGGTGGGCACCAGGGCCAGAAAATGCACCAGGCCGCGCCCCGGTACGCGGCAGCGCACGACGGTGTAGGCGAAGATGAAGCCGATGATGACGCCGCCGGCGGCGGTCAGCAGGCCCATCTGCAGGGTGTTCCAAAAGACAAGGCGTGAGTAGGGGCCGTAATAGGAGTCGAAGTAGCGCAGGAAATACTTCAGGCTGAGACGGGTGAACCAGGGGCCTGAGGCGCCGGTTTCGATGAAGCCGTTGGCGACGCCGCGGTAGAGGGGGTAGACGACAAAGATGAAAAGAAAGAGTCCACAGAAGATCAATCCGATCATCAAGACCGGATCACGTGCAAGCAGACCGAATTCTCGGTAGCGTTGCGCCAACGCGGCAAGGAAACGGCCGCGCGCCGGACGCTCCGCAGCGGACGTGGAAGGGGTCATGGCGGTCTCCTCAGTTTCGAGGCTCCGGTCGCCCACCCAGGCAAGCGATCGGAGGCAATCCTGATCGTTCGAGGGTGTTGGTGCGACTTTGGCGGATGTCGCAACCGGCAATCGCATGACAACAGTCGTCGCCTAGTCTGCTGACGAGGCGACGCGTCCAGGTTTGGTCGTCGAGGTTACTTCAGCTTGTCGGCGGCGGCGATTTCGTTGGTGAACTTGTCCACGAACGCCTTCTTGTTGGTGCCGGCCCACTGGAAATTGTAGTCAAT
This sequence comes from uncultured Anaerolineae bacterium, assembly GCA_964580725.1. Classification (GTDB taxonomy): domain Bacteria; phylum Chloroflexota; class Anaerolineae; order SSC4; family Amarolineaceae; genus Amarolinea. The sequence continues at coordinate 1,169 of CAZOLV010000096.1, read as the reverse complement.
CAGGTTGACTTGCAGCAGTTCGGGATGCGACAGAGAGACGCCTTTGACGGTGGGCGCCTGATAGGCCTTGTACTTGGGGCCAAGCGCCTGGACATCGGCGGTGAGCGCCCAATCGAACCATTGCTTGGCGGCCTGCATGTGCTTGGCACCCTTGAGGATGCCCATGCCGCCGATTTCCCAACCGGTGCCTTCCTTGGGGAAGGTCAGCACGAGCGGCAGCTTGTTGTTGTCAATTTCGTTGACGATGTCGTGCGAGAAAACGATGCCGACGGCGGCTTCGCCCTGGCCAACGAACTTGGCGGGTGCGGCGCCGCTCTTGGTGAACTGCGCCACCTGTCCGGCGTACTGCTTGATGTATCCCCAACCAGCCTCGTCGCCCCGCAGTTGCAAGACGGTGGCCAGCGCCGTGTAGGAGGTGCCGGAGGTGGAGGGGTGCGCGACCATGATCTGGCCCTTGAATTCTGGTTTGAGCAGGTCGTCCCACGACTCAGGCGGTTTGGCGCCGGGGTTCTTGGCCAGCCAGTCGGTGTTGGTGCAGAAGCCCAGGCTACCGACGTAGATGCCGACCCAGGTGTTGTCCGCATCCTTGAATTTCTTCTCGTCGGTCAGGTTCTTGTAGTTCGGGGAGTTGTAGGCCTCGAGCAGACCCTCGGCCTTGGCGGCGACGAAGCTGTCAATGGGGCCGCCCCACCAGATGTCGAACTGGGGGTTGTCCTTTTCGGCGCGAATGCGGGCCAATGACTCGCCGCTGGACATGCGAACGTAGTTGACTGTGATGCCGAACTTGGCTTCGAACTCCTGCTTCATGCCCTGGCACCATTCCTCTTGCGGGGTGCAGAGGACGTTGATTTCGGTGTCCTTGGGCGTGCTGGCCGTCCCGCAGCCCGCCAGGGCCCCGGCAATGACAGTCAGAACCAGAAACAATACGACGACAGAACGCTTACGTGCTTGCATGATCTTCCTCCAGTAGATCCTTACGACGCGAGGGAAGCAGAGCGGAAACTGCGTACGCGTACCCAAGCGCAGCAGTCGAGGGCGTACTATATCACACGATGACGGAAGTGTCAACGCATGACTGGCTCAGGTCAGATGTCCCGGCGACACAAAAACCTGTCAGGTTTCCCAACGCAAAAACCTGACAGGTTTCCCAAAACCTGTCAGGTTTCCCA
>CAZOLV010000095.1:0-20593 GCA_964580725.1 uncultured Anaerolineae bacterium | reverse complement strand
AAGAATCATTTGCCACGCCCAAAGTCCCAAGAATCATTTGCCACGCCCAAAGTCCCAAGAATCATTTGCCACGCCCAAAGTCCAATGGTATAATGGCCCGCCGTCAAGGCAAATCTGGAGGTTGAATTTCTGTGAAGACGTATCTGTTCATCGTTCAAATCATCTTGTCCATCGCCGTCACGGCGCTGGTGCTGCTGCAAGCCAAGGGCAGCGGGTTGAGTGGGGTCTTTGGCGGCGACGGCGGGGTTTACAAGACGCGGCGCGGCATCGAGCGCACCCTGTTCAATCTGACAATTGGCATCTCCACCGCTTTCTTCCTGGTTTCCGTGATCACTGTCATGGTCAACCGCTAGACGCTATCCGTGGGAAAATACGTTCGCTGGCAGGCGGCTGTCGCTCTTCTGGGCATTCTGCTGCTCGGGTTGCTGCTCTCCTACGCAGCCTACACCTTCCCTAGCAAGATCGTTCCGGCGCGCGGCGGTACGTTACGCGAAGGGGTTGCCGGCAACCCACAGTATCTCAACCCCCTGCTCAGTCACTACAACGACATAGATCGAGATCTGGCCGCCCTGCTCTTCAACGGATTAACGACGTTGGACGAGCGGGGCGTTGTCACGCCCGATCTGGCCGAACGTTGGGAAGTGAGCGGCGACGGTCTGACCTACACCTTCAGCTTGCGCCAGAACGTGCGTTGGAGCGACGGCGCCCCCTTCAGCGCTGACGACGTGGTTTTCACCATGTCGCTGATGCAGCACGACGACTACCAATGGGCGCCCTGGCTCTCGGCGCTCTGGAAATCGGTCACGATCACCAGGCTGGACGATTACACCATCAGTTTCAAGCTCAAGGAACCGTTTGCCCCTTTCCTGGACTACACCACCATCGGCATCGTACCGGCGCACCTCTGGGCAAGTTACCCCGTGGCCGAACTGACCAACGCCCAGTTGAACACGCGCCCTGTGGGCACCGGCCCCTGGCAAGTCACCCAGATTGACGCCGAGCATGTGCGGCTGGAACCAAATCCGTTCTTCGATGGCCCCATTCCCTTCCTGGGCGGTTTGGAGTTTCACTTCTACGCCGACACCCGGCGCGCCCTGGCGGCCTTTGGTCGCAACGAGATCAACGCCATTGCCCATCTCTACCCCGACGATGTCAAAACGGCGCTGAGCGAGCCGCGGCTCAACCTCTTCTCATCCACCCTGCCCGGCTATGCGCTGATCTATCTCAACCTCGGCAGCAGTAACACCCCATTCTTCCAGGAAAAGGCGGTGCGCCAGGCGCTGCTCATGGGGTTGAATCGCCAGCAACTGATTGATGAGGCGCTGCAAGGACAGGGCCTCGTCGCCCACAGCCCCGTTCAGCCCGGCAGTTGGGCGTACGACGCCGACATCCGCACCTACGCCTACGACCCGGCGGGCGCTCGCCAGCTACTGGACGAGGCCGGCTGGACCGACAGCGACGCCGATGGCGTGCGCGATCAAGAGGGCAAGCCGCTGCGCTTCGTCTTGCTGACCACCGACGCGCCCGATCAAGTCGCCATTGGGCGCCTGGTCAGCCAACAGTGGCTGGCAATCGGCGTAGGCGTCGAGACGCAATCCGTCAGTTTCGCCGGCCTGGCCGGCGATTATTTGACCCTGCAAAACTTCGACGCCGCGCTCGTCACCTGGGAACTGAGCGGCGACCCTGACCCCTATCCGCTTTGGCATTCGACCGAAAGCGAGGGCGGGCAGAACTACGCCCGTTGGAACAACCGCGCGGCCGACGAGGCCATGGAAGCGGCGCGGCGCACCAACGACCAGGCCAGGCGCATCGAACTCTATCGCCAGTTCCAGGCCGTTTTTGCCGAAGAAGCGCCGTCGCTGCTGCTCTATCATCCCGTCTATACCTTTGGCGTGGACGACAAAGTGCGCAATGTCTCCATCGGCAAGCTGAACCGGGCCGCCGACCGTTTTCGCACCGTCAGCGAGTGGTACATCGTGACCCAACGGGTGAGCGCGGGGCAAGCGACCCGGCTTGACAAATCTCGCCCGTAGTGGTAACATTCGGCCATTGTGAAGCCGAAGTGGCGGAATTGGCAGACGCGCTACGTTCAGGGCGTAGTGAGCAGGCGCTCGTGTGGGTTCAAGTCCCTCCTTCGGCACCAAAATTCAGGGGGTTGTGTGGTCGTCCGCACAACCCCCGTTTTGTTTAGAGGCGCATCCGATCGTTCGACGCACAGCGCAAGCAATCATCTGCGCGCCGCAACTGATGCAGATGGCGCCGCGCCGAGAGCGACGCATTTTCAGGCAAAGCGCAAGGCAAAGTCCCTGGCGGAGCCTCTGGCGGGATTCAAAGTGGAGATGTTATGACAAGATCACACCCCTGGCTGCGCGCCACGCGCCGACAGCTCGTCATCTTGATCGTGATCGTCCTGATCGGTGCATTCGGCGCAGCCTATCTCAGCCGCGTCTGGCAGTTGCAGGCCGTCGAGGCGGAACTGCGGCAATGGCAGGCCACCGTCACCGCGGCCGAGGCGCACACCCAACGTCTGCAGGCCGAACTGGCGCGCATACAGAGTCCGGCCTATCTCGAAGAACAGGCGCGCGACGCCCTCGGCCTGGCGCGTCCCGGCGACATCCTGGTGGTGCCTGTGCTTGCCCCCACCCCCACCCCCCTTGCCACGCCGGCGCCGCAGCCAACCCCCGTTCGCTCACCGTGGCAGCGTCTGCTCGACACCCTCTTGGGACGCACGCCTTGAAACGCCAGCCGCACAAGGATTTGACCTGCCTGCGGCTTGGTGGTATACTCACCACAGTCGAGTGCGATGCGGGGTGGAGCAGTGGCAGCTCGTTGGGCTCATAACCCAAAGGCCGCAGGTTCGAATCCTGCCCCCGCTACTGAAAAAAGGGAGGAGAGTTCAGACAACTCTCCTCCCTTCTACATGATGAATTCCAACAGCACGGTGACGTAGCTCAGTCGGTAGAGCAAGGAGCTCATAATTCCTGGGTCCCCAGTTCAAGTCTGGGCGTCACCATCTCGACGTCGAATTCCTGGCCCATGGGCCAGGAATTTCACTTTTTGGGAACGATGAACTGTCATGACGACGTTAGCTGACCTGATGCGGCTTGCCCTGCCCCCTGATGCGCGCATCGTCACAGGTCAAGACGATCTCGCAACGCCCGTCACCTGGGCGATCACCCTGCGCCCAAGCCCGCCAGCCTTCCCCAATCTCAACGGCGGCGAACTCGTCCTGATTGATCTGGCCGACCTGGCCCTGCTCGACGCCGCACTGACCCTGGCGCAGGTCATCGCCAATCTGGCGCCGATGCGCATTGCCGGCGTCGCCATCAGTGGCGGGGCGGTCGAAGTCGCCGCCCAGGCCGCCGCCCTGGCGCTCCACCTTCCCCTCTTTGCCCTGCCGCCCCACTGCCGCCTGGCCGACATCGAGCGCGCCGCGATTCGCGTCATCGTCAATCGGCAGGCGCAGATGGAACGCTTTGCCGCCGACGTCGCCAACGAGCTGACCGACCTGCTGCTCGCCGGGGCCTCGCTCGAACGTATGGCACAGGTGCTGGCGCGCAAAGCCAACTGCACCATCGCCATTCATGGTATCCTGGGCGATCTGCTGGCCATCGCCGCGCCCGATGGGCGCAGTCTGGACGAAAAGCTGCTGCAGGCGCTGCACGTCGAAACGGCGCGCTGGCTGGCCGAAGCGCACAACGAGGCGCCTTTTCTGGCGCCGCTGCCTGATCAGCGTGGCAGCCGCTGGGTCGTCATCATCACCAGCAATCGCCAGCGTTTCGGCGCCCTTTCGGTCATCGGTCCTGGCGACGATCTGGACGACATCGCCAAGCTGGTCGCTGAGCGCGGGGCGTTGACTGCCGCCCTGGAACTGGGGCGACGGCAGACGATCAGCGCCAACGAGTTGAGCAAACGCCAGCAGTTCATTCACGATTTGCTGACAACGACCGATCCCGGTTCCATTCTGCTGGCGCAGCGCGCCCTGCAATGGGGCTACGAGCTGGATCGCCGTCAGGCGGCCTTCGAGTTGGGCGCCGATCAGCCGATCCCGCTGACGCTGTTGCACCGTTGCGCCCAACTGGCCGATGAAGAACTGCGCCAGCGCCGCGTTGCCGTGCTGGCGGCGCCCGACGAAGAAACGGGCGACATCCTCATCCTCTGCGGCTTGGGACCGGGCAAGCCGGCCCGCCGCGGCCGCCGCCTGGCCGCCGCGCTGCACGAACGTCTGACAGCACAGTTGCCCACCGTCCTCTGGCGCATTGGCGTCGGGCGGTCGGCCGATGGCGCCGGCGGGCTGGCGCAATCCATCAGCGAAGCCAGACAGGCGCTGCAATTGAGCAAACATCTGCGTAGCGCCAACCCCGTCAGCTACTACGGCGACATGGGACTGTTCCGGCTCCTGCTGCCTTTGCAAGGTAGCGACGTCCTGCGCCACTTCTACGAAGAGACGCTCGGCGCCCTCAGCGCCTACGACGCCCGCCAGCAGACCAGCCTGGTAGAGACGCTGGCCGCCTATTTTGCCCATCACGGCAACCTCAGCCGCACCGCCGAAGCCCTCTTCCTGCACCGCAACACGCTGCTCTACCGCATGGAACGCATCGCCGCCATCATCGGCCACGACCTGGATGACCCAGAGATGCGCCTGATGCTGCAGGTCGCCTTCAAGGTGCAGCAACTGCTCTAGCGCACCCCCGCTAATCCATTCGGGCAATTGACTTCGCACGCGCTTAGTGCTACACTTCGTTTGCTCGCTCGTACGCGTGCGATACACATCGTGGACAAAGTGGACAAAGGAGGTGAATCTGCCCCCTAAGATGCTTTCGGTCTTGTCCTTCTGGCCGCCGCAGGCCCTGGCGTGAGCATGATGCTGTGTGTTGCGGCCAATGACCCCCGACTCACCCAGCGGCGACACGTCACGCAAGACCTCTTGTCTTCGACGCCCTCTTCTTGCGTACCTGACCGTTGCTCGACAGATCGCAACGGCGCCAGGTTTCTGGCGTCTGCGAACATCGGGCAAACGCGATTTTTAACACACGAAATCGCTGCCGTGACACTGCCATTGGTCCTGATCGCTGCCCGATAGCGACTGTTCTTTCGAGGAGACAAACACCATGAGAAGACTATCAATCGTCGTCGTTTTGATCAGCCTGGCGCTGATGAGTATGCTGGTCACTGCCGGTGCGGGCGCCGTGAGCCGCCCCGAAACCGAGCAACCCCTGGGCATTATCACGCGCGGCCCCATCAGCGGAGATGCCCCGCAGAAGGTCTGGACCGCCGCCGAAATGCAAAGCGCCATCCCCTACCCGCTGCCGGCCATCTCCATGCCGCTCAAGGACGGCGCGCCGACCGAACCCAATGGCCCGCTGGTGATGGCGCCCAGCAGCGCCGGCATGGCGGGTGCGCCCACCGGCGCCGAAGCAGAGGCGCTGGCCGAATTCAGCGCCATCGAAATGGGAGGCGCCTCGCCCACCGGCTATTCGTATCCGCCCCCCTATACCCGCTTCGGCGTGCCCTGGAACTACTTGATGTTCCCCTTCCGCACGCTGGGCAAGGTCTTCTTCACCTCCGGCGGCTACAACTATGTCTGCTCCGGCTCGGTCGGTTATGACCGCATGGTCTGGACCGCCGGTCACTGCGTCTACGATAACGACGACGGCACCTGGCATTCGAACTGGATCTTCGTTCCGGCCTATCGCAACGGCTCGGCGCCCTATGGCGTATGGACACAGCACGACGCCGCCGTGTTGACCAACTACAGCGTCGGCAATTCGAACTCGATTGCCTACGACTACGCTGTGGTCATCTTGGATGATCGCAACGGGCGCAGCATCGGCAGCACCGTTGGTTGGCTCGGCTTTTCGGCCAACGCCAGCCGCACCAGACACTGGATGGACTTTGGCTACCCCGCCGCATCGCCGTTTGCGGGGCAATACATTCACCTCAACGCCGCATCGCACGCACGAGATGACGGCAACTTCTCGCCCAACCCCATCGGAATCGGCACCGACATGACCGGCGGCTGCAGCGGCGGCCCCTGGATCTATAAGTTCGATCAGTATGCCGGCGCCTACAATTACGTCAACGGCGTCAATTCGTACAAGTACATCAGCCCGGATCAGCCGTACCAAATCTACTCCCCCTACTTCGGCAACGGCGCCGTCACGCTGTGGGACTGGGGCAACGATTTCTAGCGCCGTCTGAACGCAGACGCCGCACCTCATGATTCTCCCGACTCGAACTGGATCGCAGCCCGATCCTGGCGCCACAAAGAGACTGCCGATCGGGCAAGGCAAAAACCCAGTTTCAGTACGCAAAAAAAGTTCCCGGTTCTGAGCTTTGCCCAGGACCGGGAACTTGTCTGTTGCGACGCCAGTCAGCCAGCCAACCGGCGGGCCTGTCAGTCAATCAAGCGGAAGCTCGCCAGCATCGCATCGCCATACGGGCCGAGCGGCGTCAGCTTGTAGAAGAGATCGCCGTGGGCCGCAAAGAAGAAGCGATTCGGTGCCATCTCCTGCATCAGCGTGACTTGCAAGCCGTCCTTACCACCGACCGTCGCTGCCTTGAAGCTGGCGTTGGCCTTGCCGGGCAGCGGTTGCGCCCTCACCCAGTCTTCCAACGACTGGCTGCCGGCAGGGCGGGCGTAGACTTCCACCAGGAATAGGGGCGGTTGCAGCGCGGCGGTGTCCGACTGCGCCAACACACGATCCTGGAACGCCACACGACAGATCGTCGTTGTGCCCTGGCTCGTCACAGCGCCTTCCTGCGGTACATAGTCCACCGGCGTACCGCTTGGATAGCCGATCTCGAAATGGCACAGATCGCTGCGATAGATCTCGAAATGCGGCGTCGCGTCGCCCGGATTGCTGTCCGGCGCAGACGCCCCGCTGGCGCCGCCGCTGGAACCCGATTGCACCTCTCCGCCGCTGGCAACCGCCGAGTCAGCCGCCGGCGTGCCCGACGCTGTAATGAGACCGCCAGGCTGATCGCCTGTCGCAGGCGTCGCTTGTGCGCCGGGCGCATTGGAGCCGCCTTGATCGCCTGTGACCTGTTCGCCGGTAGCCGGACTTCCCGCCATTTGCGGCGTGGAACAGGCAGCCAGCGCCAGCACAGCGACCAGAGTCACGACGATGAACTTGAATGCATGATGACGATGAAACATTGGATGATCCTCCTGTATTCGAATCAACTCGAAGAACTTGGCTGGTGAACCCCGTACAGTTCGCCCTCCAGACGAAATCGTAGTAGAATTGGTTCCATCATGCTCTGCCTGTTTCGTTGCAAGTTGCCGCCAGTCGGCAAAACAACAGAGATGCGCCGCCTGGGGCGCGGCCAGCGCATCGTTGCGCTGCTGCGCACGACGTTGTCGGTCATGGCCCTGTGGTTCCTGTTGACCGGCCAGGCGTCGGCTGCACCCTGGCGTCCCTATCCCATCGGCTGTGATCCCCTGGAGCCATGCGGACAGCCGCCGGCGCATCCCGCCGGCAAGCCAACGCCAGCGCCTGACCGTTCGGCGCGCCCCGTCCGGCTGCCATTCCTGCCGATCGGCCAGATACAGCCCGCGCCACCGACGCCTGTCCCGCCAGCGCGCCCTGCTCAGCCGGCCGGCAGGCAGGCGCGCTGGTTCCCCTATCTGCCCTGGCAGTACCTGGACAGCGCGGCAACGCCCGCCACACACGGCCCGCTGGTTGGCGCTGTGACCGAAACCAGCGCCACGGTCTTTCTGCGCACGCACGGCATGGCCTCCGTGCAGATGGGCGTCAGCCTGGCGCCCGCAACCGAGGCGGATGTGCGCTGGCTGCCCGCTGTCATCACACGGCGTGAATCCGACTTCACCACGATGATTCCCCTCAGCGATCTGCAGCCCGATACCCTCTACTACCTGCGCATCCTGGTCAATGGCCGGGCGCAGTTGACAGACCCTCTGCCGCGCTTTCGCACCTTCCCCATCGGCAGCACACGCCCGGTCAAGATCGTCTATGTGACCGATTTTTCCACCACCTGGAACACCGGCACCATGCTGCCCACCAACACCTTCGCCCGCGCCGGCGACGAAAACGCCGATCTGGTGGTCATTGGCGGCGACTTCGATCATCGCGAGCCGCACAGCCTGGAGGACAAGCGCCAGATGTTCAAAGACCTCTACAACGTCAACGACCCCAACATGGCCAGCTTTGTGAACGACATCCTCTGGCGCACGCCGGTCGCACACATGTGGGACGATCATGACTACGGGCGCAACGATGAAGACAAAGGCTACTTCGGGCGCGAACTGTCACAGCGGGTCATCCGTGAGTTCTTTCCGCTCTACCCCACGCCCTCGCCCATGGGCATCTGGCAGAAGTTCCGCCTGGGGCCGGTTGAAATCTTCCTGATTGATGCGCGCAGCCAGCGCGACAACGTAGGCGATCCTGACGGCCCCGAAAAATCGCTGCTCGACGGCAACGACCTGGGCAGTCAGGGGCAGCGCGCCTGGCTGGAACAAGGCCTGCGCCAATCCAGCGCCATCTGGAAGCTGCTGATGGTGCAGGTTCCCTTCAATCCCACCGTCTACAAGAGCGACTCCTGGCGCACCTATCAGTTCGAGCGTAACTGGCTGCTGCGCCTGGTGCACAACCAGGGCATCCAGGGTGTCATCTTGATCTCCGGCGACATGCACGCCGGCGGCATTGACAGCGGAGTCAACAGCGGTCTGCCGGAGATGGTCGTCCCCACACCAAACTTCAAACAGTGCCTGAGCGTCTACGGGGCTGATCGAACCGTGTTTGGCAGCGGCAAATGGGATCGAGGCGCCTACTGGTACTTGAACGAATACCGCACCTGCAACGGCTACGGCGTCATCGTCGCCAGCGCCAATCCCCCCTCGCTGCGTTTGGAGGTCAAAGACAGCGAGGGACAAGTGCGCGTCGGCTACACCGTGCCGTGGCGCTGATGGTTGTGCAAGATGCCCAAGCGCGTCCGGCCTCTCTCGGTCGAATTGACGCTGGTTTCTGGGCGCGCGGCGGGGTATACTGCGCAGCGTGACATTCACAGGGGGTTTTTGCGCGCATGGCGATAGACCAGGCTGAGATCGAACGCGTCAATTCGATCATTGCCCAACAACAAGTACGTTTCATCAATCTGCAATTCAGCGATATCGTGGGCATCGTCAAACAGGTGACGATTCCCTCCTCACAGTGGCGCATCGCCACCGATCACGGCATCTGGTTCGACGGCTCTTCGATCGAGGGTTTTGCTCGCGTGGCCGAGAGCGACATGTACCTGCTGCCCGATCTAAGCACCTTCGCCGTCATCCCGTGGGAAAGCGACCGCCTGACAACGGCGCGCGTCATTTGCGATGTCTACATGCCCAACGGCTCGCCCTTCACCGGGGATCCGCGCTACATCCTCAAGCGCGCCGTCGCGGGCGCCGCGGCGCTCGGCTACATCTACAACACAGGGCCAGAACTGGAGTTCTTCCTCTTCAAGCCCGGCGCTGATGGCGCGCCAACCACCAAACCGCACGACCAGGCAGGTTACTTCGACGTCAGCACCGATCTGGCGCACAACGTGCGACGCCAAATGGTGGATGCGCTGGAGGTGTTGGGGATCGAGGTCGAGGCGACGCATCACGAGGTGGCCGTAGGCCAGCACGAGGTAGATTTCCGTTACGACGATGCGCTGCGCACGGCAGACAACGTCATCACCCTGCGCACGGCGCTCAAGGCCATTGCGCAGCGCAACGGCCTGCACTGCACCTTCATGCCCAAGCCGATCACCAACGTCAACGGTTCGGGCATGCACACCCATCAGAGCCTGAGCGACGCCAAGACCGGCAAGAACCTCTTTGCCGCACCCAACAGCCCCTTTGGCCTGTCGCCCCTGGCGCTGCACTTCATCGCCGGCCAGCTAGTCCATGCGCGCGGCATGTCGGCCATTCTGGCGCCGCTGGTCAACTCGTACAAACGCCTGGTTCCCGGCTTCGAAGCGCCGACGGCGATCAGTTGGGCGCGCACCAACCGGTCGGCATTGATCCGCGTTCCGCATGTCAGCGCCGAGCGCGCCTCCTCCACGCGCATCGAGCTGCGCTGCCCTGACCCGGCCGCCAACCCCTATCTCGCCTTCGCCGTCATGCTGACCGCCGGCCTGGACGGAATTCAGCGCAAGCTCGACCCGCCAGAACCGGCGGAAGAAAATCTGTATCATCTGACGCGGCGTAATCTACCCGCCATGCCCCGTTCGTTGGGCGAGGCGTTGGAGGAGTTCAAGCGCGCTGAGGCGATCCAGGTCGCCCTGGGCGCTCATCTCTTCGAACGATATGTGGAAGCCAAGACCGGCGAATGGGAAGATTACCGGCGCACGGTGAGCCGCTGGGAAATCGAGCGTTACCTGGCCATCTATTGAGGTTCGAGCGCGGCGACTGCCGATGCCGGGCGCGGGACGAAAACGGCGCCTCGATACGGCCCCTGGCACAGCGCATCCCAACCGCCCATCGCATCGAGCAGCGCCGCGCGGAAAATGGCCTGACCAGGCAGCCCGGCAGCGCGCACGATGTCAATGCGACGGCAGATTTCGGTTGCATCAATCGCTTCCGCACCGATACCGGCGTAGATGTGGGTTCCTTCGGCCTGCGCCGCATAGGAGCGCACCACCATCTCGAAATAGGCTGTATTGGCCGCCGGGCCGAGGATACTGCCGTAGAGCATGGGCGCAATCAGATCAATGACTCCCTGGCGCAACCAGCCCACCGAATCCTGACAGTAGGACGAAAAACCATCGCTGCTCGGCCACCATGACCAGTCCGCCTCGCGCTTGTAGACCGGCCACACGGCGGCGCTGAGGATCAGGCCGGGTTTGAGTTCGTGCACCTGCTCATGCAGCGCGGCCACCAGCGCCGTGATCTGCCGGCGCTGCCACTCTGGCTGCGTCAACGTCGGCTCCACTGCCCGCGCCGCCGCATAGCGCGCCAGGGTCACCGGGTCCCACGAGAAGCGCGACGATGAGTAGCGCACATGGTCGAGATGCAGACCATCCAGGTAATAGCGCAGCAGCAGGTCGCGGCAAACCAGCAGCACCCGTTCCGCCACGGCCCAATGACCAGGGCTGCCGTAAAGGTACGATGCGCTCAGGCCCATCGCCCCGCTGTCCTTGTCCCACTGTTTCCACTGATCCCCGTACAACTCCGAAAATTCTGTCACCATCGGTTTGGGCGTCACATCGCCCGGCGGCAGCGTCGCGCCTTGCCAGGCCGGATAGACATTGATCCAGGCGTGCACCTCCAGCCCTGCCTGGTGCGCCGTCTCGATGGTCAGCCCCAGGGGGTCCCAGTCGGGCGTTCCACCGATGCGTCCTGTGAGACGTTCATCCCACGGCTCCAGGGCGGAACGGTAGAAGGCAGTGGCCGCCGGGCGCACCTGCAGCCAGATTTGGTTGAAATTGGCCTGGGCGGCCTTGTCCACCACGCGACGGATGTCATCTGCGGTGCGAAAATCGAAGCGCGAAACCCAAAGCGCCCGCCCCTCCTCCAGGCCGGGGCCGGCGGCGCGCGGCATGGGAGCGAGCGGAAAAACCAGTTCGCCCGGCGCGCTGCGGGCGCTGGGCGAAAAAGCCGGCGGCGCAGGGGCCGTCTCCGCGTACAACTCCGGGTAGTCCACCGTGAAATCGGCAGTTTCAGACGCAGGCGAAGGTGAGATAGTTGTCGTCATGGCGCTTTTACGACTCCTGTGGTATCATAGGCCCATTGAGATTGCAGTCTAACACAAGCGAGTTGAAAAAGGCAAATTCGCTGTGCGCTCAACCCCTCTCGGTCTACGCCGCGGCGCACGGGTCTGCAACGGCGGAATTACGCCTACATCAAACCACGGTTGAAGGCGATACAGTCACACATGTCTGGCGGGCAGGGTCGTCTGGCAAGGACGGGCGGCGACGCGTGGCCAGGAAAGGAAATTTGACGCATGAAACGAAACGAGAGGCCAGCCGGACGCCGGGCGGCAGGCTGGTTGGCGATGGTTGTCCTGCTGCTTCTGGCGCTCAGCGCCTGTGCATCAGCAGGAGGGCAAACGGCCATAGAGGACAGCAGCAACTCTGCGGCTGTGACCGAAGGCCAGACGCCGGAGGGTGATTGGTTCCGAGGCGATCCCAACGCCCCAATCACACTGATCGAGTATTCCGATTATCAGTGCCCGTTCTGTTCCCGTCATGTGGCACAGACGGCCCCCCTGCTCGATGACCAGTATGTGCGCAAGGGGTTGGTCAAACACGTTTTCAAGGATTTCCCGCTGACCAGCATCCATCCCCAGGCATTCAAGGCGGCAGAAGCGGCGCGCTGTGCTGGCGATCAAGATCAATACTGGGCGATGCACGACAAGCTCTTTGCGCTGCAGCAGGTCTGGTCGGGCAAGGACGAGGCGCCAGACATCTTCAAGCAGTACGCCGCCGATCTTGGGTTGGACGCCGCCGTCTTCGCCGCTTGTCTCGATTCTGGCAAGTACGTTAACAAGGTCAACCAGGGCCTGCAAGAAGGGGTGCAGCAGGGCGTCAAGGGCACACCGGCCTTCTTCGTCGATGCCTGGTTCGTGTCTGGCGCACAGCCGTTCGAGGTCTTCCAGCAGATCATCGCGAAAGCGCAGGCGGGCGAAACCCCGGCGCCGACGCCAACGCCGCTGCCGGCGGGAATTGATCCCCTGGGGCCTGACCCGTCACACCCCGGGCTGACCTACGCCGGCTTCTACTACAAGGGGTCGGAGGATGCACCGATCCTGATCGTCGAATTCTCCGACTTGCAGTGCCCGTACTGTCTACAGCACTTCCAGCAGGTACAGCCGCTGCTCGACAAAGAATGGATCGAAAAGGGACAGGTGCGCCTGGTGTTCGTCCCCTTCCCGCTGGCCATTCACCCGCAGGCGCCCAAAGCGCACGAGGCCGCCGAATGCGCCGGCGTGCAGGGCAAATTCTGGGAGTTGCACGACCTGATCTTCAGCAAACAGCAGGAATGGTCGGGCAAGGCCCAAGCGCCTGAGATCTTCAAGACCTACGCCAACGAGCTGGGTCTCGACAGCGGTCAGTTCGACGCCTGTCTCGACTCTGGCCAGATGGAGTCGAAGGTGGAGCAAGGGCTGGCGTTGGGCGAACAGGCGCAGGTGCGCGGCACGCCCAATTTCTTCCTGATCAAGAACGGCCAGGGGACGCGCATCCCGGGCGCGCTGCCCTACGAACAGTTCAACCAGGCGCTGAACGAACTGCTGACCGGTAAGGCCGAGACGCCGCCGACGCAGTGACAGGCAAGCGCCAGGCGCTGCCAGTTCATCGTTGAGACACCTCCTGCCGGCGGCTGCTGCGCAGGAGGTTTTTTTGCGCCCTCCGCGGCCTGTGCTACAATTTCGGCGCGCTGATCATCAAGATCGCCAGGACATCATTGCCGAGAATAGATTCGACAAATACAGATAGAAGGAAAACCACAAGAACATCATGAGTCTGGATTCGACACAGCGACCAGGAGTCAGCGTCGCACAGCAGCTCGACTATATCACCGTCGTTTCGGGTTTGCCTCGTTCGGGCACCTCGATGATGATGCAGATGTTGGCCAGCGGCGGTCTCAGCATCATGACAGATGCCATCCGCCAGGCCGACGCCGACAACCCGCGCGGCTACTTCGAAGTCGAGCGCGTCAAGCGCCTGAAGCAGGGCGACAGCGCCTGGTTGGTCGAGGCGGAGGGCAAGGCAATCAAGATCATTTCGGCGCTGCTCGAATATCTGCCGGCCACACACCGCTACAAGGTCATCTTCATGCAGCGCACGCTGGAAGAGACGCTGGCGTCGCAGCGTAAGATGCTCATCCGGCGCGGTGAAGACCCCGCCCGCATCAGCGATGAGGAACTGGCTCGCCTGTTCCAAAAACACCTGCAAAAGATCGAAGTGTGGCTGGCGGCGCAGCCCAACATCGCCGTGCTGTACATCAACTACAACCAGATGGTGGGGCAGCCGCAACCCTTCGTCAACCGCATCGCCGAATTTCTGGACGGTCGCGTCGACCGCACGCAAATGCTGGCCGCCGTGGACCACTCCCTCTATCGCAACCGCAGCGCCTGAGCGGAGTCATGCGACAGGCCGGACGTGGGCGGTCGCAACAACGCCTTGCTTTCGCAGCGACTGACACGGGGGGTAATTCATGGATCGCGGCGGATTGGGTAGATTATGACAAACATTCAATTACAATCGCCGATTTCGCTCGATGCGCTGGTGAATGGGGTCGAACATCTGAGCACTTCTGACCTGGAATGGTTGACCAATCAAGTGCTGGCTTGACGTGCCAGGCGACGCGCCCCGAATTTGCCGCACAGAGAAGCTGAATTACTGCAAAAATCAACCAGGGTCTGCCGGTCGAGATGCAGCAACGATTCAATCTCCTCACTGCCAAACGACGTGCAGAGACTCTGACGCCGCAAGAATACCAGGAACTACTGGAACTGGTGGATGAGATTGAGCTGCGAGATGCCAAACGAGCGGAGTATTTGGCTGAGCTTGCGCAGTTACGCAATCTCTCCTTGCGGATACTGATGGCCCAGCCGGGCATTCGTCCTCCTGCTTATGCCTAGACCACATATCACGGCGCAACAGCGGCGTAGTGTCAGTCACCAAGTCTAATCTCTTCACAAAAAACCGGGCAGCGGGGTTGACAAGCCTTGCCTGGTGCATATAATATCAGTGTTGTTGCTCGCAAGTCGTTTTTCAGAACGCCATCCCCGAATATCCCAAACGAGACTGGTGCGCCGTCGTGTACGCAGCACCGCCGGCGTATCTGCACCAGACCCTACATCGAGGAGGCCAGACCCCACCTTTTCTTCATCACTTTCCCCGGTTCCTGCACTGCCTGGAGACCCCGGCGTTGCCTGGTCTTTCTGGCAAATCAACCTCTCAAGTCAAGGAGCTCAAATGTCGTATCTGCATCGTAAAACGTGGTTTGCGTGGTTTCTGATTGTGACCATGCTCATCGTCACCCTTGCCCCCATGTCCGTTTTCGCCATGGCGCCTGAAGGCAACACCGGCGGCGCGGCGACAGCACCCGCCATTCCGTGGCAAAAGTTCTTGCGACCGCAGCCCAACCCCATGCCGCCAGCAGACGATTTCGTCATCGAACGGATGCTGCGTGCGGATGGCAAGCTCACAGTCAACTCGACGGCCGCCGAAGCCCTGGCCGCTGTCGAGGCATACAAAGAAGCCATCAACCGTCAGAAGGGGATGAGCGGCCCCAATCCCATCGCCTATGCCAAGCGACTGGCCGCCTGGAACCAGGCCGAGAAGATGGGCAAAAGTCCCATGGCCGCCGGCTTCAGCGAAATCGGCGAAGCCAAACTCCTGATGACGATCGTCGAATTCACCGGCACCCAAACTTTCGATAACTATCAAGAAGTTGACGGCGAGTGCGTGCCCGATGGCACAACGACCACGATCGTCGGTCCGCTGCACAACCAGATCCCTGATCCGGCTCTTTCCGGTGACAACTTCAGCATCTGGGTGCCCGATTTCAGCACCGACTACTATCAGAACCTCTTCTTCGGCGAAGGCCCCACGGCCGGCGTCGGCGTCGTGCGCCCTGACCTGAACGGCGGCGCCGGCGTAGACCTGACTGGTCACACCGCCACCAACTGGTACCTCAAGCAGTCGGAAGGGCTGTACCACCTGACCGGCGATTTCTACGGTTGGGTGCAGCTTCCGGTGTCGGAAGGCGAATACGGCGCAGACGCACCCTGCACGAGCGGCGGTAACATGAGCCGGAACGGCTACGTCTTCCGCATCGCCGCCGATACGGCTGATGCCATCAACGCCGCCTACCCCGGTTTCGACTGGAGCCAGTGGGACACCGACCATGACGGCATCGTTGACCACTTCATGATCGCCCATGCGGGCATCGGCAATGAAGCGGGCGGCGGCGCAGAGGGCGAGTTCTCCATTTGGGCGCATAGCTGGGATGTGTACGAAGACACCTATGGCGATGGCACCACCCTGGGCCACCTGGTCGCCGGCATGGACACGCCCGATGATCGCTCCGACGACATCCGCGTCTTCAACTACACCATCGTGCCCGAAGACGCTGACATCGGCGTGATCGTGCATGAATACGGCCATGACATCGGTCTGCCTGACTACTACGACACCTCCGGCGCCACCGAGAACTCGACCGCGTTCTGGGACGTCATGGCGACTGGCTCGTGGACTGGTGAACTGGGTGGTTCTGACCCATCCAGCTTCAATCCCTGGGCACGCGTCTTCTTCGGCTGGGCCAATCCGATGGTCGTTGACTACGATCTGGCCGAGCCTGTCACTGTCCAGTTGGGTCAGGCCGCAGGCACGCCCGCCGGCACCGAAGACACCGTGCGTGTGAACCTGCCCTCGACCGTGGTCAACATCCCCAACAATGCCGGCGAAGGCAAGGGCTGGCACAATGAGTTGGGCGACAACCGCGATCAGTCTGCATTCCGCGCCTGGGACTTGAGCGGAGTCTCTGGCAGCCTGGTCTTCAGTTTCACCACCTACATTGACCTCGAAGCCGGCTATGACTATGGCTATTTCATGGTCTCCAGCGATGGCGGCGCCACCTGGGATACCCTGCAGGACATGGACGGCGTCGCCCTGACCGATCCGCCCGGCGGTCTCAACGGCCACTACGAAGGCGCCCTGCGCTATGACATGTCGGCCTATGCTGGCCTGAGCAATGTCGTGACCCGCTTCCGCCAGATGTCCGACGGCGGCGTGCTGTGGGAAGGCTGGTGGGTTGACAACCTGGTGGTTGCCAACGACGACACCGTGATCTACTCCAACGATCTGGAAGACTCCAGCGACTGGACCCTGGACGGGTGGGAGATCGTTCCGATTGATCTCGACGTTGCGCACTACTACCTGCTCGAATGGCGCAACCTGGGCGGTTTCGGCGCCGACGATGGCCTGGCCTACGGCTATCAGTCGCTGTCGAATGCCGGCGACGGTTGGGTGGTGGATCGCATCACCGCCAACGTGCCTGGCATGGTCGTCTGGTATCGCAATGACGATTACGTCAACAACAACGTGCTGGCCGGTGGACGCGCCGCGGCTGCGCCGGCTTACGGCCCCAAGGGCAGCACGCTGGTCGTAGACGCCAATTCTGATCCGCTGCTCTGGAGCGGCGGCTTCTGGAATGCGGCGGGCAACGCTCGCCAACCGCAGATGAACGGCCGACGCCAATCCATGGACGCCGCCTTCGGTCTGGCGCCGACGAATGTCTGGAACATCCACGATTACGCCAACATGGCGAATGCGGTCATTCAATTGGGTGGTCGTCCGGCCAAGCCAGCGTTCCATGACAGCATGAGCTATGTGCCTGGCTTTGCCTGGCCCGACAATGGGTTCGTCTACACCATTGACAACGACTCCAGCGTGGTCATCCCCGCCGCCGGCAACTACACCACGCGCATCCGTGGTCTGGCGGCAGACGGCGCCAACCTGGATGGCGACTTCACAGCCTTGTGGGGCGCCACCGTTTCGGGTAACGAGCTCGGTTCCGGCAATCCTGGCGACAACCACACGCAGTACGGCCTGCACTTCCAGGTGATGGATCAGGCGGCCGATGGCTCGTATGGCACGGTCAAGATATGGAACGCAACGACTGAGGTCGTGGCCAGCATCTCCGTCAGCCCCGACACCTTCACGGTTGGTCAAACCGCCACCGTGGCCGTGAGCAACATGAACAACGGCGGCGCAGAGAGCGGTCTGCTGCATGTGGTGGGCATTGATCGCAACCTGGTCTCCTACGTGGACGGCAGCGTCTACGGCGGCGCTTTCCCGATCAGCGTGCCGGCTGGCGCAGCGGCCCAGATGTACAAGGCCGGCGGCGTCGCGGCCCTCAAGAACGCCTACAGCCCCGACAGCGGCGTGGTGGCCATCGCCTATGTGGGCGACATGGCGACCGGTCAGGAAGTCAACTTCGGTTTCGACGTCATGGCCGAAAACGGCGCTGCAGGCGGCAACTGGTCGTTCGTTGACAACGTGTACAAGATGGGCGAGATGATCGCCAGCGCCTCCGCTGGCTTCAGCGTGCCCGCCTTGAACTCCTACGAAGTCACGCTGCAGGACGGCCTGGACGGTTACAGCGGCACGAGCGACACCTTCCTTGATGCCTGGATGCCGACCACCGCCTTTGGCGGCGACGCCAACTTCTACGTGCGCCAGCCTGGCGTGAAGACGTCACTGGTCAAGTTCGATCTGTCAGCGGTGCCTGGCAATGCCCAGGTGACGCAGGCGCAGATCGGCGTGTACGTGACCTACGGCAGCGGCAACGCCGTGACGCTCGAAGCCTACCAGGTCTTCAAGGCCTGGTCCGAAGCGGGCGCGACCTGGAATGAGGCCGACGCCGGTATGCCGTGGGAAATGCCCGGCGCCATGGGGCCGAGCGATCGCGCCGCCACCTTTGCCGACCGCGTGAGCTTTGGCGGCTCCGGTCGCTGGGTCTGGTTCGACGTCACTGGCCTGGCGCAGGCCTGGGTCACCGATGCCGAGAGCAACAACGGCATCGCCCTGGCGGGCAGTGGGTTCACCAACTCCGAACTGGAGTTCACGTCGTCCGACTACATCGTCAACTTCGTGCGCCCGCAGATGAAGCTCATCTACAAGGCGCCGTAAGGCAACGAGGCAAGTTGAGTACGGCGTGACAGATGGCGGGCGCAGATGCAAATAGCGCCTGGCCCGTTCAGGTCACGCTGGCAGCCGTGAAGCCGGGTTTCGAACGATTGTGAGAAACCCGGCTTCTTCTTTTTTTCGTAACTGCCGCCGCTTGAAATCGGCGGCTGGCGCATTTCCAACTGCAAACCTGCTGAAACAGGTTGAAGTGAGCGCAACCCGGGCAACCGGCTTCAGCAGGTTTCCCCGTGTCAGGCGTTGGATTCATCCGATGCCTGTGAACAAAGAGACCTTCTGCTGGTTGTAGAACAACCGCAGGAGATCTCCTGGTTGGCCGGTCAGGCCCTCAGCCTGCGGTGGCGCCGCAGGTCAGCCTCTCTCACATGTCGTAGTACAGCACGAACTCGTAGGGGTGCGGCCGCATGCGCACAGGGTTCAGTTCCATCTGGCGCTTGTAGTTGATGTAGGCGTCCAACAGATCGCTGGTGAACACGTCGCCGCGCAGCAGGAACTCGTGATCGGCTTCCAGTGCCCGCAGCACATCGTCCAGTGAACCGGGCACCTGCTTGATCAGCCGCAGCTCCTCCGGTGGCAGTTCGTAGAGGTCCTTGTCCATCGGCTCGCCCGGATCAATCTGGTTCTGAACGCCATCCAAACCTGCCATCAGCATGGCGGCGAAGGCCAGGTAAGGGTTGCAGGTGGGGTCAGGGGCGCGGAACTCCACGCGCTTGGCCTTGGGGCTGGCGGAATAGACGGGGATACGGCAGATAGCCGACCGATTGCGCTGTGAATAGGCCAGGTTGACCGGCGCCTCGAAGCCGGGCACCAGACGCCGGTAGGAGTTGGTGGTGGGCGCACACAGCGCCAGCAGCGCCGGCGCATGTTTCAGCAAGCCGCCGATGTAATACTTGGCCGTGTCCGACAACTGCGCATAACCGCTTTCGTTGTAGAAGACGTTCGTCCCACCGTTCCACAGACTCTGGTGACAGTGCATCCCGGAGCCGTTATCGCCAAAGAGCGGCTTGGGCATGAAGGTTGCCGTCAGGCCATTCTGACGCGCCACGTTCTTGATGATGTACTTGTACAGCAGCAGATTGTCGGCCATGCGGGTCAGCGTGGCAAAGCGCATGCCGATTTCGGACTGACCGGCGGTCGCCACCTCGTGATGATGCACCTCGATCGGCACGCCCACATCCATCAGGGTTAGCACCATTTTGCTGCGCACGTCCTGCAACGTGTCGGTGGGCGGAACGGGGAAGTAGCCGCGCTTGGGCGGAATCTGCCCGCCACGCCCGCCCAGGCCGCTGTTCCACCAACCCTCGCGGCTGTCAACCTCATACGAGGCCGAGTTGGAATCTTGATGATACCGGACTTCGTCGAAGATGAAGAACTCAGCCTCCGGCCCCCAGTAGCTCGTGTCGGCAATACCGGTCTGCTTAAGATAGGCCTCAGCCTTACGCGCCACATAGCGCGGATCGCGCGAATAGGGCTGGCGCGTGATCGGATCGGCCACGTCGCAGATGATCGAAAGTGTGGGCACTTCCAGAATCGGATCAATGAACGCCGTTGTCGGGTCAGGCATCAGCAGCATATCCGATTCATGAATCTCCTGGAAGCCGCGAATCGAAGAACCGTCGAAGCCGATTCCATCTGCGAACGAATCGGCGTCCAGTTTGACCGCCGGAATGCTGGTGTGCTGCCAGGTGCCGGGCAGGTCAATGAACTTGAAATCAATGATTTTGACTTTGGCGGCCATTTCCAAGACATCGGCCGGTGTCGTAGGCATGTGAACAAACCCTCCTGTGTTGTTTGGCGACGACGCCAGACGCGCCGTCATGCGTTTGGCGTCCGCTGACAGGGCTATTATGACCTCGAACCTCTCCGCTTGCCAGCGCGAAAATATATGGAAGATGCGCGGGGTGTTTGTGCAATCTATACAAGCCGCCCCGGCCGCCGCGCCCCAGTTCGT
>CAZOLV010000094.1:0-21241 GCA_964580725.1 uncultured Anaerolineae bacterium | reverse complement strand
AGGTCAGAAGACAGAGGTCAGAAGACAGAGGTCAGAAGACAGAGGTCAGAAGACAGAGGTCAGAGAAGAGCAAGTCTCCAAAGGCCGAAGTTGTCGAAGCCAGGGACGCTGCGATCGTTTTTGACAAGATGAACAGGATTGACATGATGGGTATCAGGACCAGGGGTTTGCGTCCGCTCTGTACCGCTCTGTACCGCCAAATTCATTTGGCGCCCCCTCACGCAGCGCACGCTCAACCGGGCGAGACACGCCGCCGCCAAGCCCCGTTCACGGGGCGCCGCCCTGTAGCCCGGCGACTTCAGCGCCGGGCGGCCTTGCTCGACAGCGCATCGTCCCCACGACGCGTTGTCCCCCCGGTCGGCGTGGAGCGCGCCCCGTGGGGCAAATCACGCCCCACCCGATGCCGGCCGGCGCAGGCTGAGCCTATCGAAGCCTCGCCGAGGTCCTTCAGCCCCGAATTCATTCGGTTGGCGCCAGCCGAGCGGCACGTCGCGGAGCCGCCGCGCGTTGGTCAAACCACGATTCGAGCTTCGCCGGTACGCGCAGATTGATAGCCGTTCAGATGGGCGATGATGCCGCGGAACGACGCCGACGTCAGCAAGTCGAACAGAGAGGCCAGCGAGGCCTGGTCGCGGTCAGCGGCGTAGCAGATCAGGTCGTAGCGTTCGGTGGCGACGGGCAAAAAATCAAGGCCAAGCGCCTGCGCCGCGGCTCGCAGACCCAACCCGGCATCCGCCTGGCCCTGTGCGATCGCCGCCGCGACGGCCATGTGGGTCGCGGCCACCCCATTGTGTCCGGTGATGGCCGCGGGCGCCAGGCCGAGCAGGCGCAATCGGTGTTCCAGCAAGGTGCGTGTGCCTGATCCGGGCTGGCGGTTGACGAAACGCACGTCGTCGCGCGCCAGATCGGTCAGACTGTGAACCCGCTTGGGATTGCCGGCCGCCAGGATGAGTCCCTGTTCGCGTTCGGCCAGTGTAACGGCGCAGACCTGGCCGCCGGGAAAAAGGCGGCGCAGAATCGGCAGGTTGTACTCGCCGGTCTCCTCGTCCAGAATGTGCGCGCCGGCCAGGCCAACTTCGCCATGCAGTAGCGCCAGCAGGCCGTCCAGGCTGCCGACGTAGGAAGCGGTGAAGGCGACCTCTGGGTTGGCCTGCCGCGCCTGCGCCCAGAGCGCCTCCAGCGCCAGGTCGTGGCTGCCGGCAAAGCGCGTCAGGCGATCAGGGGCGCGGACGGCGGCGGCAGGCGTGCGCGGACCGCGCTGTTCACGCCAGGCCGCAAGCTGTAAACCGAACGCGGTCTCGATCTCATCGGGGGTGAAGCCCTGCGCCAGCGCGGCAACGACCGCACGCTCGGCCAGCCCGCGCAAGCGAGCGGCGCCGAAATCGTGCAAGGCCTCGCTGTCGCTGTCTGCCGCGATGATCGTGCCGCGCCGGCCGGCCGTCTGGATCACGCCGGCCGCTTCCAGCTCGCGATAGGCGCGCGCCACCGTGCTGGGATTCACGCCGAGACGATCCGCCAGCACGCGCACCGGTTCCAGTCGCTCTCCTGGCCGCAACGTCCCGCGCGCCACCGCCAGCCTGATCTGTTCGACGATCTGGGCATATTCGGGCGAGCCGCGAGTCAGAGTGATGTTCATCATGTGCGCATCGGCGCCTGGCAAGCCAGCGCTCCCGGTCGTTCGTCCTGGGTCGGTCGTCCGTTGTTGGTCATCAATACACCATCTCCCCGCGCACGAACGCGGCGGTGCGGGGGTCGGCGGGGGCGTCGAAGAAAGTCACAGCGTCGGCCAGCTCGATCAGACTGCCGTTCAGCATCAAGCCAACACGATGCGCCAGCCGTTTCGCCTGGAAAATATTGTGCGTCACGATGACGCTCGTTGTGCCGCGACGGGCGTTCTGCCCACGAATGATCTGTTCGATCAGCCCCACGTTGTAGGGATCGAGGTTGGCGGTCGGCTCGTCCAGCAGCAGCACGCGCGGTTCGATTACCAGAGCGCGCGCCAGCGCCACCCGCTGCATCTCGCCGCCGGAGAGGGTTTGCGCCCCCTGCTTTGCTAACGTGAGCAGGCCAACCTCCGCCAACATGGCGTCCACGCGGCCATCGTCGCGCAAGCCTCGCAGCCTGAGACCGTACTCCACATTGGCGCGCACGCTGCCTCGCCTGAGCACCGGCCGCTGGAAGACGGTGGTCACCTGACGACGCAGCGCCAGCGGCGCGGCGCCGTTGATCGTCTGACCGGCAAAACGAATGATACCAGAAGTCGGGGTTTCCAGGAAGTTGAGCAGCCGCAGCAGGGTAGATTTGCCTGCGCCGCTTGGCCCCACAAGCGCCATAATTTCGCCCTCCCGCATCTCCAGCACGGGTAGGTCGAGTACAGTGTGGGCGCCGTAGGAGTGGCGAAGGTTGGTGAGTTGGTACATGAGCAATTGGCCAGTGAGCAGGTGGTCGGCTCGATCACCCGGCAACCGGTCCACCCGGTTGCCTGGCGCCAACCGATCAGGCTACGCCTTGCCCTGCAGCCTCAGGAGCGCCACGTTGGCGACGAACGCGAGGATCAACAGGATGATACCCAGGGCGAGGGCCAGGGCAAATTCGCCCTGGCGGGTGTTCAGCACGATGGCCGTGGTGAGTACGCGCGTCTTGCCGGCAATGTTGCCGCCCACCAGCATCACCGCGCCGACCTCAGAAATGATGCCGCCGAACGCGGCGACGATGGCGGCAACAACGCCGATGCGCGCCTCCACCAGCACGGCCCACGCCTCCTGCACGGCGGTTGCGCCGAGCGAACGCACCTGGAGCCGCAGCGCGGGATCCACGCCCCGCACCGCCGTCATGGTCAGTCCCATCACCAGCGGCAGCGCGATGATCACCTGGGCGGTGATCATCGCGCTGGGCGTGAAGAGCCAGCTCAGAACGCCGAGCGGCCCACTGCGTGACAGCATCAGGTAGACGAAGAGGCCGACGACGACCGGCGGCAACCCCATGCCGGTGTAGAGGATCGCCGTGATCAACCCGTGCGCACGCGTGCGCGTCAGGCCCAGCGCCACACCGATCGGCGTCCCGATGAGGGTGCTGATGAGGAGCGCCAGGCCGGACACGCGCAACGAGAGTAGGACAATCTCTGCCAGTTCAGCGTCCCCGGCACCGATCAGATGCAGGGCTTCGGCGAAACCGCGCAGAATTTCATCCAACGACCGGATCCTTCGCAATCATGACTGCGGTCGCCTTGATCACCGCCCGCACTTCATCGCCTGGCTTGATATTCATCGCTTCGACCGAGCCTCGGGTGATCGCCGCCACGACCTCGACTCCGTCCACATCCACGACGACCTCGGCCATCACCGCGCCGATCTGCACCGACTTGACGGTACCTTTCCATTGGTTACGTGCGCTCAGCATGGAATCCCCTCTACTTCTTGACGTTCGGATAAAAGAGCGATTGCCCGAACTTGTCGGCGCCGAACTCGGCGATCAGTTTTTGCCCCTCGGCCGAGGTCATCCACTCGATGAATTTCGTCGCCAGGGCGCTGTTGACCGCCGGGAACTTCTCAGGGCTGACGGCCATGAGACCGTACGGATTCAGCAAGGCCTTGTCCTTGTTGTTCGCCAGGTTGTCGCCGCCCACCAGCAGCGCCAGACCCGGCGTTTTGGCCTGCATCGCCAGCCAGGTGCCGCGATCGGCCAAGGTGTACGCCTTCTGCTCGTTGGCGAAGAGCAACGTGTCGCCCATCCCCTGGCCGAGCGAATCATACCACTTCATCTCTTTGGTGGGGGTGATACCCAGGGTCGCCCAAATGGCCTTCTCCTTGGCGTCAGTGCCCGACTTATCGCCGCGGCTGGCAAAGGGCGCAGCCTTGTCCATGATCGCCTTGAATGCGTCTTTGGCCAGGGCCATGCCAGCAATGCTGGCCGGATCGTCCTTCGGCCCGATCACCACGAAGTCGTTGTACATCACGTCGAAGCGCGCCGTGGCAAAGCCGTCGGCCACGAACTTATCCTCGGCGGAGCGGCTGTGGACGAGCAGCACATCGGCGTCGCCGCGGCGGCCGATTTCGATGGCCTGCCCGGTGCCAACGGCGACGAAGTCCACTGTGCAGTTGTTTGTCTTGCCAAAGATCGGCAAGAGATAGTCGAGCAGACCAGTGTCGGCGGTGCTGGTGGTGGTCGCCAGAAGCAGCGTGTCTGGCTTGCGTACAACCGGCGCCGAGGTGGCTGCCGGTGCAGCCGCGGCCGTCGGCGCCGGTTGCGGGGTCGCGGCCGGCGCGGCGCAGCCAGCCAGCAGTAGTTGACTAACGAGCAACACGACAAAGAGGATGGCACACACAGGATGACGTCTCATTGGTTTTCCTTCCAGAAGCGAATATGAATTATTTTGTATGCTATGTAATCATACAAAGCAATTATACCGCATGCCTTCAGGAAGGTCAAGAGAGCGCGCGACCGTTTGCGCTCAACTGTGGACACTGGCGACCACTCTTCACTCTCCACTCTGCACTGTCAACTTTCCACTACCACCGGCAGCGTTCCATCCAATGCACGGCATAGTCCACCAGGGCGCGCTGCGGCATCAGGAGGGCCGTCGCCAGGCCGATCCGGCCGCGCAACACCTGGCCGGTTTCGGCCTCGAACTCGCGTCCAATGAGCGGGAAATCGGAAATGTCCAGTTCGATGTCCTGAAACTGCACCCAGACACGCTCGCCTGCCCTCAGAATCGGAGCGCCATTCAGGGAGGAGCGTTTCCTCCCGTACTGTGCGCGATATTCGGCCAGGTGCAACGACGTGTTGTTGTCGTGATCCACGCCCAGGAGCAGCACCGATCCATCCAGATCGTACACACGCGCCAGCGGCGATGAGTCTCCCAGGCCAAAGTCCAACGCATGGTTGGCCGTCACCGTGACGGCGTGCGGGCCGCGCGCCGCAAACGACATCTGCGGGTGATCGCTGCGCAGCACGGCGTCCTGCTTGCGAAACGTCTCCGGGATGACGCCCATGCCGCGCGTCGGGGTGAGGCCAGGCAGGAACGGCGGCATGGCCGCGCGAATTGTCTCCCACCAGGATTCCGGCACAGGTGGATACTGCCACAGCGCCGGATCGGACAGTTCGCCGGAGTGCGTCGGCATGACCAGCGTGCCCTCTGGGCCAAGCGCCTGTTCCAACGCCAGGATCACACCCACAGCGCCGCCGCACACCCAACCCAGGGTGCTGAGCGACGAATGAACCAGAAGAGTCATGCCGGGACGCACACCCAGCCGGCGCAAATCCTGACAGAGGGATTCCACCGTGTTCGGTTGACTGACAGATGCGATCGCCTTTTCTTCGCTGTGCATGAACACCCTCCTCGGTGTGAAACCAAAAGCGCTGTGCAGATGGGCCGGATGCGGCGCTGGCATCTGCTGCGCCTACAATGTCAGCCTGGCCCAATCACGGCGCCAGGCGCAAGGCCTCGAGCAGAGGCAGGCCACTGCGTTGGCGGAAGAGCGCCAGCGATTCGACGCGCTTCCCTTGCGCGGCTGCCAGCGCCGCCAATGCTTCACGACGCCCCTGAAAGACGCTGAATTCGGGCGTGTGCGCCAGATAGATCACAGTGGGGTTGCTGACGAATGGGGCCAGGCGGGCGACGAAGCCGTCATCCGGCTGATCCAGACGGGCGTAGCCAAACGCTTCGATGGGGGCGACCTTGCCCTGCGTCAGAAACGCCAGTGGGGCGTCGATGCCCCAGTCGAGCGCGATGGCGGTCGCCCCCGGCGGCGTGGCCTGGAAAAAGGCGGCCATCTCGTAAACGGCGCCGGAGTGAGCAGCGTAACCGCCGCTGCGCGCCAGGATGGCGTGATACTGCGCCGTGTTCCAGGCGTCGAAGCCGCCCCACAACAGCAGCGCCAGTGCGGCCAACAGCGCCGCCCGGCGTCCATGCTGCGCCAGTTGATCGGCGGCGGCGGCGCCCAACAGCGGCAGCAGCGGCAGCAGCAGCGCAAAATGGGTGATGAAGAGATCGGAAACGGTGAAGCAACTCTGCACGATCATCAGCGCCACGCAAAACGCCAGCGCCAACAGACGCCGCCAGCCCCGCAGCAGGGCCGGCAGGTCGAGCCGGGTCAACCAAGCGGGAGCCGCCGCAGCCGCGGCGATCTGGCCGGGTTGCGGCGGCTCGAAGGCTGGATAGAGCTGCAGCCCGATCAGCGCCACGGCTGCCAGCAGCCCGCCCAAGACCCAGGGCGCGGCCGGGTTGGCGTAGACCTCGCCCAGGTACCAGAAGTGATGCCCTTGCAGCAGCAAGACCACCTGCGCCAGGCGCGTGGTCAGGTTGGCGCCAAAATTGGCGTTGCTGACGCCGTAATAGGAGGTGTCGAGATTGCCCAAGACACTGGCCAGGGTGCCTCCCGTTTGCAGGTTGTAGAGGAGTAGCGGCCAGACGCCCGCCAGGAAGGCCAGCGCAAAACCGGCGGCCAGCGGCAGAGACGGCAGGCCGCCGGGCGCCGCCGTGCGCCGGCGCCAGAGCCAGGCGAGGGCAGCGACCGCCAGCATGGCGCCAATCGCCCAGACGAAGAGCAGTTTGGCCCACAGGCCGAGGCCCCAGAGGAAGCCGGTTGCCCACAGCCAGCGCGCCCGGCGCGTCTCCTGCCAACGCCAGGCCGTCCAGAGGCTGGCGCAGAAAATTGTCACAACGACGTTGGTCACCAGGACGCCCTGCCTGCTCCAAAAGACGAACGACGGGTTGACCGCCAGGAGAATGACGGCGAGCGTGGCGGCGCGCCGGCTGAAAGCTGCGGCGGCAAAGCGGTAGAGGAAGATCAGCGTCAGGGCGGCGCAGGCGACTGGCAGGACGCGCAGCGCCGTCACGCTGCCGCTGCCCCCCACGGCCAGGAACGGCAGCGCCAGATAGACATTGAGCGCCCCGATGTAATCCTGCACCATGAGCGGCAGCCGCAGGCCGAACAGCGGTAGCGCGGCCCCCCGAAAGAGAGTGAGCGGCTGGCCACGCAGGAGCTGCATGGCGTTGAGACCCGCCTCTTTGGCCTCGTCATAGTGCAGGCCGGGCAGATCGAGCTGGTATCCCGCCAACAGGCAAAACAGGCCGAGCGCCAGAGTCAACGGCGCCAGGCGCGCCAGGGCTGTGCGCAACATCATGCCCCTTCAGCGCACCAACAGCTCGGCTTCGGAAACGAGGCTTTCGTAGTTGTAGCCGGAGGCGTAAAAGCGAATCCAGTTGAGGCGGGCAGGCTGCGTCTCCTGCAGCAGTTCCAGTAAGTTCGATGACTCGTAGGCATACCAAACGCCGCGCGGGATCTTCTGCACGTTGCGCAGCGGCCAGGGTCGTGAAGGGTCGAGATCGAGGTAGTAGAAACCCGAAGTCCAGAGACGCTCCACGTCGTAGATATCGGTGTAGCTGATCTGCACGGCCAGCGGGAACTCGGAGCTTTGCATGCCGGCGCCTTGCAGGCTTTGGTAGACGAGTTGCACGTAGAACGTCAGGTTGAGCGACTCGTAATCGCGCACATCCAGGTTCAATTCCTGACGGATCTCGGTTTCGGCGTGCACGCCCTCGCGACCGTTGCGCGCAAAGAGCGCCGCCTGCCGTCCATCGCGCGTGATCACCTTGACCGAACCGACGCCAAATTCTACCTGCGCATCGGCGCGCACATCCACGATGCTGACAACGTTCCAGCCGTCGAAGCCGTCGGCAAAGCTGCCATTGGTCAGAATGTCCTGTTCGACCGGGCTTGGCGGTCCTGGCGGTTGATTGGCGACAATGCGCGTGCGTTCGCCGGCCGGCAAAACAATCGTCTGGCCAGCGGCGATGACCGTCGCCTCGCCACCGCGCGTCGTCACTTGCGTCTCCTCGTTGCGCACCTCCACCGAATAGTTGCCGTCGGCCAGATGGGCGATACCGTGCGGCGTCTCGATGACGACATCAACCGGGCGCTGTGTACGGCGCGAAGGACTGACGCGAATACGACCATGTTCCAAATAGAGGGTCAAGCGGTCAGGTTCGGCGCTGTATTCGAAACGCGGCACGCGCGCTTTGGCGATCAAGAAAGAGGCGTTGGTGTAGAGCGTGATCGTCGCCAGCGACTCCTGCGCCGCCTCGTCGGCGTAGAAGGTTACGATGGCGCTCGAACGCTCGTCGGTGGCCACGCGTTGACCCTCGCTGACGGCGGCACGCGCCACCACGGCCTGGGAATCACGCGCCTGCGCCGTGCTGCCGGTCGAATTGACCAGCACCGTCCCGGCAATCACGTTCAGCTCCAGCGATCGGCGGTCTGTCGAATAGAGGGCATAGCCGCGCACCGCCAGCGGCGCCGAAATGGCGAACAGCGCACAGGCAGAGAAGAAGATCAGCATGATCATCCAGGCGACGCCGACCGGGTTCTGGTGAAAACGGCGCGTGGCCCAACCTGTCGCGCCGTTGGACGTCGCCGCCCGCGGGCGCGACGACGTCCCGTTCGATCCGGTCGCCGGCGTCTCGTTACGCATCGCCGGTTGGCTGTTGTTCGTTGTCATGGCTCTGCTGTAAACGTTTCAACCAGTAGCGCGCATCACGATCGGCAGGGTGAATCTCCAAGACGCGCTGAAAATGGGCGCAAGCGCGCAGGTTCTCTCCGCGGTCATGGTAAATCAACCCCAGGTTGTAATGCACGTTATGTAGAGTGCCATCGAGTTGAACGGCCCGCTCGAAAGCGGCAATGGCGCGGTCTTGTGTGGCGCGCGTCGAGAGTTCCAGCCGCCCCAAATAGGCGGCGGCGAGGTTCATCCAGGCCATCGCGTTGCCCGGCTCCAGTTCGACGGCGCGCTCCAGGATGGGCACAGCCTGCCGGTACTTGCGCTGCATGATGTAAGCGCCGCCCAGATTGATGGCAATGGCGACATTATCGGGGTCGAGCCGCTGCGCCTCCTGCAGCGAGGTCATGGCCTCGCCTGGCCGTTGACTGGCCAACAGGCGCGCCCCTTGATTGAGCAGTTCGATCACCCGGCTGGCCGTTTCGTCGGCGTCTGGCGGCTGCGGGCGTTTGTCGGATTGATCTTTCCTGGCCATCGTGTCCCCCGTTCAGTTCCCTTCAGTCTTCATCATCGTATGCAGTACTGTCATCATCGTATGTAGGACTGTTATCGTCATCATCGTCATCATCGTCATCATCGTCATCATCGTCATCATCGTCATCATCGAAATCTATGACATCGTCATCATCGAAATCTATGACATCATCGAGGAGTTCGTCCAGATCATCATCATCTTCTTCTTCTGCCTCTTCGTCATCGCTCTCCTCGGCTTCCACCCCCCAATCGCTGCCGTAAATGTCCAGAAACTCGTCGAGCGTGGCGCCGAGGCCATCATCGTCGAGCAAGGCCTGGCTGACGCCGCTCTCTGCGGTCTCTTGGATCGCTTCGATCTCACCGAGTTCGTCGGCGCTGTCCAGGCCGACCTCCTCATCCCCGTCGTCGTCTGCGTCGCGGTGATGACCGCTGAAGGATGATCTGGAAAGGCCGCGTCCGGCGTTTCCCGCATCCTCGACATCGGGCAGTTCAAGCTCGACATTTCCAATCTCAAGCGCTTCGATGGCGTGCGCCAGGAATTTGCGTAACGGGGCGTCTGCTTGTGCAAAGGCGGTTTGCAGAGCCTGGCGGGCGGCGCGGCCGCCGATGGCGCCGAGCGCATGGGCGGCAGTCCGGCGGATGGCAAGATCGGCGTCGTCCAGCAGGCGGCTGAGCTGTGTCACGGCGGTGGTCAACTCCAGTTGGCCGGCGGCGGCGGCGGCGGCCAGACGTTTGACTGCGTGGCGGCTGCTCAGTTCGCGGCGCACTGTCTCGCTCCAGCGGCTGTCGGCGCTGTGACCCATGGCGCGCAGGGCGCTGGCCTGCATCGCTTCATCCTCATCGTCGTAGGCGGCCTGGATGATCTGCGGAACGCGCGGATCGCTGGCAAAGCCAATCGCTTCGACGACGTGCCGCCGCACCACAGAGGCCTGGTTGGGCAGGGCAAGCGCCTGCAAGAGAGCCGTGCGTGCGCGCAAGGCAGCGGCTTCGCTGATTTCTTCATACTCGCCCAGGAGAACGAAGCGCCCCAGGGCGCGCGCCGCCGCTGCTCGCACCTCGGCCGCCGGATCGCTGGTCAACGCGGCGCTAAAAGAGCCGATCAGCGATTCGTCCTTTTCTTCCCACAACCCTTCGATGGCCCAGCGGCGCACCACAGGGTCATCGTCGCGTAAGGCCCAGATGAACAGCGCGCCGTAGTCTACTTCCACATGGGCGCGGGCATCCTCGTAGAGATGCTGCATCAACTGCTGGCGCGTCGTCGCCGGCCATCGCAACCAGGCGCTCGCCACAAGCTGTAGTTCAAGATGGTTCAGGTCGGACAGGCCCGCCAGCGCCTTGCGCGGCGCCGCGTCGCCCCGCTCCTCGATTGTCTCCAGTGATCCTGATAAATCTCGTTCCATCATTCATTCACCACTGTTTCCGGCTTCGACAAGGTCAGCCGACAGAGGCGTCCTCCCCCATTGCCCACTGCTAATTCCAGTAGAAAGTGCGCGTTTCACTGGGCGGGCTGACGGGCTGGGCGCCGGTCACATTGCCATTGGCGTCACGCGTCGGACGCACGACTGTCACGCGCCAACTGTAGCGCCGGCCAGAGTCTTGATCGCCCTGACCGTGGAGCTGTGCGGGGACGCGCCAGCCGGTCTGCGTGGTGATCTCGAAGATGCGCCAATCGAAACTGCCGCCGAGAGAGTAGCCAATCTGAACCTGATAAGCCATCGAAGCATCCAGGCCAGGCGTCGTTAGCCAGCTCAGCAGGATGAGAGCGTCGTCTCCTGAATAGGAACTGTCTGACGCCGGGCCATCCAAAACCGGCGCCGGCAGCGTGACAGGCGCGCTCGTTGGCGTGGCCGTTGCCGCGGGAGTGACGGGAGGCCTGGTGGCCGGTACCCTTGTCGGCGACGCCGGCACCAGTATTTCGGTTCCAATGCGCAAGCGTGCCGGGTCGAGACCGGGATTGAGCGCCAGAATGGCAGCGATCGTTGTCTTGAAACGCGCCGCAATGCCTGACAGCGTGTCGCCCGACGCGATTCGATAACGGATCGTTCCGCCGACGCTACGCGTGGGCGTTGCCGTTGGGGCCGCCGTGCGCGTGGATGTTGCCGTTGGGGCCGTCGTGCGCGTGGATGTTGCCGTTGGGGCCGCCGTGCGCGTGGATGTTGCCGTTGGGGCCGCCGTGCCGGTCGCCGTCGCGCGCACAGTGACCGTGGGCGAGGGCGAAGCGGTCGCGGTGGGCGTTAGCGCCGGCGGCGCGGTAGACGTTGCGGTCAGCGCCGGTGTTGCTGTCATGGCCGGCATCAGCGGCTCGGTGACGGTCACTGGACTGGTCGCTGTGATCGGCTCGGTGATCGTCAGCGGCTCGGTGATCGTCAGCGGCTCGGTGATCGTCAGCGGCTCGGTGACCGTGATCGGGCTGGCGACGGGTGCATCCGTTGCCGGCGGTTGGGGGGTTGCAGTCGGCGTGGGCAGCACCACGGTGGGGGCAAGAGCGATCAACACCTTGCCGACGCCGCTCAGGTCAGCGCGCAGCAACAGGAAGAAGGCCGCCAGGACAGCCGTTGCGCCGAGCGCCGCCACGCGCAGGGTGATGGGCCAGCCCGGCTTCAAATCACGCCCGCAGTGGGGGCATACTTGCAGCAAGGCGTTGCTGCGTTTGCCGCACGAACGGCAGCGCACGAACGCCGCGGCGTGTGGCTGCTTGCTGCCGCAAACGGGACAGACGCCCGCTCCGCGGCGAAGGGGGTTGCCGCAGTGTTTACATTGGGTCAAAGAGTCCTCCGAAACAGTGGCCAGTCGTCATCGTTGGTAGTCGTTAATGGCCAGTCGCCAGTTGGCGAGTCAAGAGAGTGCCGAGGGGGTGGTCAGGATGCAAGAGCAGTTGGCGCAGAACGCCGGGGCGTTGGCCGCTGAAGAAGCGCACCTGCAGACCAGGAAGTTCCTGCACAAGCGTGCGCATCGCCTCGACCTTGCTCGCCATGCCGCCCGTCACGTCGGTGGCGTGAGAGCCACCCAGGCCAGACATCGCCGGATCGGCCGTCGTGAGCAGCGGGACGGGGGGCGCCGTCGGGTCGGCCAACGGGTCACGTGCAAAGACGCCATCCACCATGCCGGCCAACAGGATCCAGGCGGGGCGCAAACGGCGCGCCAACCAGCCAAAGACCTCCTCAGTCGAAACGATGGTGCCGCCCAACGCCTCGTCCAGGGCCACATCGCCGTACACCAGAGGGACAAGCCCCTGCCGCAGCGCCTCGCTGATGGGACGGTCAGCCAGGGTTTGCAGTTCCCCGCCGCGGCACAGGGCGCTGGCTGATGGGGCCAGGCTCCAGACCGGAACCCCGGCGGCGCCAAAGGCATCGGCCACCAGGCGATTCAGGCGAGCGGCGGCGCGCGACACCTCAGCATACCCGCGCCATTCGTGGGCGTTGTGCACACCATTGCGCGTGCCATATTGCCGCGCCACGACATGGCCAAATGAACCGCTGCCATGCCCCAATACCAGGCGCAGATCGGGCGCCTCCACCAGGGCTGCGCT
Organism: uncultured Anaerolineae bacterium; assembly: GCA_964580725.1. Taxonomy (GTDB): domain Bacteria; phylum Chloroflexota; class Anaerolineae; order SSC4; family Amarolineaceae; genus Amarolinea. The sequence goes on along the minus strand of CAZOLV010000094.1, from coordinate 8,682 downwards.
GACCTCCTGCGCCAGGCGCTCGATCACATCCAAACGGGCCGCGCCCGGCGTGCGCTTGTCGGTGATGAGCGATCCCCCCAATTTCAGAAAAATCACGCTCATGCGTCCCGTCCCGCCGTCTGCTCGCTGGCGCAGACAGGGACCGCCGCATCAGGCGGGGCGCCGCGCTCGATCAGCAGTGTGGGGCCATCCACCTGCACGTAATCGCCAGTCTGAATCAGGCTGACATCCACCTGATCCACCATCGGAATGTCGGCGATGATGGCGCCGACGGCGACGATGGCCTCGCTCTCACGGTTGATGATCGCCGCGGGGGCCTTGCCGGCCGCGGCCAGGCGCAGGATGGTGTAGGATCCAACGGTGCTGCCCTTGCCGGTGGGAAAGACGAGGACACGCCCGGCGATGCAAGCGCCGCGCAGGGGGTGGTTCGGCTCGACGATCACGCCGGTTTCCGGTTCGACTCCGCCCAGAAAACCGATCGGCGCCGGTGAAACGAGCGCCACACCAGCGGCCTGGCCGCTGCGAATGACCCGGCCCTGCAGCGCCAGCGGCGCAGCCGCGGATGCAGCCGATCCCTGCGTCGTCATGACAACGTCGCCTTGCGAACGGCCGAGACCAGGGCGTCGTCCTGGGCTGGCAAAACGGTGCGTGCGTCGAGCAACAGGCGCTGGTCGGCGACGCGTGCAATGACCGGGGGATCGCCCTGGCGCAAGCGGGCGGCCAGGTCGAATGCAGCGGGCTGAGTCAGGGCCAGGCCGACGCTTGGCAGTGTTTCACCCGGCAGGGAACCGCCGCCCACCGTGCTGTGCAACGCAGTGACCTCGGCTGTGACGCCGGCGCCAGCAAGCGCCTGGCGCCAGGCATCGGCGCGTTGGCGCAGATCGGCAAGCGGCGCAGAGATCATCTGCCAGACCGGCAGCGCCGTCGCCGCCTCGCCGCGCAGATAGTGCAGCAGCGTGACGTTGAGCGCCGCGAGGGTCAGTTTGTCCACACGCAGAGCGCGCGCCAGGGGGTGATTGCGCAGGCGAGAGATCAGGCTGGCGCGGCCGACGATCAAGCCGGCCTGCGGGCCGCCCAACAGCTTGTCGCCGCTAAAGGTGACGAGGTCGGCCCCGACGCGCAGGCTCTCCTGTATGGTCGGCTCAGGAGTCAGGCCGAAAGGTGCGGTGTCGAGCAGGGTGCCGCTGCCGAGGTCGTCAATGACCAGCAGGTTGCGCGCATGGGCCAGTTCGACCAGTTCGGCCAGGCCGACTTCGGCGGTGAAGCCGAGTTGGCGAAAATTCGAAAAATGCACACGCATCAGCGCCGCCGTGTGCAACGTCAGCGCCTGGGCGTAATCACGCAGGTGGGTGCGGTTGGTCGTGCCGACTTCGACCAGGCGCGCCCCGCTGGCGCGCAGGACATCGGGAATGCGAAAGCCGCCGCCAATTTCGACCAATTGGCCGCGCGAGATGACGACTTCGCGCTCGTTGGCCAGCGCGCTGAGAGCCAGGAAGACCGCGGCGGCGTTGTTGTTGACCACCAGGGCGGCTTCGGCGCCGGTCAGGCGCGTCAGCAGGCCGGCGGCGTGATCGTAACGCGAGCCGCGTGCGCCGGCGGCCAGATCATACTCCAGATTGGTGTAACCGGCGGCCAGCGCCGCGACGGCGTTTTGTGCGGCCTGGCTGAGCGGGGCGCGTCCCAGGTTGGTGTGGACGATGACGCCGGTGGCGTTGATGACGGGGCGCAGGCTGGGGCGCAGGGTGGTCTGAATGCGGGCGACGGCCTGGGCGCACAGTTCGACGAGGGGTGGGCAGGTGGCGCCCTGCAAGATCGCGGCGCGGGCCTCGGCCAGTGTCTCGCGTGCGGCGGCGGTGACAACGACATGCCCGGCTTCCGCCTTGAGGGGCGCTGGAAGCTCGAACAGGAGCCGATCCACCGCCGGCAGGCGGCGCACCTCGTCATGAATGATGCTCTCGACCGTCATACTGTGCTTACGATTCCTGACACAAATACGCCGCCGGAGCGACGCCGGCGGCCAGCGAACTCAACCCGAATGGCGGCTCATCTCCGCTATCGAAAGGTGGGCGACACAGGACTCGAACCTGTGACATCTTCCTTGTAAGGGAAGCGCTCTAACCAACTGAGCTAGTCGCCCAGGCGATGTGGGGGACGACGGTCTTGATTGTACCCGAACGTCCGCGGGCTGTCAAAACCCCTACAACGCGCGTCCGCGGGCGATGGCGGCGGCGGCATAGGTGGCCAGGATGCCGGCCATGGCCAGGTCATCCGGGCCGAAGGTGCGCGCCTGGCGGTAGTTGAAGAAGAGGACGCCAATGGGCGCTTCGCCCTGCTGCAGGCGGATGCCGATGAAGGCGCGCACATCGCTGACCTGCTGAATCAGGTCAGGATAGAGACTGTTGGCAATATCCGAGACGACCACGGTGCCGTTGGCGATGACGTAGACGCTGAGACCCTGCGGGCGCGGCATGAACAGTTCATCGTTGGGGGGCCAGGCGGCAGAGAAGAGGGCCGGCGGCAAGAACTCGCCGCGCGCGGCGTCGAACTGATGCAGGGTGACTGAGTCGGCCAGCGATTCCTGGGCGGCCAGGCGCACCACTTCGCGCCGCACCGTTGTCGGATCGGCGGCGAGCAGCGTGGCGCCGATCTGCTGCAGGGCGTCGAGCCGGGCGCTGAGGATGCGGGCGCGCACATGGCCGGCGACCGTTTCGAGGGCGTGACTCTGCGTCGTTTCGCCGGAGACGATGAAATCGGCAAAGCGTTTGCTCGGTTCGACGAACAGATCGTGCATGGGGCGCACAGTCTGGCGATATTGTTCGATGACCGATTCGATGGTACGCCCGCGCTCGCGCACGTCACGCTCGATGCGTCGCAGCAGGCGCTCGTCGGCGCTGAGGTCAACGAAGATTTTGAGATCGTAGAGACTGCGCAGTTCATCCGAGGCCAGGGCCAGGATGCCATCCACGATGATGACATCGCACGGTTCGACGCGGCGGGTTCGAGCCTGACGCGTGCAGGTCGTGAAATCATAGGTCGGCGTTTCGACTGCCTCGCCGCGCCGCAGTTGGCGCAGGTGTTCGGCCAGCAGGGCCGTGTCGAGCGAATCGGGATGATCGAAATTGGTCGAGGGCAATCGTTCGGCGAGGGGCACATGGCTGAGGTCTTTATAGTAGGAATCGTAGGCGATGATGGTCACGCGGCTGGCCCCCACCGTGCGCACGATGGTGTTGGTCATGGTGGTTTTGCCAGAGGCGGTGCCGCCAGCAATGCCGATGATGTATGGGCGGTGGGTCGGTTTGGGCATGGGAAGGCTCTCTTACGCCCCTACCTGCCCCATGTGCGTCAAATTCAGCGCCGCGGCCTTGATGACTGCCGCCAAAATGGGGGGGCGCATGGACTGGGCGACGACCTGGCGGTAGGGGGTGTGCGCTGAGATGGCGCCGAAGAGCGCCTCGCGCAACATGGCGTGCTGGCGGGCCGCATCCACCACCGAATCGAGCTGGCCGGTGCGCGCCAGCGTGATTGTCAAATAGCGCATGGCGTGCCCGTAGGGCATATCGCTGATGATGTCCTGGTTGGCAGGGCGAAAATGATCACGAAACGCCCGCTCTGAGATGCCGGCCTGAATCATCGTGCGCGCCGCCCGGATGCCGGTCAGGATGGCCGATGTGACTCCTTTGCCCTTGAAGGCGCGCATCAGACCGGAGGCGTCGCCGATCATCACGTAGCGGTCGCCGTAATAACGGTGCGCCAGCGACCGAGGAAAGCGCCCCTTGAAGATGCGCCAGTCGGTGCGCTCGTGATGGGCCTTGTCGGCGATGTTGGGCAGTGCGGCCTGTACTTCGGGCAGTTCCAGGAAAGCCCTCATGGTGGAGGCGTTGACCTCGCTGCCGGCAATGTTGATGGTCAAATGGTTGCCCTTGGGGGTGATGGCGCCAAACTCGACGGGGAGCCGGCGCGGGAGAAACGTGTGGATGTTATGACCGAAGTTGGCCATGGCGTCCGGCCCCGGATGGTACTTGGTGACGACCGAACTCAAGAAATTGGGCGGCCGGTAGCCGGTGGAGCGACTGAAGATGGCCCCAGTGCCCTCATCCAGACCAAAGGCGCCGACCACCACATCACCTTCCACCGGGGCGTTTTCGCTGTAGACCACCACCCGGTCAGCATGAAATTCCAGGTCAACCGCACGCGCGACACGCACCTCGATGCCGCGCTGGCGCGCTTGTTCCAGCATGTAAGCATCGAACTGAACGCGGCGCAGGGCAATGGAGGCATCGCCCGTTTCGGGCAAGGTCAACTGCTGGCGCCGTGTGTGCAAGACATAGCCCTCGATCTCCTCGCGGCTCAGGTGGTGCGGAAATGGCACTTCCAGTTCCTGCTCCAACAACTGGGCGAGCGGGGGCGACAAGACGCCGGCGCACTGGTTGTAGTGCATTTCGCTGGCAAACTGTTTGCCCTCCAGGATAGTCAGGTGGAGGCGACGCCCCGCCTGCGCCGCCAAGCGGTGCAGGGCGATGGCGCAGGCCACGCCGCCCGGCCCTCCGCCAATCACGATGACGTGCGCTTGTTCGGCCAAAGGGCCAAGACTCGACTGGGTGGAAGATGTCATTATCACCGCCTGAGGTTGCATCCAGGATACCGGCGTCCGCGTTTCGGCGCGCCGCGCCGGCGTCGGGAATGATAGCACAGGAGAGCAGATCAAGCAACCGGGGTGCGTCGTTCTTGCTTCGGGCAAGGGGGCAAGGTCAGGATTGGCGTCGCCGCCAGGGCAGGGTGATCTCACGGCGCAGCGTCCAGCCGACCCAGGGCAGGCCAAGCAGGATCAGCAGGCTTGGGCCGGCAATCCAGAGGAGATAGGGGAGATAGCGGCCTGGCGCCGGCTGATTCTGTTCGATCATGCCCGGCCCCAGGGTCAGGTTGGCGGCAGTCACGAGCACGCTGGCGACCAACAGCCCGATGAGCGCGCCGCCGGCGGGCGACAGGGTGCGTCGCCAGGGCGCGATGAGCAGGGCGATCAACAGGCCGCAGAGGGCGCCGAGCAACGTTCCGGGCAGGATGCCGAGCACGAAGGCGAAGGGGCCGGCGCAAATTCCCAGGGCCGCCGCGCCCAACAGCGCTTCGCCGATCTTGCCGTTGCCGGTGTTGGTGATGATGAGATAGGCGGAGATGCCAAGCGGCGCCGCCGCCGCGTAAATACTGGCCAAAACGGCGCTGGCCGCCGCGCCCAGCAAGATGCCCCGGCCCAGCAGCGCCAGCGTGGTGCGCGGTTCTTTCATGATAAGAGATGTCCTCTCATGATGATCAACTCCGTTCACTACGGCTTGAGTGCATGCACCGTCCCGTTGTCGAAATCGGACACATAGAGGAATTCGCCGTCAGTGATGATTTGATTCCATTTTAGCCTGCCCCATTGCCGTATCTCGCCGGTACGCATGTCGCCCACGGCGAAATAATAGGTGGAGCGGCTGAACGCGCTGCCTGGGCTGATCAGATGTGTTTCGTAGAAGGTGGCGTAGAAGGTATCGCCCACTGCGATGACGCCGTTGCCGTTGTCCATCCAGTCTACCTCGGATGGCAAGTCGCTCTCCCACAGCGGGCCGCCGCTGCGCAGGTCGTAGGCCGCAAAGCGCTTCCCAGTCGCCTGATACAACACGCCGTCGCTGACGACCAGATGAGGAGCGTTATTGTCCCACCTACTGATGAACAGAGGAAGGCGCTGGTGGACATCGCCGGTTGCCGCCGCCAAGATGGCCAGGTCGGCGCCCTCGCCTTCCGCCACGGCCAGGTTTTCGCCGGCGGCGGTGAACCACCAGACGTCTGGCCTGCCCCACAGTTCACGGCCGGTGGCGGCGTCCAGCGCGGCGAGACGACCGCCATCCTGGGTGCGGTAGAACAGACGCCCTTCGGCAAAGCTCAGGGCATCCGCCGACTCGCTGGTCTGGATCTGCCAGAGAAGCTCGCCGTCGCCGTCCACGGCAAAGAGGCCGCCCTCCGGCCCCGCCCCGTAGACGATGCCGTGGGCGACCAGAGAACGCTGGGTGGGGATTTCGGCGCGCACGCGCACGGCGCCCGTCTCACCGTCCAGCCCCACCAGGTGACCCGTCTCCGATTCGGTCACGAATAGCGGCTCGGCTGCGCCGTCCAGATAGCCGTCGCCCGTCACCCTGACACCTGGTTGCTGCCAGAGCAGCCGGCCGTCTTCGAGGTCAATCGCCAGCAGAAAATGCGGCTCCGACAGGAAGAAGGGATGCGACGGCCACAAGGGGGAGGAGGAGATGCTGACGACAAGGCTGCGGTCGGTGAGCAGTTCCGGCGTAACGTACGAGATATCCAGCGCGGGATCGTTGGCAACGGGCGTGCGCCACAGTTCGGCGCCGCTGCGCCGGTCGAGCGCCATGAAGGCGTGATAGAACCCGGCGTGGGGTTTGATCTGCACGATCAGCCGCTCGCCCCTCACGCCGATCAGTTGGTAGTAGGAGTGATTCTCCGCCTCGTCCGTGGGGTTGGCGTAGGTCCACAGCGAATTGGGGTTGAAAGAAAGTCCCCGCATCCAGATCAGGAAGACCGCAACGGCAACGCAGGCCAACAGCGCCGCAGCGCCGCAGCCCCACAGCAGCCAACGCCCGATCCCCGGCCGGCGACCCTGCGCCGCTTTCTTCTGGCCCGCGACGGCGTCGCTGCGGACGGTCTGGTCAGATTGGCTCATCGGTGGTCTCCTTTTACGTGAGCGCGTTGGCCAGCCAGATGGCCAACACAACGGCGAGCAGGCTGGCGATCCAGGCGATGGCCGTGCTGCCGGCAGCGTAACGCCGGCGCTGGCGCTGTTGCGGGCCGATGTCCATCTGGCGCAGAAGGAGCACGCGCAGGCCGAAGATCAGGAATGGGGACGCCAGCAGGAGCAGCAGGGGGATCACAGGCGAGGCGCCGCCGCCCGATCCCGACAGCGCGCTCAGCAGGACCCTCGTCACCGCGGCATAGACCAGGGCTGCCATGCCCAACGCCGCGGCGCCATTGGCGATCAGGGCAAAGGGCAGGCCGCGGCGAGAGCTGGTCCAGCCCCACCGGGTCAACAGAGCGGACTCGGCCAGCGCGCCCAACAGCGCGGCCAGCGCCATGACGCCGGCAAAGACCGTCAGGCCAGGTAGATTGGTTTCATTCATGGTGTGTTCCTTCAGATGAGCGAGTGCGATGAAAAGATAAAAAATCGAGTGAAGGGTCGCAACGTCACGGTTGCTCTCTTGTGTAGACCTGCAATTTCCCATCCATCACCAGGATCAGCTCGCCGGTGGCGGCCACGTACTGCCGGGAGGAGGGCCGCAGCAGGAATTCGTGATCGCGCTCGGCCAGCTTCAGCCGCTGCCCGCCGAAGGTGAGGCTGTAGCGGATGCGGCACTTGGGCCGTGAAAACAGGCCGCCGGCCACCTGCGGCGTACATTCGCCCTGCTCAGTGCGCTCGATCTCCAGCCCATTGGCCGCATCGGTGAAGCGTTCCGCCGTCTGCTCGAAGGCGGGATTCGCCAGCCACGGCCACTCCTCGAAGCGGCCCGGATCCAACTCGTGGAAGGGCTGGCCCAATGCATCCTCCGCCTCGTTCAGCAGGATCGGCTGGCCCTGCTCGTCGGCCAGCAGATAGTGGGTGTAGACGGTGTAGAAGTTGGGATTTCCGCTCCAGATCGGCTCGGTGGTGAAGGAAGTCGCCCTGATGAAGGCGATCTGCGCGTTGGACGCCAGCAGTTGGCGGTAGTAGTCCGCCTGTTTTGCCAGTTCCGCCGGCGAGTCCCGCCCGTAGCTCGGCGCGTCGGGGCTGAGGTGGCGGAAGACCCAGCGCCAGGCATAGCTTTCGACCAGCGTCTCGCCGTCGAAGAGGATGACGTCACTGTAGTTGTCGAGTTGAACAATGAAACGGCCATCGGCCAGGAAGCGCAGATCGGTCCGGTCGGGCCGGCTGGTGCTGCTGCTCCAGGCGATGGGGTGAGATCGGCCTTCCGCCGGGCGATAGACCCACAGGCTCACATCGTAATGGTAGGCATCCTTTGCTTGCGCCTTGAGATAGTAGACGGCGTCGCGCGCCGGGTTCAGGTCATAGGCGATCACCCCGGTTTCGATGACTGTCGGGGCCGGCGCCGACTGCGCCGCGCAGCCGCCAAGCCAGAGCGCGGCCAGAAGGAGCCAACTCAGCAGGTGCGCCAGGCGTGATAATTTTCGCAGCACAGTTCTTTTCCTCAACGGCCTGCTCGCCATGAACCCGCTGTCCTCCGTACTTATCGCTCTGCCTCATAGGCCGCCTGCGTCTCGGCAACTCCAACGCCGATTGGCCGCCTTTGCTCGATCTCTACCGCCAGACGCAGGCCGACGGTGCGCAGCAGAGCATTCAAGCTGGCCAATTGGGAATTGCCTGCTGAAGAGAGCATCCTGTACAGGCTCTCTCGATTGAGACGCGCCTGCCTGGCAACCTGGCTGATGCCTCGGGCCTCCGCGACATGGCGCAGGGCGAGCAGAAAGACCTCCTGGTCGCCATCTTCCAGCGCGGCGTTGAGGTAAGCCGCTGCCTCGTCCGGATCGGTCAGATCTTCGTACAGGCCGATTTCGTAGGGTGCTATTGAATCGTTCATGCTGTCCTCCGTTCAACTGCAGAGCTGCGACGCGGCGGCGAACCACGCCCCATAGCCCACGACCCCC
>CAZOLV010000093.1:7372-21273 GCA_964580725.1 uncultured Anaerolineae bacterium | reverse complement strand
CGGGCGATTCATCGCCCGGCGGTCGTCGCCCGGCAGCAACATTGCCCGGATGCGAAACGTCCGCTACCCGACAAGCCCCGTTCACGGGGCGCCGCCCTGTAGCCGGGCGATTCATCGCCCGGCGGTCGTCGCCCGGCGGCAAGCCCCGTCGCAGAGGGTTGCCCTGTAGCCGGGCGATTCATCGCCCGGCGGTCGTCGGTGGGCGAGCGCAGACCGTCCTCGAAGTTTTGCGTGCCAGGAACATCTTTGCGCAGAGGACGTTCTCTAACGTCCGTTTCGGGCAAGCAGATATGTCAGGGTAAATTGTTGATTTTCAACAGCATGTTTGAGTGAGATGTACCAGTCGCCGATTTCAATCGGCGGCGATTTCTGTGCGCCGCACATAGGCGCCGTAGCCAATGGCCATGGTCAGCGCAAAAGCCGCCCATTGCACGGCGTAGCTGAGATGTGGGCCATCGTCCGGCGCCAGATCGAAATCGGCCGCGGGCAACGTTCCCTCGACGAAGCCGCTGGTCTGCTCCACATAATAGAAGGGCGCCAGTTCGTAGGGAACCTGCGCCTGGATGTGCGCCACATTGATGCGATACCAGGCCCCCACCCGCGCAGCGCCCGCCGGCGCCGTATCGAGCGGTGAAAGCCAGCCGCGCCGCGGCTGGCTGGCGCGGGCGACGCCTTCGATCGTCGCCTCCGGCGGCGGCGCAAACTGGCCAGGCGCCGCATCGTAGGGAATCCAACCGCGATCAACCAGCACGGCGCGTCCGCCGGCGATGGGACGCAGCGGCGTGACCAGATGCACGCCTGGCTCATCGCGCCGGGCCTGGTTGCGTAACGTGATCTCCTGGCTGGCGTCGAATCGCCCCTGCACCCGCACGCGCCGTCCGATCACCGCCGCATTCGCCAGATCAGCCGCCGTCAGTTCGACGACCGGCGCCGCCAGTCTGGCCTGCGCCTCGGCGTTGAGCACCCGGCGTTCCGCCAGACGCTGCAACTGCCAGACGCTCAGCCCGCTCATGCCGGCGCACGCCGCCAGCACGAGCAGGGTCAGCCAGCGCCAGCGCCGTCCGCAGAGGGTACGGATCATGCGCCGCGTCCCACCGTGCCCCAGGCGTTGGCCACCGCCTGAATGTCGGCGACATTCACGCTGCCGTTGCAGTCCAGATCAAAGTCAGGGACGAAGTCGCTACGCCCGAAATCGGCGGCCACCAACTGCACGTCGAGCACGTCGTGCTGATCGTCGCCGTTGACATCGGTGGTGAAGGCGCCGGGGGTGCAGGCCGGGCGCAGGCTCATCTTGTAGACCGCGCCGGAGCCATCGCCGCAGCTACCGCCGTAGCTGGAGCAGTCGGTCACGACGTAGAGATCGCCCAAAGCATCCTGGCCAAACGATGAGGGATAGGGCACGCTGCGCCCGGCCGGCGGAACCAACGTATGATTGGCGGCGGTCCAGGAACTGCCATCGAAGGAGAGTGTGCGCGCCTGATTGCCCACGCAGTAGTCGGCGAAGAAGTATTGCCCAAAAAAGGCGCTGTTGGGCGAACCGCGATAGATGTAACCGCCCGTCACCGAACAACCGTTGGCGTGACTGTAGACATGCACCGGCGGCTCGAAGGTCAATGTGCTGCATGTGCCGCTGAAGTTGTAGGGAACGTTGCCTTCGAGACAGCGCCAGCCCCAGTTCAGGCCGCCAGGGCTGCCGGCCGGTTCCAGATCAACTTCTTCCCATGCGTCCTGACCCACGTCGCCGATCCAGAAGTCTTGGGTCAGGCGGTCGAAGCTGAAACGCCAGGGGTTGCGCATCCCAAGCGCCCAGATTTCATCCAATGGGTTGCCGGCCCCCACGAAGGGATTGGTGGGCGGAATGGCATAGGGCGTGCCGCCATCGATGTCGAGGCGCAGCATCTTGCCCAGAAGAACGCCGGGGTTTTGGGCATTGTTGGACGGGTCGCCGCCGCTGCCGCCGTCGCCGGTTCCCATGTAGAGATAGCCATCAGGGCCGAATTGCAACTGGCCGCCGTTGTGATTGGAGTTGGTAGGATGGTTGACCGTGATAATCGTCAGGGCGCTGGCAGGATTGGCCAGATCGGGATTGGCCGAAACCGTGTAGCGCGCCACCTGGATGTTGCCGGCGGTGTTGACGTAGTAGATGTAGAAGTATCCGTTGTTGGCATAATTTGGATGGAAGGCAACGCTCAGCAGGCCCTCTTCATTGCCATAGCGCACCAACCCTGAAACGTCGAGGAACGATGTGGGCAGCAGGCTGCCGTTCTTGAAGATGCGAATGCGTCCCCGCTTTTCGATGATGAAGAGACGGTTGCGTTCGCCCGGTGCGACGGTGACGTAGGTTGGGCGTTCCAGCCCGCTGGCAATGAGCGTCAAGGAGATGTTGGCCGTTGGCCCGGCGTCGGGCGGCGGGGTCGCAGCAAACGTCTGTGCGGGCACGAGGACGAGGCAAAAGAGAACGATCAGTAGGCGAGAAATGACTGGCATGGCGCGATGTTCCTTTCGATAGGGTGCGGGGTGTTCAGGGTCATAATAGTACCATCGTTGACGCATTCCGCCAAGCCACTGAACTGGCGGAATTTGTCGGCAACGCCGTTCATTCGTATAATAGCGGAGCGTTCATAGGGAGACCAGGCTGAGGCTCAGGAGCATCTTTCGTTTCCTGGGCCTGATCCTGGTCTCTCGTGCGTCACACCCGATTCTGGAGGTCTGTAGTTGCAAACAGTATGATCGAAGTTCAAGACATCAAGAAATCCTACGGTCCCATCGAAGCCCTGCGCGGCGCCAGTTTTGGAATCCATCAGGGCGAGATCGTGGGCCTGCTCGGCCCCAACGGCGCCGGCAAGACAACCCTGATGAAGATTCTGACCGGCTATTTGCAGCCGGATGGCGGCTCGGTCACGATGGATGGGCTGGATGTGCTGACTCAGACGCGCGCCGTACAGGCCCGCATCGGCTATCTGCCCGAAAATGCGCCTCTCTACCCGGAGCTGTCGGTGCAGGCCTACCTCAAGTTGATGGCCGATCTGCGCGAGATCCCGGAGAGCGAGCAGCCGCGTCGCCTATCGGAAGCGATCCGGGCGACGGCGCTGCAAGAGCGCCTGGCGCAGCCAATCGGCACGCTGAGCAAGGGCTTTCGCCAACGCGTCGGCCTGGCGCAGGCGATCCTGCACAAGCCCAAAATCTTGATCCTTGACGAGCCGACCGTCGGACTCGACCCCACGCAGATCGTGGAGATTCGACGCCTGATCAAGCGGCTGGCCAGCGACAGCACGATCCTTTTTTCCACGCACATCCTGTCCGAAGTCGAAGCTCTGTGCGACCGCGCCATCATCATCCTCAACGGCGAGATCAGAGCCGATCAGCGGCTTTCGGCGCTGGCGGCCACAGCGGACGCCATCCTGGTGCTGCAAGAGCAGCGGCAGGGCGTCGAAACGGCCCTGCGCGGCCTGACGCATGTGCGCCGCGTCGAACCACTGAAGACAACCGATGCCTTCCCCGCCTATCGGGTCGTTGGCGCCGAGGGTGATCAGGATCAACTGTGCCCGGCAATCTATGGCCTGGCGCGCCAGCACGACTGGCCGTTGCGCGAACTGCGCCGTGATGTCCGCACGCTGGAGAGCGTTTTCAACCAACTCGCCGCCGGCGGCTGAGGCGCCATTTCGAGTCTCAAGATGCTTCAGGATTGATTTCGACTATGATGAAACAAACACTTTCGATGACGCGCAAAGAACTGAACAGCTATTTCGGCTCGCCGATGGCGCTCATCTTCCTGGGCGCCTTCCTGGCGGCCGCACTCTTCTCGTTCTTCTGGGTCAACACTTTCTTTGCCCGCGGCATTGCCGATGTGCGCCCGCTCTTCGAGTGGATGCCGATTCTGATGATCTTCCTGGTCGCGGCGCTGACGATGCGCCAATGGAGCGAAGAACAGCAATCGGGCACGCTCGAAATTCTGCTGACTTTGCCGGTGCGCGGCGCACAACTGGTCATCGGCAAATTCTTGGCCGTCATGGCGTTGATCGCCCTGGCCCTGGCCCTCACCATCTTCCTGCCCATCACCGTCAGCGTGCTTGGCAACCTGGACTGGGGCCCGGTCATTGGCGGCTATCTGGCCGCCCTGCTGATGGCCGCCGCCTACGTGGCGATTGGGCTGTTCGTCTCCTCGCGCACCGACAACCAGATCGTCTCGCTCATCGTCACTGTGCTCGTGTGTGGCTTCCTTTATGTTGTCGGTTCGCGCGGCGTGACCGATTTCGTCGGCGGCGGCGCGGCTGACATCCTGCGGGCGCTTGGCGTCGGCAGCCGTTTTCAGAGCATCGAACGCGGCATCATTGACCTGCGCGACCTGATCTACTATCTGTCGCTGACGGCCGTCTTCCTGCTATTGAACATCCTCTCGCTCGACAGCCATCGCTGGAGCAGCGGCCAGAATACGGCGGCCTATCGCCGCAACTGGCAGACGTTGATCTCACTCGTCACGCTCAACCTGGTCGCCTTGAACGTCTGGCTTTACCCCATCAGCAGTCTGCGTCTTGACCTGACAAGCCAGCGCGAGTACAGCCTCTCGCCCGCCACGCGTGATTTGCTCAGCAACCTGCAGGAACCACTCCTCCTGCGCGCCTACATGAGCGAAAAGACGCACCCCCTGCTCGCCCCGCTGGCGCCTCGTGTGCGCGACATGCTGACCGAATATCAGATTGCCTCACGCGGCAAAGTCACAGCCGAGGTGGTTGACCCCTTGCTCGACTCAGAGAAAGAGACCGAAGCCAACCAGACCTACGGCATCCAGTCAACGCCGCTGCAAGTCGCCGGGCGCTACGAAGCCTCGGTCATCAACGCCTATTTCGACATCCTGGTGCGCTACGGCGATCAAAACGTCACGCTCAACTTCCGCGACCTGATCGAAGTTGCCGCACAGCGCGATGGCAATGTGGATGTGCGGCTGCGCAATCTGGAGTATGACCTGACGCGGGCGGTCAAGAAGGTCGTCTACGGCTTCCAGAGTGTGGACAGCGTCCTGGCGGCAGTCGCCGATCCGGTCACGCTGACGCTGTTCGTCACCCCCAACACGCTGCCGCCGTCCCTGCAGGAGGCGCAGGCCGCCATCGAAAAAGTGGCGCGTGAGATCCAGGCGCGTTCCAACGGCAAGTTCACCTTCCAGGTGATTGATCCCGATGCGCCTGGCGCGGCGGTCAACCGCCAAACGCTCATCAACAACTACAAACTGCGTCCGATTCCGGTCTCGCTCTTTGCGGCCGACACCTACTACCTGGACATGATCCTGCAGGTGGGCGACAAGTCGCAAGTGATTTCTCCCTCCAGCGATTTCAGCGAGGCCAACGTGCGCACCGCCATCGAAGCGGCGCTCAAACGCTCGTCGAGCGGTTTTCTGAAGGTGGTGGGACTGTGGACGCCGCCGCAGCAGCCGGCCGACCCACAGTTCGGCCAGACGCTGCAGTCAACCTTCCAGGCGCTTAACCAGCAGTTATCGCGCGATTACACCGTGCGTGCGGTTGACCTCAAGGACGGGCAGGCGCCGGCCGATGTGGATGTGCTGGTGATCGTTGCGCCGCAGAACATGGACGACAAGCAGCGGTTCGCCATTGACCAATTTCTGATGCGCGGCGGGGCGGTGGTGGTCGCCGCGGGCAACTACACCATCGCCGCCGATCAGTTTGGCGGCGGGTTGGGCATCCAACCGCTGGCCGGCGGGTTGCAAGAGATGCTGCAAAGCTACGGCATCACCGTGACGCAGGCGCTGGTCATGGATCCGCAAAATGAACCGTTCCCCGTGGCGGTCAACCGCGACGTGGGCGGCATCCAGGTGCGCGAGATTCAGGCCATCAACTACCCCTTCTTCGTGGATGTCCGCAGCAGCGGCATGAACAAGAACAGCCCGATCGTGTCCAGCCTGGCGGCGGTGACGCTGCACTGGGTCTCGCCGGTTGTCGCCGACGCCGCTAGGAACAGCGGCCGCACCGTCACGCCGCTGCTGACCTCCAGCGCCCAGTCGTGGCTGCGTACCAGCACCGACATTCAGCCCAATCTACAGCTCTATCCAGAGACCGGTTTTGCGGTGGAAGGGGAGCGCCGCGCGCACACGCTGGCCGTTGCGGTGCAGGGAACGTTCGACAGCTTCTTCGAGGGCAAGACCTCGCCGCTGACCGCCGCGCCGGCCGAACCTGGCCAGGTCACTCCGGCCCCGCAAACCTCGGCGACGATCGAATCGTCGCCGGCGACGGCGCGCCTGGTGGTCATCGGCAGCTCCGAGTTCGTGGATGATATCGTGTTCCAGATCTCGTCCAACCTGACACAAGATCGCTATCTGAACTCGCTCCAGTTCATGCAAAATGCGGTGGATTGGTCGGTGGAAGACCTGGATCTGTTGACCATCCGTTCGCGCGGCACGCAGTCCCGCGTGCTCGAACCGATGACGAGCAGCCAACAGTCCACGTGGGAAGTGGCCAATTATGCCGTCGCCCTGCTGGCGCTGGCGGGCATCGGCGCCCTGTGGACGTTGCGCCGGCGCAGCGAAAAGCCGATGACGCTGGTCGCGGACGAAGCCGGGGGTTGACGTGGATTCGATGGGGAAAGATGGGGAAACGATGAAATGATGATCAAGGCGACTGAACTGAGTATGACAAAACGCAATCAGATTCTGGCAGGCATTCTCGTGGCGCAGTTGGCGCTCATCGCCGTGGTTTTCTGGCCGCGTTCGGCGCCGGCCAGCGCCAATGCCCCACTGTTCGCCGATCTCAAGGCCGCCGATGTGACGGCTCTGAAGATCAGCGACAACAACCAGAACGTGATCGAACTGAAGAAGAGCGGCAGCGATTGGGTGCTGCCCGCGGCAGACGATTTTCCGGCCGACGCCAGCAAAATCACGCCAATTTTGGACAAACTGGCGGCCATCAAGACGAACCGCCTGGTCACGCGCACCGGTGACAGCCACAAGCGTCTGCAGGTGGCCGCCGACGACTTCCTGCGCAAGGTCGAGCTGACGCTGGCCGGCGGCGCGGCCCACACCCTCTTCATCGGGTCGGCGCCGGGCAGCCGCGCCACCCATGTACGCGCCGACCAGCAGAACGAGGTCTATCTGGCCAGCGATCTGGCCAGCTATGATGTCGGCGCACAGGCCACGTCGTGGGTACAGCCGACCTACGTCAGCATCACGCCCACCGAGCTGATCGGCCTGACGGTGACGAACATCACGGGGACGCTGCAGTTCACGAAGGATGTCAGCGGCACCTGGAGCCTGGTGGGCCTGCCCGCCGGCGAGACTCTGGAGACGAGCGCCGTCAATTCACTGACGAGCCAGGCATCTTCGATCACGCTGCTGAAGCCGGTCGGCAAGCAGGCGAAACCGGAGTACGGGCTGGATGCGCCGTTAGCCACGGTGACGGCGCAGATCAAACCGACCGATCAGCCGGTCACAACGCTGACGGTGACGATCGGCGTTAGGGACGCGAGCGACAACAGCTACTACATCCGCTCGTCGGCGTCGGCCTTCATTGTCAAGGCGTCCGAGTACAGCGTGCGCGATTTCGTCAACAAGACGCTGGCCGATTTTCTGCTGAAACCGACCCCCGTCGTCACGCCCGCTTCGTAGCGCCGGCTGGCGCCCCTCTGTCGAACCACACAAATTTGGAAGCCGCCGGAAATCCGGCGGCTTCCTCGTTCACGGGCCTAGATGTATGCGCCACCATCGGCCCAGGCGTCAGCCATGCGCCGGTCGTCTTCCAGGCGCAGATGCTGCACAACCTGCTCCATTGCCAGCAGGCGCACGTTCACCTCGCGCAGCAGTTCCATGGTGGGGTCGGGCAGACGATCATGCTGCAGGTCTTCATGCGCCGGTTCGGGCAGGGCTTCGCCGTTGCGCCCGCGGATGCGTCCTGGCACCCCAACGACCACCGAGTTGGGCGGCACATCCTTGACGACGACCGAATTGGCGCCCACGCGGCTGTGTGCGCCAATGTGGATCGGCCCCAGGATCTGTGCGCCTGCGCCCACCACCACATGGTCGGCCAGGGTCGGATGGCGTTTGACCTTTTCCCAGCTAACGCCGCCCAGGGTGACATTGTGGTAGAGGGTTACATGGGCGCCAATTTCGGCGGTCTCGCCGATGACGGTGCCCATGCCGTGGTCAATGAAGAAGCCAGGGCCGATCTGTGCGCCAGGATGGATTTCGATGCCGGTCAGCCCGCGCCCGACATGGCTGATCAGCCTGGCCAACAGGCGGCGCTGGCGCAGCCAGAGCCAATGCGCCAGGCGGTGAAACCAGAGCGCGTGCAGGCCGGGGTAGCAGAGCAGCACTTCCGTCACGCTGCGCGCCGCCGGATCGCGTGCAAAGATGGCCTGGATGTCCTGTCGAAGCGTTTCGAACATCATGCACCCTACTGTAGATCCGCGTACAAGACCGAACTGAGATAGCGTTCGCCATAGGAGGCGACGATGGCCAGGATGCGCTTGCCGGCGTTTTCAGGACGCTGCGCCAGCTTGACGGCGGCGTGCACAGAGGCGCCGGAGCTGATGCCAACCAGCAGCCCCTCCTCGCGCGGCAGACGCCGCGCCATGATGAGCGCCTCGTCGTTCGTCACGCGCACGACTTCGTCAATCAAGCTGACGTCGAGCACGCGCGGCACGAAACCGGCGCCGATGCCCTGAATCTTGTGGCTGCCGGGCGATCCGCCGGAGAGCACCGGCGATGCGTCCGGCTCCACGGCAATCAGCTTGAGATTGGGCAGGCGAGGCTTCAACGCCTGTCCAACGCCGGTCAACGTGCCGCCGGTGCCAATGCCCGCCACGAAAATGTCGAGCTGGCCATCGGTGTCGCGCCAGATTTCCTCGGCAGTGGTGCGACGATGGATAGCCGGGTTGGCGGGGTTATCGAACTGTTGCAGCATCAGGTAGCGCGCATCGGAGGCGAGAACCTCCTGCGCCCTGCGAATGGCGCCGGACATACCTTCGGCGCCTGGCGTCAGGATCAGCTCGGCGCCGAAGGCACGCAACAGCTTGCGCCGCTCCAGGCTCATCGTATCGGGCATGACGAGCAAGCAGCGGTAGCCTTTGGCTGCCGCCACCAGCGCCAGGCCGATGCCGGTGTTGCCGCTGGTCGGTTCCAGCAGCACGGTGTCTGGCCCAATTGTGCCCGCCGCCTCAGCAGCCTCGATCATGCTCATAGCAATGCGGTCCTTGACGCTGGCGCCAGGGTTGGAAAACTCCAGTTTGACCAACACTTCGGCCGGCGCGCCCTCGGTCACCCGGTGCAGGCGCAAAAGGGGAGTTCGACCGATCAAATCGGTAACGTTGTTCGCAATGTTCGACATCTGATACACTCCTTGATTCAAAGAAATTTTCTGCAAACAAAAAAGGGACTCAGCGGGCCAGCAGGCCCCAGGATGAGTCCCCATCTCAAGGCCAGGCGGGCGACTGCTCAATGCAGCTACCCGTCCGGCCGCCTTCTCTGAGTTTTACGACGCGCGCTGATCCTTCAATCCAGGCGACTCACCGCTCGCACACGAAGATCGCGGGGTGCCCGGCAACAGCCGGTACACGCCCGCGTACGACACGAGCAGGTAAATTTCCACGAACCAAGAATCCGCTGCGACATGGGCGCAAGTGTATCCAACTGCGGGCGATTTGTCAAATCGTTTGGAAACCGGGCAAGTGCAGCGGGTCTGGACGGGTACCTGGGCGCAGGCGGTTTTTGTTGACGCTGTCTGGCTTTGCCTGTACAATACAGCCATTCTTGTAACGAGGTGTCCCATGTGCGTGTTTTGCGCCTCTCTTCCGGCCATCGTGGCGATTGGCATTGCTGCGCGCGCCAATGAGCAACAACAACAGATCGAAGCACAACGTTCTGGCCAACCTGCGCCTAAACCGCTCGCTCCTGCTGGCCCCACCGCGGCTCTGGCCCTCGTCGGTGTGACGGTTGCCGCGGCGGCCTATCACACCCAACTGGCGGCATGAAGTCGGGCGCCCGGCAGGAGCCAGCAGCAATGAATGACGAAAGCGCAGGAAAGAAAAAGAAAGGAATCGAGACTCAGATGGACAAGTATCGCCTTCGATCAGGCAAGCCGATCAGCTTGCGCGATTTCGACCCGGACGACACCGGCGATTTCAAGGACAAGAAGGGCGTGCAGAGGCAACTACGCAAGGATATGCTGCGCATCCGCGTCTTGCAGGAGATGTTTTACGCCGAACACAAGCGTTCGCTGTTGATCGTGTTGCAGGCCATGGATACCGGCGGCAAAGACGGCACGATCGAGCACGTCTGTGGGGCCATGAACCCCCAGGGGGTAATCGTATGCCCGTTCAAGGTGCCCAGCGCCGAGGAACTGGCGCACGATTTTCTCTGGCGAGTGCACAAGGTGACGCCGGGCAAAGGGATGATCGCCGTTTTCAACCGTTCGCACTACGAGGATGTGCTGGTGGTGCGTGTGCATGACCTCGTGCCCAAAGAGGTGTGGAGCCGGCGCTACGAGCAGATCAACCATTTCGAGCAACTGCTGGCAGCCAATGGAACCGTCATTCTGAAGTTCTTCCTGCACATCTCCAAAGCGGAGCAGAAGGAACGTCTGCTGGCGCGTCTGGAAACGCCCGATAAGCAGTGGAAGTTCTCCGTTGGAGATCTCAAGGAACGAGCCTTGTGGGATCAGTATCAGAACGCTTACGAGGATGCTCTGAACCTGTGTACGACCGCCGAGGCTCCGTGGTATGTCGTTCCTGCCAACAAGAAGTGGTATCGCAACTACATCGTCGCACGCATCGTGCGCCAGACATTGGAGGGCATGAACCTGCAATTCCCACAGCCCGCCGATGATCTGAGTCACATCGAGATCGAAGACTAGGACCTTGAACGCCCATGTCAACGTCAGTGCTAACGCAAACGAATAAGCCGATTGACATCTTGATCATCGTCAAGGAATACTCGCCTGAGCTTTAGTGGCAGCTCAGTGGGCTCGCCTCCGACTGTGCGTTGACATACGGCGTTTGTATTTCTCCTATCCCGAAGGATGTCCAGGTTTGGAGAAAGAATCAGTATCACCGGACCTTATTTTACCAGAACATCGTCAAGCACGGGATCCCCTTATGAACCAGGCAGTTACCTGCTGTAAACTGTAAACTGATAGGACAAGGAGCGTATCGCGAAAGATGTCACAGGTTGCAGATATTCTAGAACGAACGGAAGCCAGCCGGGAGCGGCTGGAAGCGGCGTTGGATGGGCTGACCCCGGAACAGATGGAAGCGCCCAGTGCGATGATGGGGGGCTGGTCGGTGAAGGACATCCTGGCACACGTTGCGGCCTGGCAAGCGCGCCTGGCGCGCGTGCTCTTCCAGATTGCGCGCCAGCAAAAGCCGCAGTGGGACATACGCGATGTGAACGGCATCAACGCCCAGATTTACGCGCAGCAAAAAGATCGCCCGCTCGATCTGGTATTGGAAGATTTCGACGGCGTCTACGAACAGGTCTATCTGCGTCTGGAGAGTCTGCGCGAGGCTGATCTGGCGAGACGCCTGGGCAACAACAGCCTGGCGCAGATCATCGCCGCCAACACATACGAGCACGATGACGAACATACCGAGCAGATCGTCGCCTGGCGCGCACAACTGCCGCCGCCAGCCCCGGCAAGTGACGCTGCATGACCGTCACCGGAGAGAGCAGAATATCTATGCCCGCCGTCGAGGCCTTCTGGCGCACCTATCTGGCGACATTACCGGCGACAGCCGCCGCTCAGCACGCCGCCTATGTCGCTGAATCGTTCGGTGACAATCCGCAGTTGGCCGACGAACTGGCCTCGCTGGTGGTCAGCGGCGTCAAGACAGCCACCTGTTCAGCATTGTGGGAATGGGAGGCCGCCAACGACCCGCTGCCGCCCGCCGGACTTTTCACCGTGGTGCTGGCGGGCGACGGCGCTCCCGTTTGCATCGTCGAGACGACCGAGGTGACCATCTGCCCCTTCGATCAGGTAGATGCTCGCTTTGCCTGGGAAGAAGGCGAAGGCGACCGCTCGCTCGCCCACTGGCGTCGCGCACACCACGGCTACTTCGCTCGCACTCTACCCCTGATCGGTCGCAGCCCGGCGCCTGACATGCCGCTCGTCTGCGAACGTTTTCGTCTCGTCTACCCCGCTTGACTCGTCAAGAGTTCGGACAGCCGCCCCAACCACCCTCCAATCAGCGCGAAAACGCCCTCGACAGCGGCGTTATACAACCCATTGAGAACGCCGGGCCAATCCGGCCTCTCACAGTAGCCACCCTTGATCGCTCAGCGTGCGCGCCAGACCAGACAGCGTTCCCACTTTTGTAGCTTACGGGCCAAGCTGACACACCAGAGTGAACCTCCTGTCATGCGCGCAAAGACCTGTCAGATTTTCCAGAACCTGACAGGTCTCCCCCACTAAGACCTGTCAGGTTTTCCAGGTCTCCCCCACTGATTGAAATGATACCCCCAGAGCTCGACGCCAGGAGGATTGGCCCGTATGCGGCGTTCATCTCATGCTTCACTGCTCGCCCTGCTCTGCCTGGCTGCCGCCATCTCCAACCTGTCCGCAGGCCCGGCCCGTTCCAGCGACATCTCCACCCTGTCGCCGCTCGTCGATGCGATCGTCATCAACGAAATTGCCTGGGGCGGTACGGCGGCCAACAGCGCCGATGAATGGATGGAACTGCACAACACGACCGACGCCGCGCAAGACCTCGCCGGCTGGACGCTGACCTCGACCGATGGGCGCATCAACATCGCCCTGACCGGCGTTCTGGCCCCCTACAGCTTCTATCTGCTCGAACGCACCGACGACAACACCGTCAGCGACATCCCGGCCGATCTGATCTACACCGGCGACCTGCTCAACAGCGGCGCAACGCTTCATCTGCGGGCGCCGGGCGGCGTCCTGATTGATACTGCCAATGCCGACGGCGGCGCCTGGCCGGCCGGCTCTGGATCGCCCGGCTATTTTTCCATGGAACGCATTGACCCCGCCGCACCCGATCATGATAGCAACTGGGCCGCCAACAACGGTGTCACGCGCAATGGCCTCGACGCCAACGGCCAACCGCTCAACGGGACGCCGCGCCAGCCCAATTCGGTCTACCAACCTGCCCCCACCCCCACGCCAACCGGCCCCGTCACGCCCACACCAACGCCCACCACCGCTGCAACCGCGACACCGACGCCAACCGGCCCCGTCACGCCCACACCAACGCCCACCACCGCTGCAACCGCGACGCCGACGCCGACCGGCCTTGCCACGCCGACGCCCACATCCGATACGACTGCAACCCCCACGCCAACCGGCCTTGCCACGCCGACACCCACGCCGACCACGGATGCGACCGCCACGCCGACGGGAACACCGCCGGTCATCGTGATCAACGAGGTGGAGTACGACACGGTGCAGTCTGGCAGCGACAGCGACTACGAATGGTTCGAGCTGTACAACGTCGGATCGTCGCCTGTGACGCTGAGCGGCTGGCGCATCGGCGACAACAGCAGCCAGGACGTGATCCCCGATGTGACGCTGGCCGGTCACGGCTTCGCCATCGTGGCGGCCAGCCCGTTGTTTCACGTCAACTACCCGGTCGTGCCGGCGCCGGTCGTGTTTCTGAACAATGCAATCGGCAACGGCCTGGGCAACGGGGGCGACCGCCTGCTGCTCAGCGACCCTGGTGGGCTGCCGGTTGACGGGCTGTCCTGGGGCAGCGATGCAACTGTGCTCGATCCGCCCGTGCCGGTCGTGGCGGCAGGACATGCCAGCGAACGCATCGCGGCGGGGTACGATACCAACACCGCCGCCGACTGGACCGACCGCTTCCCGCCCGCCCCCGGTTGGGACGGCAGCCTGGCCACGCCCACACCAACGCCCACCACCGCTGCAACCGCGACGCCGACGCCGACCGGC
>CAZOLV010000093.1:4310-7272 GCA_964580725.1 uncultured Anaerolineae bacterium | reverse complement strand
CTTGCCACGCCGACGCCGACGCCCACAATCGGTGCAACTGCAACGCCGACGCCAACCGCGACGCTGCTGCCGCCCATTTCGCTCAATGAAGTGCTGCCGGCGCCGTATGCGATTGACTGGAACGGGGACGGGACGCCCGATCAGAACGACGAATGGATCGAGTTGTACAACGCCGGCGGCGCGCCGGTTGATTTGGGCGGCTGGCAGCTAGACGATCTGGCCAACGGCGGCACGGCGCCGTATACAATCCCGGCCGGGCGCGTCATCGAGCCGGGCGGGTTTGCCCTCTTCTTCCGCAGCGAGACGGGCGTGGCGCTCAACAACACCGGCAGTGAACAAGTGCGCCTGCTGGCGCCTGACGGCGGCCAGGTGGAAGACTTCTGGTTTGCCGACCCCAACGCGGATTGGTCATTCAGCAAAACGGTGGATGGCGGCTCAGTTTGGACCGACGCCTATCCGCCTTCGCCAGGCGGCCCCAATCAGCCCGCCACGGCGACCCCCACAGCCACCGTCGGCCCGACGCCAACGGCAACGAACAGTCCGCCGCCCGTCGCGCCGCGCGCCGTCGTCATCAACGAAGTGGCCTGGGGCGGGACAGCCGCCAGCAGCAGCGATGAATGGCTGGAGCTGTTCAATCCAGGCGCTGCGCCCATCAATCTGACCGGCTGGCTGCTGAGCGATGGCGGCGATATTGCCATCTCGCTCGGCGGCGTCCTGGCGCCCGGCGCATACTTCCTGCTCGAACGGGACGATGACAATACTGTTAGCGACATCCCGGCCGATTCGATCTACAGCGGCAATCTGAACAACAGCGGCGAAACCCTGACCCTTTTCGGCCCGGCGGGCGAGATCGTTGATACCGCCAACGTCAATGGCGGCGCCTGGGCGGCTGGCAGCGGCGCGCCCGCTTACGACAGCATGGAACGTGTGACCGCCGCCCAACCCGACGATGACAGCAACTGGGCCAGCAACAATCACCTGGCGCGCAACGGTCTGGATGCCAACGGCAACCCCCTCAACGGGACGCCGCGCCAGCTCAACTCGGCCAGTCAGACGCTGCCCACGCCCACGGCAACGGCGACCTCGACACCCAATCCTGTCTGGCAGATGGCGCGCCTCAACGAGTTCTTACCGGCGCCGGAAAATGTGGATTGGAACGGTGACGGTACACTCGACGAAAACGACGAGTACATCGAATTGTTCAACCTGGGCGCTGTGGATATCGAGCTGGACGGCTGGCTTCTCGACGACAGCGCCGGCGGCGGCTCGACGCCCTACCCCCTGCCCGCCGGCGTCACGCTGCCCGCCCACGGCTTCCTGATCTTCTTCCGTAGCCAGACCGGCATTGCGCTCAACAACAGCGGCGGGGATGATGTACGCCTGCTCACCCCCGACGGCCAGGAGGCGCAGTCGGTTCACTATACGACCGCCGACGACGACCAGGCATGGAGCGCCTTGCCCGACGGCAGCAACAACTGGGTCAATTCAGTGTCCCCTTCGCCTGGCGCCAGCAACACCCCAACTTTCGGCCCCGTCATCGTCAGCGGCGCCGTCTACCGCGGCCAGCCGGGCGACTTCAGTTGGCCGCTGGGCGGCGTCACCGTGCAACTGTGGGCAGGCGCACACGCCAACGCCTGGGACCGCTGGCTCTTCAACGGCCTGACGCAGCCTGACGGCACATTCCGCCTGGAACTGCCCCTGGCGCTGGCCGAATTTTCCTACTATCACGTCGTCGAAATTGATCCAAGCGGCCTCACCTCCAGCGGCGCCGCGGCGGGCGCCGGGGGCGTGGTGATGGACCCGAACTGGATCGCCATCGGCCCAACCCACGGCGGCGAGTTCAGCGATTTCAACTTCTGGGACGACGAGCCGCAAGCAACGCCCACCGCCCTGCCCGCCGCCGCCGTTCTCATCACCGAGGTCGAGTACGACAGCATCGAACCGGGCAGCGACAGCGCCTGGGAATGGATCGAGCTGCACAACAACAGCGATACGGTCGTGCGGCTGGCCGGCTGGTCGCTGGCCGACAACCTCGCCACCGACCTTCTGCCAAATCTGACGCTGACGCCAACCGCCTTCGTGATTCTGGCCGCCAGCCCGGCCGATTTTCTGACGCACTACCCCGCCGTCACCGCACCCGTCGTCGGCATCGCCGACGGCCAGATCGGCAACGGCCTGGGCAACACGGGCGATCTGCTGCGCCTCTTCGACGGGGCCGGCCGGCTGGTGGACGCCCTCTCCTGGGGTGACAACCACAGCGTTTTCGATCCGCCCATTCCAGGCGCGCCTCCCGGTCACAGCCTGGCGCGGCGCGACCCAACTGTGGATACCGACACCGCTGCCGACTGGTTCGACGACAGCGCACCTTCTCCCGGCCGTGGTCCTGCACTGACACCTCCCACCGTCACGGCGACGCCAACCGCCTCGGTCACGCCAACCGTCACGGCGACGCCGACGCCCGACCCGGCCTGGGCGTTGGTGCGGCTCAACGAGTTCCTGCCCGCACCCGAAACCGTGGATTGGAACGGCGATGGCGTGTTGGACGAAAACGACGAATACATCGAACTGTTCAACGCCGGCGCAACGGCCATCACGGTGGGCGGCCTGCAACTGGACGACATCGGCGACGGCGGCTCGACGCCCTTCACCCTGCCGCCGGATGCGCTGTTGCCCGCCCACGGCTTCCTGGTCTTCTTCCGCAGCCAGACCGGCCTTGCGCTCAACAACAGCGGTGGGGATGAGGTGCGCCTGCTGGCGCCAGGCGGCGCGCCGCTGCAAGCGGTCAGCTACACCAGCGCCCACGACGATCAGGCCTGGAGTGCCCTGCCCGACGGCAGCAACGATTGGAGCGAAAGCGCCCCGCCCTCCCCTGGCCGCAGCAACTGCGCCGCGCCGGGCTGTGTTACGCCCACCGTCACGGCGACGCCAACCGCCTCGGTCACGCCAACCGTCACGGCGACGC
>CAZOLV010000093.1:0-4210 GCA_964580725.1 uncultured Anaerolineae bacterium | reverse complement strand
ACGGCAGCAACGATTGGAGCGAAAGCGCCCCGCCCTCCCCTGGCCGCAGCAACTGTTCTGACAGCGATTGCATTGCGCCGACTGCCACGCCGACGCGTACACCCACGCCGACGCGCACCGCCACACCCACCGCCACGCCGACGCCGCAGGGCACGCCGGGTCTGCTGCGCGTGGGTGAAGTGCTCTACGATGGCCTGACCGCAGACACGGAAGGGGACGAGTTCATCGAGTTGTTCAACGCCGACGCCGGGCCGCTCGATCTCGGTTTCTATCGAGTGGGCGACGAGGAGACGCGCGGCGGCAGCGAGGGCATGTACCGCTTGCCAGCCGGCGTGTTATTGGCGCCGGGACAGGCGGTGGTGATTGCCAAGAACGCCGCCGCCTACCATGCCCGTTTCGGCGCCTGGCCCGATTTCGAGACGCGCGTCAGCGGCGCCGATTACCCGGACACCCCCCAAATCCCTAATCTCGCAGCGGACGGCGATTGGGGTCACGGTAGCTGGACGCTGGCCAACACCGGTGACGAGGTGCTGCTGCTTGGCCCCGATGACAGCATCGTGGATGCGATCGCCTTCGACGATGGCGACGCCGCCGGTCTGGGGTTGGTGGGCCGAGCGGTTGCGGCGGAACCCTACTCGCTGCAGCGTGTGGGCGGCGCCGACAGCAACGATCTGGACGCCGATTTCCGCACGGCGCTGCCCAGCCCCGGTTGGGTGGAGCCGTGGCCGGCGCCCGGCGTCGTTCCTACGCCCTGGGCGCTGCCCAACGGCTGGCAGGGCTTGTGGGGCGGGCTGCTGGTGCAATCTGGCTTTGGCGAAGGCGAGGGCAGCCCGGCCTATGTTCTGGCGCGTGGTCAGGCGGCTGGCCTGCACTTCCTGACATTGAACGACCCGCTGACGGCGCTCACGGACGCACGTTGGCAGCAGACGCGCAGCGCGGCCGCCAACGCCGCCGGGCTACTGACACTCACCGGCCTGGCAACCGCCGAACTCAATCTGACCGGCGTGGAGACACTGCCCGACGGCGCCGATCTCTGGGCCTGGGCCGCGGCCCATCCCAACACGCTGGTCAGCGCGCCGGTCGCGGCGTGGAGCAGCCATACCGGCCTGGCCTTGAACCTGGTCTCGCTGCTGGAAACCGCCGCCGATGACATGGGCAAAGCGCAGGCCGAGCGGCTGGCCATTGCACAGGCCTGGGTCAGCGGCCAGCGCAAGGGCCTGGCGCCGCTGTCCTGGTCGCCCAACGAGCCGTGGCGCATGGGAGTCCTGGTGCAGCAAGCCGATCAGGCGCATCTACTCGACGCCCTGCGCAGCGGCCGCACCTGGCTGACCACCGATCCTGATCTGGGGCTGGCGCTGCAAGCGGGCGCACGATGGTCAGGCGGGCTGTTGTCCAGCCTGGCGCCCGCCGACCTGACGGTGCATTACGCCGACGCTGAGAGCGCCTTGCTTGAGCTGCTCGACGGCGACCGCATCGTGGCGCAAACGACGACGGCGGGACCAACCCGCTGGGCGGTGACGCAGCCGGTCACGCCGGGCAGTGCGCTGTGGGCCAGGGCCATTCAGCTCGACGGCGATGTGGCGGCGGCCAGCCCGTTGTTCGTCGAAGGGCCGCTGCCCCCGCCGCGCCTGCGCTTGAACGAGCTGATGGTGGCCCCGCAGGCCGACTGGAACCATGACGGCGTCAGCGACACCGACGACGAATGGATCGAGATTGTGAACATCGGCGTGCGGCCGGTCAATCTGCTCGACTGGCAACTGACCGATCAAGCGCCCGCCGGCGCACAGGCGAGCGTCTGGCGCAATGAATTGAGCGAGTGGCTGGCGCCGGGTCAGTACACGGTCTTCTTCCGCAGTGAAACCGGCGTCAGTTTGAACGATACGGGCGACTGGATTCGTCTGCTCGATCCACAGGGTCAGGCGATTGATGAACTGCACTTTGCCGACAGCCCAGGGGATGATCGCACCTGGGCGCGCACGCTGAACGGCGGCGGAGTGTGGGTCAACGATATGGCGGTCACGATCAAGTTGCCCAACCTGCCCGGTACGGCGACGCCCACGTCCACGCCGAAAGCGACGGCGCGCACGCCCACGCCCACCCCTGCGCCCATCATGCTTTTGGACAACTGGAGCGCCCTGCGCACCCTACCACTCGGTAGTCGCGTCGTCATCAGCGGTCAGGTCACGGCGCCGCTCGGCGGTCCCGATGACGATGCGTTTTACTTGCAGGCGGGTCGTTACGGCGTTCGGGTCGAGCTGAGCGGGCGCGCTGTCTACCCGCAGCCGGCATTGGGCGAACGGGTGCAGGTCAGTGGGCGCTTGAGCAGCGAGCGTGGGGAGACGAAGCTGCGGGTAAGCGGCCCCGGCGACATCGTACGGCTGGGCGCTGGCGCGCCGTTGGCGGCGCTGCCCCTGCGCACCGGCGCCGTGGGCGAGGCCTGGGAAGGGGTGCTGGTGCGGGTCAGCGGGCAGGTAGTACAGTTGGGCGCCGGCGCGCTCTGGCTGGACGACGGCAGCGGGCAGGCGCGCGTGTTCGTCTCCTCCTCGGCGGCGTTCAAGCGCCCACCGGCGCGGCGTGGGCAGTTTTGGGTCGTGACCGGGGTCGTCAGCCAGTACGGCAGCAAGGCTCCCTTCAGCGATGGGTATCGCCTGCTGCCACGCACCGTGCGCGATTTCCAGCAGATCACCGTGCGCCGCCCGACCCCACCGCTCACCATCGCCCGCGGCCTGCGCATTTGGGTCAGAGAGGTGGAGTAGAGAGCGGTTGAAACCGCACCTGAGGGGCCTGCGGCCGGGCGTCCACCTGCGTGGACGCGTGTGGTGGGGCGAGTCACGCCCCACCCAATACCGGCCGGCGCAGGCCGGCGGCTCGACCGAGAGTTCGGCTGAGCTCACTCGAAGCCTCGCCGAGGCCCCTCAGCCCCGAATTCATTCGGTCGGTCTCCTCTGCTCACGGCGATGTGTGGTGCAGGCCCCATTTCGATTCGCGAGGCGGCTCGCCGCGTCGGGCGCGACGTCAAGGCTGTTCACGGTGATATTACGGCTTTGCTCAAGGCGGGTTTGCTGGATCGCACGACGGATGGTCGTGTCGAGTTCCCCTTTGAGACCGTCAAAGTGGAATTCAAGCTGCAAGTCGCGCCGATTGTCGGTGCTGCGCAACCGAGTAAGCCTATGAAACTGACGGCTGGTGGTTAGCGCTGAGCTCGGCGACACCATACCAACTTGTTGAGTGAGGAAAGCGATGTGTTGACGGTCTCGTTTACCGTCATGAGCATTTTGTGCCTCTGGCTCAATGCGTGTGCCTATTGCCGCTCTCCTGAGGAATTGTCCGTAACAGCTTTCGAGATTGATCATATCGTCCCTCCCAGCGCAGGCGGCGCCAGTGCATTGGACAACCCCTGCCTGGCCTGTACAGCCTGCAATCGTCTCAAAAACTGGTCCGCCTGGGACAACTCTGGCGCCGGCTGGGCTATCACTGGGTGTGACCCTCGCCGTCGCAGTCCCATTCTCAGCAACGCGCAACTCCTCTCACACCGCAAACCGGTGCTATCATCGGGCGGCGCCTTTCCGTTGGCAAGGGGCGCGCCATTGGGACACAGGGACACAGGAGAACATCAATGTCATTAAGTTAGCATTGGGCTGAGGGCGAATGTTCTGGTATGCTTCCTGCAACCCAATCAGGAGGCGCCAAATGCCCGAACCTACCGCGGTGCTTTGCACCGAATTACTCACGGCCTTACGCCAGCGCTTGACGGATCGCGATTGTCTGGCACGGCATCGGCAGTCGGCCAAGGATTTCACCCGCCAGCGCTGTTTGCGGTTCGTGATCGTGATCTTCTTCTTGCTCAATCTGGTCAAACGCGCCCTGCAAGACGAACTGGACGAGTTTTTCAACCTGGGACGTGGGGCCGCTGTGGCCCGCGCCAACACCGGTGACGTTAGCAGCGTCTCCGTTGTGTACAAACGCCAGTAGTACCTCCTGGACATGGACAGAAGGAGCCGGAAACTACTACATTCAGCGTCAAAATTCATCCGGCGCAAACGGGCGATTGTTCCACTTTTCCAAAATTATCTGGCATTTCATCCGCTCCGAAAATGCGCCAGAGACCGCTTTCTATGCACAAAATGAACATTTTCCTGGCACGCACAGGGTTCGGCGACAAGCCCCGTTCACGGGGTTTGCGCCGTAACCGGACGATTCATCGCCCGGC
>CAZOLV010000092.1:0-21369 GCA_964580725.1 uncultured Anaerolineae bacterium | reverse complement strand
GGGCGCAAGGTCAAGGCGGTGACGGCCAACGACTACACGCCGTTGAACTTCATTGACCCCAAGACCGGCAAGGCGGTTGGTTGGGAGTATGACGCCGTCAACGAGATCTGCCGGCGCCTCAACTGCGTGGTGGACTGGCAAGTCACCTCCTGGGACGCCATGATTACCGCCGTCAAGGACGGTCAGTTCGACGTCGGCATGGACGGCATCACCATCACCGAAGAGCGCGCCAAAGAGGTGGACTTCTCCGTCCCCTACATGCGCTCCGAACAGTTCATGCTGGTGCGCGCTGACGAGACCCGTTTCAGCACCCCTGCCGAGTTCAAAGCTGATCCCAAGCTCCTCATCGGCTCGCAGACCGGCACCACCAACTTCTACGCCGCCGTCTACAACGTGCTCGACGGCGATGAGAGCGACCCCCGCATCATCCTCTTCGAAACCTTCGGCGCCTCGGTCCAGGCCCTCCTCAAGGGTGATGTGGACATGGTCCTCATGGACAAAGCCTCCAGCCGCGGCTACATCGGCGCCAACTCCGACAAACTCAAGCTCATCGGTGACCCCCTCGCCGGTGAAGACTTCGGCTTCATCTTCACCCCCAAGTCCGACCTGCGCGCCCCCTTCGATCAAGCGATTATGGCGCTCAAGGCCGATGGTTTCTTCGACTATCTGAGCGCGCGCTGGTTCTTCCTCGCCGACCCCGCCGGCAACGACGTTTATCATCAACTGCCCGACCTCAAGGGGCGCAAGGTCAAGGCGGTGACGGCCAACGACTACACGCCGTTGAACTTCATTGACCCCAAGACCGGCAAGGCGGTTGGTTGGGAGTATGACGCCGTCAACGAGATCTGCCGGCGCCTCAACTGCGTGGTGGACTGGCAAGTCACCTCCTGGGACGCCATGATTACCGCCGTCAAGGACGGTCAGTTCGACGTCGGCATGGACGGCATCACCATCACCGAAGAGCGCGCCAAAGAGGTGGACTTCTCCGTCCCCTACATGCGCTCCGAACAGTTCATGCTGGTGCGCGCTGACGAGACCCGTTTCAGCACCCCTGCCGAGTTCAAAGCTGATCCCAAGCTCCTCATCGGCTCGCAGACCGGCACCACCAACTTCTACGCCGCCGTCTACAACGTGCTCGACGGCGATGAGAGCGACCCCCGCATCATCCTCTTCGAAACCTTCGGCGCCTCGGTCCAGGCCCTCCTCAAGGGTGATGTGGACATGGTCCTCATGGACAAAGCCTCCAGCCGCGGCTACATCGGCGCCAACTCCGACAAACTCAAGCTCATCGGTGACCCCCTCGCCGGTGAAGACTTCGGCTTCATCTTCACCCCCAAGTCCGACCTGCGCCCCCCCTTCGATCAAGCGATCAACAGCCTCGCGCAGGATGGTTTCCTCGACTACCTGAGCACGCGCTGGTTCTTCCTGTACAGCACAACCGGCAAGTAACGCGCTCCACCTGACTTCCGAGGCCCCGCAGGCCTCGGAAGTCTGCGTCTTCCGGCAAAAGGGGGAGACATGACAGAGACAACGCGCCCGTCGTGGGGTGCACGCCTGCGCCAGATTCCCTATTGGCTGCTGGCGGTCATGTTGATCGGTCTGCTGATCCTGGTCAGGATCATCGCCGATCAGAACTATCGCGTCATCTTCGACGCCCTCGTCTCCGGCGTGTGGGTCACGCTTTACGTCTCGCTGATCGCCTTCAGCTTGTCGCTGGCGCTTGGCCTGCTGGTGGGATTGGCGCGTGTCTCCCGGCCGCGGTGGATGCGCGAGATCGCGTCCTTCTACGTGGAGATCGTGCGCGGCGTGCCGATGTTGGTGATTCTGTACTACATCGCCTTCGTCGGCGCACCGGGTCTGGTGGATGTGATCAACGCCGCCGGGCGCGCCCTGCAGATGCTTGGGCTTTCCTTCCTGGCCGATCCGCTGGCAACGCTGAGCTTGCGCGATCTGAACTTCACGGTGCGCTGCATCATCGCCCTCACCATCGGCTACAGCGCCTTCATTTCTGAGATCTTTCGCGCCGGCATCGAATCCATCGAACGCGGACAGGTCGAAGCGGCGCGCAGCCTGGGAATGTCCGCCTGGCAAACGATGCGCTACATCATCCTGCCCCAGGCCGTGCGGCGCGTCTTGCCCCCGCTGGGCAACGACTTCATCGCCATGCTGAAAGACTCATCGCTCGTCTCGGTCTTTGGCGTGCAGGACATCACTCTACTCGGCAAGGTCTATTCGGCCAGTACCTTCCGTTTTTTCGAAACATACAACGTCACCGCCTATCTCTACCTGATCATGACGATCGGACTGGCGCTGCTGGTGCGTTATTTGGAGAAGCGTACGCCGGCCAGCGGGCATGGCAGCGCTCACCGCCTGCGTTAGAGGCAACTCAAGTCAGGAATCAGGGTCTGGACGCGTCGGGTCGTCAAACACGCGCCAGTCGCAGGCCGCCAAGCACACAGACCGCGCCAGCGATCGTCTGCCAGGTCAGGGTTTCGCCCAGCGCCGCCACGGCCACCAGGCTGCCAAAAACCGGAATGAGGAACAGCATCAAGCCGGCCCGGCTGGCATCGGTGCTGCGCAAGACCTGCCACCAGGCCAGATTGGCCAGCGCGCCGCTGCCGACGCCCAGAATCAACAGCAGCGCCCATTCGCGGATGCCGTGCGGCAGCGTCAATCCCTGCCAAAGCGCCCAGGGCAGCAGGAAGAGCGCGCCAAAGCCGGCCGCCAGGCCGGCCACGACTGCGGGCGGGGTGTGCGCCACGATCGGCTTGCCCAGGATCGAGTAGAGCGCCGCACAAAGCGCTGCCGCCAGTGTCAGCAGATCGCCGGAGAATGTGCTGGCGCCGACGCTGAACAGCGCGCCCTGGCCAACCACAATCACCACACCGCTGAAGGCCAGCGCCAGCCCGCCAACAATGCGCCGTCCAGGGCGTTCACCCAACCAGACGACGCCCAAGATGGCGGTGAACAGGCCGATCGAGTTCATGATCAGGCTGCTGTTGATCGCCGTGGTGCGCGTCAAGCCCACGTTTTGCAGCGCATAGAGCAGGCTGACGCCAATCAGCCCCAGCCAGGCCAGGCGCCAGCCTGTACGACGCCACGCCTGCACCGTCTCGCTCCATTGCCCGCTCAGTGGCAGATAGAGCGCAAAGAAGACCGTGGCCCACAGCCAGCGCCAAAAAGCCAGATTCCACGGATCGAGAGTCGCCAGCGCCAGCTTGGACAGCGTGAAGCTGCTGGCCCACATCAGCACGCAGAAAGCGCCAAACAGCGCCGTTTGCGAGGTCACGCCGGCGCCTGTTGTGACGTCGCCTGGGACGCTTCTTCGAGGCGCAGCGAAAGCACCTGCGACGCATTGTCGGCGCCCATCGAAACACCGTAGATGGCCTGGGCCGCTTCCACCGTGCCCCGGTTGTGGGTAATGACGATGAACTGAGTCTCGGCGGCCAGGCGGCTGAGCGCATCGCGAAAACGCCCCACGTTCGCCTCGTCCAGCGCAGCATCCACCTCATCCAGGATGCAAAAGGGCGGCGGATTGACGCTGAGCACGCTGAAGATCAACGCTGCGGCGGTCAGGGCGCGCTCGCCGCCCGACAGCAGCGCCAGGCTCTGCGGCCGCTTACCGGGCGGCCGCGCAATGATTTCGATGCCGGTCGTCGCCAGACTCTCGCCATCGGTCAGGCTTAGGCGAGCGCTGCCGCCGCCAAACAACATACTGAAATACTCCTTGAACTGCTCGGCCACGGCCCGAAACGTCTTGCGAAACTCACGCTCCATCGCCTTTTCCAGCTCGGCGATCACCTCGCGCAGCGCATGGGCCGCTTTTTCAAGATCGGCCGCCTGCTCTGTCAGGAACGTCTGGCGCGCCAACTCCTGCTGATACTCGGTGGGGGCGTCCGGGTTGATGTTGCCCAGCCGGCTCAACTGCTGCCGCAACCGCTGCACATCGCTCTCCAGCCCCTCCGGCAAGGCCTCAGCCACCGGCAAGGTTTCGACCAGCGCGCCTAATGGCAGCGGCGGCTGGTCGGGCGTCGCTTCGTTCCTTTCCAACGACACCAGGCCAAAGTCATGCTCGATGTCGCGCCGCAGGCGCGCTTGCGCATCCTGACGCCGCTCCAGCTCCAGCCGCGCCTGGTTTAGCTGCAACTCCAACTGGCGCACCTGTTGGCGTTGCCGCTGCGTCGCCATCTCGCCGGCGGTCTGCGTCGCTTCCAGTTGCGCCAGCTCCGCCTCCGCCGGCTCGATGCGCTCCTGATAGGCCTTGAGCTGTGCGGCCAACTCCCCCTCCTGGCTGGCCGCCGTTGCCGCCTGTGCGCTCAGTCGTTCCAGTTCGGCCTGCTGCTGCGCCGCGCGCGCCTGCCGGGCGCTCACCTGCGCCGCCGCCTCGTTGCACGCCAGCCGGGCCTGCTGCATCAACGCCTCATGGCTCGCCAGGCGCGCCTGCGCCATCGCCGCGTGCGCCCGCGCCGCCGCCAGGGCATCCTCCAAATCGGTCAGCATCAGCGCAGCCACGGCCTGTTGGGCCGCGGCCAGGGCGCTCTGTGCGGCGTTTTGCGCCTCGGCGTTCTCCTGCAACCCCTGGCGCGCCGCCGCCTGGCGCGTCGCCAGGGCTGCCGCATCTTCGCCCGCCTGCCGCGCTAGATCGGCGTACCACTGCTGGCGCTGGCGTCGCAGGTCGAGCTCCCGCTGCGCCTGGTTCATTCGTTCCAGGCGGGCCGTGCGCGCCTGCGCCGCCGTCTCCTGGGCGCGACGCAGTTGGCGCTGCGCCTCCAGCGCCTCTCGCCGGCGCTCCTCCACCTGCCGCAACTGCCCTTCGATCTGACGGCTGCGCCCCTTCAGCGCCTCCAACTGCGCCGGCAGTTGACGCCGCTCCCGTTCACGCGCCAACACCGAGCCTTCCTGACGGCTGCGCACGGGACTGCCCCCACTGACGCTGCCGCCGGGCCGCACCAGGTCGCCCTCCAACGTGACGAAAGTCGGCAGCGGGCCGTTGCTCACTGACTGCCGGGCGCGCCGCGCCGCCGCCAAATCCTCCACCACCACGATCCGGTTCAGGAGATACTGCACCAAGCGCCGCAGGTGCGGCTCGGCCTCCACCAGATCAGCAGCAACGCCCACGACGCCCTGCTGCGGCGCCAGCCGGATCACCTCTGCCGGGCGAATGGTGTCCAGCGGCAGGAACGACGCCCGCCCACCGCCACCGCGCTTGAGGAATCCAATCGCCTGTTCGGCCACTTCCCACGTCTCCACCACGATGTCGTGCAGTTGGCCGCCCAACGCAACTTCCAGCGCCATTTCCAAATGATCGGGAACGCGCAAGAGGGAGGCAACAGCGCCCATGATGCCGCGCGGCAACTGCGAACGGGGCGACGCCGCTTCCGCCAACACGGCGCGCACACCGCCCGCCAGACCGGCGCCCTCGTTGTGCAAACGGGTCAGCACGTCCAGACGAGACTGCAGCGAGGCGCCCTCACGCTGTAGGTCGGCCAGGGCGGCGGCCAACTGCCGGTGCTCGCCCTCGCGCTGCTCCAGCAGGGCGTTTTGCTCATCGAGCGATTGCTGCCGGCGGGCGCTTTCCGCCTGCGCCTCTGTCTCTTCGGCCCGCAGCGCCTGCAGCGCCTCGCTCGCAGCAGCGCTGGCCTTCTGGGCCGACTCGCTGGCGCTGACGTGCTCACGCCGCATCTTCTCCAACGCAGCCTGACGCTCGCCAATCTGCGCCAGTTGCGCCTGCAACCCCTGTTCAGCGGCGGCCAGCCGCCCCAACTGCGCCTGCGCCTGCGCCACCGCCCTTCCCTGCGCCTGACCGGCCTGCCGTTCGGCCTCCAGCGCCCCTTCAGCACGACGCACAACCTCGGCGCC
Organism: uncultured Anaerolineae bacterium; assembly: GCA_964580725.1. Lineage (GTDB taxonomy): Bacteria > Chloroflexota > Anaerolineae > SSC4 > Amarolineaceae > Amarolinea. The sequence continues at coordinate 15,510 of CAZOLV010000092.1, read as the reverse complement.
GCTCTGCGCTTCGGTGGCCAGAGCCGCGGCCGTCTCCTGCAAGGCCTGCCGGCGCGCCTGGGCGGCGGCCTCCTGCCCCTGTAGATGGGCGATTTCGGCCACAGCCTCGCGCTGCCGCGCCGCCGCCTGACGCTGGCGCTCCTCACTGACGGCCAATTCGCGCTGCACGGCCTCCGCCTGCCGGTGCAGGACGCTGGCGGCGCGGTGCCAATCGCCCAGACGTTGGCGCATCTCCACCTGGCGTTGGCGCAGCGTCTGTAGATCGGCCTCCTCCTGGCGCAGACCCTGCGCCGCCTGCTGATAGGCCGCCTCGCCGGCCTGCTCCGCCTGCCGCGCCCTGTCCAGTTCGCCCAACAGACGATGCCAGCGATAGCCGTACCAGGTGCGCAGCAGCGCCTGCAGATCGGTCTGCAACTGGCGCGCCTGGTTGGCCTTGTCGGCGGCCTGCTTCAGATGACGCAGGCGCGGCGCCATCTCCTGCGCCAGGTCCTGCACGCGCTGCAAGTTGACCCCCGTCTCCTCCAGCCGGCGCAGCGCCTCGTCGCGCTTGGCCTGCTGCCCCGTGATGCCCGCCGCCTCCTCGAACAGGGCGCGGCGTTCTTCGGGCCGCTGTGACAGCACCTGATCCACCAAACCCTGCCCGATGACGGCGTAGGTGCGACGGCCCAGACCCGAACGGGCCAAGAGATCGGCAATCTCCTTCAGGCGCACACGGTTGCCGTTGAGCAGATACTCGTTCTCGCCGGAACGAAACGCCCGCCGGCTGATCGTCACCTCGCCGAAGTCGAGGGGCAGGGAATGGTCGCTGTTGTCCAGCGTCAGACAGACCTCCGCCATGCCCAGGCGCGGGCGCTGATCGCTGCCCGCAAAGATCATGTCTTCGGTCTTCTTGCCGCGCAGCAGGTTGAAGCTCTGTTCGCCCAACACCCACCGCACCGCATCGGCCACGTTCGACTTCCCGGAACCGTTGGGACCAATGATAGCCGTGACCCCCGGCTCAAAAGCAAACTCGGTGCGATTGGCAAACGACTTATAGCCCTGTAATTCGAGTTTTCTAAAACGCATGATTCTCCAATGACAACGCGCCATGCGCGCCTGCCTGGTCGTGCCGCTTCCCCCAAATTGGGGGGCAGGGGGGCCAGACGCCTCCAGCCCAGTCGCCTACTATAACACCCGCGCAACGAATGACAAAAAACCACGCACAGCGATTCACTTGACACGAACCATGACTTCGGTTATCATGCGCCCGCCGTTCGGCGCAGGCGTCGAGTGCTCCCTGCCGCCCCCATCATTTCCGATCCAAGCCGATTCAAGCCAAGCGAACGTCTGGCTTCTGCACTTGGGCAATTCACCCTGTCGGCCTTGCGCCCCCCAACCCACGAGGAGCGTTATGTCACCTTTCCTGCAACTGGTCTTCTCGCTGGCGGTGATCATCGCCGCCGCCAAGTTTGGCGCGTGGCTGGCGGTGCGACTGCGCCAACCCGCCGTGCTCGGTGAACTGCTCGTCGGCGTCATGCTTGGCCCCAGTCTGCTCGACCTGTTGCACTGGCCCTTCCTGCTCAACCCCAACGAACCGCACCTGCTGACCGAAGCCGTCTACGAACTGGCCGAGTTGGGCGTCGTTTGTCTGATGTTCCTTGCCGGCCTGGAAGTCGAGCTGAATGACCTGCGCAAAGCCGGTCGTGTCGCCACGTTCGCCGGCGTCAGCGGTGTCATCTTTCCCCTGGCGCTCGGTGCGCTCGCGGTGCTGCCCTTTGGCTTTCGCGGCGCCGAAGCCTTCTTCGTCGGCATCATCCTGACCGCCACCAGCGTCAGCATCAGCGCACAGACCCTGCTCGAACTGGGCCTGCTGCGCAGCCGTGAGGGTGTCGCCCTCCTGGGTGCGGCGGTCGTGGACGACGTGCTGGTCATCCTGCTGCTCTCCGTCTTTCTTGCCCTGACCGCCAGCAGCGCAGGTCTAGCCGGCGTTGCCGTCGTTCTACTGCGCATGGTGCTCTACCTGGGCGTTGCCATCTTCGCCGGATTTACCCTGCTGCCGCGCCTGGCCGGCTGGGCCAGACGCCAACCGGTCAGCGAAGCGTTGGCCTCCCTGGTGCTGGTCGTGACGATGATCTTCGCCTGGACTGCCGAAGTGGGCGGCGGCCTGGCCGCCATCACCGGCGCTTTCATCGCCGGTATGGGCTTCAGCCGCAGCCACCTGCGCGGCGAAATCAACCGCAGCATGCACACCATCACCTACGCCTTCCTGGTGCCGATCTTCTTCGTCAGCATCGGGCTGAAGACCGACACGCATCTGCTCAGCGGGCCAAACCTGCTGCTCACCATCGTGATCGTTGCCGTCGCCATCGTCTCCAAGATCATCGGCTGCGGGACGGGCGCACGGTTGGGCGGCTTCGACAATCGCGCCGCCTGGCGCGTTGGCCTGGGCATGATCAGCCGCGGCGAAGTCGGCCTGATCGTTGCCACGGTGGGCGTCAACGCCCAAATCATCGAACCGGATCTGTTCGCAGTCATCACTATCGTCGTGTTGGTCACGACGGTCGTCACGCCGCTTTTCTTGCGCCAAGCCTTTGCAAAGGAGAACCCAAGTCATGCCTAGTCTGGTCGTCGCTGTGTTACCCAACCTGGATCGCTGTCGCGATGTCCTCTCAACCTGGGAACGTCTCGGCGTGACCGGGGTGACCGTTCTGGAAAGCGTCGGCCTGCAGCGGCTCAAGCTGGCCGTCGGGCAGCGTGACGACATGCCGCTGCTGCCGTCGCTGCGTTTTCTCGAAGAGACCAACGAGGTGCATCATCGCACCGCTTTCGTCGTCGTGAGCGACGACTTCGACCTGGAGAGACTGCTGCAGGCAACCGAAGCCATCGTGCGTGACTTCGACGCGCCAGATACCGGCATCCTCTTCGTCGTGCCCGTCACGCGTGTACTGGGCCTGCAACCGCATTGGAAGCGAGGCGGTTGATGCACACCAACACAACAGCGCCGCTGGCGCGCCTGACGAGCTGCCGCCGTCAGCAGTTGCGCCTGGTTGTCTGGCGTGCGCAGCGTGTCGGCCTGGCAGCCCTGACCAGCGCCCTTTTGTTGAGCCTGCTCTGGGCGGCGCTCGGCCTGGCCTTCGATGAGGAACGGCTCGCCTTCTACGACCCGCACGTTGGGCCGCAGGCGGTCTACAGCGACACAGAGGTGAGCAGCGTCCATTTCGATCTAGTGGGAGCGCTGGCGATTGCGGCCGGCTTCTCGATCTCGGACGCGGCCGATCTGCAAATCTACTCGCAGATGGTGGACAGCGGGCGCCTGCCCACTGACCAGCCGATCTACAGCTTCACCGCCAGCAGCTTCCCAGAGGCGCCGCCCATCAGCGCCGTCGTGACCAGCACCTTCTGCCCGTCGCCAACGACCACCGCGCCCACGGTGACGATGGGCAGCCTGGCATTGGTCGAATGTCCCTCTTGCTTCACCTCCCGCTTCGGGCCGTACAACATCTTCTTTCACTTCCCACACGAAAGCCCCACGGAGCTGCAGGCGCTGCGTTCGTGGGCCTTTGGCGACACGTCGAGCCTGCAGGGCATCGCTACCTTCGGCTATAGCGGCACTCACACCTTCACCTGGCTCAACGTGGCCGATATCTTCGAGAGCACGCCCTGCTTCGTCACGACCACGCAGACAGTAGACACCGGCGACATCAGCGCCGGCTCGATCGCCGCCTTCGGCCTGTTCCTGCATTCGTTGGGCGACAATTGGTCGCATGGCGCCTGCGTTGCCGCCGCCGACGCCGCCGGGCTGCCCTTTGCCGCCCACGTCATGCGCGACAACCCCAACGACCCCCTCTATCCCTGTCGCTGGACTGCCCATCAGTCCGAATTTGGCCCGCCGCAACAGTTCCCCGACAGCAACCGCAGCTTCAGCGCCACCATCGCACTTTACAATGAAATGATCGTCTTCTCGCAGCGCACCCCCTACGCACACTATCGCCCCATCCCCCTCACCGCCGCCAACAACACCCTGCTCGACCAGCTCAGCGCCTTTGCCCACACCTCCACCGCCGCCAACCCCCAACCGCGCCGCCGCATCGCCGCTGAAATCCGTCAATGGGCCTTGCAAACCCGTACCTCCAACCCCGCCTATTGGCGCTTCCGTTCCCATTTCCCCCTCCTCCCCACCGCCCACCACTGACCTCTGACCTCTGACCTCTGACTTCTGACTTCTGACTTCTGACTTCTGACCCATGCCACACCTGACCACCAACCACATCCGCCTGCGCTACGAAACCTGGGGCGAAGGCCCGCCGGTGATCCTCCTGCACGGTCTTGGTTCCAGCGCCGACGACTGGGTCTTCCAGTTGCCCGATCTGGGCCGCGCCTTCCGCTGCCTGCCGCTCGACCTGCGCGGCCATGGCCTTTCGGACAAACCGCCCGGCCCCTACAGCATGGCCCTGTTTGCCGCCGACGTCATCGGTTTGATCCAGGCCCTGGCGCTTGGCCCCGTTCACGTCGTCGGCTTGAGCCTGGGCGGCATGGTCGCACAACAGTTGGCGCTCGATGCGCCGGCGCTGGTGCGCAGTCTGGTTCTGATCAACACCATGCCAGGCCCCTGGCCGCCCACGCGCACAATGTTGCGCAACGGCTGGCGGCGGCTGCGCGCCTTTTCAGCGCCCAGCGACATGCAAACGACCGCACGCCTTGTCGCCAACAACCTCTTCCCGCGTGAAGATCAACGCCTGCTGCACAGCGTCACGATGCAGCGGCTGGCCGCCAATGATCCGCTCGCCTACCGGGCCAGCCTGCGCGCCATCATGCGTTTCTGGCCGGGACGCGCCCTGCGCCGCATCGCCTGTCCCGTTCTGATCGTCGCCGGCGAACAGGACACAGTCGTGCCAATGCTGTACAAGGATCGGTTGCAGCGCGCCCTGCCGCACGCCCGTCTGCTGCGCGTCGCCGATTCGCGCCACGCCAGCAATCTCGATCAAGTCGAGATCGTCAATCGGGCGCTGCTCGAATTTCTGCTTGGCCTGGGCAACTGACATGACGAACGGTACGCGCGGCGCGCAAGCCGTAGAGACTCAGTCGGACGAGCGGATCTGGATTGCGCCAGGGCTGAGCATTCCGTCGAGCGAGGTGCAGTTTCGCTTCAGCCGCAGCGGCGGCCCTGGCGGACAGCATGTCAACCGCACCGAAACCCGCGTCGAACTGCTGTTCGACCTGGCGCATTCGCCCAGTTTGACCGATGAGCAGCGCCAGTTGGCAGCCGGCCGGCTCGGCGCACGGCTGGACAGCGACGGCGTGTTGCACGTCGTCTCGTCGCTCACGCGCAGTCAGCTCGACAACCGCGCCGACGCCCTTGCACGCTTCGTGCGCCTGCTTCGAAGCGCCCTGCGACGCCCAACGCGCCGCGTGGCCACTCGCCCCACGCGTGCGGCGCGCGAGGCGCGTTTACAGGGCAAGCGCCGGCAGAGTCAGCGCAAGCAGTTGCGCCGCAGCCCGCCGCCAACAGATGGCTAGCGGTCAGCCCGCGCTGCGAGCAGCGCCAGCGTTTCCGGCCACGAACGGACGCCCGCCGTGCTGCCCAACGCGCCGACGCACTGAGCGCCGGTGACATTGGCGATGCGGGCCGCGTCAGGCAAACTCCAACCGCGCCAGAGCGCCGCCAACAGCCCGGCGGCAAAAGCATCCCCTGCGCCGGTCGCATCCAGCGCCTCGACGGGGATGCCAGCAATGCGCTCCTGCAGCCCATCCTGACTCATCACCAGGCAGCCCTCCGCGCCGAGCTTGAGAACGACCGCCCCAACGCCCAGTTGCAGCAGCGCCGCGGCCGCCTCCACCGGCGCCTGGCGCCCGCTCAGCCCCTGCGCCTCCAGCAGGTTGGGCAGGAAAATGTCGGTGAACGGCAGGCAGGGGTGCAGCATCTCCAGCCAGCGCCCCGTATCGTCCCACACAATGTCGAGCGAAGTCGGCGCGCCGGCCTCACGCGCCTGGCGCAGCAGATCGGCCAGTGGCTCACCATCGAGGCCGGGCAGCACCAGCGCCCCCGCCACATGCACCCATGTCGCCTCGGCGATGAGGCTCGCCGGAACATCGGCGGCCGTCAGATGGGCGTTGGCGCCGATCTGATGGATGAAACGCCGCTCGCCGCCGGGTTGCACCAGGACGAGCGTGCAGGAAGTGCCGGCGCCGGCGTCCCGCTGCACAGAACGCAGCCCCACGCCCTGATCCGCCAGCGCCCGCAGCACGAAATCGCCCAAGACATCTGCGCCCACGCGGCCCACCAGTTCGACCGGCACACCGAGCCGCGCCAGACCCGTGGCGGTATTGGCCCCGCTGCCTCCCGGCAGCAGCCGGATCGAATCCACCAACGCCTGACGCCCAGCCTCCGGCAGCGCTCGCACTGGATGGGCCACCAGGTCGGCCACCAGCGAGCCTACGCACACAACTTGTCCCACCGTTTCTCCCTTTCTGCTCAGTCCGAATGAATTCGGCCTATTTCCTACTTCCTCTCCCCCTATTTCCTACTTCCTCTCTCCCTATTTCCTACTTCCTCTCTCCCTATTTCCTACTTCCTCTCCCCCCCATTCTATCCGCGCCCCCCTCACCGGGCAAGTTGACTTTGCCCGCTTCTTACACTACAATGCCCTCGCGGGCCGACATGTCTCGCCTCGATCCAATCACAGGAGCCATGTGCGTGAATTTTGCAGAGTTCAACCAGTCCATACAGCGCAACGTTGCCCAGGTCATCATCGGCAAAGCACCGGTCGTCGAGCTGCTGCTCGTCGCCCTGCTGAGTGATGGTCACGTCTTGATCGAGGATGTGCCCGGCATCGGCAAGACAACGCTGGCCAAAGCGCTGGCGCGCAGCATCGAGTCCGATTTTGCCCGCATCCAGTTCACACCCGACCTGCTGCCGGGCGATGTGACCGGTATCAGCTTCTTCAACCAAAAAGAGCAATCGTTCGAGTTTCGCCCTGGCCCCATCTTCAGCCGCCTGTTGTTGGCCGACGAGATCAACCGCGCCACCCCGCGCACCCAATCGGCGCTGCTCGAAGCGATGCAGGAACGTCAGGCCACGATTGACACCCAAACCTATCCCCTCCCGCGCCCTTTCCTCGTCCTGGCCACCCAAAACCCCATCGAACTCGAAGGTACCTTTCCCCTGCCCGAAGCGCAGCTCGACCGCTTCCTGCTCCAGATCCGCCTGGGCTACCCAGACACCAACGAAGAGGAACAGATGCTCCTGCGGTATCAGCGCGACGAACCGCTCGACCAGCTTGAGCCTGTCGCCTCCGCCCAGGACGTGATCGCGCTGCAAGCCGGCGTGCGCGCCATCCACGTCAGCGCCGATCTGCGGCGCTACATCGTTCAAGTCGTGCGCGCCACCCGTGAACACCCCTCCGTCGTCCTCGGCGCCTCCCCGCGTGGAACCCTCGCCCTGGCACGCGCCAGTCAAGCCCTGGCAGCCCTGCGCGGACGTGATTTCGTCATTCCGAGCGATGTCCAGCACATGGCCGGCCCCGTTCTCACCCATCGCGTGCATGTCAGCCCGCAAACCCGCCTGCGCGGCCGCACTCCAGAACAGGTCGTGGCCGAAATTACCGCCACAGCCCCCGTTCCCGTCGTCAACTAAAGACCGACCGCATGAAAAACACCTTCTTTTCCTGGTGGCAGCGGCGCAACCTGCCGCTGCGCGTTGGACTCGTCGCCGGCTCGCTCGCCCTGATCCTCGCCCTGATCGGCGTTGGGCGCGGTCAGGTTCCCCTGCGCCCCCTCTCAATCTTCATGGCCCTCGCCATCTCCGCCGGCGCCTGGTTCCTCGTCAGTTGGGCCATCACCGCCGCCGCCGTGGATGTCGAAGAGGATCTGCAAGAGGCCGAGGGTTCCGAGTCGCCGTCATGAGCATGCCCGCACCTCTGCCCTCCTGGCGCGCCGCCGGCATCGGCGCCCTGTTCTTCGACATGGATGGCGTGATCTACCGCGGCCGCCTGGCCGTGCCCGGCGCCTCCGACCTGATCGCCAACCTGCAAGCGCACGGCATCCCCTTCCTGTTCCTGACCAACAACGCCGCCCTGACTCCCGCCCAGTTCCAGGCGCGCCTGGCGCAAATTGACATCCACGTCGCAGCCAGCGCCATCTTCACCAGCAGCCTGGCGACCGGCGCCTGGCTGCGCGCCGCCCTGCTGCAGCAGTCTGGCCCATCCGCCCGCTCCGCAACCGCCTATGTCGTGGGCGAGGCGGGATTGTGCGAGGCTGTCGCCCAGGCCGGTCTAACCATCGTCAGCGACTGGCGGCAGGCCGGCTGGGTCGTCGCCGGTCTTGACCGCAACGCCACCTGGTATTCGCTCAAAGACGCCGTACTCGCCATTCGCGCCGGCGCACGCTTCGTCGCCGCCAATCGGGACGTTACCCTGCCCAGTGATGAGGGCGAATTGCCGGGCGCCGGCGCCATCATCGCCTTCCTCCAGGCCGCCAGCGGCATCGCCCCCATCGTCATCGGCAAGCCGGAACGGGCCATGTTCGAGCAGGCCCTGGCCCTGACTGGCGTCAGTCCAGACGCCGCCGTCATGGTCGGCGACCGCCTGGAAACCGACATCATTGGCGCACAGCGCGCCGGCCTGCGCGCGATCGGCGTCCTGACCGGCGTCAGCACCGCCGCCGATTTTGCCAACGCCCAGCATCCCCCCACCTGGGTGCTCGACAGCGTGGCCGACATCAACCGGGCCTGGTTCGGCGTCCAACTGCCCGGCATCGGGTAACCTTTGGTCGCTCGTTTGCGTCAAGACATATGTTGCCGCACCACTGCCCATCTTTTCGCATGCTGCGCGGTATAGGCCGTTTGACCTATTCGTTTGCAGAAACTCCACTGCAATACTTGAGTAATTGGATTCGTTAGGAATATGTCGGATACTGAAACAGCGCGTGCATGCGCAATATCATACCCCCGTTGATTCTTGACGATGACAAATTCGGTTCTCCCCCTTTGTCTGGTTTGACGGAGGAAACCCATGAGATCCTTTGGCTTCTACTCTCGAAGCAACCGGCGCGTGAGCCTGCTCTACGTCGCCGTCGTCCTGGCGCTGCTTTTCAGTCTGGCGCCGCCGCCCCTCCCTGGTCTTCGAACGCCTGTCGCCTCGGCCCACAACCTGGATGCCAGCGCCGTTTATGTCTACTTCGATCCCGATACGCAAGCGATCCTCGATGCGCGCATCCTGGGCAACGATCCCTGTTTTCCATCGTACAGCCCGCCCGCGCCCTTGTTGCGCGGGCCAGGCCTGTGCGAAGACGGTATCACCCCCTTCGCCGGCGATGAGCTTGGCCTCATCATCAAGGCCGTGCCCGACAACGGCACCACTACCGGCGTCGGCGGCTACACCGACTTCTACATCCCCAATGGCCTGCAGGTGCTCGACGCCGCCTACATCATGCCGGGTGACCTCAACGTTGATGGCATCACCGGCTATGACAAAGTGCCCATGAAGGGGCAGGCTCAAATGCCCGCCGTCGGCGCCGGCGGCGGCCCCACCGTCAGCCTTGTCGGCATCAGCCGCGGCCCCAACGTCCTCGGCGTCACCAGCCCCATCGTCACCGCCGCCAACCTCAACCTGGGCACCCTGCCCGGCGTCTATGGCGACACCGGTATCTTCTACTCCACCGCGCCGGAAACCGCCTACGGCAGCTATACCGGCGCCGCCCAGAGCATCAAGAACAACAGCGGCGACACCGTCGGCCTGCGCACCGTCTTGCAGAAGCCTCTCAACCTGTGGGACGCCTGGCAGATGGCTGGCTACGGCATCGCCGGCACCACCAACCCGGCCTATCCCGCCGCCGCCCTGGTTGACAGCAACCAGCGCGGTTACGCCCCCTGGGGCCTGGCCAACGTCGTCGCCGGCCCGCAGAGCGGTTACGCCTGGGAATTCGACTTTGCCAAATACACCCTCTGCGACCCAACCCCTACCACCAGCCCCACCAGCGCCTGCATTGACTCCGCCACCCAGGACATCGGCCCCTGGCAGCGCATCGAATACTCCGGCAGTCAGTTCGCCGACGATCCGCCCGGCGCCAATCCCCCCGTTCAGCCCTACACCCGCGGCGCCGACGCCAGCCAGTCCGGTTTCGACCTCACCACCGGCGACCTGCCTGCCACCACCGGCCAGGCCAACGGCACCCCCAACGCGATTCGTTGGGCATTCGGCCAATTGACCTACAATACCCCCGAATATGCATGGCTCAAAGTCAAGGTTCACAACGCCTCTGCCATCCTTGACGGCACCGGCTGCCCCGTCTGGCACGTTGACACCTTCGGCGGCGACGCCGGCGGCGAAAGCGGCGGTAAAGACCACATCTGGCGCTACTACGACCCCAACAGCCTCACATTCAACGGCTGTCTGGCCATCGGCAAGCCGGCCACCAAGGAACTGGTCAGGGTTGGCGACTACTATCAGTACAAGATCAAGCTCTACAACATGGGCAACGGCGACCTCACCAATGTCGTCGTTCAGGACACCCTGCCCAGCGGCGTGACCTTCATCAGCGCCTCTCCCGCCCAAAACAGCGGCCCCAATCCCCTCGTCTGGAACGTCGGCCCGTTCGCACAGGGCGCATCCTTCGAAGCCGTCGTCACCGTCAAGGCCACCAGCACCGGCGTTCTCAACAACAGCGTCACCGCCACCGGTGTCAAGAACGGCACCCCCATCAGCGCCTCCGGCAGCGACAAGACCGTCTCCGGCAACACCGTCCTGCTCCGCCAGTCCAAGAGCGTCTCTCCTGCCGCCGTGGCGCCGGGCGGCTCCGTGCAATACACCATCACCGTCCTCAACATCGGCAGCGGCCCCACCGGCAGTCCGGTCAAGATCACCGAGTATCTTCCCACCGGCTTCACCTACACCGGCCCGCTCGTCAGTGTGACGCTCAACGGCGCCAATGTCACCGGGACGACCACCGTCGGCGGGACTACCAGCCAGCCGGTCTTCACCGTGCCCGGAACCCTCAACGCCGGCCAGAGCCTGGTGCTCGTCTTCGACGCCCAGGTTTCGGCCTCCGCCGAGCCTGACTCCTACTGCAACTCTTACACCACCAATCAAAACAGTATCAACATCAGCACCGGCGCCCTGGCCTGCGTGCAGGTGGCCGGCGGCAAGATCGGCGACACGGTCTGGCGCGACTGGGACGGCGACGGCAGTCAGGACACGGGCGAGGAAGGCATCGCCGGCGTCACCGTCAAGCTCTACGCCAGCAATGGGACGACCCTGCTGGCGACGACCACCACCGACGCCGACGGCCACTACTACTTCCCCGGCCTCACCGCCGGCACGTATGTCGTAGAGGTCAACAACGGCGCGGCCCTGGCGGGCACGACCCAAACCGGCGACCCTGACGGCACGTTCGACAATCGCCACACCGTCGTCCTGGCCACCGACCAGCAGTATCTGACCGCCGATTTCGGCTACGAACCGACCGGCGCCGGCGTTATCGGCGACAAAGTGTTCGAGGACATCGGCAACGACGGCAGCTTCGACGGCGCCGACGTGGGCATCCCCAACGTCACCGTCTGGCTCTACGAAGACTCCAACGACAACGGCGTCATCGACGCGGGCGACGCACTCGTCGCCACGACGCAAAGCAACGCGACCGGCGACTACTCCTTTACCGGCCTGGCGACCGGCTTCGACTACCTGGTCAAGGTAGACAAGACCGATCCCGACGTCCAGGCCTACTTCGACAGTGCCTATGGCCTGGGCACGCCTTCGCAGTTGAGCACCGCCGAACTGACCGCGTCGCCCAACCTGGCCGGCAGCGACCTGGACAACGACTTCGGCTTCTGGAAGGTCGAGCCTGGCTCCATCGGCGACATGGTGTTCGTGGACGCCGACGGCGACGGTGCCTACGATGCCGGTGAAACGCCCCTGGCCAATGTCACCGTGACCCTCTTCCGCGACGGCCTCCCCTTCCAAACGACCAGTACCGGCCCGGATGGCACGTACCTCTTCGACAACCTGGGGCCGGACGACTACTCGGTCGAGGTAGATACGGCCGACCCCGACCTGCCCGGCGGCCTCTTCGCCACGACCAGTCACCACGACAAGACCCTGGCCGCCGGCGAGAACTATCTGGCCGCCGACTTCCCCTTCGTTAGCGGACTGACCAAGACGGTAGACAAGAGCTTTGCCGACCCCGCCGGCTCGCTGTCCGCACGCACGCTGACCTTCACGCTCAAGCCCTACTACCCCGGCACAGACCTGCTTGAGAATGTGCGCATCATTGATCCGCTGCCCACGGGCACGACTTACATCGCCAGCAGCGCCAATGCCGGCGGGACCTACGGCGCGTACACCCCGTTGGCGGCCGTGCCCGGCAACGATCCCGACGGCGGCCCGGCCGGCGGCGTCACCCTCGACACCGCCATCTCGGTCAGCGCCAACTTCGCCAACACCGGCGGTTCGGTCAACGTGACCCTGAACGTCAAGCAGAACAGCGGCTCCACCGTCAACAACGTCGCGCCCACCGACTTCGAAATCGCAGGAGGCAGCGCCGCCTGCACCGGCCCCACGCCCGCCACGGCCAACGTACCCACCGGCGCCACCGGTTCCAACTTCGTCTGGGCCTGCACCCTGAACAGCGCCGGCGAGTTCACCTTCCACGCCGCCGCTGAAAACGACACCGCGACCTATACCTGGCCCGAAGCCAAATCGGCCAGCGTGCTCTCTGCGCCCGACGGCGGGTCGAATGTGGTGACCTGGAGCCTGGGCAGCAACGAACCCGGCATCCCCGGCGAGACCCTGACCAGTGGCTATACCGCCGGCGTATACGCCTTCCGCGGCGACAACACCAAGGAGTTCTCCAAGTACGGCGTCAGCGCCGGGAGCTGGACCAGCAAGGCGCAGCCCACCAACGGCATCGAGAAGGGCGGCTCGCTCACCGGCGACGGCGCAGGCGTGCTTTATGGGCTAGAGGGCAACTCCAAGATCTTCTACAAATACAATATCGCCACCAACGCCTGGTCAACCCTGGCCAACACCTCGGACAATGCCAACGAAGGCGGCGCTGTGCAACACCTCAATGTGAGCGGCACAGAGTATGTCTTTGCCACGCTCGGCGGCAGCAACCGCTTTCGTCGCTACAGCGTCAGCGGCAACTCCTGGACGGCCATGGCCAACACGCCGGCCAACGTCAAGAAGGGCGGCGCCCTGACCACCGACGGCGTCTATCTCTATGCTTTCCGGGGCGATCGCAGGCCCGACTTCTGGCGTTATGACGTCGGCGCCAATAGCTGGTCTACCCTGACCAACGCGCCCGGCAACGTCGGCTGGGGCGGCGCCCTCACCCGCATCGGCGGCTACATCTATGCCTTCGGCGGCAACAACACCACCAACTTCTGGCGCTACGACATCGCCGGCAACTCATGGAGCACCCTGGCCTCCGCCCCCGGCGTCGTCAACAACGGCGGCGGCCTGACCACCGACGGCACATACGTCTACGCCCTGCAAGGCGCAACCAAAGCCTTCTGGCGCTACGATTCAGCCGCCAACACCTGGACAACCCTGGTCTCCGCCAACTTCACCGGCAACGTGGGGCAGGGCGGCGCGCTGGCCTACGACCCCGGTCTGACACCGGTCGGCCGCTTCACCAGCATGACTGCCACACCCAGCCTGGTCTCCACTGGCAACCAGATCACCGTGCGGCTGCTGCTCCAATCAAGCAACCCCGTCAACGACGTGACGCCCAGCGCCCTCACCACCACCCCCACCGGCGGCGCCTCCTGCGGCTCGACCACCGGCCCCACTCTCCTCAGCGCCGATGATGACATCGCCGACGCCAACGATAGCGTGCAATACCAATGGCTCTGCACCGTTGCGGCCGGCAGCAGCCCCGGCAGCCTGACGTTTAGCGCCAATGGCACCGGCGCCGGCGCCGTCAGCTTCCCCACGGCCCAGTCGCGCAAGGTGCTCGTCAGCCCGGTGCTCAGCTTCCAGGCCAGCGTCAACACCTCCGGCGCACCGGCCGTCATCGAAAACACCGGCCTGATGGTCGAAACCAGCGGCGCCTTCGGCTCCCTCACCAGCAACACCACCGAGACCGCCACCGCCGCCAGCATCGGCGACTTCGTCTGGGCCGACGGGGACGGCGACGGCGTGCAAGATCCCGGCGAGCCGGGCCTGGCCGGGGTCAAGGTCTACGTGGACAGCAACAACAACAGCGTCTGGGACCCCGGCGAGCCGTATGACGTGACCGACGCCGACGGCGACTATCGCATCTACGGCCTCACGCCCGGCAGCTACACCGTGCGCACCGATCCGGCCACCTATCCGGCCGGCTACCTGCCCACCACCGCCAGCAGCCTCAACGTCACCCTGACCTCCGGCCTCCAATACAACAGCGCCGACTTCGGCCTCAAGCCCGCAGGCACGGGCCGCATCGGCGATCTCGTCTGGCTCGACGCCGATGAAGATGGCGTGCTCGACGCCGGCGAAAACGGCCTGCCCGGCATCACCGTCACGCTGGAGATCACCGTGGCCGGCGCGTGGACGCCCGTGGCAACCACCACCACCGACGCTTCCGGCCTCTACACCTTCACCGGCCTCATCGCCGGCGACTACCGCGTAACAGTTGACCCGACCAGCCAGGTCGCCAGCCCCTACGCCGCCGGTACCTTCGACCTGGGCGCGGCCATGGACCCGACCTACGACCTGGACGACGGCACGGTCAGCCCCGACGGCGTCACCCTCGTCACCCTGCCCACCGATTCGACCGTCGTCAGCAACGCCGACTTCGGCTACAACTGGGGCGGCTCCATCGGCGACTATGTTTGGGAAGATACCAACGCCAACGGCTTGCAGGATGAAAGCCCGGCGACCCCCATCCAGGGCGCCTTCGTCATGCTCTACTACGACGCCAACGACAACGGCGAACTCGATCCCGGCGAATACGGCCTCGTCGCCTTCGATTTCACCGATGTCAACGGCGCCTATCTGTTCGACAACCTGCCGCCCGGCAACTACCTGGTGGATGTCTACGAGGACAGCATCACCGACGACGGGAACCGCAACATCGTGCCCACCACCCCCGATGTCCAGGTCGTCACCCTCGGCCCCAATGACGATGTCCTGACCGCCGACTTCGGCTACTACGAAGGCGCGTGGGTGCGCGGCAGTGTCTTCCACGACGCCGACAGCAACGCCATCTTCGACGCCGCCGAAAACGGCCTGACCCCGGTCACGGTCTATCTCTGCGCCGCCGGAACCGATCCCTGCGATGCCGGCAGCGCCCTGGCCACCACCACCACCGACGCCGACGGCAACTTCGTCTTCCTCGTGCCCGAAGGCGACTATGTGGTGACATACGACAGCGGTGATACCAGCACCTATCCTGACGCCACCACGCCAACCAGCTACACCTTCCACGCCCAGCCCGGCGAGGACTGGCAGCAGACCTTCGAGTTCGGCGTGGATCACAGCGGCGCCGTTGGCGATCGCGTGTGGAACGACGCCGACGCCGACGGGGTGCAGGATGCGGGCGAACCTGGCCTGGCCG
>CAZOLV010000091.1:0-21395 GCA_964580725.1 uncultured Anaerolineae bacterium | reverse complement strand
CCCGGAATACACCAGACCTGACAGGTGCGCCGTGCGACTTTCTTGCCTGACAGACCTCTCGCTGGCGCACCTGTCAGGTCTTTCCCCGGTTTATCAAGAGGATACCCGGCTTGAACCCTGAACGGGATACAACGCCAATCAACATCGACGCGAGGACCTGTGCATATCGGTGACATCAAGAAACATGCGAAACTGATCCCCATCCTGCTGCCGGGTCTGGCAGTTCTGCTCGTCTTCCTGCCCGCCCTGCGTTTTGGGCTGGTGTGGGACGACGCCATCTTCCTGCGCGATCTGCCGGTGTACCGGCAGACCGGCGACTGGCTGGCCGCACTGCGCCCCTTTGCCCTCTCTCCCAACTACTTTCGCCCGCTGCCCCTGCTGATCTTCATCGCCGAGCTGCGCCTGGGCGGACTGAATCCGGCCATCTTTCATGGCGTCAATCTGCTTCTGCACGCCATCAGCGCCAGCCTGGTCGCCGGCCTCGTCCTGCGCGCCTGGCGGCTGACCGGGCGGGATGCCATCCTGCTGCCCATCGCCGCCGGGCTGTGCTACGGTCTGCATTCCGCCCTGATCGAAGGCGTCGTTTTCATCTCCAACCGCTTCGACCTGCTGCTGACGATGTTTCTGCTGTTGGCGCTGCTGGCCGACGTCGGCCTGAGCGGCAAAGCGCGCCCGCTGGGCGTCGGCCTGGCCTTCTTCCTGGCTGCGCTTAGCAAAGAAATGGCCGTCGCCTTCCTCCTGGCGCTACCCCTCTGGCGCCTGGCGCAACAGCCCTGGTCTGAACGCCCCCGCGGCCCCGGCCAAATCTTGCGGGCGCTCTGGCAACCGGGCGATCGGGCCGTCTATGCGGTGACGCTGCTGGCCGCATTGGCCTACCTGGGCGTGCGTTACGGCGCCATCGGCTATCTGCTCCAGCCCAACGCCGGCGAGGCGCTGACGGTTGGCAACCCGCTGCAGCATCTGCTTCTGATTGGGCGGTCGCTGGTCGAATACCTGAAGCTGATCGTGTGGCCGTTCACGACCCTGACGCCGCTGCACGTCAGCCCGCTGCCGCTGCCGGTCGCTTCGCTGTCGGGCTGGCTTTCGTGGGCCATCTTGGGGGTGGCGTTGGTCGGCCTGATCGTCGTCTGGCGGCGACGGCCGCGCGTGGCCCTGTTGGCGCTGGCGGCGCTGGCGGCGCTCTTGCCAGTGAGCAACGTGTTGCCGCTGGAACTGAGCGGCGGCGCCTTCATCGCCGAACGATTCCTGCTCTTTCCGCTGGCGCTGGCCGTCTTGGCGCTGATGGCATTCGTGCAAGAAGAACGCACGCCGCCGTCAGCCGCGCTGGCGGCGGCCGGCCTGGCCTGGCTGACCCTCAGCATCGCCACCATCCAACTGACCGCGCCAAACTGGCATGACAACCTGTCGTTCTGGCAATGGGCCGCCGCCCGTGCGCCGCAGTCTCCCATGCCGTTCACCAACCTCTCGCTGGAATACAACAACCGGGGCAACTATCGGCAGGGCATCGCCCTGGCACAGGAGGCTCTGGTGCGCGACGCCGACAACGGTCAAGCCTGGAACAACGCCGGTCTCGCCTTCTTTGGTCTCGGTCGCTTCGATGACGCCGCCCAGGCCTTCGAGCGGGCCGTCACCCTGGAGCCGCGCAATCCGCTCTTCTGGAACAATCTGGCCGGGGCGCTACGCGAGCAGGGCAAGCTGGCCGAAGCGGAGCGCATGCTGCTCGATCAAGTGCTTCCGCTGAGCGCCGAGTTGCCGGTGGCTTACGTCAATCTGGGTCTCGTCTATCTGCGCGCCGACCGGCCCGATCTGGCCGTCGAGGCGCTGCAAAAGGCGCTGCGCTTGCTGCCGGCGGATGCTGTTGCCGAAGCGCAGGAACTGCTGCGCCAGGCGTCCGATCCGGCGCGCTGGCTGCGCCTGGGCGAACTGCTGTCGGCCAATGAGGAATGGGACAAGGCGCTGGCCGCCTTCGAACAGGCCAAAACGCTGGGCGCCAAGCCGGTGGATGTGGCCGTGGGCATTGGCGCCCTGCGCATGGCACAGGGGCAGTGGGAGCAGGCCGAAACCCTGCTGCGCCAAACGCTCAGCGAACAGGGCGGCGATGCCCGTCTCTACTACTACCTGGGCCTGATCGCCCGCCAGCGCGGCGACCTGGAACAGGCGCGCACCCTCTTCAACCAGGCCGCCCTGCTCGCTCCCGATTGGGACCTGCCACAGCAAGCCCTGCAGGGTCAAGCGCCGTAGAAGAGACAGGCAACAGCGCGAGGACGAACAAAATGGGAGGCGTTTTCACGCCTCCCACACAGATCAGCCGGCCGATTCGGGGTTCATCTGCATGATCGTAAACACGCCGCCTTGCGGATCCTGCACCACGGCAAAGAATCCCATCGAGCCGGCAGCCATCGCAGGTACGAGAACGCGCCCGCCCAACGCCTGCGCCTTCTGTAGCGAGGCATCGAGATTCTCCACCATGAAGTAGAGCGCCCAGTTGGGCGGAACGTTGCCCCAACTGTCGTCCATCTGCATCATGCCGGCGTGGCGCTGCCCATCCAGAGCGAAGACGTAATAGCCGCTTTCGTCCTGAGCCGCCTCCCAGCCGAAGACATGCCGGTAGAATGCCGCCGCTCGCTCCGCATCGCGTGTTTGCAACTCGGTCCAAAACAGCGTGTTGGGCACGTTCATAAGCTGCGCACCGACATGATCGCGCGGCTGCCAGACGCCAAATAGAGCGCCGGTGGGGTCCTGCGCCATCATCAGGCGGCCCTCGGTCATCACATCCATCGGCGGCATCACCACGACGCCCCCCGCCTCGCCGATGCGCGCCGCTGTGGCGTCGGCATCGTCGCTTTTGATGTAACCGCTCCAGAACGACGGCATTCCCTGCGCCTGCATGTCCGGGCTGAGCGGCCCAAGCCCGGCAACCGTCTTACCCTCGATCATCAGCATCGTGTAGACCGGTCCCATGTCGGTTGGCCGATCTTCGCACTGCCAACCAAAAAGACCGGCGTAAAACAGCTTGGCGCCTGCCACATGCGAAGAAGCCAGGTCTGCCCAACAGAAAAACCCATGCGCATATCCAGTCGTGACGTCCATTTTCGAACTCCTTTGTACGCATCCTGCGTCGGTCAAGAAGAAACTGAGGGGGGCAGATTCAGTATATCACAAATAGAACATTTGGTCTAATTTTCTCGCGCTAATCGCTAAAATCGCGGGAGCCGCGGCTGGTCGGGTACGCTCCAAGTGAAAGATTGTGCGCTGCAAACCACTTTACAGACGACGCAAAAGCGAGTACAATTGACTTGTGTATCAGGCCGCCATGCGTCCTGCCCATCTGCGACTCATGGCGCATCACGAACGCCGCGCCGGCGGCCGCAGACTGTCTCGATCACCAAAGAACGGCATCAGATGGCAGCCTGCAAGGCTACCACTGAAGACAACACCAATGACCAGGAATGATCAGGGGAATGATCAGAAAGGAGGCGTCAGAACGAATCTTTTCTCCGTTGCGCATGAACCCCGGCTGTTGGTCGCATGCGAGCATCCGCCATTGACCATCGTCTCACAAACATTGTCCGAATCCATAGGAGATCGCTCATGAAACATCCACGTGTGCGCGCCCAAGCAATGGGCCGTTCGTTCATCCTGGCTGCGTTGATCGTGCAACTGATTGCCGGCGCGCTGCCGGTCGTCGCCGATCATACGCCGCCCCCAACCGTCGTCAACATTCCTGGCAACCTCCAGCAAGAACTGGGCTGTCCCGGCAACTGGCAGCCCGACTGCGCCGCCACCTACCTGACCTATGACGCCGCCGATGAAGTCTGGCAGGGTACCTTCGATGTGCCCGCGGGCAACTGGGAATACAAAGCAGCGCTCAACGATAGCTGGAGCGAGAACTACGGTCTGAACGCTGCCGCCGGCGGCGCCAACATCCCGCTCAACCTGGCCGCCACCACCACCGTCAAGTTCTACTACGATCACGACACCCACTGGATCACCGACAACCAGGGCTGGACGATTGCCACGGTTCCCGGCAATTTCCAGAGCGAAATCGGCTGCCCAGGCGACTGGTCGCCCGACTGCCTGCGCTCGTGGCTACAAGACCCGAACGGCGATGGCATCTACACCTTCACCACCACCGCCATTCCGGTCGGTTCCTACGAAGCCAAAGTGGCGCTCGATGAAAGCTGGTCGGTCAACTACGGTGCAGCGTGCCAACAGGGCGGCGCCAACATTCCCTTCACCGTCGCCCGCGACGGCGCCGAAGTCTACTTCGAGTACAACGCCGCCACCCACTGTCTCGACATCAGCGCCGCAGGAGCGCCACGCGGCGATCTTTCGCTGGCCAAGTCGCTGTGGGTCAGCAACGACACCATCGCCTGGAACGCCAGCGGCGGCAGCGCCAACAGCTACGAACTGTTCTACGCCGCCAGCGGCGGCATGACCCTGACGCCCGACGGCATCCAGGGCGGCGATTCTATCGCGCTGACCTACGACCCGGCCGGCCTCAGCGCCGATGTGCAGGCCAAATTCCCACACATCGCCAGCTACGATGCGCTCAAGATCGGCGCCGATGACCTGCCGATGGTTGGAGATCTGCTCAAGGGGCAGATTGCCATGCAGGCCCGCGACGCCGAAGGCAACCTGGTTGACGCCACCTCGCTGCAAATTCAGGGCGTGCTGGACGATCTCTACACCTACGACGGCGCACTCGGCGTGACCTGGGCCGATGGCGCGCCAACCATTGCCGTGTGGGCGCCAACTGCCAGGAACGTGACCCTGCACATCTACGACGACGCGGCGACCACCACCGACGCCCCCTTCCCGATGACCCTCGACACCAATACGGGCGTTTGGAGTGTGACCGGCGACGCCAGTTGGATGGGCAAATACTACCTGTTCGAAGTCGAAGTCTACGTGCGCACCACCGGCAACGTCGAGCACAATCTGGTCACCGATCCGTACTCGTTCAGCCTGAGCATGAACAGCGCCCGCAGCCAGATCGTAGACCTGAACGACCCGGCGCTCAAGCCGGCCGATTGGGACAGCTACAGCAAGCCGGCCCTCTCCTCCTTCGAGGACATCTCGATCTACGAACTGCATGTGCGCGACTTCAGCATGAACGACGCCAGCGTGCCCCCCGATCATCAGGGCAAGTTCCTGGCCTTCACCGACGGTGACAGCAACGGCATGATGCACCTGCGCAAACTGGCCGCCGCCGGCCTGACGCATCTGCATCTGCTGCCGGTCTTCGACATCGCCACGATCAACGAAGACGCCAGCCAGCGTCAGGAGCCCGACTGGGCGCAGTTGGCATCCTACCCGCGCGACTCCAGTGAGCAGCAGGCAATCATTGGCCCGCTGCGCGACCTGGACGGCTTCAACTGGGGCTACGATCCCTATCACTACACGACGCCCGAAGGCTCCTATGCCAGCGATCCCAATGGCGTCGCCCGCATCCTCGAATTCCGCCAGATGGTCAAGGCGGTCAACGACGCCGGTCTGCGCGTCGTCATGGATGTGGTCTACAATCACACCAACGCCAGTGGCCAAAGCGAACGCTCCGTGCTCGACCGCATCGTGCCCGGCTACTACCATCGCCTGAGCACGTTCGGCAACGTGGAACGCAGCACGTGCTGCGAGAACACCGCCACCGAATTCAACATGATGGAAAAACTGATGGTGGATTCCACCGTCACGTGGGCCACGCAGTACAAAGTGGACGGTTTCCGCTTCGATCTGATGGGCCACCACATGAAGTCCAACATGGAGAAAGTGCGCGACACGCTGTGGGCGCTGACGCCTGAAGCCAACGGCGTAGACGGCAGCCACATCTACATCTACGGCGAAGGCTGGAACTTCGGCGAAGTGGCCAACAACGCCCGCGGCGTCAACGCCACGCAGATCAACATGGCCGGCACCGGCATCGGCACGTTCAACGATCGCCTGCGCGACGGCGCCCGCGGCGGCGGCCCCTTCAGCCCCTTGCAGCATCAGGGCTTCGTCAGCGG
Source organism: uncultured Anaerolineae bacterium (assembly GCA_964580725.1). GTDB lineage: Bacteria > Chloroflexota > Anaerolineae > SSC4 > Amarolineaceae > Amarolinea. Next base: position 15,390 of record CAZOLV010000091.1, on the reverse strand, counting down.
GTTGTACTACGACCCCAACAGCGCCGATCAGGGCACCACCGATCCTCTGGGCAAGCTGCTGCACTACGCCGACTGGATTCGCGCTGGCCTGGCCGGCAACCTGGCCGCCTTCACCTTCATTGACAAGGACGGCAACCTGGTGCGCGGCGATCAGATTGACTACAACGGCTCTCCCGCCGCCTACAACGCCGATCCCCAGGAGAACATCGTCTACGTCTCGGCGCACGACAACGAAACCCTGTTCGACGCCATTCAAGCCAAAGCCGCCGAAACCGCCAGCATCGAAGCGCGCACACGGATGCAGATGATGGGCATCAGCCTGACCAGCCTCTCGCAGGGTGTACACTTCTTCCACGCCGGCGATGACCTGCTGCGCTCGAAATCGCTCGACCGCAACAGCTATAACTCCGGCGACTGGTTCAACCGCCTGGACTTCACCTATCGCAGTAACAACTGGGCCGTCGGTCTGCCGCCGGAAGGCGACAACCAGGGGAACTGGCCGATCATCGGCCCGCTCTTCCGCAATCAAGACCTGCGCGCCCGCTCGCGCGACATCAAGGCCACGCTGGATCACTTCGAAGAGATGATGCGCATCCGCAACAGCTCCGCCCTCTTCGATCTGCCCACCGCCGAGGATGTGATGGCGCGTCTCACCTTCTTCAACACCGGGCCGGCGCAAGTCCCCGGTCTGATCGTCATGTTCATCGCCGACCGTGTGAACGGCGCCAACCTCGATCCGTACTACGACAGCATCGGCGTCTTCTTCAACGCCAGCGACGAGGATCAAGCCTACCAGATGCCGATCAGCAGCGACTATCGGCTGCATGACATCCAGGCCAACTCCGCCGACGACCTGGTGCGCACCGCCTACTTCGACGACGATAGCGGCACCTTCTTCGTCCCGGCCCGCACGACGGCGGTCTTCACCCTGTACGATCCGCCCGCCATCGAGGCCAGCATCGAAGCCACGCCAACCACGGCGCTGGTGGGCAGCACGGTCTCAGTGCATGTGCACAACGTCAACACGGCCGGCCCCGGCATGGGCGTCATGCACCTCGTCCCATTCGATCCCAGCTTGACCGAGTACGTGGCCGACAGCGTCTACGGCGGCGCGTTCCCCGTCACCCTGCCCCTGGCCCAGGCACAGCAGATCTATCAGAGTCAAGGCGGCGCGGCGCTCAAGGCAGCCATGCCCGCCAGCGGCCCCGTCATCGGCGTCGCCTGGATCGGTGATCAGGGCATGGGTCAAGCGGTTGACTTTGGCTTCCAGGTCATCGTACAGACCGCCGCCGCCGGTCAAGACCTGGCCTTCGACGATGCCGTCTTCTACCAGAACCAGAACATCGCCTCCGCATCGGCGCTGGTCAGCGTGCCTGCGCTCAACACCTACGAGGTGGTGCTGCAGGATGGTCTGGATGGCTACGACGGCACCGGCGACGTCTTCATGAGCGCCTGGGCGCCTGACGCCAACTACGCCGGCGCCAAGTGGATGCCGATCCGGCAGCCTGACACGATGTCGGTGCTGGTGCGCTTCAACCTCTCGCACATCTCCTCCTACGCCATCGTCAACCAGGCTCAGATCGGTTACTACGTGAGCTATGCCGGCATGAACCCGGTGCAGGTAGACGCCTACAGCGTCTACAAACCGTGGATCTCGCACAAGGTCACCTGGAACCGCGTCAACCGCGACATGGTGTGGGAAGCGCCCGGCGCCAATGGCCCCGGCGACCGCGCCCAAACGCCGACCGACAGCGCCGTCATCAGCGCCGCTGGGCGTTGGGTCTGGTTCAACGTGACCGATCTGGCGCAAGGTTGGGTGGGCGATCCAGAGGCCAACAACGGCATCATCCTCAAGGGCGTCGGCCCCACCAGCGCCGAGGCCATCGTCTACGGCTCCAAGGGCCTGACCCCCACCTACCGGCCGCAGATCCGCTTGATCTATCAAGCGCCGTGACGCATCGCTGAGCGAGGAGCATCGCATGTGGAACGCTGAACGTCCAACGCAGGCGGAGACCGCTGCATGTTGAGCCTTCGTCCGCCAACCCCCACCGTTCAGCGTTCCCCTACGCCGCCCCCCTCGCGTCTTCTCGACCTGCTGGTCTTCACCGCCGGCATGGTCACACTGGGGGTCGAGCTGGCAGGTTCTCGCCTGCTCGACCCCTGGTTTGGCAACTCCCTCATCGTCTGGGCCAACCTCATCGGCCTGATCTTGCTCTATCTCGCCGTGGGCGCCTGGTTGGGCGGGCGCCTGGCCGACCGCTCGCCGCACCCGGAATCACTCTACCGCCTGGCGGCCTGGGGCGCCGCCGCCGTCGGGCTGATTCCCCTCGCTAGTCGCCCCCTGTTGACCGCCGCCGCCGTCGCCTTTGCCGCTTTCGATGCCGCCCAACTGCTCGGCTCTTTCCTCGGCGTGCTTCTGCTCTTCGCCGTCCCGGTCGTGCTTCTGGGCAGCGTGCCCCCATTCGCCGTGCGTTTGTCGCTGGCCGATGTGACACAGAGCGGCCGCGTCGCCGGACGGCTGTCGGCGCTCTCGACCATCGGCAGCATCAGCGGCGCATTTAGCGCCACGCTGTTGTTGATTCCCGCCATCGGCGTGCGGCGCACCTTCTTGTTCTTCAGCCTGTTGCTTCTGGCGCTGGCGCTGAGCGCGCTTTGGCGCAGCCGGCAGCGCCCGCCCTGGCTCTTCATCGCCCTCTGGCTGGCGCTGTTGGCGCTGGCTCTGCACCCGCCCGGCGCCGTCAAGCCGCAGGCCAACCTGTTGTTCGAAACCGAATCGGCCTACAACTACATCCAGGTGCTGCAGGGCGATCATGAGGTACTCCTCAAGCTCAACGAAGGCCAGGGCGTTCATTCGGTCTATCGCCCCGACGGCGGCCTGCTGCACGGCATCTGGGACTACTTTCTGCTGGCGCCGGGCTTCAGCCCGCAGCCGGCGCAGGTCGAGCGCGTGGCCCTGATCGGCCTGGCCGGCGGCAGTATCGCCGCGCTCTATTCCCAGGTTTACGGGCCAATTCAGATCGAAGGCGCCGAACTCGATCCCGCCGTCATCGCCGTGGGGCGCACCTGGTTCGGCATGACTCAGCCCAATCTGCGCGCCGTGGCGCAGGATGGCCGTTTCTTCCTGACCCACAGCACGGCGCGCTATGACGTGATCGCCGTGGACGCCTACCGCCCGCCCTACATCCCCTTTCACCTGACCACTCTGGAATTCTTCGCACTCGCCCGCGCCCATCTGACGCCAAACGGCGTGCTGGCCATCAACGTCGCCCGCGCCGGCGACGATTTCCGCCTGGTTGACGCCTTCGCTGCCACGTTGCAGGCCGTTTTCCCCAGTGTGCTCATCCTCGACGAGCCGAGTCAGGGCGCCGTGCTGGGCAACAGCCTGGTTGTCGCCAGCCAGGCCCGCCTGACCCTGGCCGACTGGGAGGCCAACACCGCCCGGCTGACCCATCCCCTGCAGGTCGAGCTGGCGCAGCGCACGCACGGGCAGGCACGCCTGGCGTCACCTGTCGCCGCGCCACCCTGGCGCGATGACCAGGCGCCGGTGGAGCAACTGGTGCACAGCATGATCCTGCGTTTTCTGCTCGACGAATAACGCAACGAAGTATCAAAAGACCTGTCAGGTTATCCAAAATCTGACAGGTTTCTGAAACGTTTTGGAACGTTGGTTCGTTGTAGCAACAGCGGGCGGCGCCGTTGGGCGAGGACGCGTCGCGCGTATCTGCTCGATCACTTGGGACGAAAGCCCCAAACCCTAAAAGTTTCAGAAACCTTTAGGGTTTTTCGCCCGACTGGTCGGCGGAGAGAAAACAGAGCACGCTGGCGCTGATACCCCAGGCCAGCCGCTCCTGTTGATTCGTCAGAACCTGGCGGTCGCCACCCATGAAACCGAGTTCGAGGATGATGGCGGGCGTCGAGGGGTCAATGCGGTTGAAGGCGTAGTATTGGGTCATGTTGTGGCTGATCGAGCTGAGGTGCTGCGGCAGGCGGCTCTTCTGGCCATACTCCTGATAGAGGCAGCGCAAGAAGCTGTCCTCCAGCAGGGGCTGCGCGCTTCGATCGGAACGGGCCGCCTTGTAGCCGCTCAGCTCGATGCACGAATCGGCGTGGATCGAAATGAAGGCGTCGGCGCGATAGCCGGGCAAGCGGGCGTCCTTTTCGGCCAGCACATCCACCGTTGCCCCGGCCTGGGTTAGGCGCTCGGCGGCCAGGCGGGTCACCGCCTGCGTGATCTGGGTTTCCTGCAGGCCATCGTCGCAGACAGCGCCCGAATCGTAGCTCATGTGCCCGGCAATCAGGCCGATGTGCTTGTCGGCCGCCGCGCGCACGGGCCGTTGGGGCGGGATGCGGTCGGCGTTCTGCCCCAACGATCCGCCGCTCGACCAGGAGAGCCAGCCGGCCAACGCCAGCAGGACGAAGGTGACAAGAAGTGCGGTGCGCTCGAGGCGCTTGACAGTTGAACGGCGCATCATTTTGACCTGACGAGATTCATCACTCGAAGCTGGCGCAATGTTAGCGTGTCAGGCCGATTTCGGCAAGCGGCGACGCAGCGCATTTGACAAACCCAAGCAGGGCAAGTATAGTCACGCGGACATCGAACCGCCAACGATGATTCGCAACGATGAACACGTCGCAGAGGAGCGCAGAGGAATGATCGAATTGGGCCAATGGCTTTGTGAAGCACGCGAGGCCAAAGGGCTGAGTCTGGCCCAGGTAGAAGAGGCAACCCGCATCCGTCAAAAGTATCTGGCAGCGTTGGAATCGGGCCGTCGCGAGGAACTGCCCGGCGACGTGCCGACGCGCGGGTTTCTGCGCAACTATGCCCTTTACCTCGGCTTGAACCCAGACGAAGCGATCCAACGCCTGGGCCAACCGTTGAGCGAAGTGGCGCAAATCGCCAAAGCAGCCGAACAGACGATGGGGCCGCGCGCCGTGGATTATCGCCCCATCACCGTCGAGCTGCACGACGAGACGCCCGTCGCCCTGCGTTCCCTCAGCCTGGGGCTGCTGGTCGGCCTGATCGTCATCCTGGCGGCGGTTGGCTACTACATCTGGCGCAACAACCCCACCCTGCTGACCGGCCTGTTCGCCCCGCCGCCAACGGCCACTCCCACCATCGTGGCAACAACCGCCGTCAGCACCATCACGCCCACCGACACACCCAACGCCTTCCGCATCACGGCGACGCCGACCGCCGGCATCTTCCTGTTGCCCACGCCCACACCCACCGCCACCCCCATCCCCACCGCCGCGCCAACCGCCACCCCGACGCCGCCCATCGTCGAGATGAACGTCGTGCTGCGCGCCGTGCAGCGCGCCTGGGTGCGCGTCGTGGCGGACGGCGAGACGAAGCTGGAGAAAATCCTGGAGGCGGGCGCCCAAGAACTGTGGACGGCGCAGAGCCAGTTCACTGTGCGCACCGGCAATGCCGCCGGTGTGACGGTAATCGTCAACGACGAGGACCAGGGCGTCTTGGGCAGCGCCGGCGCCATCGAGGAGTGCAGTTGGACGCTGAACAGCGGCGAGGTGACGCGCACCTGCAGCGGCGATGTCTCTACCGGCACAGTTACCGCCACCCGCGCCGTCACGCAGACGCCCACCGCCAGCCCCACCGCGACCAGGCCAGGGAACTGACCCGTCATGTCGCCAACATCCAACCGTTCGCACTATCGTGCGGCCGCGCCGCGCCCGCTGACCTACTACTTGCTGACGCTTGGCTGCCCCAAGAATCAGGTGGACAGCGAAGGCATGGCCATGCTGATGTTGCAGCGCGGCTTCGGTTCCACCGCCGCGCCGGACGAGGCCGATGTGCTCATCGTCAACACCTGCGGTTTTCTGGAAGCGGCCAAAGAGGAGTCCATCGCCGCCCTACGCACGTTGGGCAAGCGCAAACGCTCGGATCAGATTTTGATCGCCGCCGGCTGCCTGGCGCAGCGCAACGGCGCCGAAATTGCCCGCCGCGTGCCCCGCGTCGATGGCCTGCTCGGCACGCGCCGCTGGATGGAAATCGTGAAGATGGTCGAAACGCTGCGCGGCGGGCGCAGTCAGCGCGGCCAGGGCCGTTACGAGTTGTTGGGCGATGCGGCGCAGGCCGCGCCCGAAGCGACCCCACGCCCCGGCGTCGCGGCGGGCAGCGCCTATCTGAAGATTTCTGACGGCTGCAACGCCCCCTGTGCGTTTTGCTCGATTCCCAGTTTCAAGGGCAAACTGCGCAGTCGCTCCTTCGACGGCATCGTGGCCGAAGCGCAGGCGCTGACTGCCGCCGGCGCTCGTGAACTGATCGTCATTGCCCAGGATACCACCGACTACGGGCGCGACCGCAACGAGCGCAACCGCCTGCCTGCCCTGCTCACCGCCATCTGCCAGCGCGCCGCTGGACTGCATTGGCTGCGCCTGATGTACGCCTACCCCGGTCACGTGACCGATGAACTGATCGAAACGATGGCCAGCCAGCCGCAGATCATTCCCTATCTCGACATGCCGCTGCAGCACGGCCACCCGGAAACGCTCAAGCGCATGCGCCGCCCAAGCAGCCGCGAATGGGTCAGCAAGACGGTCGGCAAGCTGCGCAACGCCCTGCCCAACCTGGCGCTGCGTTCCACCTTCATCGTCGGTTTTCCTGGTGAGAGCGAAGAGGAGTTCCAGACGCTGCTCGATTTCGTGCAAGAGGTGCAGTTCGACCGCCTGGGCGCCTTCACCTTCAGCGCCGAACCGGGCACCGCCGCTTACGACATGCCCAATCAGGTTGCCGAGGAGATCGCAGAGGAGCGACGCCAGCGCCTGCTGAGCGTCCAGCAGCCGATTTCGCTGGCGCGCAACCAGGCGCAGGTCGGTCGCACCCTCGATGTTTTGATCGAGGGCTTCGACAACGGCTACAGCCTGGGCCGCAGCTATCGTGACGCACCCGAAGTGGATGGACTGGTGCTGATGCCGGGGATGCACCCCGTGGGCGAGATACTGCCGGTGCGCATTGACAGCGCGTTGGAGTATGACCTGGCCGGCGAAGTCGTTGCCCGGCGCAAGCTGGACGATCCGGCGGCCGTGCGCGTCAGTCGCCGAGCAGACGGTTCAGCCAGCCCCTTTGCCGTTCGCCTGGCAGCGGACGCGGCGGATTCAGCGCCCGCATCTGCGCCTGCAGGCGCTGCAACTGTTCCAGCAGGGTATTGACCGCCGCCTCAGCCGCCTGCAAGCGGGCCTCCGTGGCCTCACGCCGCGCCTCGTCGCGCCGCCGCAGTTCGGTCAGATCGCGTTCGAGCGACAACATGCGGTCGCGCAGGCGCTGATTTTCTTCTTTCAAGCTGAAGTTGTCCTGCACGATCACGCCGATCAGGTCGCGCGTCGCCTGCTGGCCGTTCAGGATCGCCCGCTGCGCCTCGACCAGACTCTGCCAGCCGGCCGCTGTCGCCAGCGCCGTTGTTTCGGCGCTCGATGGCGGCAGGGCAGGCTCAAGATCGTCGTCCAGCATCACAAGCGCCGCCGGCCGCGTCGTTGGTTCGTTCATCTCACTTGTCCACGACTCGATACGAGCCGTCAATCACCTGACCACGCGGCGCCTTGTCAGCAGTTGCGCCGCTGTTGCCCGCCGGACGTTCGCCGCGGTGCTCGGCCACCACGTCGGGCGGCGCCAGCATGACGAACAACCGCATGGCAATCAGAATCACCGCCAGATCGTCCAACTGTCCCACCACCGGCGCCAGATCGGGGATAAGGTCAATGGGGAAGATCGTGTAGGCAAACGCCATCAAGGGCAGGAGCAACTTGGTTGTGGCCGGCACCCGCCCATCGAACATCAGTTTCCAAACCAGACCCAATTGCTTGAAAAGTTCGGCCGCCAGGCCGCTGCGATCTTTCGACTCTTTCATGCTGATTCCCTCGCTGCTTCATAGAACTCAGTCAACTCGATGCAGGTTCGCTCAAGTTGGTTCAACTTCATGCAACTTGATTCTTCTGCTATAATGCGCACTGCCCCCTGTGATGTCGTATTGTAACGCCAAGCGCCGCTTTTGCCAAGCGCCGCCGGCGGACGTGCCTTTCGGAAACACGAACCAATGTTGACCCTGGCCCAGGCCCTGAACAACTACCAGATTGCGCACCTGCGCGGCATCGCCAGCCTGCGCGGCGTCAACCTGGCGACCTCTACGCAATCCGATCTGGTCGCCGAATTGAGCGCGGCGCTGGCCGATCCAGGCTCGATCGTGGACGCCGTGGAGCAGTTGAACGAGGCAGAGCACGAGGCGTTGGCGGCGCTGGTGCGCGCAGGCGGCGCGATGACGGCGCCCGCCTTCGCCCGGCTGGCCGGAGAGATGCGCCAGGGTGGGCCGGCCTGGTTGGCGCGCACACAGCCCTGGCTGGCGCCGGTCAGCGCGGCGGAGGGACTCTGGTATCGCGGCCTGATCGCACGCGCCTTCGCCGCCCGGGGCGAGCAGACCGGTGATTTCGTTTTCGTACCGGCCGATGTCATGCCCTGGCTGCCAGCGGCGCAAGCCGCCCCCGACCCTCACTGGCAACTGCCCGTCATGACGCCGGCCGGCCCCATTCATCTGGGCAGCTATCGCCTGACGCTCGACGCCTGCACGCTGCTGGCCTTCGTGCAGAACAACGACATCAACGCACCCGACGATGGGCGCTGGCCCGCCGCCAGCCTGAACGCGTTGGATGAGCAGTTGCTCGTGCGCTTGCCGCCGGCGGCGCTGGCGCAGGTCAGCGCCAGCAGCGGCAGTGACCGGCTCAGTTTTCTGTTCAGCCTGGCGCAGCAGCTCGGCTGGCTGCACACCTCCAGCGGTCGCATACGCCTGTCGGCGCCGGTCGCACGCGCCTGGCTCCAGCTCAGCCCTCCCGAACAGGCGTTCAAGCTCTGGGAGGCCTGGCTGAGCGCCGTCGCCTGGGACGATCTGCGCCGCATCCCCACGCTGCGCTGCGAGGGCCGCGGCTGGAGCAACGATCCAATCGCCACCCGGCGACGCCTGCTGGCCAGTCTGACCAGCGTTCGTCCCGGCGTCTGGCACAGCGTCGAGGCCCTCATCGCCGCCATGCAAACGCACGACCCCGATTTCATGCGCAGCGACGGCGTCTACAACACATGGTACATCCGTCGCCCCGACGAGACCGACTACCTGCTTGGTTTCGAACACTGGCCCGCTGTCGAAGGCGCCCTGCTGCGCTTTCTGACCAGCGGACCGCTGCACTGGCTGGGCGCCCTTGATGCGGCCGAAGATGAACACGATCCCGGCGCGCCGATCGCCTGGCGCCTGACCAGCCAGGGCGCGGGCTGGCTGCGTTCACAGACCGCCGTGGGGCGCGTACCGCCGGCCGCACCGCTGCGCATCGAACCCAATTTCAACATCTACGTCCCCCACAGTGCCCCCGCCTTCGAGCGGTTTCGCGTAGCGCGCTTCACGCAGTGGCAGGCCAGCCAGCCCGACTTCTGCTACCGCATCACGCAGACGGCGCTCAAGCGCGCCGCCGCCGCCGGTGTGACGACCGACCGCATTCTGGCCTTCCTGCGCCAGGCGACGCACGGCCAGATGCCGGCCAACGTGGCCCGTGCGCTCGAAAAGCTCAATGATCAGGCCAACACCTGAACCGAGACAAGACAAGGACCGACAACCGCTGATGGTTTTTCTGCAATTCCTACCCTTCATCCTGATCCTGGCGGTGGCCAACCTGGCCATCCGCTCCAACGGCTGGCGCGTCGTCGCCTACCTTCTGCTGGTGATCTTCGACGTGGCGCTGCTCTTCTTCGGCGCCATGTTCCTGATCTTGCCCACCCTGCTGGCGGCGCAGCCCGACAACCCGCTGGCGCAGATGCCCTTCACCCCGCGCTGGACGGCGTTGGGACTGTGGACGATCGCAACTGGCCTGCTGGCGCTGCTGCCGTTACTATCGCCGGTTCGGCGCCTGGCGGCGCGCCTGCTGCCGCTCGATGCAGAATCGCCGGTGCACGCCACCGCGCTCGCCTTCGCCATCTACCTCCTCGGCTCCGTGCCCATCCAGTTGGCCATGTTGGGCGGCGACCTCGAACCGCTGACCCAGATGGACAACCTGCTCGGCGTATCCGAACTGTGGCAGCAGGGCGCAGCATTCATCATCATGGGGTTGATTGGCGTGGGCCTCTGGCTGCGGCGCAACGCCGACGCAGTGACCGAGCGCCTGGCCCTGCACGCGCCGACCGCACGGCAGTGGGGCCTGGTCATCGGCCTGCTCGTTCTGCTCGTCCTGCTCGACCAGGCGGTTGCCATGCTCTGGGCGCAGCTCGACCCGGAGAGCTACGAACGCATCGGTCGGGTGTCGGGTGCGCTCTTCGGCGGCTTGCTGACGCCGTTGGGCGCGTTCACCATTGGCCTGTCGGCCGGACTGGGCGAGGAGTTGGTCTTTCGCGGCGCCCTGCAGCCGCGCTTCGGTCTGCTTTTCACCTCGTTCCTGTTCGCCGCCGTGCATGTGCAGTATGGAATCAGCCCGGCGTTCTTCCAGGTCTTCTTGATCGGTCTCATCCTCGGCCTTGTGCGGCAGCGCGGCAACCTGACGATGGCGATTGCGCTGCACACCCTCTACAACGCCACACTGGTGGCGCTGGAACTGCTGCTGAGCGGCAACTGAGCGGAGCCGGTTATGGATAGCGATCTGCAGGCGCAGCTCGATCGTTTGGCGGCCCGGCTCGGCATGACACGAGGCATGGGGCAGCCAGCCCTCGCCCCGCCGGCCCGGCGCGCAACGACCAACCCCATCGAAACGCTCGTGCCGGGGCGCGTGATCGAAACGCCGCACGGGCCATGCTTCGCAGGCGAGGCGCGTTATGCGGGCCGCGCCCTGCGCAGCCGCTACAGCCTGGCCGACTGCCTGGGACAGCCGCTCGACACCCTGGCGGCCCTCTATCCCGAAGCCAATCTGGACGAGTTCGACTTCGCCCGCGCCGCCTTTCTCGACACCGAAACGAGCGGGTTGGGCGGCGGTGTGGGGACCTACGCCTTCATGGTCGGCGTGGGGACGTTCGAGGCGCCCGCCAGCCCATCAGGCGCCGATTCCAGTGCAGCGGCGGCGCCGGAGTTCGTCGTGCGCCAGTTCTTCATGCGCAACGAAAGCGAGGAGCGCGCCCTGCTGCACGTTCTGGCCGCCGCGCTCGACGCCTGCCGCGGTGTTGTGACCTTCAACGGTCGCGCCTTCGATCTGCCGCTGCTCAGCAGCCGCTTCATCCTGCACCGGCAGCAGCCGCGCCTGCTAGATGCACCGCATCTCGATCTGCTGCACCCGGCGCGGCGCGTCTGGCGTCAGCGCCTGTCATCCTGCGCCCTGGGCAGCCTAGAGACGCACGTGCTCGGCCTGCGCCGCGCCCAGGCCGACGTGCCGGGCTGGCTGATTCCGTCGCTCTACTTCCACTACTTGCAGACCGGCGACGGACGCGAGCTGGCGGGGGTGTTCTACCACAACCTGGAAGACATTCTCTCGATGGTGACGCTGGCGGCCACGCTGACGCGCCTGCTGGCCGACCCCTGGGCGGGCGACACGGTGCATGCGCTCGACATGGCGGCGCTCGGCTGGATGTACGAGCAGGCAGGCCGCCACGACGAGGCGGAACGCGCCTATCGGCGCGCCCTGGCCGGCCCCCTGGCCGACGACGCCCGCCAGCAGACCTACAGCCGCCTCGGCCAGTTGCTCAAACGGCAGGAGCGTTGGCCGGCCGCCGCCGAAATCTGGCAAACCTGGCTCACGCACGTCAGGCGGGGCGCCAACCCCAGGGACCTGGAACCGTATCTGGAACTGGCCAAATACTGCGAATGGCGCAGCAACGATCTCGACGGTGCGCTGATGTGGACAGGGTGGGCCGAACACGAAGCCGCCGCCTGGCCCCGTTCGGCCGTGCAACGCGAGACGCTGGCCGGCCTGCGCCGCCGGCAGGAACGGTTGGTGCGCAAACAACAGCTCGGCCGCGCTGGGGCATCCCATGCATCCGGCGCGTCGTCTGACCTACCGCCGCTCGCCGATGGCACTTGATCGCCAACAGGATTGATGCTATACTCTGCCCCTGCTGTCCCACAACGGTGGGCAGACACCATTGCGATGCAGGAATCCTGACCTTGAACCAACCTCAACGCCCAGAATTCTCATGGCGTTCACGCGAGATGGCCAGCGGGCTGGCGCTCTTTGGCGCGCTGCTGCTGCTGGCCTTCGTCGCCGGCTTCGGCAGTCACTGGCTGCTGGCGCGCGTCGGGCCTGGCGGTGCGACGACAAACGATCTGAGCCTGCTCTCCGATGCCCAGAGTCTGCTGCAGGACAATTTCCTGGGCGGACCGCCACCCGCTGCCACGCAGCTCTACGGCGCCATGCGCGGACTGGTGCAAACCTACCAGGACCCCTACACCGTCTTCATCGAGCCGCAGCCGCGCGCCCGCGAAAAGGATCAACTGCGCGGGCGCTTTGGCGGTATCGGCGCTTACATCACCGTCAACGACGCCGGGCAGGTGCTGCTGGCGCCCATGCCGGGCCAACCGGCCGCAAAAGCAGGACTGCAGGCCAACGACGAACTGTTGGCCGTGGACGGAACGCCCGTCAGCGGTAAGAGCCGCGACGAGGTGATTGACATGGTGCGCGGCGAGGTCGGCACAAAGGTGACGCTGCGCCTGCGCCGCGGCGACGCCCCGCCCTTCGATCTGATCGTGACGCGGGCCGAGATCGAAAGCCCGTCGGTCGAGTGGCGCCTGCTGGAGGAAGACCCGCAAACGGGGTACGTGGCCCTGCGCATCTTCGGCGAGCGCAGCGCGGACGAGCTGCGCCAGGCCATCGAAGCGTTGCGCCAACAGGGCGCCAAACGCTTGATCCTCGATCTGCGGCACAACCCCGGCGGGCTGCTGGAAACCGCCGTGGATGTCGCCAGCCAGTTCCTGGCCAGCGGCCGTGTGCTGAACGAGCAGCGCGCCGACAGCACCAAAGCCTACGATGTGCGCGGCGATGGGGCGGCCCGCGACCTGCCCCTGGTCGTCTTGACCGATGAAGCGACGGCCAGCGCCGCCGAGATCGTAGCCGGCGCGCTGCAAGACGCCAAACGCGCCCCGCTCATCGGCAGCAAGACCTTCGGCAAAGGCTCCGTGCAACTCGTGTTCGATCTGCGCGACGGTTCGTCGCTGCACATCACCACGGCGCGCTGGCTCACCCCGGCCAATCAGCAGATTGACGGCAAGGGCCTGACGCCCGATGTTCCGGTCGCGCCCGGCGACGGCGATCCTGTTCTGGCGGCGGCGCTGGCCTGGTTTGCCGATCATCCCCAATAGAATCATCAGACGCAAGAAGAGATCGCTATGAATTCATCCGCTTGGAGCCGCTGGCTTTTGGCCAGTTGCCTGTTCGTGACGTTGATCGTCGCTGCTTTCCTGGCCGGCATGGCCGCCGGCTTTGGCTTGGGTCGCTTGACCGCTCCCGCAGTCGCTGCGGTTCCCATCGCCGTCGCCGTTGAGACGCCAGACGATGCGCCGCGCCCCACCCAACCGCCCGCGCCCACCCGCATCCCGACGGCGACGCCCGTTCCGACGCGCCGGCCGCCGGCGCAACCGACGCCGGCGCGCACGCCCACCGGCGCCGAACTGCCCATCTTCGCTGAGGCGATAGAGCAACTGCACAACAGTTTCTATGGCGATGTGCCGGCAGGCCAGGAGTTGGAGTATGCGGCCATTCGCGGCGTTGTCGCCAGCCTGGATGACCGTTTCACCAGCTTCATGACGCCAGCAGAGGCCGAACGCTTTGGCGAGACGCTGGACGGCAGTTTCGAGGGCATCGGCGCACAGGTGGATGAAAACAGCGGCGGCGGCGCTCGTATCATCGAGATCTACCCCGGCTTCCCGGCCGATAAGGCAGGGTTGCGGCGCAATGACGTCATCATCGCCGTGGACGGCCAAGACGTGATGCAGCGGTCACTGAGCGAAATCATCACGCTGGTGCGCGGGCCAGAAGGCAGCAACGTGATTCTGACGATCCGCCGCGCCGGCGTGACCGAGCCGCTCGACATCCTGGTGACACGGGCGCGCATCGAAATGCCGGTGGTCGAGGCGAAGATGCTGCCTGAGAATATCGCTTATGTCAAACTTCAGGAATTCAGCCGCATTGCGCCGGAGCGTTTGCAGGCCGCCCTGTCCGACTTGCTGCAACAGCAGCCGGCGGGCCTCGTGCTCGATCTGCGCGGCAATCCGGGCGGTCTGCTCGATGTGGCGGTGCAGGTTGGCAGCCAGTTTCTGGCGGAAGGCGACATTTTGATCGAGCGGCGCAAGGATGGCAGCGAGGAGCGGTACCGTACCACGGGCAACGGGCTGGCAACCGGGATCCCGCTGGCGGTGTTGGTGGATGCAGGCTCTGCCAGCGCCAGCGAGATCGTGGCAGGTGCGATTCAGGATGCGGGTCGCGGGCCGTTGATCGGAACGAAGACTTTTGGCAAAGGTTCGGTGCAGTTGACGCACACGCTGAGCGATGGTTCGCTGTTGCGCGTCACGATTGCGCGCTGGTTCACGCCGTTGGGACGCGGCATCCACGGCAGCGGGCTGGAGCCAGATCAGACAGTGGAACGCAGCGAAGAGGATCGCAACGCCGGGCGCGATCCTCAGTTGGACGCAGCGGTGGCGCATCTGCTCGGCAGGTAGCCGGCCACAGGCAAACGAACGAGGCAATGATTTGTGACGAAGAAAGACGCGCACGCCGGCCGCACGCTGGCGACGAATCGGAAGGCGTATCACGATTATACAATCGAAGAGACGATGGAAACCGGGCTGGCGCTGGTGGGCACGGAGATCAAGTCGCTGCGCGCCGGTCAGTGCAACCTGAAGGATGGCTATGCGGTGATCCGCGACGGCGAGGTCTGGATGATCAATGTGCACATTTCACCCTGGCCGGGCGGCAACCGTGAGAATCACGATCCGCTGCGCCAGCGCAAGCTGCTGCTGCATCGGCGCGAAATCAACAAGCTGGCCAGCCGGGTGGCCGAGCGCGGCTGGACGCTGGTGCCGCTGCGCATCTATTTGAAGGACAACCGGGCCAAAGTCGAGCTGGCGCTGGTGCGTGGTAAGAAGCAATACGACAAGCGCGAGGCCATCGCCCGTCGCGACGCAGACCGCGACGTGCAGCGCGAGATGAAGGACTATCAGTGAGAAGAGGTCAAAGGTCGGAGGACAGCAGGGGGTGGGTTCCTGTCGGCTGATCCTGTCACTGTTCGTAGTAGGCGCTTCAGCGCCCCCGTTCGTAGTAGGCGCTTCAGCGCTTCAGCGCCCCCGTTCGTAGCAGGCGCTTCAGCGCCCCCGTTCGTAGTGGGCGCTTCAGCGCCCCCGTTCGTAGTAGGCGCTTCAGCGCCCCCGTTCGTAGTAGGCGCTTCAGCGCCCCCGTTCGTAGTGGGCGCTTCAGCGCCCCCGTTCGTAGTGG
>CAZOLV010000090.1:12130-21557 GCA_964580725.1 uncultured Anaerolineae bacterium | reverse complement strand
GGGTCTCGCGCGCTTGTAGGTATGTGAGGCGCAGCCGCAGCTTACACTTGCCGTTAGGCCAGCTGGCGGAACGTATCGCTAAGCCAAGCGAACATGGCGAACATGACCTCGATCCTGATGATCATCACACCGAAACGCTTCCGCTTCCCTCTGAATTCCTAAATCCGCTAGCGCAGGGGCGCAAGTCGTGGTAGGATAAAGCGTAAATAGCGATAGAGCCATACAACCTGGAGGCGCAAAACATGATCCGAGAATTCAGCGTGATAATCGAGAAAGATGAAGATGGCTATTTTGTAGCTTCCGTGCCCGCGTTACGCGGCTGTCATACTCAAGCGAAATCGCTAGATGTCCTGATGAAGCGTATCAAGGAAGCGATCGAACTCTGCCTGGAAGTTCAGGAACCTGTAACCAATGAGTTCATCGGGATGCAACGCGTGGCGGTCGTGGCGTGAGCACGTTTGCTTCAGTTTCCGGTGCGCAGCTCATCAAAGCCCTGCGCAAGTTGGGCTTTGAAGTGATCCGCATCAAGGGCAGTCATCATTTTCTCCGACACGCCGATGGGCGCGGCACGGTGGTACCGGTGCATCGTGGTGAAACCATTGGACGTGGTTTACTCGCGCAAATATTGCGCGACTGCGACATGTCACGTGAGGAACTGCAAAACGAACTCTGAACGCGGGTATAGCGGACGGCGAAAAATGTGCGATTGGGCGACGGGTGGCACCCCACCGTTCGCCATCGTGGGAGGCCGGTTGTCGTTTTGCGGGCTGGGGCTTGGGCGCCGGCCTAACATTGGTTCCAGGTGACGGCTGCGCCGGGAACCGCTCGCCGGATTGCAGGTACGTGAGGCGCAGCCGCACCTGAACTTGGTCGTTAGGCGGGCAAAACCAAGAACGTGGTCAGCCAGCGAGCAAACCCACAGCTCGTTGCTTCAACCCATCAGGGCCAGGAAAGCAATCGCGCGGTAACCTGGCGTGATTTTTGCCCTACCCGTCACTTCGTTGTTCTTCCGTTTGCATAGCTGTATCCTTTGGGATACAATAGAGCCATGATTGAAATCCGCCAGACCGAAGTCTACGCCGATTGGTTCGCCAACCTGCGCGACCGTCAGGCTCGTGCCCGCATTGACGTGCGTATCCGGCGGCTCTCGTTGGGCAATCCTGGTGACGTGCGACCAGTGGGTGGTAGGGTCTCGGAATTGCGGATTGACTATGGGTCTGGTTATCGGGTCTACTTCGTGCAACGCGGCGCGACACTGGTGATCTTGTTGGTGGGTGGGGATAAACGGACGCAGGAGCAGGATATTCAAACCGCACAGGAACTCGCACGTGGAGTGTAGGTGGGAAGCATGGCTCAGGAAAAGATACTAACTCGTGCTTGGGACGTGGCCGAGCATCTCGAAACTGAAGCGGATATGGCCGCCTATCTCGATGCCGCGCTGGAAGATGGTGACGCAGCTTTGGTAGTGACCGCGCTCGGGGATATCGCCCGCGCCAAAGGCATGTCACAAATCGCCCGTGACGCAGGGCTAGGACGTGAGAGCCTGTACAAGGCGCTCTCGACAACCGGCAACCCTGAATTCAGCACGATCCTCAAAGTAGTGCGGGCGCTCGGCTTACAGTTTCATGTGCAAGCGGTCGACGCTCAAGTGGTCGGCGCTTGAAAGATTTGCGCTGAATCTTCCGGCATACAGCGACGGTCAGCACGATTTGTCGTCATGGGTGGCGGGTCTCGCTTTGCGGGTCTAGGGTGCAGTTGACGGCTGCGCCGGTGCAGTTGACGGCTGCGCCGGTAAGAGTTCGCGCGATTGCAGGTTGCGTGAGGCGCAGCCGCACCTGAACCTGGCCGTTAGGCCGGCTTGCCGGAGAGCGAAGATCGGAGAGCGGTTGGCGTTGGGCGGAGCTTCGGCGGCCGTTCGCGGGCATCGAAGCGTCGAAGCGTCGCAGCAGGTGGCTGGAATGGAAGGGGTCGCTGGTTCGGCGAAGTTCGGCCAAGTCTGTCCGGTCAGGTGCGGGCCGCCTAACCCGGGCGCGCCCAGGCGTGCAGGCCGACGGCTCGACTGAGCTCGCCGAAGTTCGGCTCGACTGAGCTCGCCGAAGTTCGCCGGACTGGGCGGTTGCGGGCGTTTCGCCGTCAGGGGATGATGCGCCGTCAACCGGCGGCGGCTGACGCAGGCCGTTGGGCGGCTGTGAATCAGATTTATTAGGAGAGTGATTATGAAAATTGGATTACAAATACCCTCATTCAAATACCCCGGCGGCACGGCTACGATTCGACCTAAACTGAAAGAGATCGTAACTGTCGCCGAAGAATCTGGTTTTTGCAGTCTCTGGGTTATGGATCATTATTATCAAATCAAGGGGTTGTTTGGCGAAGCCTACACTGACCCGATGATGGAGAGTTATACCACGCTCGGATATTTTGCCGGGCTAACGGAAAAAGCCTATCTCGGTGTATTGGTGACGGGTGTTATTTATCGCCATCCCTCTGTTCTGATGAAGATGGTCAACACCCTGGATATTTTGTCAAGTGGGCGAGCGTATCTTGGTATTGGTGCGGCATGGTATGAAGATGAAGCAAAAGGCTATGGTATCCCCTACCCTTCTACTTCAGAACGTTTCGAGCAACTGGAAGACAACCTGAAATTGGCGAAGGCGCTTTGGAGTAGTGATGAGACATCCTTTGTAGGTAAGCATTTATCTGCGCCGGCAATTACCAATAATCCTCGCCCTCTCTCAAACCCACATCCGCGCATCATGATTGGTGGTACGGGTCCGAAGAAGACACTGCGAATGGTTGCTCAATATGCGGATGCCTGCAATATCGGCGATTGGGTAGGTAAAGAAAACATGCAAAAAGCGCTCGACGGTCTCAAAGAGCATTGCGAGAATCTGAGTCGCGATTACGATACCATTGAGAAAACGTCTCTCGGTACAGTACATCTTTCTGAAAAGGATACTGTTGATAGCGTCATCAAGCGCATCAAGGAACTTTCAGCGATGGGCTTTACCCATACAATTTTCAATATGCCAGATGTTTACAAAATCACCCCACTCGAAACTTTTGCAAAGGAGATCATCCCAGCCGTAGAAGAAATCTAATAAAAGTAGGAAACAAGCCAAAAGAAATCGGCAAGCCAGTAAACGTTTGGATTAGCCAACCGCTGTTAGGTCAAGTGGTGGGCTACAAGCCACAGGTCCACGCGTACGCCGCCCAACACGGGCATCAAGCGGATTGGCGCTCTGCGCCCGCCTACCGTTCTGCCGTCGTATAGTTTTTGGTGGTTCAAGCGAGTCGCCCTAGCGGAGTACGCGCCAACCGCTTATGCCTATCGTTAAGCCGCCAAGAAAATAGGGCGCCGCCTCCACTTAGAGCCTTTGGCGGCTTTAACGGTAGTTAGGCCGCACCACTGCAAGCCCAAAACTAGGCGAAAAACCCGGCTTTTCCTCCACCAGTGGCTGTGGTGCGGCCTAACTATTTATCAGGCCACGAATCTACACATATGTCCTTTCCCCTCTTTGCAAAACGCACCAATTGTGATACACTCCCCACATGAATGACGCGCCGCGACTACAAGTGATTTTCTACCGAACGACCGGTGGCAATGAACCTGTACGTGAATGGCTCAAAACCCTGCCGACGGACGATAGGAAAGTCATCGGTCGCGATCTGAAAACGGCCCAATACGGTTGGCCCCTGGGCATGCCCTTGATCCGCAAGGTGGAACCGGGGCTGTGGGAAGTGCGGACACGGCTCCAAGATCGTATTGCGCGTGTGATCTTCACGGTCGAGGGCGACACGATGGTCTTGCTGCACGGCTTCATCAAAAAACCGGAGAAGCTACCACTGCAAGACCTACAATTGGCACGCCAGCATCTACAATCATTACGGCGGGAGTGAGGAGACAAGATGAACGAGGAACATTTGGGCAGCAGCCTGGACGACTTTCTGGCCGAAGAGGGACAACTGGCAAAAGCCGAAGCAGTCGCGTCCAAGCGCGTGCTGGCGTTTCAGATCGCAAAACTGATGGCGGAACAGCAGTTGTCCAAGGCGGAGCTGGCGCGCCGCATGCGCACCAGCCGCGCTGCGGTAGATCGGTTGCTGGACTACAACACGGAATCGGCGACCCTGGTGACCCTGGAAAAGGCCGCGGCCGCACTGGGGCGCAGGTTGCACATTGCTTTAGTGTAAGCGGTGGTGGTCAGGCCGCCCGGCTTGCCATCGTGGGCAGCGGACCTCGCTGTGGGTCGCGGGGGCCGGAGCGGGGCCTAACACCACGTCCACCTGACGCCGCAGGCGTCAGGATCGTGGGTCGCGCAAGTAGTCTGGCCGCAGGCTCAGGTGACGTTTTTCGTATGGCTGGCTTGCCGGAGAGCGGAGATCGGAGAGCGGTTGGCGTTGGGCGGAGCTTCGGCGGCCGTTCGCGGGCATCGAAGCGTCGAAGCGTCGCAGCAGGTGGCTGGAATGGAAGGGGTCGCTGGTTCGGCGAAGTTCGGCCAAGTCTGTCCGGTCAGGTGCGGGCCGCCTAACCCGGGCGCGCCCAGGCGTGCAGGCCGACGGCTCGACTGAGCTCGCCGAAGTTCGGCTCGACTGAGCTCGCCGAAGTTCGCCGGACTGGGCGGTTGCGGGCGTTTCGCCGTCAGGGGATGATGCGCCGTCAACCGGCGGCGGCTGACGCAGGCCGCTAGCCCCTTCCCTTTGGCAACGTCAAATTTAACAGTCCTTGCGGGGTACAATCCGAAGTGGAGATAACGTCATGCACCCTTTTGAAAAAATCTTGAGTGTTTGTGTTGAAAATATTGAATTCGAGTTCAAGAACAATGCTTTTGCAGAGTGGTCAAATTTTCTTCTAAATCCTCGTCGCTTACGGGGAAGCGATTTTTTAATGCGTTGGTCACAAGGAGTTTGGAGCGAAGAGCGCATCAGGCAGGCAGTAAATCAACATGGCGAATTTTTCATAATACCTTACGGACCAAGCGGCACTGCGCCCGATGATGATGTAAGGGCTTTTGAACTATATTTTGAACGCTTGGAAGCGGCTGGACTAGGAGCAATCAAGCGACCAGACCTTTTGGTTTTCCAAAGGGAAGATGAAAAATTGGTAACGAGAGCAGTAGAAAATCTTGGCGGGATTTCTGAATTACCATTTATGCGAGAAACTGACGCAAACATGCAAGATATTTTGTCCAAAGCGTTGGTTGGTATTGAGTGCGAAAATAGTTTATGGCAAGGAAAACTCATGCCTGATTACAAGGCTGAACTCAAACCACAAAAACGACTTGGCGGAAAACTTGGACTGAAAAAGAATGCGGTCTTGCCAACAATTATTATCAAGGAAGAAGACCGTGAGCCATTACAAGCATGGCAAAATTCTAACGGCATCCCCATCCATGTTTGGCATGTGTTTTTCGATATGGCTTTTGGTATTTCGCTCAATGAAGCACAAAGACTCATATCAGAAGGTTACATTTTGCCAATAGAGCAAGTTTTTCAGGCTCCCGGCGGTGCTACAACAAGGAAATCTCTTTACAAGTTTTATTATCAGTATGGGTATCCTCTTGGTGACGCACTTGAAGAACCAAAACTTGTAGCCAAATCAATTACAGACAAAAATGGTCATATCCTGCCTTATGTTCATTTTGAAGATGGAACAATGAAAATCCGTGAAGAAGCATTGAATGTATTGAGAGAGATTAGAAATGCAAAAGGTTAACTCTTACAAACTCCCGTCATCAGGCGAAACGCGAGAAAATCTTCGGAAGAAGGGGCAATTTTGGACACCTGATTGGGTTGCGGAAGCAATGGTTGATTATGTATTTGGGGATAAAGGCGGTGTATTATTCGACCCCGCTGTTGGCGCAGGCGCTTTTTTCAGGGCGGCAAAAGTAATTGCCCATGAAAAAAAATTACAATACTCACTTTCAGGAATGGACATTGATTCAAATGCTCTAGACGAAGCGATTCAATATGGATTACCGAAAGAAGATATAAAAAATGTAAAGATTGGTGACTTTATCTTCCAATCGCCAAAAGACAAACTATCTGCAATTGTCGCTAATCCCCCATACATTCGACACCACCGAATTTCACTGGAAACAAAAGAAAAACTTAAGCGATTAAGCATGGAAAGTGCAGGAATACTTCTAGATGGGCGCGCTGGTCTCCATATCTATTTTTTGATACGCGCCCTCACTTTACTAGAAGAAGGAGGCAGGCTGGCATTTATCATGCCTGCTGACACATGCGAAGGCAAATTTTCAAGTGACTTATGGCAATGGGTTACAAGGGGTTTTTGCTTGGACGCAGTTGTTACGTTTGCGCCCGAAGCGTCTCCATTTCCCAATGTAGACACAAACCCGCTTATTTTCTTCATTCGCAAAGATTTACCAAAAGAAACATTTATTTGGGCAAAGTGTTTTGAATCAAAAACGGAAATGTTCAAGCTGTGGGTGCGGTCAGGTTTTTCCCATGCGCCTCAAAATAGCATCAAATCTCTTACACGAGACTTGTCAGAAGGGTTGCAAACAGGACTATCTCGCCCTCCAATGACAGAGAAAGCAAGTAAATATATTCTCGGCGATTTTGTTCAAGTTGTTAGAGGTGTTGCTACTGGGGCAAATGAGTTTTTCTTCCTAACAGATGAACAAGTGCAACAACTTGGAATCCCTGAGAAATATTTCGTTCGGGCTATTGGGCGCACGAGAGATGTAACTACTGAAGAAATTACACAAGAGACTTTAGATACTCTTCGTCAAAAAGGACGCCCCACCTTATTATTGTCCCTCAATGGCGAACCTTTCGATAACTATCCTGAAAAACTGAAAAAGTATTTACTTGACGGTGAAAAATTGGGATTACCTCAAAGACCCCTGATTTCTCAACGAAAGCCCTGGTATAAAACTGAAACCCGCAACATTCCTCCGTTTCTTTTCGCTTATTTAGGCAGACGGAATATAAGATTCATTCGTAATACCGCAAAGATTATTCCTCTCACTGGTTTTTTATGTGTCTACCCCAAAAGCGAAGATAAGGAATTTGCAGAACGCCTTTGGAAAATTCTTAATCATCCAGATACAATTTCAAATCTTGCTTTGATTGGAAAATCTTATGGCGATGGCGCTGTAAAAGTAGAACCACGCGCTCTTGAAAGGTTGCCAATACCCGATAATGTAATACAAGAATCTGGGCTACCCGTGCAATTGCGTTTGTTTGAATCAAAAGAACCTTATCGGACAAGCGTCGCCAAATCGCAGAAGGTTATGTCCCAAACAAAACGGGGCTAACAACGCGTACTCAGAAACGGTCCACGGCGCGGGCGGCAATAGGTGTCGAAGTGACTGCAGAAAGTGCGGCCGTGTGTCAAGTCTTGTGTAAATTGACGGCGCCTATTTTGCAGTACCCTTTGTTGGCATGGTGACTTTGTGAAACTTGACCGTACGCACAATGGCGTAGAACGTTAACAAGCAGCTTTTTTCGTTTGGATAGGCAGCTCCCATCTTGTGATAACGGCGTTTGGCTTCCAAAAAGAAGCGTTCAATGACGTTACTCGAACGGATGGTCCGCCAGTTCACCCTGGGGAAGGCGTAGAAGGTCAGGAACTGCATTTGCACGCAGATCACACGCCCCACATGCCCGGCCGCCTACGCTGTGCGCACACCCGCGGCCGGACGGCGCGGCAGCAGCGCCCACGCGATGCAGCCAATGACCAGGGCGGTCGCGGCCCAGGCGCCTACACTGACCAACGGTGTGGGCGCATGTTTGACGGCGATGCCGATAAACGCCCAGACCAGCACCAACAGATAAGCCACATCACGGCGCGTCTGCGCCATCAAATAGGCCACGATCACCGCCATCGCCAGCATCACGACAGCCCACAGCGGTTCACTCAAGCCGAATCCGCTCCACTGCCAGTAGTCCAACAACGAAGTGACGTTGGCAATCGTCGCCACCGTGATCCATCCCAGATAGACGCCAAACGGAATGTCAACCGTCCACCGTTCGACGGTGCTGACCCGCGTCTGTCCGATGTTCAGGCGCAGGTAGATCACAATGAGCGACACGAGCAGAAGTAGCATCACCACGACGGTCAGCGGGAACTGCAAGTAGTGCCAGAGGAAGATCCACACGCTGTTGGCCAGGCTGCTGAGGGCAAACCAGTAGCCGATGCGCCGCAGCCGTGGGTTTTCACGCTGGCTCGGCAGCGCCTGGTAGACGCCAAAGGCGATCAAGCCCAGGTAGATGACGCCCCAGATGGCGAAGACGTAGCCGGCGGGCACGAAGTAAACCGAAAAACCATCCGAGATCTCGCCGGTCATGCGACCGTTGAGGGGCAGCCCATTGGCGAGACCGTTGACGATCAACGTGATGACGATGGCGATCACGTTGATGACCTGACGTTGCACATCCTTGTTCATAAAAGCTCCTGAACTATCTCTTGGCTCAACCGCTGTACGGTTTGCGTGGGAACCAGGGAACGAAAGCGCTGGTGCGGGCCACATAGGCGCGGTAGGCGGGCTTGCGATCCTGCAAGCTGCGCTCCAGCAGGGCGACGCCCGACACGCGCACCAGCAGGAAAGTCATCAACACGGGGCTGAAGATGGTCGCCCAACCGCCCGCCGTCAGCGCCAGCAGAAAGAACGCCCACCACTGCAGGGCGTCGCCAAAATAGTTGGGATGTCGGCTGAAGCGCCAGAGACCGCTGTCGAGCACTTGGCCCCGGTTGGCCGCATTGGCTTTGAACCGCTCCAACTGCCAGTCTCCGCCCGCCTCGAAGATGAAACCGATGAGCCAGGCCACAACCGCCAGCCCATCCAGCCAGATGAGCTGCGCCGGCGCCGCGCTGATCTGTGCGGCCAGCAGCGGCGCCGAAATGACCCACATCAGCGCGCCTTGCAGCCAAAACACCTTGAAAAGGCTCAGCCAGGCCCAGGCCGGGCCGGCCTCTTCACGCCAGGCGCGGTAGCGAAAATCCTCGCCCCGGCCCCAGTTGCGGCGCAAAATGTGCAGCGATAGGCGCAATCCCCACACAGTGACCAGCGCCACCAGCAGTTGCTTGCGCGGCGCCGCCCCGGCCGGCGTCAGCCAGAAATAGACCCAGGAGAGCAGGACGAAGCCGGCGCCCCAAAAGCTGTCCACGATGCTGGCGTCGCGCAGCCGCAGGCTCAGCAGCCAGAGCAGCGTCATTGCGCCCAGCGCAACCGCCGCGCCGCTCAGCATCAGCATGACGAATTTCGTGATTTCTACAGGCATCGGTCGTTCGCCCCCAATGAATCGAGTCGTCACCGATTGAAGTCTGAAATCGGTGGCTGGTACACCTCAAACCTGCTGAAGCAGGTTGAAGCGAGCGCATTCCGGGCAACCTGCTTCAGCAGGTTTCCTCATCATCAGGCGTCGGATTCATCCGATGCCCGCTGCTACTTCTACTACT
>CAZOLV010000090.1:0-12030 GCA_964580725.1 uncultured Anaerolineae bacterium | reverse complement strand
ACATCTACTACATCTACTACATCTACTACATCTACTACATCTACTACATCTACTACATCTACTATATCTACTACATCTACTACATCTACTACATCTACTACATCTACTACATCATTTGGACGACACCCGCTGCTGTTCTGTCACCCAGACGAAGTAATCCCACGTCGCCCGGCTCACCTCGCCCATGAAGCCGTTGCTGGCGTCCCACAGCACCCAGCGCGGCATAAAAATGAAGATGCTCAGCGTATACGGTCCTGCTGGCCCCCAGACGATGGCCACGTCGGCATGACTGTCGGCGATGTAGCCATGCTTGTGCGCCACGACAGTGCCGGACGGCACACCGCCCGGTATCAGGGCTTCCAGATGATTGAGCTTGATGATTTCGATCATCTGCCGGCACTCGTCCTGAGTGATGGCCGGGGCGTAGGCCGCCAACAGAGCGCCGCCCCCCTGCGAGCACTGCACGATCATCTCCATCAGCAGTCCCATGTCCTTGGCCGTCGTCTGCATGTGAATGTCGGGGTTGGTCGTCTTGTCAGTGCGACTGTTGGCGGGCGTCGTGATGCGAAAACTCTGCGCCTCGACATCGTAGGGCGTCGCCATGAAGGTGTTGACCAGTCCGAGCCTGCGCATCGAAGCGGTCAGCGTTTCGACGCCGCGTGCCGCGCTGCCGTCGCCGACGACACGCAGCAGCAGGTTGGCGCTGAAGTTGCCGCTCAGGCCCAATGTCTGCGTCAGCAGTTTGGTCTCCTCGATGTTAGGCGGGCGGTCGAGCTTGCGAAAGACCTCGATCAAGATGGCCAGCTTCATCGTGCTCATGCCGGCGAAGGCGACTTCGGAATCTATATTGACCTCGCCATTGCCGCCGATGTCGCGCACAAAAATGGACGCGATGCCGGGCCAGTGGGCGGCGCGTGCACTGAGCAGTTCCTGCAACACGCCGATGTCGGGCGCCGGCGCCGGCGTTTCCACCAGAACCAGATGCGCCAGGCGTTGATCGGCCGACGCCAGGGCGTTCAGAATGTACGGCGCCGACTCTTGCGCCGCCAGTGCAAGCCCTGGTTTGCCCGGTGTGAAGGGCAGGGTGTCGGTTGGAATCTTGCCGCTCACCAGCGGCAGTGCATGGGCCGGCTCCGGCGCACGGTCATTCTGGGCGCTGGCCCGGTCGAGCCAACTGGCCAATGCGCCGCTGTCCACCTCGTACTGTAGGGGGATCGTGATCGGCGGCGTCACGCGGCCGATCAGGTGATAGACGAAGCCGCGCCAGCGCCCCAGGCCCCGCGCCTCTTCCGCCGCCGCCGCCAGCATCTCCGCCGTTTTAACCCGCATGCCAATCTCGTGCGGCTGCAAGATCAGGCGTTTTTGATCGTAGTACACCGCCACCGGCTGCGTGAACGCTCCTTGCAGCGCCGCATCAATCGTCGTCTCGTCGCTGGCGCCCAGGTCGAGTCCGGCCAGCCGCACGCCGGGCGGCACCGGCCCCTGCGCCTCGGCGTACCAGTACGCCTGTGGGATGATGAAAGACGCCGCGGCCACGAGGAGCAGAATCATCACCCCGCGCCGCAGACGCCGCTTCCAGTTCTTCACAGCGTCACTCCCACTCGATCGTCCCCGGCGGCTTGGACGTGATGTCATACGTCACGCGGTTGACCCCGCGCACCTCGTTGACGATGCGGCTGCTGACCAGCGCCAGCAGATCGTAGGGCAAACGCGACCAGTCGGCGGTCATGTAATCCTCGCTGTTGACCGCCCGCAGCGCCACCACATTTTCGTATGTGCGCCCATCGCCCATCACCCCCACGCTGCGCACCGGCAGCAGCACAGCAAACGCCTGCGCCGTGGCGCGGTAGAGACCCGCCGCCCGCAGTTCTTCCAGGAAAATGGCGTCGGCGTGACGCAAAATCTCCAGCCGCTCCCAGGTGACAGGGCCAAGCACGCGAATGGCCAGCCCAGGCCCAGGGAACGGATGGCGCCAAACGATCTCCTCCGGCAAACCCATTGCCACGCCGACCGCCCGCACCTCGTCCTTGAAGAGCCAGCGCAGCGGCTCGATCAGCTTGAACCGCATGTCCGCCGGCAAACCGCCCACGTTGTGATGCGTCTTGATCGTCGCCGCGCTACGTCCCGTCCCGGCGCTCTCGATGCGATCCGGATAGAGTGTGCCCTGCGCCAGGAAGCGCGCGTCCCCCCAATCCTCCCCATCGGCCAGGCGCTGCGCCTCCCGCTCGAACACGCGCACGAAACGGGCGCCGATGCGCCGCCGTTTCTCCTCTGGGTCGCTGACCCCGGCCAGATCGGCCAGAAAATCTTCCGTTACGTTGACCGCCGTCAACCGCACCTGCATGGCGCGCTGAAATGTTTCCAACACCTGTTCCGCCTCGCCGCGCCGCAGCAGGCCATGGTCCACGAAAATGCAGGTCAGTCGGTCGCCCAGGGCCTGATGCAGCAGCGCCGCCGCCACCGCTGAATCCACGCCGCCGCTCAAGCCGCAGAGCACGTGCCCATCCCCCACCGCCTGGCGAATCTCCCGCAGACTGTCCTCGATGAAGTTCATCGGCGTCCATGTCCCGCGACAGCCGCACACATCCACCAGGAAATTGCGCAAGATGGCGGGGCCGTTGCGCGTATGCGACACTTCGGGATGAAACTGCAAGCCGTACAGGCCGCGGGCCGGCTGTCCGATGGCCGCCAGTGGAGAATTGTCGCTGATCGCCAACGACTCGAAGCCTGGCGGCAGCGTCTCGATGCGGTCGCCGTGCGACATCCAGACGGTGTGACGCGCCGGCAGATTGGCAAAGAGTGGGCTTTCCACTTCCTGGCCCTTGTCGCCGGTGCGAATTTCGGCCGGCCCAAACTCACGCGCCCGCGCCGGCGCCACGCGTCCACCCAGTGCCAATGTCAGTAGCTGCATGCCATAGCAAATGCCCAACACCGGCCGCCCGCTCTCCAACACATAGGCCGGCAGCGTCGGCGCGTCTTGCTCGTAAACGCTGGCGGGGCCGCCCGACAATATGAAACCCTTCGGCTGCAGGCGTTCCACCTCCGCCGGCGTCGTGTCCCACGGCAGCAGCTCACAGTAGACGTGCGCCTCACGCACGCGCCGTGCGATCAGTTGGCTGTACTGTGAGCCGAAGTCGAGAATGACGATCGCTTCGTGCGTGGCTCGCAGATTGCTTTCCAACATGCCCCTGTCCTTTCTATTTCAACTCTACGCGACTTTACGCGACTCTACGCGACTTTACGCGACTCTTTTCATCAATCACAGATCGGCCGGCGGCGGCTCTCGGCTTTCCACCTGCAGGCGATAGACATCCTTCTTGCGCCAGCCGGAAAGGCGCGCCGCCAGCCGGGCTGCGATCTGGTTTTCGATGCCCTCCTGCGCCAGCAGCGCCAGCGCCTCGCGCACCTGGGCAGCGGGCCAAATGGCGTCCTCAGCGCCCGACGGGGCAGGCGGCGCGCCCGCGACGACGATCACATATTCGCCGCGCGGCGGCTGCACCTCGACTGGCGCCAGCGCCTCGTTCAGGCTGCCGTACCAGATCTCCTCGTGTTCCTTCGTCAGTTCGCGCGCCAGCATCATGCGCCGGTTGCCCAACACACTGGCGAGATCGGCCAGACTTTCCAACAGGCGATGGGGCGTCTCGAAACAGACCAACGTCCCCGGCTCGTCCGCCGTCTG
Organism: uncultured Anaerolineae bacterium; assembly: GCA_964580725.1. Taxonomy (GTDB): domain Bacteria; phylum Chloroflexota; class Anaerolineae; order SSC4; family Amarolineaceae; genus Amarolinea. The sequence goes on along the minus strand of CAZOLV010000090.1, from coordinate 8,351 downwards.
ACGCAGCAGTTGCAGGCGCTCGCTGCGCTGGCGCGGCAGGAATCCCAAGAACAAGAAACGCTCCGCCGGCAGGCCCGACACCGATAGGGCCGTCGTGACCGCCGAAGGGCCAGGAATCGGTACCACCCGATGACCGGCGGCCAGCGCGGCTTGCACCAGTTCGGTCCCTGGATCGGCAATCCCGGGCATCCCGGCGTCCGAGACAAGGGCCACATCGCCGGCGGCCAGGGCTGCCAACACGTCGGCCTGGCGCTGCGCCTTCTTAGGCGCAAAGGCGTCTGTGTAGGCCAGCAGCCGTGGCCTGTTGATGTCGCAATGGGCCAGCAGGCGCAGCGTCACGCGCGTATCCTCGGCGGCAATCACCGGCACGCTGGCCAGCGTCTCCCGCGCCCGCTGTGACCAATCTGTTGCGTTGCCCAACGGCGTACCCACGACATAGAGTGTGTGCGGCATGAACGGCGCTCCTGTGAACTTACGGAACTGCCAGCGTGAAGATCAGTTGATCCTGCACGGTGCGCAGTGTGACCTGGGGACCGGGCGGCGTGGCCGCTTCGATCTGCGCCTCCTTGAGTCGCGCCACCAGCTCGTCCAGCGGGAAGTCGGGATACAGCCCCAGCCGTCCGCGCAAAATTTGCGCCCGCAGCACCTCCAGCCGCGCCTGGCTGATCGTGCTGCTATCGGGCAGTTGGCTGGCCAGGTCGCGATAGAGCGCAAACAGATTGGCGTTGGCCTCCGTCAACTGCGCCGTGATCTCGTCCACCTGCGCCTCCCAGGCCGGCGCCAGGCTGGCCTGCAGGTCGAGTCGCGCCACGCGCCGCTTGAAAGTCAGCCAGTTGGTCAGCGCCAACTGCGCCGCTGCCTGCGTTTCGGGCGTCTGTGCGGCGTCGGCCAGCGTCTCAGCATAGAAGGCAATGCGCTGTGTGTCCTCCGCCAGCAGCAGCGGCTCCAGGGCAATCACATCGGCGTCGGTCAGGGTGCGTCCAAGCAGCAGACCCTGGATGACGGTATCCACCGCCAGCCGGCGCGCCTCGATCGCGTCCGTGACCGCCGTCGAGGTGGCCAGGGGGGCCTGCCAGCGGTCGAGGGTCAGGTCGGGCGGGCGTTGGGGCGATTGTGGGCGCGGCGGCAGTTGCGTGGTCAGGCGGCGCAGAGCCTGGGCGGCGCTGCGGTCGTCCAGCTTGTCGAAGGCGTTTGCCAGGCGCTGGAGCAGATCGACGCGCTGTGGATCGAGCAGATAAGTGCTGCTGATAGCCAGCGTCTGCGCCATGTCCAGGCTGACGCGGGCCAGCGCCGGCTGTTGCAGGCCAATCCAGCCTTCGGCGGCTTGAATGGCCACGTCGGCGCGCGCCGCATCGGGCAGGGCGGGGCTGAGCGCCGCAATCTCCTGCGTCAGGCGCAGGCAGAGCGAGGCCTTGCCCTGCTGTTGGCTGTTTGCGTAGCGTTTGCCCAGCAGCAGCAGATGACCGGCGCGCTGCGCATCGGTCAGTTCGGGCGACTGCACCGCCAGGGCAAAGCCGGCGTCGAGTTCGTTGGCGTCGAGCGCCCGCCGCACTGTGGCATCCACCGAATCGCCGGCCAGCGGCAGCAGGCCCAAATCGGGCGGCACATGCGCCCCATCCACCACACTCCACGGGTCGCGCCAGGTCAGGTCAAGGGCGGCGTTGGGTGCGGCGCCCAGGCTGAAGAAGGTGTAGAGGGCAATCAGGCCGAGGCCCAACAGAAAAACCAGGCCCACCGCCAGGCCGATGTACGTCCAATCGAGTTTGCGCGGCATGAAAAAACCAGTTTCGATCCAATCGTTATGATGCAACGGAGGGCGCCGTCCCCAAAAACCTCGGGGTTTGGCGCTGCCAGGGCAAGTATACTGCAAAACGGCGGAAATTTGGAATTGGCGCAACGCAAGCATTGCCCAAACGTGACTTTGCCAAATCTCATACGCTATGCTAGAATGTCGCCTATCCCTCGCCGGCCGCTCGATAAGGGCGGTCGCAGCGTACGCCGGGGCGCTGGTCTGCCGAATACGCCGCGGCATGTCCAAACAGAATACGAGCGCGCAGTACCAGTTTGATCTGTTCTGCCGCTGGCGCATGACGCCAACGATGATCGAAGTGGACGGGTCGAACGTCCTGTGTGTGCCTGTGTGTAAAAGCCTCAACCAGATTTCTTATCGCGCTGCCCTCAGCGCGCACCCGCCGGGGTGCGCGGGCCTGCGCGATCCACGCCCAAGATCGCTGGGGTCAGGAACATACCGAGCCTGTGAGCCGTCGAGCCGCAGCCTGGTTTCTGATCGTGTACGCGTGGGTTCGAGCCTGGTCTGAGGTGTTTTTTTGATTCGAGTCAACCAAAATCGCTCAAGCGAAAGGAGTGGCGTTTCGTCCATGCAGCAAATTACGAATCCGCCTGACCTCTACCCCAACCTGACCAGATGGCTCAGCAGCCGCAGCGGCGGCTGGCTTCTCAATCTCCTGATCGCCAGCCTGGTCATCATCAGCCTGATTCTCCCTCCCATCTCCCTGATCGAACGCACCCAGACCCGCGGCTTCACGCGTCTGGGCGAACAAGGCGGTTCGATCACCGAGGCGCAATCCGACGGCACCTCGATTACAGTGCCAGCCGAAGCGATGGTGCAGGGCGCGGCGCAAATCCGCCTGGCCAGCACGCCGCGGCAAACCTTCATGGAAGGCAAGGCGGGCGCCGATATGTTCAAGGCGGCCGAACAGTTGCCAAACACCCTCAATCCGCGCAGCCCGCTCTATCAGGCCGCCGTGCGCGGCGCACAGCCTGCGCAGGCCGTGATTCGTGTACCGATTCCCAACGATTCGGAGCCATACGAAACGCTCGATCTCTACGGCTATGACAAGCAAGCCGCCTCCTGGTACTTCATTCCAAGCCAGATCATCCCGGCGGACGATGCCATCGAAGCCAGATTGACCAGCGTGCCCGAGGTCTTCATGGTGATGCAGACGACGCCGCAGCCGCCCGTGGCCGCGGCGCTGACCACCGCCGAAAATCCGCTGCCCGACGCGGGCAAGGGGGCGCTGGTCGAAGTCAACCCGGTCGGTCTGCGCCTGGGCGGCGACGGCGGCATCGAGGGGTCGCTGCAAGGTCTGTCGGCCGACGCCGCCAGTTCTTTTGCCGTGGTTCCTGTGCTGCGCAACTTCGATGCGGATGGAGTCATCCGCACCGATCTGATCGCCAACCTGCTGGTCAGCGCCGAACAGCAAGAACGCCACATCGGCGCCATCGAGCAGTTGGTCGTGGGCAACCTGTACAAGGGCATCGAACTCGACTATCGCGGTATAGACGCCAACCTGGCGGACGATTACGTCAGTTTTGTCACCAAACTGGCGGCCAGGCTCCATGCGCAGGACAAGAAAGTGGCTGTGCGCGTCGAGGAACCGCGCCAGGTAGCGGTGGACCGGTGGGAAACCGGGCCGTACAACTGGCGTGACCTGGGCGCAGTGGTGGATACGCTGCGCATCCCCGTCATCAGCAACCCGCAGGCGTATGCGCCCGATGGTCAAATGCACACTCTCTTGCGTTGGGCCGTGGGCGAGGTGAATCGCAGCCGCCTGCAGTTGGCGCTGCCGGGCCGCAGCATCGAGAAATCGGGCAACTACTATCTGCTCAAATCATACGACGAGGCGCTGCAGCCGCTGGTGGGTCAGGTGCAGGCCGCCAAAGGCGTCGCCGCTCCCGGCGAACAGGTTGATCTCAAGGTCATCGCCGAGCGTGCAACCAGCCAACTGACGTTCGACAACGCCATCGGCGCTTACACCTATCGCTATCGCGATGATCAGGGCTACGAACGCACCGTCTGGCTGGAAAACGCCGCCAGTCTCAGCCATAAGCTGAAGCTGGTAGATCAGTATCATCTGCAAGGCGCCACGCTCGACTACCTGCCGGCAACCGATCCCGAACTGTGGCCGCTGCTGACCAGTTTCCAACAGGGCGCGCCAACCGCTAAACAGAGCGAATTTGGCATCAACTGGACGGTCAAGGGCGCAGACGGTCAGGTGACCGATGCGTCCAACCAGCCCTTGAACGAGAACAACGGCTACGCCTTCAAGGCGCCGGACGACCCTGGCGCCGAATACCAGGTCGAAGCGGTGATTGTGGAAAACGGACGCCCCGTCAGCCCGGTGGGTGAGGTGGCGCTGCTCGTGGCCACCTACACGCCAGAAGCGACCCCCACACCCGAACCGACCTTCACGCCGACGCCGGCGCCCACCCCCACGCCAGCGCCCACCCGGCCGCCGTCTCCCACGCGGGCGCCGGCCGACAACCCGCCTGCGCCGCGGCCCAGCGGGGGCACAGGCTTTGGCTATGGCGTGCAGGCGCAAGTCTACGGCGGCGCCGACCTGGGCTACGTCGTCAACGGCACGCGCAACATGGGCTTCAACTGGGTCAAATTCCAGGCGCCGTGGAAGGACTTCGAAGGCTCCAAGGGCAACTACGGCTGGGGCGGCATGGACGACATTGTCAACGTTCTCTCCGGCGGCGGTCTGAAGATCCTGGCCAGCATCGTCAAAGCGCCAAACTGGTCACGCAACCCGGCCTATGGCTATTCGGACGAAGGCCCGCCGCAAAATCTGCAAGACTACGCCGATTTCGTGGGGGCTTACGCCGGCCGCTACTGTGGCCGCGTACAGGCCATCGAGGTGTGGAACGAGCAGAATCTGCACTACGAATGGGGCAACGAGCCGCTCGATCCCAACCGCTATATGGACATGCTCAAGCTGGCTTACCGTTCGATCAAGGCCGCCTGCCCCGGCATGACCGTGGTCAGCGGCGCGCCGACGCCCACCGGCGGCGGCGGCGGTCTGGCCATTGACGACATCGAGTATCTGCAGGCGATGTACCGCGCCGGCCTGAAGAACTACAGCGACGCCGTCGGCGCCCATCCAAGCGGTTACAACTGTCCCGCTGACGGCGACTGGCGCACGGTGTCCGATCCGAGCGCATCCTTCCGCGGTCCCTTCGATAACCATCACCACTCCTGGTGCTTCCGCGGCACGATGGAAGGCTACCGCAACGTCATGGTGGCCAACGGCGACGGCGGCAAGCGCATCTGGCCGACCGAATTCGGTTGGGCGGTGGGACCGGCGGTCAACAACAACTACGGTTACGCCAACGACAACACGCCTGAAGAACAGGCCGCCTGGCTGGTGCGGGCGTATGAGTTGGGCCGCGGTTGGGGATGGGTCGGCCCCATGTTCCTGTGGAATCTTAATTTTGGCATCACCAACCCGGGCACGGAGCTGGCGCAGTTCGGTGTCGCTGGCCGCCCGGCCTACGATGCCTTGGCCCGTATGCCGAAGTAACGGTTGTGCGCCCCCGGATGATTCGTCACAGCAAGAGGAGGGACCCAATGCTTCGTTCGACATCGTTGCGACGCGCGCTGCTCGTCGGTTTGATTCTGCTTAGCGCGCTGCCAGCCCTGGCGCAAGCAGCCGCATCACAGCCGGCCCCGACCGCAGCCGCGCTGGCGGCGCCCGGCCCCACAGCCACCGTCAATGCCGACCTGGTGAATATCCGTTCCGGCCCTTCCACGGCCTATACGATCCTGGGACGCGCCAAGAGCGGCCGCACTCTCGAAATCGTTGGCAAGAACAAAGGCGCCAGTTGGCTCAAGGTCTGCTGCGTCACTGGGACCACGCAGGGGTGGATCAGCGCGACGCTGGTCAAGGTGAGCGGCGATCTGGGCGCGGTGGCCGAGGCGGCCGCGCCGGCGCCGCCGCCCGCAACCGCCAAACGCACCATCCTGTCGGCGCCCGCGCCCAATGTGCGCGCCGCCGGTTTCTTCGGCTATGGCATCCAGGTAGATCCAAGCGCCGACAAGGGCTTCATCATCGGTGCTGTCAAGAACATGCAGTTCGGTTGGATCAAGTTCCAGTTGCCCTGGAAAGACCTGGAGGGACAGCCCGGCCAGATTGACTTCGGCGGGCTGGACGACATGGTCAATCAGTTCAACGGGAACGATCTGAAGATTCTGGCCAGCATCGTCAAAGCACCCAACTGGGCGCGTCCGGGCAACACCAATTTCGATGTCGAAGGCCCGCCCGCCGATCCGGGTACCTATGCCAATTTCGTGCGTGCCTTCGCCAGCCGCTACTGCGGCCGTGTGCAGGCCATCGAGGTTTGGAACGAGCAGAACCTGTGGTACGAATGGGGCGGCGAACCGATTGATCCCGGGCGCTACATGAAATTACTGGCCGAGGCCTATCGTGCGATCAAAGGCGCCTGCTCCAGCATGATCGTGGTCAGCGGCGCGCTGACGCCGACCGGCGCGCCGGCGCCGGCGGCGATGGACGACATCGCCTATCTGCAGGCGATGTACCGCGCCGGGCTGCGCAATTATGCCGACGCCATCGGCGCCCATCCGAGCGGGTTCAATTGCCCGGCCGACGGTGACTGGCGCACGGTCTCCGACGGCAGCGCGGGCTACCGCGGCCCCTTCGACAACCATCACCACTCCTGGTGCTTCCGCGGCACGATGGAAGGCTACCGCAACGTCATGGTGGCCAACGGCGACGGCGGCAAGCGCATCTGGCCGACCGAATTCGGTTGGGCCTCATCCAGCAGCCCCTATCCCGGCTATGAGTACGCCGCCGACAACACGGCCGACGAGCAGGCCGCCTGGATCGTGCGCGCCTACGAGTTGGGCCGCGGCTGGGGATGGGTTGGGCCGATGTTCCTCTGGAACCTGAACTTCGAGTCGGGGGAGCAGAGCGCATTCAAGGTGTGGGGAACCCCCGCCTATGAGGCGCTGAAGAACATGCCGAAGTAGGCCGGCCACGTGCGCAGGCAGTGAAAGCATCCCGGCCGCGCAGCACCACGCCAGGTTGCAGGCCGGCTCCGTGCACAGGCAGTGAAAGAAGGACTCGTGAGAACAAGCAAGCAATCCAGCCGGATGCTGCGTGGGCTGAGCATCGTCATCCTGACGGGATTGATCCTGTCGGGATGCGGCGCCGCAACGCCGGCGATCACGCCCACGCCCACTAAGACGCCTACGGTCGCGCCGACCGCGACTGGCACACCGGCGCCACCCACGGCCACCCCGGAACCACCCACCAACACGCCGCCTCCGCCCAGTGCAACGCCAGAGGCGGCGGCGACGACGCCGCCCCCTGCCCAGGTCACGGCGACGGCGACGCAGCCGGTCAAGCCGACGGCCACCAAACCGCCGGCCGATGACGGCTCGGAGCGCGGTTTCAAGTCGCCCGACTACGGCGTACAGGCGTTTCTCTGGTGGCGCCCCGAAATCGCCGACCGTGACCTCGGTCTGGTCGAAGCGGCCGGCTTTACGTGGGTCAAACAAAACTTTCCCTGGCGCGAGATCGAAGGGGCCGGCAAGGGTCAGTTCGATTGGAGCGTGACCGATCGCATCGTGCAGCAGGCGCTCGAACACAATGTCAAACTGATCGTGCGCGTTGATAGCCAACCACAGTGGGCCGGCGGGGGGTATCCCTGCAACGGGCCGCCCAACAACTACAAGGACTTCGAGGATTTTCTCTTTGCGGTGGCCAACCGCTATAAATGGAAGATTCAGGCCTATCAGATTTGGAATGAGCCAAACCTGAACCGTCCCGACGGCGGCGGCGAGTGGGGTTGTCGCCCGCCCAATGCGGCGGAGTATGTGCGGCTGCTCAAATCGGCCTATGCGGGCGTCAAACGCGGGGCGCCGCTGGCGCTGGTGATCTCGGCCGGGCTGACCCCCACCGGGTCCTGCTGCGATGTGGCAATTCCAGACGACAAGTATCTGGAGCAGATGTACCAGGCGATGGGCGGCAACAGCACGGGCTACTTCGATGTCTTGGGCGTGCATGCGGCCGGCTTCAAGGCGGCTCCCAGCGTCAGTCCCGACGAAGCGGCGGCCAACAAGGCGGCTTACGGCGGCGAACGGTTCTTCACCTTCCGGCGCGTGGAAGACCTGCGCAAGATCATGGTCGCCAACGGCGACGCCAACAAGAAGGTGGCGGTGCTGGAGTTCGGCTGGAGCACCGACCCGCGCCCAGACTCGCCCTATCACTGGCATTCGGTGTCAGAGGAGGAGCAGGGCGACTATCTGGTGCAGGCGTTCGAGTGGGCCAGGACGCACTGGCAGCCCTGGATCGGCTTGATGGTGGTGGTCTACATGCCCGATGTGGACTGGACGGAGGCGCAGGAGCAGTATTGGTGGTCAATCATGAAGCCAAGCCAGATTGACGAGCTGCACTGGCGTCCCGCCTATGCCAAGCTGCGCATCTACATCCGCCAGCAGCGCGGCTTGCCGTCCAACTGGCCGCCCTGAGGCGGAATTAGGAATTAGGAATTAGGAATTAGGAATTAGGAATTAGGAATTAGGAATT
>CAZOLV010000089.1:0-22011 GCA_964580725.1 uncultured Anaerolineae bacterium | reverse complement strand
CAGAAACTCGAAACCCTTACTCCAGTCAATGTCGGCGGCAATTGCCGGGAAGAAGAACTCCAGAAACTCAGGAAAGGGCAAAGACCTGTCAGGTTTTGGAAAACCTGACAGGTCTTCCGGCGATTACAGGCAAAGACCTGTCAGGTTTTGGAAAACCTGACAGGTCTTCCGGCGATTACAGGCAAAGACCTGTCAGGTTTTGGAGAACCTGACAGGTCTTCCGACGATTACTGACGGGCCGCCAGTTGCCGGTCAATCATGAACAGCGCCGCGGGCGAGTCGCCGATCATCTTCAACTGCTCGACGACACCGCTGGCGTTTTTCTCCTCCTCCACCTGTTCCTCGATGAACCAGTGCAGCATCACCTGCGTTGGGTAATCTGTCTCCTTCAGGGCCAGGGCATAGAGATCGTGAATGGACTCGGTGACCTTCTGCTCATGGGCCAGAACCTCCTGGAAGGCCTGCAGCGGCGAACCGAAGTCGGCGGGTGGTTGTGCAATCGCATCCAACGTCACCCGCACTCCGCGTTCGATCAGATACTCGAAGAACTTCATCGCATGTTCCACTTCCTCACCGCTCTGCTTGCGCATCCACTGCGCCGCGCCGGGCAGATTTTGGGATTCGAAGTAAGCGGCCATGGAGAGATAGGCATAGGCCGAGTACAGTTCCTTGTTGATCTGCTGATTGATCGCGTCCTGCATCGTTCGACTGAACATCGTGGTTAATCTCCTTTAATTGTGCAATTGTACGATTGTACGATTTGTACGATTCTCCGGTCTGTTGCGACATCCGTCATCGCCGGCAACAGGCTCCTGGCGCGTCGCCAGTCAGCCGGTCATCGCACACCGCCCCCATTGTAGCGCAAATTGCCCAAAAATGCACGGCGGGGGAAACGTCCAGACCCGACCTCTGACGTTCGATTTGCCGATGTCAAGCGGCATCTGGTACAATCGCAAGCGCAACGAATTGGATCGAAAGGATACGTATGTCGAAGCAATCTCTCACTTTTCAGAATGTCATCATGCGGCTGGAGCGATTCTGGGCCGATCATGGCTGCTTGATCTGGCAGCCTTACAGCGAAAAGGTCGGAGCCGGCACCAACAACCCGGCCACCGTGTTGCGTGTGCTTGGTCCAGAGCCGTGGAGCGTAGCTTATGTCGAACCGTCATACCGCGCCGACGATGGGCGCTACGGTGAAAACCCCAACCGGATGCAGATGCACACCCAGTATCAGGTCATTCTGAAGCCAGAACCGGGCAATCCGCAGGAACTCTACCTACAGAGCCTGGAGGCAATCGGCATTGATCGCCGCCGGCACGACATTCGTTTCGTCGAAGACAACTGGGCCAGCCCGGCGCTCGGCGCCTGGGGCCTGGGATGGGAAGTCTGGCTCGACGGGTTGGAGATCACGCAATTCACCTACTTCCAGCAAGCGGGCGGCGTCCCGCTCGATCCAATCAGCGTGGAGCTGACCTATGGCCTGGAACGCATCGTGATGTTCCTGCAAGACGTGCGCGAGGTCTGGAAAATAGATTGGGACGGCCGGCGCACCTACGGCGATGTGCTCTTGCAGCAGGAAATCGAACATTGCCAGTACAACTTCGACGTGGCCGGTGTGGACAACCTGCGCCAGATCTACAACCTGTACGAGGCCGAAGCCCGCAACGCCCTGCGCCATCATCTGGTCGTGCCTGCGCACGACTATGTGCTGCGCTGTTCGCACACCTTCAACATCCTCGATGCGCGCGGCGCCATCGGCGTGACGGAGCGCGCCCACTACTTCGGTCGGATGCGCGACCTGGCGCGTCAGGTCTCCGACGAGTATCGCAATCAGCGCCAGCGCATGAACTACCCCTGGCTCGACGCGGCCAACGCCACATCCGCTGCACCGCCGGCAGCGCCGGACGCCGCCTTCGCGCCCAACTCGCCGCAAGACCTGCTTTTCGAGATCGGCGTCGAAGAACTGCCGGTAGATGACGTGGTCGCAGGCGCCAGTCAACTGGAAACGCTGGCCCGGCAGGAGCTTGGCAAGGCGCGCCTGGGCTTCGCCGAACTGAAAACCACCGGCGCGCCGCGCCGCCTGGTCTTGCAGGTCAAAGGGCTGGCGCCGCGTCAGGCCGACGAGGAACAGGCGGTCAAGGGGCCGCCCGTCAAAGCTGCGTTCGATGCACAGGGCAATCCAACCAGGGCCGCCGAAGGTTTTGCCCGCAAGCAGGGCCTGACGGTGGACGATCTGGTGCGTCGCAGCGATGGCAGCGGCGAATACCTCTACGCCGTTCGCACCAGCATCGGCCGGCCGGCGCCGCAGATACTACAAGAACTACTGCCCGGGCTTGTCGCCGGCATCAGCTTTGGCAAGCCGATGCGCTGGAACTCCAACGGCGTCGCCTTCTCGCGCCCCATCCGCTGGTTCGTGGCCCTGCTCGGCGCACAGGTCATTCCCTTTAGCTACGCCAACGTCGCCAGCGGCCGCGTGACACGTGGACTGCGGCCGCACAACTCTCCGCCCATCGAACTGGCGCACGCCGCCGATTATGACCAGGTCATGGCCGGCGCCGGCATCATCGTTGACCGGGCGCAGCGACGCGCCCTGATCCTGGCACAACTGGCGCAGATTGCGAGCAGCGTGGGCGGCGTGGCGCCTGCTGACGCAGCCCTGCTCGACGAAGTGACCGATCTGGTCGAAGCGCCCTATGCGCTGCTCGGTGCTTTCGATCCGGCCCACCTGGCGCTGCCGCAAGAGGTACTGACCACGGTCATGAAGAAGCATCAGCGCTATTTCCCCGTCGTCGAACCGGAGACAGGACGCATGTTACCCCATTTCATCACCGTGGCCAACGGCGCCCCACGCGACCCGGCGGTCGTGCGACATGGCAACGAGGGCGTCATTCGCGCCCGTTACGCCGACGCCGCCTTCTTCGTCCGGGAAGACCGCAAGAAGCCCCTGGAGTCGTACAACGCACGCCTGGCCACGCTCACCTTCCAGGAGAAGCTCGGCTCGATGCTCGACAAGGCGCAGCGCATCGAGAAGATGACGCCGGCGCTGGCCGAACGTCTCAGCTTGACGCCTGCTGAGACCGCCGCCGCCCTGCGCGCCGCCCATCTCAGCAAGGCCGATCTGGCGACGCAGATGGTGGTGGAAATGACTTCTCTGCAAGGGGTGATGGGGCGTGAGTATGCACGCGAAAGCGGAGAAACGGAAGAAACAGCGCGTGCCATTTTCGAGTCCTACCTGCCACGCTTTGCCGGCGACCATTTGCCAACCGGCAAGCCAGGGCTGGCCGTTGGGCTGGCCGATCGCCTCGACAGCCTGATGGGGCTGTTCAGCGTTGATCTGGCGCCCACCGGTTCGGCCGATCCATTCGGCCTGCGCCGCGCGGCGCTTGGCCTGGTGACCAACCTGATTGCGCACGAACGATCTTTCTCGGTGCGCGGCGGGCTGGAACTGGCCGCCCAATACCTGCCCACGACAACGAGCGCAGAGGTCATCGTCGAAGCGGCCACGTTCGTGGCGCGCCGCCTGGAGCAGATGCTGAAAGATCAGGGGCTGCGCCTCGACCTGGTGGAGGCGACGCTGGCGGCCCGCGCCGATGACCCGTTCCGCGCCGCGCGCACGGCGGCCCAACTACAAGAGGCTGTTCGAACGCCAGAATGGCCCGCCGCGCTGACCGCCTATGCGCGCTGCAAGCGTCTGGTGCGTTCGGCGAGCGAGCGTTCGGAGCTGGCGCCCGCCGGGCTGACGGCGGACGCGGCGCTGCAACTCTACGAAAGCTACCTGGTTGCCCAGGCACAAGTGACGCCTGCCAGCGACGCTGATGTGCTCGTTGGCGCATTGGTGGGACTGACGCAGCCGATCAACCGCTTCTTCGAACAAGTCATGGTGATGGCCGATGATCCGGCTCAGCGCCGCGCCAATCTGGGTCTGCTGCAGCACATCGTCGCCCTGGCCGATGGCATCGTAGACTTGAGCCGGGTGCAGGGCTTTTAGGGACGATCGAGCCGCTGCACGCTTGGCCCCCAACCGGCGGCGGCGATCATCTCTTCCAGTTCGGCTGTGGTGAGGACACGGTTCTTGCCGGCGACGGCGGTCAGCGCGGCTTCCATCATGTTGGTGCCGAAAGAACGCCCTTCGATGCGCGGCGTGCTGGTGACCAGATAGCGCACGCCGCGCTCACGCAGCAGCTCGACATCGCCGGCGGTGGTGGTGTTGGTGACGATGATCTTGTCTGGCAGCCGCAAGGGCAGATGGCGCTTGATGTACAGGAAATCGCCGGCGACCACGCTGCCCCATTGATACCACTTCTCGAACTTGGGTGTGATCTGGTTCTGCTTTTCGCCGGTGGGGTAGAGGACGCTGATCGGCAGCAGCCCCATGATTGGCATCAGCACGCGCGCCAGGCGCCGCAGCGCGGCCAGGCCGCGCACCGGAATGGGCATGCCGACGCCGAACATCAGATCGCCGAAAATCACATCGAAGCCGGCGTTGGCCAGGGATTGCGCCATGCCGTAGCGATCCACGGCCAGCGTCATGAAGGCGCGGCGGTCGCCAATGGGGGCATCCAAAAGCGGCTCTGCCATCTGCATGACCCGCTTTTCCAACGTGTGCTTGAGGCCGCGCCCATCCACGGCCGGCGTCTTGCGCACATTCTTGATCAGCCCCAACCCGGAGCGCAGTGGATATTCACGGTTCTCCAGGCGCAGGTACAGTTCCACACCGCCGACGCCAAACGCGTCCACCTGGCCATCCAACTCTGTGAAGAGACGTTGCGCCTTGCGCTCGTCGCCGTCGCAGCCGCGCCGCTCGATGCGCACGCGCTCGCCGAGCAGTTCGATCTCGACGGTTTTGTCCCGGGTCGAACTGCCCAGGCTAATGGAAACAGCGTGTTTCATGTCTGTTGCTTGCTTTCTTTCAGGCGATCGGATAAAATCGGGCCGCACGACTCCTGATTTTTTGTGAGAATCCGATGCGACCGACGTCATTATAACACAAGAGCGTTCTATGATCCCAACCAAACTGCGTTTACGTAACTTCATGTCCTACGCCGACACCCCTACGCTCGACCTGCGCGGGATTCACCTGGCCTGCCTGGCCGGCGAGAATGGTCACGGCAAATCGGCGCTGCTCGATGCGCTGACCTGGGCGCTGTGGGGCAAGGCCCGCGCCCGTAGCGACAACGATCTGATTCGCCAGGGCGAAGGGGAGATGGAAGTCGAACTGGAGTTCGAACTGCACGCCCTTCTCTATCGCGTCTTGCGCAAGCGCAGCAGTAAGGGCGCCGGGCGCAGCGTGTTGGAACTGCAGGTGCAGGGGCTGGACGGCTTCCGTTCGTTGACCGAAACGTCGGTGCGTGCGACGGAGGCGCGTATCGCCCAACTGTTGCGCATGGACTACGAGACGTTCGTCAACTCGGCCTATTTGCAGCAGGGCAAGGCGGACGCCTTCACGACGATGGCGCCGGCTGAACGCAAGACGGTGTTGGCGCAAATCCTCGGCCTGGAGGTGTACGAGCAGTACGAGGAGCGGACGAAAGAGCGGCTGCGCGCCATCGAACGCGAGAGCGACGGCGTGCAGGTGCAGTTGAACGAGATCGCACGGGAACTGGCCCGCCTGCCAGAGTTCGAGGCGATGGCGCGCCTGGCCGAAGGGCAGGTGGCCGACCTGGCGCTGCAACTGCGCACGGCGGAGGCGGCGCTGCGCGCTCTGGAGACGCAGCGCCAGGAACACAGCGAGGCGCAGCGCACGCTGGGCGACCTGCGCCGGCGCATGGCGCAGATGCAGCGCGATTTGGACGAAACGCAGCGCGATCTGAACAGCCGCCGCACCCGCCTGACCGCCTGCGAACAACTGTTGAGCCAGCCGGAGGAGATCGAACGCAGCTTTGCGGCGCTGCAGGCGGCCCGTCAGGCCGAAACGCTGTGGCAGCAGCGAGCGCTGACCTACTCTCGGCAGCGCACCCGCCTGGGCGAGCTGGAAAACGCGCTGGCGCTGGCGCGGGCAGAGATCGAGACGCGCCAGCGCCTGGCCCAGGCGCGCTTGGGCGATTTGCAGCGGCGCGCCGATCAGGCCGAGAGCAGTGCAACGCTGCTGGCGCAGGCGCAGCAGCAGTTGGCAGAACTCGATGCGGCGCAAACCAGGCGGGCAGCCATCGAGGCGGCGCAGCGTCAGGCTGGCGAGGAGCGCGCCCGGCTGGAGCAGGTCAACCGGCAGCTCAAAGCGGAGATGGAACAGATCAAGCAGCGGCTGGACGATTTGGGACAGGCGCAGGCCGCCTGCCCGCTCTGCCATCAGGCATTGAGCGCACACGACCACCGGCGTGTGCTGGACGAATTTCAGGCGCAGGGGACGGCGTTGGGCGATCAACATCGGGCCAATGCAAGTGCGGTGAAGGATCTGGGCGCCGAACAGCGCGCTCTGCAGGCGCAGATCGAAACATGCGATGAGCAGCTACGCCGGCGCCCCGGTTGGGAGCGGCAGAAAGCGCAAGCCGAGGCGACGTTGAGCGATGCCTTGCAGGCGCAGGCTGAAGCGGCGCAGCAGACCGAGGCGTTGGCGCTGGCGACGCGCCAACTGGCTGAGGACGACTATGCGCACGCGGCGCAGGCGGAGCGGACGCAGGTCATGGCAGCGCTGGCGGCCGAGGCGTACGATGCGACGGCGCACGAGGCGGTCAGAGAACAGACAGCGACGCTGGCGATCTGGGAGGAGCGTTGGGGTGCGTTGAGCCGGGCGCGTGAGGAGCACGCCGGCCTGCTTGCGCAGACGCAGGAGCTGGAGACGCGGCTGGCGCGCTGGCAGGCCGCGCAGGCGGAAGATCGAACGCGAGCTGAGCTGCTGCAAGAGGCGGCGGCCGAACTGCCGGTGCTGATGGCCGAATTGAATCGGCAGAACGCGGCGGTGAGGGAGCTGGAAGGGCAGTTGGAACGGGCGCAGCAGAGCCTGGGAGCGGCGCGCCAGATGATCGAAACCGGCAAGCGGCAGGCGGTGCGCCAGGTCGAGCTGGGGGCGCGGCGCCAGCGGCTCAACGAGGAGCGCACGCTGTACGAGGAGCTGAAGGTCGCCTTTGGCAAGAAGGGCGCGCCGGCGATGATCATCGAGGCGGCGGCGCCAGAGATCGAGGAGCAGGCCAATCTGCTGCTTGGGCGCATGACCGATCAGCGCATGAGTGTGGAATTGCAGACGCAGAAGGATACGAAGAAGGGCGATGTGGTCGAGACGCTGGAGATCATCATCAAGGATGAGTTGGGTGCGCGCGCATACGAGATGTACAGCGGCGGCGAGGCGTTTCGTGTCAACCTGGCGATCCGCATTGCGCTGAGCAAACTGCTGGCGCGCCGCGCCGGCGCCCGTTTGCAGACGCTGATCATAGACGAGGGTTTCGGCACGCAGGACGCGGCGGGCCGTGAGCGCCTTGTGCAGGCAATCACCTCGATCCAGCAGGACTTCGAGCGCATCTTCGTGGTGACGCACATCGAGGAACTCAAAGAGCAGTTCCCCGTGCGCATCAACATCGTCAAAGGGCCGGGTGGATCGAGTTTTTCGCTCTCTTGACACCCGGCGCCGGCATTGTCCCGTCAGAATGGCGCCGCGGACCTCTGTTGAAAGACAACCTCGTAGAACTCGAAATCGCCGTTGACCACTGGCAACGGCCAGCCATCGTCCGCCGGTTGCGCCGCCAGCGTCGCACCCGACCAGGCGCCCACAAGGAGCGTCAGCCAAAGCAGAGCACGAACAGTCATCATCAGAGAACCTCCCTTTCGCTCTCGTTGTCGCCAGGCGCACAACGGCCCTGTTTTTCCCATCGCTGCCGCTTGACAGTTCGGACGTTCTGTCGCATACTGCCGCCCTATGAAAACATCACCTGTCGCCAAACAACCGGCGCGATTCTTGCGCCTGCCATTCGTTCTATTGGGCGCATTGAGCCTGCTGGCCGCCATGTGGGCTGGGCTGCTACGCATCGGCTGGCGTCTGCCGCCCCTCAGCGCCACGCTGGCCGCCAATCATGGGCCGCTGATGATCGGCGGTTTTCTCGGCACGCTCATCTGCATGGAGCGCGCCGTCGGCCTGAACCGGCGTTGGGCGTACGCCGCCCCGCTGGCCGCCGGTTTGGGGGGACTGTCGCTCCTGTTGGGCGCTCCGGCCCCGATTCCGGCAGCTTTGTTGTTGATCGCCAGCCTGGTTCTGACGGCCATCTTCGTCGCCATCTACCGCCTACGGCCCGATACCGCCATCTTCGTCATGGGCGGAGGGGCGCTCTTGTGGGTCGTCGGCAATCTGCTCTGGCTGTCGGGCAGTGCCCTGGCCAGCGTCACACCCTGGTGGGCCGGCTTCCTGGTCGTCACCGTTGCCGGCGAGCGGCTGGAACTGTCAAGAGTGCTGATGCTGCAACCGGGCATCTTGCGTTCGTTCATGGCGGCCCTGGCCATCTTCGCCGCCGGCCTGATCTTGTCGCTGTTCGACCTCGCCTGGGGCATCCGCCTCGCCGGCCTGGGCCTGTTGATCGCCGGCGCCTGGCTGCTGCGCTTCGACATCGCCCGCCGCACCATTCGCAAACAAGGGCTGGGGCAGTTCATCGCCGCCTGTCTGCTCCCCGGCTACTTCTGGCTCATCGTGGCGGGCGGCGCCTGGGCCGCCTGGGGTGAACGTTTCCTGGCCGGGCCGCCCTACGACGCTATGCTGCACATGATCCTGCTCGGCTTCATCTTCTCGATGATCTTTGGCCACGCTCCAATCATCCTGCCCGCCGTGCTGCACATCGCACTGCCCTTCTCGCGGGCGTTCTTTGGCCACCTGGCCCTGCTGCACCTCTCGCTCATCCTGCGCGTCATGGGCGATCTGGCCCCCAATCAAAGCTGGCGCGCCTGGGGCGGGATGCTGAACGTCATCGCCCTGTTGCTCTTCCTGGCCAATACCGTGCGCTCCGCACGGCAAGGCGCCACAACGACGCAAGGCCCGTCCGCATGACTGCCCGACCCTCCGGCCCCCTGCGTATCAACAGTGGCAATTGGGCCTTCATCGCCGTTGTCGTGGCGGCGCTCGTCGTCACTTTCAGCGTTCCCACACCCTACACCGTCCTCGAACTGATTCTGCTCACCACAGCCGTCATCGTCTACACGTTGCTCGGCATCTACTGGCAACCCGCTTTGATCGAGCGGGCGCAGAAGCGCCCCATCATCGCCTACTTCGCCGTGCAGATCGCTGTGGGCGGCGTTTTGCTTTTTGCCAGCCGCATGAACGCCTGGTTGATCGTCCTGCCGCTGGTGGGACACGCCGTCGCCATGCTGTCGCGGCGCGGCGTGCTGCTGGTCGCCGTTGCCCTGCTGCTGAGCGTGTTGGGTGTCATGCTGATCCTGGGCGCCGAAGCGCGCGGCCTGTTGCAGATGGGCGTTTCGTTCAGCGCCGCCATGATCTTCGTCGGCATCTTCATCCAGATCGCCATCAGCGAAGAACGAGCGCGCGCCAGGGGAGAGCAGTTGACCGCTGAACTGGCCGCCGCCAACCGCCAGCTAGGCGAATACGCCGTGCAGGCCGAGGAACTGGCCATCAGCAGGGAGCGCAATCGCCTGGCGCGAGAGATTCACGACAGCCTGGGACACTACCTGACCGTCATCAACGTGCAGATCGGCGCGGCGCGCACACTGCTCGCACGTGACCCGACGCGGGCGCTGGATGCGCTCAACAAGGCGCAAACCCTGACCCAAGAGGGATTGGCCGATGTGCGGCGCTCGGTGGCGGCGCTGCGCGCCAATCCCACCGAAAACCGCCCCCTGCCCGACGCCATCGCCGCCCTGACGCAAGAGGCGCAGGCCAGCGGGCTGCAAGTGCAGGTCACCATTCTGGGAACGCCGCGTCCCCTCAGCCCGCAGGTCGAGTTGACCCTCTACCGCGCCGTGCAGGAGGGGCTGACCAACGTGCGCAAACATGCTCAGGCACAGCGGGTCGAGATCACGCTGGAGTACCTGGCGCCGGAAGGGATGCGGCTGGCCATGCGTGACGATGGGATCGGCGCCGCACAGGTGAGCGGTGGCTTTGGGTTGCTTGGCCTGCAGGAACGCGTCAAAATTCTGGGCGGGCGCATGGAGATCGAAACGGCGCCTGGCGCGGGTCTAGGCCTGACTGTGCATGTATAGGTCGCCCAACTCGAAACCGAGACGACGGTAGTATGGGCGCGTGCCGACGGCGGCAATGACCGCCAGCCGATGGAGCCCGCGCTGCTGCGCCGTTGCCCGCGCCGCCTCGATCAGCCGCCGACCCACGCCCACGTGCTGCGCCTCGCCGCTGCTGTTTTCCCCCACCACCAAAGCCGGACCATAGACATGAACCTCACGAATCAACGCAGCGCCCCGAATCTCGGCGATGACGTCGTCGGGCGTCAGGGGGTTTTGCGCGTCGAACGGGCGGGGCAGCAGCAGGCGCAGAAAGCCGGCCAGGCGTCCGGCGGGCGTGCGCATGCGCAAGAACCACTCGTCGCCGATGTCGGTGGCATGGCAGAGAGAATCGAGCGCCAGGCTCTCCGGTTCCACCGGCTCGCCGCGCACCTCTTGGCAGCGGATGCACTGGCACATCAGCCCGCGCCGCGCCATCTCACGTTGCGCCTCCTGGCGCAGATTGACCGTGCGATTGCCGGCCAGAATCTCCTGCGATGGGATGTCGCGCACCACCCGGCTCAAACGGCAATCGGGCGGCGTCAGGCGCTTGCATTCGATCAGCAGCTCCAACAGCTCATCCTGCGTGTAGGGGCGATAGAGGCCGGCGCGCCAACGCCTGGCCAGTTCCGTGCCCTCCAACAGCGAGCAGGGATAGATCTTCAGTTCATCGGGGCGCAGCGCCGGATCTTCCCAGAAGCGGCGGTAATCGGCCAGATCGCCCTCCGGCGTGGCGCCAAACAGGTTGGGCATCCAGTGCAGGTGAATCTTGAAGCCGGCCGCCCGCAGCAGGCGCACAGCGCGCCGGCTCTCCTCCACGGTGTGCCCGCGTTCGTTGAGCGCCAGAATGCGGTCATCGAGGCTCTGCACCCCCATCTGTACTTTGGTCACGCCCAGGCGGCGCAGCCAGGCCGTCTCCGCCGGCGTGATCCAATCGGGCCGCGTCTCGATGACCAGTCCCACGTTGCGTTGCCGCGCCGTCTCGTTGGCCTGCTGGGCGGCGCTGAGATTGGCGGCGGGCTGGCCGTTCAGCGCCTCCAGGCAGCGCAGCACGAACGTTTCCTGATAGGCACGCGGATAGGCCGACCAGGTGCCGCCCAGGATCAACAGCTCGATCTTGTCGGTCGCGTGGCCAATGGCCGCCAACGCCGCAATGCGGCCTGCTGTTTGTCGCAGCGGATCGAACTGTTCCAAAAAAGCCCGCTGCGCCCCCGGCTCGGCGCGCAGATAGCTTTTGGGCATAGTCTCGTCGGTCGGGCAGAAAATGCAGGAGCCGGGGCAGGGGTAGGGTCTGGTCAAGACGGCGACCGGCGCCACGCCCGAAATCGTGCGCGTCGGCTTGCGCTGCAATCGGGTCACAGTCGTGCGATCCAGTTCGATCTTGCCTGCCGCCGCCAGCGCCCGATACGCCTGCATCAGCCGATCGCGCGTGAAGCGCGCCGCTTCTTGCGCCCCCAGATGTTGGCGCGTCAGGCGATCGAGGCTGCGGCGCGACCAGTGCGGCGCCGTCTGCACAGCGCGCAGCAGCGCCAACAGCGCCACCTCCTGCGCCTCGAAGTCGAGCGGGGCCGTGTGGGCGCGCCGCCACTGCGCCAGGCGCTGCGGATCGAATGGGTCTGGCCCTTGTGGCATTGTCTCGGTCTGTTCTTGCATGATGGTCTGCTCGATGATGTGTGCGGAGAAATCCCAAGCCGGCGGGGGTCTTGAGCGCCGATGAACGTCGCAGTCGTCCAGCGCCTCCTGGCGCTCAATCGAACCTTTTATGGCGCTTGCGCCGGCGCCTTTGCACGGTCGCGGGGGACCGGCCAAAGCGGGCTGCTGCGCACGCTACCCCTGCTGCCGCCGGCGCCCGCCGTGCTCGATCTGGGCTGCGGCAACGGGCGCCTGGCGCGCCTGTTGGCGCAAGAACGGCCCGCCGCCCGCTACACCGGCGTAGACGCCAGCCCTGACCTGCTCGACATGGCCGCCGCCGCGCTGCGCGGGCTGGAACTGGGCCAGGCGCATCTCGTCCTGGCCGATGTGACCGTGGACGGTTGGCCGCAGACGCTGCCGCCCGGCACACCCTACGACGCCATCTACGTCCTGGCGCTGCTCCACCACCTGCCCGGTTTCGACCTGCGCGCCGCTGTGCTGCGCCAGGCCGGTCAGCTATTGGCCCCAGCCGGCGCGCTCATCGCCAGCCACTGGCAGTTCCCGGACGACCCCCGCTGGCGCGACCGTTACCTGCCCTGGGACGCCATCGGCCTGACGGCGGATCAGGTGGAGTCGGGCGACGCCCTACTCGACTGGCGCCGCGAGGGGCGCGGTCTGCGCTATGTACACCATGTTTCGTTGGCCGAGGCCCACGCTCTGGCGCAGGCTGCCGCCCTGACCATCGTCGAGACGTACTACGCCGACGGCCAGAGCAGGCGGCTCAACCTCTTCCAGATTTGCCGGCCGTAGCGCCGTCAATTGATCCAAATGTTCGGCAACCAGGTGCGCGCCCTGTCGGTGAAGATTGGGTAGTGCACGCCCAGGTCAACCATCCCGCTGTCAGCGCCGCCGTCGGTGCGCGTCGTGAGACGATCCAGCCCCAACGCCGACGCCGGCTGCTGGCCGGCGTCCACCAGCGGGCTGGTGCGCGCCTGTCCGGCCGCCGTTTGACTGAGGTAGAAGCGGCCAAACGGCCCCTGCACATAGAGCGGATCGAGCGCCACGTCGCTGCTGCCGGGCGTCACCCCGCGGTAATTGGCCTCGCCGTTGTTCCAAACGTTGTTGTGGACCAACGTCACCTGCGTGACCGGATCGGCGCGAATTCCCACGGTGTTGGCGGTGATGATGTTCTCGGTCAGATTGACGCCAACCGAGGTCAGCAGGTTCACCCCTTCGCCCGTGTTGTTGGTGATCGTGTTGTTCCTGACGGCCGGCGTCGAAGAAGAAATCTGGATGCCGGCACCCGAACCGGAAGCGGCATTGAAGCGAATCTCGTTGTTGCCGATCGTGGGCTGCGAGTTGGCCTGAATCAACAGCGCCCCGCCGAAAGTTCCCGCTGAATTGTTGAAGAGATAGCCGTTGAGCAGTTCCGGGTTGCTGGCGCTCAGCATCACGCCGCCGCCGCCGCCGCTGGCCGTGTTGCCGTTGATCTGATTGTTGTTCCAACTGCCGGCGCTGCTGAAGAACGCCATCCCCGCTCCGATGGCGGCGCGGTTGCCGCTGACGACGTTGTCGAACGCGCTGGGCGCACTGGCCGCCTGCACCAGCACGCCGCCGCCCATCTGGCCTGCTGTGTTGCGGCTGATCGTGTTGTTCTGCACCAGCGGGTCGCTGGCGTTGATGACCAAACCGCCGCCGCTGCCCACCGCCCGGTTGAAGCTAATACTGTTGCCGCGCACCTGGCCGCCCGCCGATAGCAGCACGACCCCGCCGCCCAATGCCGACGCCTCGTTGTCGTTGATGCGGTTGCGCTCCAGCGTCACGCTGGCCTGGTCGTTGATGAAAACGCCGCCGCCGTTCAAGCTGCTGCGGTTGTTGGCAATCTCGTTGTTCACAATGATCGGCCGCGAGCCTGACGTGACCCCAATGCCGCCGCCGTACTCGCCGCTGTGATTCAGCCGGATCACGTTGTCGCTGATGACCGGCGCCGACAGCAGTTCCACGTAGATGCCGCCGCCGTCCTTCGCCTGGTTGTTTTCGATTAGATTCTGGCTGATCGTCGGGTTCGACAAATTGTAGATCTTGATCGCCCCGCTGTTGCCGTGGGTCATGCTGGCCTGATTGCCGCTGAACGTGTTGCGCGAGATGTCGCCGCCCGAACTGTACTGATAGATCAAGGCGCCGGCGTCCGTCGCCGCCTGATTTTGTATGAACAGATTCTGGCTGAGATTCACCTGCGCCCCCTGGTTGGCCACCATGCCGCCGCCGAAGCGTGTCGCCACGTTGGCGCGGAAGGTGTTGCCCGTCACCGAGATGTTGGACGCCTGCACCACCAGCCCGCCGCCGTCCACGCTTTGATTGCCCTCGAACAGGTTGTTGGCCACCGGAGATGTGGCAGCCGAAAAAATCTTGACCGCCCCGGCGATGGCGTTGGTGGCCTGCGTGCGGTTGTTACGAAAGATGTTGTTACGCAGCGCCGTGCTGGAAGCGTCCTGTGACACAATGGCGCCGCCATGACCGCTTGTCGCCATGTTGTTTTCGAACGTGCTGAACTGTACCTCGCCGCCGCTGCGTTGGGCAAAGACCGCCCCGCCGCCGTGCTGTGTAGCCTGATTGTCGCTGAACAGCGTGTTGCTGATCGTCACCGTGGCAGTGTTGCTGTACAGCCCGCCGCCGTTTTGCGCCTGATTGCCCGCCAGTTCGCTGCTGACGACAGAGCCAAAGGTCAGCGTGTCGAAGAACAGCGCTCCGCCGGTTGTGCCGGCCGTGTTGTTGCGCAGCGCGCCCCCGGTCATATTGAGACGTCCGCCGGCCAACACGGCCACGCCTCCGCCGGTCGTCGAGGCCTCATTGTTTTCGATGATGACATCGGTCAGGGTTGGGGCGGCGGCATGAATCAACACGCCGGCGCCCGCCAGCGCCCGGCCGTTGCGCAACGTCAGTTTGCGCACCACCGTGCTGGCGTCAATCGAACCAAGCGTTGCCTGCAACACGCTGTCGCGCCGGCCGCCATCCACGATCGTTGCCTCCGCGCCGGCGCCTTCGACGCTAACACCCACGCGCAGGCGCAGGTTTTCATTGTAAATGCCTGCGCTGACGATCACCGTATCGCCGGCGGTCGCAGCCTCGATGCCGTCTTGAATGCGCGTGAACGTGCAGCCGGACGGGCAGACGGTGATGAGCACGCCCGGCGCAGCGGGAGATGGATTCAGTGCAGCGGAGGTTGTCGAAGGCAGGGAGGGGATCAACAGCAAACAAAGGATCAAGGCCGCACCAGTTGTGCGCCGGGCGCGCCCGATCAGGGTACGACGCAGCATCGTGTTATCTCCCCAGCGTCGGCAACCAAAGGCGCGGCTGGCCGGCGAACGGCGGGTAGTGTACCCCCACGTCTGCCTGTCCGCGGTCAGGAACGCCATCGGTGCGCGTTGTCAGATCATCGAGTCCCAGATCAGCCGCCGTGCGCCCGCCCGCATCTACCAGCGGGCTGTTGACCGCTTGACCGGCGGCAACCTGGCTCAGGTAGTAGGGGCCGTAAGGACCTGTCGCAAACAACGGGTCGAATGACAGATCGGTTGTGCCGCAAGGCAGGCCGCGGCAGTCGCCGCCGGTGTTGCCCCACAGGTTGTTGAAAGCCAAAGTGGCCTGCACCCGGCTGGTCGCCGCAATGCCGGCCTGATTGGCTACGACGATGTTTTCAGTCAAAGTGACCGCCGTCGTCGCGCTCAGGTTCAGCCCGACGCCGTCGTTGCCGACGATCGTGTTGGCGCGCAGGGTCGCCGTCGCGTTGACAAGAGTCAACGCGCTCCGTTCCGCCGCGGAGGCGTCGAGTGTGCGGTTGTTTCGAATGAGGTTGTTGTCCAGGCGGGCCGTGGCATTGGCCTGAATCAGAATGCCGGCGCCGTGGATATTGGCCTGATTGAAGGCGATTTCGTTGGCTTGCAGTTCGGCGTCACCGCCCTCCATCAGCAACGCCCCACCGCTGCCGGTGGCCCGGTTGTCGGTCAGCGTGCTTTGCGTCAGGCGCAAGGTCGAGCCGCTGCTGGCGAAGATGCCAGCGCCTTGCGCCGCCGTGTTGCCGACCCAACGCTCCTGCGCCCAGGCCGCCTGACTGCCCGCCTGCATCACCACGCCGCCGCCCAGATTGGCGGCCTGATTGGCGCTGAACAGGTTGCCGTGCGCAGTCAGGCTGGTGTGATCGAGCAGGAGACCGCCGCCATGACCGCCCGGCTGATTGCCGCCGGCATTGCCCAATGCCTGATTCTGAGCGATGGTATTGTCGAACAGATTGCCCGTCGAAGTGGTCAGCGCAAGTCCGCCGCCGGAACCTTGCGCCGTGTTGTGGGCAATCTCATTGGCCTGCAGCGTCACGCCCACGCTTTCGGAAATGAAAATCCCGCCGCCGTTCTGATCGCTGCGGTTGAAGACGATCTGGTTGCCGAACAACGCCGGCGCCGACTCGCGCACGGCGACGCCGCCGCCAAACACGGCGCTGTGATTGTTGCGAATGACGTTCCCGGTCACGATCGGCGCCGACAGGCTTTCGATGTAAAGCCCGCCGCCGTCTCTGGCCTCGTTGCCTTCCAGCCTGTTCTGGCTGATGAGCGGCGAAGAGGAGATGTAGACTTTGATGGCGCCGCTGTTGCCGTTGGTCAGGCTGGCGCGGTTGTTGGTGAAGGTGTTATGGATCACCTGTCCGCCGGAACTGAACTGAATGATGAGCGCGCCGCCGTCTACGCCGGCGCTGTTGCCATCGAACGTGTTGTCCTCTATCTGCACTCGTGAATCATCGGTGACGACAACTGCGCCGCCAAACTGCGTCGCTGTGTTGTTCTGGAAACGGTTGGCGATCACCTCTGCCCAGGCACTCTGAATGTGCAGTGCGCCGCCGTTGGTCGCCGCGTTGTTCTCGAAGATGTTGGCTTCCAGAGTCACCGTGTTCGAGCCTGTGGCGTAAACCTTGACAGCCCCGCCGATGCCGTCGGCGGCCGCGGCGCGGTTGCGGCGCAGCGTGTTGCGCCGCAGAGCCGCGTTGGCTTGATCCTGGATGATGACGGCTCCTCCATGCCCGGCCAGCGCCAGGTTGTCGGTCAGTTCGCTGTCTTCGATGCTTCCTGTGCTTTGTTGGCTGAACAGCACGCCGCCGGCAAACTGCGCCGCCTGGTTGCCGGTCAGCACCGCGCCGCTGATCTGCAGCACGCCGCGCACGCCGGCGAAGGCTGCGCCGCCAACCGTCGCGCTGTTGCTGGTCAGCGCGCCGCCCTGCATCAGCAGCCTGGCTGTGACGCCAGAGACAGCCAGGCCGCCGCCGTTGGCGGCGCTGTTGTTGCGCAACGTCACATCCCGCAGCGCTGGCGAGCCGCTGGCGACAACTGCCAGCCCGCCGCCCGATGCTGTCGCCTGCGAGTCTTCGATGATGATGTTGCGCAGCGTTGGGCTGGCGCCTTGCAGCAGCAGCCCGCCGCCGTTGACCGCCCGCCCATTGCGCAGCGTCAACTCAGAAATGACCACATCTGGCCCCACGCTGGCGCTGATCGCACGCATCGCGCTGTTGCGCTGCATCCCGTCCACGATGGTGCGCCCGACGCCCGCGCCATGCACGGAAACACCCGCCTTGAGAACGATATTTTCGCGATACGTTCCGGCGCCCACCGCCACTGTATCGCCGGGGTTGGCGTGATCCAAACCGGCCTGAATCGTCGTGTACATGCAGCCGCCGGCGCACACCGTCACCGTGGCGGCGCCGGCGCTGCCAAAAGTGAGCAGCGCGGCGTACAGAGTCAGGACAATGGCGATGCGCCACACCCAACCAGGCTGATCGAAACGATGGTCATGGGGAAACTTCGCACCATGCGGCATGAAGATCGTCACCCGCTTTCTTGCTGAACGACGGTCGCTCGGACGGTCATGTGTTTCAGGAAAGTGCAGTGCACGCCAGAACACACAATTCCTGCTGCAAGGATAAGTCGAGAGGCCAATGATCGCAGTAGGCGATGTTACATCTTACATCTTGCGCCGCATCGTGCGGGCGTATCATCTCAATAATTCGGGGCAAGGACCTGTCAGGTTTTCCTACTTATTGAGATGATACTCATGCTGACCCAGAAGAAAGATGAAAATGCGGCGCAGACGCGCAGCGGGCCGGTCATCAACCGGCCCGCCTGGCAGATAGTGCATGGCGTTGTCATCGCGCCGCAAGATGCTTCATGGCCCCAGTCGGGTAAAGGGCAGCCAGAGACGCGGCGTTCCGGAAAAGGGTGGATAGTGAACGCCCAGGTCAACCATGCCGGTGTCGCCAGCCCCATCGGTGCGGGTCGTGAAGTCGCTCAGGCCGAGCGAAGCGGCGGTCACGAGGCCAGCGTCCACCAGGGGGCTGGTCTGCGTCTGACCGGCGGCGCGTTGGCTCAGGTAGAAAGAGCCAAACGGGCCGACCACATAGAGCGGATCGGCGGCCAGGTCGCTGGCGCCGGCGTTGACGCCCTGATAGCCGAGGTTGTTGGCCCACAGGTTGTTGCGGCTGAGGTCAACCTGATGATCGGCGTTGGCGCTGATGCCAACCCGGTTGTTGATGATGTTGTTGCCGGTCAGTTCGACGCCGCTGACATTGAACAGACGCACTCCCTCACCGCCGCCCGCGCCGCCGTTTTCTGCAATGGTATT
Source organism: uncultured Anaerolineae bacterium (assembly GCA_964580725.1). Taxonomy (GTDB): domain Bacteria; phylum Chloroflexota; class Anaerolineae; order SSC4; family Amarolineaceae; genus Amarolinea. The sequence continues at coordinate 3,579 of CAZOLV010000089.1, read as the reverse complement.
GCTGAGCAGACGTGGGTTAGCAGCAGAGATCATCACGCCGGCGCCCTGACCGCCGGCGTCGTTGCCGCGCACCTCGTTGTTGGCGATGAGGGGTGTAGAATCTTCCTGCACCAGCAACGCCCCGCCATAGCCGCCCGCCGTGTTGGACAGGAAACGGTTGTCGCTCACCGTTGGGTTACTGCGGTTGAAGGTGATCGCCCCGCCTCCCCCAGTGCTGCTGTTGGCGGTAAACTGGTTATGGCTGATTTCGCCGCTCACGTCGAGCACCAGCATACCCCCGCCGGCCCCGGCTAACGCTTGATTGCGCACGACCTGGTTGTCGCTGAAGACGAAGCTGACGCTGCTGGATACGGACACGCCGCCCGCCGAACTGGCGACGTTGAACCCAATCACATTGCCGGTGAGCAGCGGCCGTGAGCCGCCCTGAACCAGCAACCCGCCGCCGAACTGCCCGCCCTGGTTCCAACGCACCGTGTTTTGTCGCACAGCCGGGTGGCTGTTGGTCATGGCGATGCCGCCGCCGCCCTGGCTGGCAACGTTTCGTTCGATCACATTCTCGGTCAGTGTGACCTGGGGAACGCCGGTCAAGAAGACGCCGCCGCCCGTGGTCGCCGTGTTGGCGCTGATCGTGTTGTAAGCGACATTGATTGGGCAGTTGGCTTGCAGAGTCAATCCGCCGCCCAACTGCGTCGCCGTGTTACTGCTGATGACATTGTAACTGACCTCCGGGACGCTGGCATTGATCAGCACACCGCCGCTGTTGACTGCGGCCCGATTTTCCAACACCTGATTGCCGCGCAAGGCGCCGTTGGAGGAGAGGAAAACAACCCCACCGCCGGAACCGCCCGCCTCGTTGTTGCTGATCGTGTTTTGTTCGATGATCGGCGCAGAGAGTTCGTTGACGAAAATGCCGCCCCCATTGCTGACCGCTGAATTGCCGAGAATCGAGTTATTGCGCAGCGTCGGCGCCGAGTTGGAGTTGACCACAACGCCGCCGCCATGACGATGCGCCTGGTTGGAGTGGATCGAGTTTTCGCTGACCAAGGGCGCCGAATACAGTTCGACATAAAGACCGCCGCCGTCATAGGCCTCGTTGTTTTCGAGCAGGTTTTGGCTAATGGTGGGCGCCGAACTGTTGTAGACCTTGATGGCGCCGGCAATCCCGGCGCTCAGGCTGGCGCGATTGGCGCGGAAAGTGTTGCCCTGAACCAGGCCGCCCGAACTGTTTTGGATGATGAGTGCGCCGCCGTCCGTGCCCGCTGTGTTGCCGTCGAACAGACTGCCGGTGATCGTTGCGGTTGCGCCTTCGTTGACCACCACACCGCCGCCAAACTGTGAGGCCTGGTTGCGAAGGATCGAATTCTCATTGATCGTCAACGTGGCGCTCTGCACCAGAATAGCGCCAGCGTCGGTCGCCTGATTGCCTTCGAACGTGTTGCGGGTGAGCGTCGCCGTCGCGTTGGAAAAGACCTTGAACGCGCCGGCCAGCCCGGCGCTGGCGCGATTGTTCACGAAGGTGCTGTCATTCACCGTGATGGTCGAAGCGTCTTGCACGACCACCGCCCCGCCGTGACCGCTCACCGCCTGATTGCCGTCGAAGGTGCTCCCATTGATCGAGCCGCCGCTGCGCTGTACGAAAGCGAGCGCACCGCCGTGACTGGTGGCCACATTGTTGGTGAACTCGCTCTGGCTGATGGGGAGGTTGGCGTTGACGATGTAGACCGCCCCGCCGTCACGCGCCTGGTTGCCTTCGAAATGTGCGGCAACGATGCTGCCGCTGGCCATGATGTCGAACATCACGCCGCCACCGACGCCGCTGCTGACGTTGTCTTGCAGCACAGCGCCGTCCAAATAGAGTGCAGCGCGCAGTCCGGCTAATGCGCCGCCGGCACTCGTTGTGGCCTGATTGGCGTTGAGCTGGCTGTTCACGACAGTCAGTTGTGAATTGACGCCCGCAACGGCTACACCACCGCCGCGGTTGGCGCGATTGTTGCGCACCGTGACGTTGGTCAGCGTCACGCGCGCCCCGTCCAGCACAGCGACTCCGCCGCCCTGATCCTGCCAGGCGACGTTGTTTTCGATGACCAGGTTCTTGAATGTTGGCGCCCCCTGGCGCACGAGGATGCCGCCGCCGCTGGTGGCGCGACCGTTGCGCAACGTCATGCCGCTGACGATGGTGTTCGAGCCGATGTCCGCCGTCAACGAGCGAACGACGCTTTGCACAGCTCCGCCATCCACAATCGTGGCGCCGCTGCCGGCGCCCTGGACCGATACCCCGGCGCGCAGTATGATGTTTTCTTGAAATACGCCCGGGCAGACCGTCACCACGTCACCGTTGCTGGCGCTGGCAATGGCGCTCTGGATAGAGGTAAAATCGCCGCCTGTTGCACAAACGACGATTTGGTTACTGTTAGCTCTCGCCAGCGGCGCCGAGACCAACGCCAACAGGCACAGCAGAAGCAGCAACAGGGGATGGTCTGGCCTGGGGTTGGCCCAGGCAATTGCGAGTATTGACGAAAAAGCCCTCGCCGGCCGTCGAAAGTTGGTCATAGCAGCCTCACGGATCATCTAGCTCAGTCACAGCAAGGGGAGTACATGGAGCGCCGTTCGACGCACCAACGAGTGAAGTGTAGCCCAGATTGGTAAAAGAGGCAATATGACCGGAGTCACATTCGATAGGGTCTGACATCCCCGGCACGGTGCACTGCGCCGGGGACGTGGACTGTGGACTGCGGGCGGCTTCAGCGTAGGACGAGCGGGGTCATGACACGAAATCCGGCAGAGCCGATGAGGAGGGCATCCACTGGGCCGGCCAGCCGGTTGGAGGGCGTGGCGGCCAGCCGGTACCAGGAACGTATCCCGGCCGGAGCGGTGGTGTCTGTGAAGCTGTAGGCGCCGTCGCCTTGAGCCGGTACAACGCCAACCGTGACATAGGGGCCGCGCAGCGTGTCGGCACGCTGCACCTGGTACTGCTCGCTGCCCGTCTCGCCGCTGACGGTCCAAACAATCTGGATCGTCGTCTCCGGCAGGGGCATCGCTGCCATGTCGCTGATCGTCGGCCCACTGTCGCACACGAACCCAAAGTCAACCGTCTGGCTGCCCTGTCCGGGCGTCAGGTTGACGACGCTTGGGTTTTGCGAGGTGGGGATGACCGCTGACTGCGGCACGGTCTTGATGGTGTAACTGCCGGGCCGCGGATCGGTCATGACGAACTGATAGGCGCCGTCAGCGTCGGCGGTGGTCATGTCGAGCACCTCACCGGCCTGATTCTTCAGAATGACGAACGCACCGGGCAGGCCAAAGACCTCGTAGGCGTCGTGCAGACCGTTCTGGTTGGCGTCGTAGAAGGCCGTGCCGTGCAGATAGACCATTTCTGGCGTCGGGGTCGGCGTCGGCGGGACAGGGGTGGCGGTGGGAGTGGCGGTCGGCGGCTCGACGGTGGCGGTGGGAGTGGCAGTCGGCGGCTCGACAGTGGCAGTCGGGGTGGCGGTCGGCGGCTTGGCGGTGGCAGTCGGGGTGGCGGTCGGCGGCTCGTCGCCGTTCAGCCAGATGTCGTCATGCACATCGTCGAGAGTGTTG
>CAZOLV010000088.1:0-22027 GCA_964580725.1 uncultured Anaerolineae bacterium | reverse complement strand
TCGAAGGGACAGCCCTGCTCAATGGCGTCGGCGCGGCGGGCGTCATCCTGGCGGGCGGACTGCATCCCGCCATCCGCAGCCGTTACTTCCGCATCGGCCACATGGGCGCCGTCAACGCCGCCGATGCGCTGGCCGTCGTAGGCGCGCTCGAACAGGGGTTGCGAGCCGCCGGTCATGCCTGCGAGATGGGCAGCGGCCTGGCCGCGGCGCAGCGCAGCCTGGCCGCAGAATCCTGAACGTATGAGGTCGAAGCATGACCGCTAACGCCAGTCTGGCAGCGCTCATCGAACAACTCGGTGCGGTCTCCTTCTTTCGCGGCCTGGACGCCGCGATCCTGGCCAATCTGGCGCGCACTGCGCTGTGGCGCGAGTATGCGGCGGGCGAGGTGCTGTTCCTGGAAGGCGAAACGACGACCGGCCTCTACGTCGTGCGCCAGGGCTGGTTGAAGGTGGTCAAAACGTCGCCAGAGGGGCGCGAACAGGTGCTGCGCTTCGTCGGGCCGGGTGAGACTTTCAATGAAGTGGGCGTTTTTGCCGAACGCCCCAACCCGGCCACAGCCATCGCCCTGGAAACGGTGGGCGTCTGGCTGCTGCGCCGCGATACGATCCTGCACCTGCTGCGCGAACGGCCCGATTTCAGCCAGCGGGTGCTTGGCAACATGGCGGCGCGTGTCATTGACCTGGTGACGCTCGTCGCCGACCTGTCGTTGCGACCGGTGACGGGGCGATTGGCCCGGCTGCTGCTCGACAGCGCTACGGGCGATGCCCTGCACCGTCCGCGCTGGTACACGCAGGCAGAACTGGCGTCTCGTCTGGGCACCGTGCCCGATGTCATCCAGCGCGCCATGCGTGGCCTGGAGGCGGATGGCGTCATCACCGTCGAACGCAGCCGGATTCGCATCCATGACCGCGCTGCGCTGGAGCGGCTGGCCATCTGACTGCGACGTGCGGCGGATGCGGGGTGATCGCCTCGCTGCCAGCCGACTTTTGTCGGCGACTGAGTGAGTCATATCAACTATCATCTCCGCGCCGGTTCCACCGGCAAACGTCACGATCACCCATTCAGGAGCGTTGTCATGGCTCATATTCTGGTCCCCAACTGGCAAGAAGTTGTCGTTTTTTCGCCCGATGGTCCGCAGCCCCAGGTGCTGGTCAATACACCCAAATTCAAGGTCATCGTGGGCGGTCTGCAGGCTGGCCAGCGCATTCCGCCTCACCCAGAGGCGGCGGCGACCTATCATTTTCTGACCGGCAACGGTTGGATGCACGTGGACGGCGAGCGCGTGGCGGTGAGCGCGGGCGCGACCGTCATCACGATGGAGGGCGCTGTGCGCGGCGTCGAGGCGGAAACGCAGCTTGCCTTCCTGGCGGTGCGAATCGCTTGATCGGATGAAACGTCCCCGGCACGGTGCACCGTGCCGGGGACGTGGACTGCGGTGTGATCAATTTAGTTCTGGCTTTGCCAGGTTAGGAGAAGAAGAGATGAAACGTTCAATTTGGTTGGCGCTGAGCATGCTGCTGGTCTTGGCGGCGTGCAGCGTCCCGGCTGCGCCGAGCAAGGAGGCCGGCGCCGGCGAACCGACCGCTGCCAGCGGTCACATGGGGATGGGGATGGCCGGCGGCATGGCCAACCGTCACCGCGCCGTCATTCCAGCGCCCTATGCGGGCGTCGCCAGCCCAATTGCGTCCAACGCCGAATCGGTGGGGCGCGGGGCAGCGGTTTTCACCACCAACTGCGCCGTTTGTCATGGCGACGGCGGCATGGGCGACGGTCCTGGCGGCGCCAGCCTCGATCCGAAACCGGCGCCGATTGCCCATTCCAGCCAGATGATGGGCGACGACTATCTGTTCTGGCGCATCAGCGAAGGCGGCGTGCCCTTCCAGACGGCCATGCCGGTGTGGAAAGAGGCCTTGAGCGAATCAGCGCGCTGGGATGTCATCAACTACGTGCGCGCCCTGGGCAAGGGCGACGTCGCGCCTGTGCAAGCGGTGGGCGGGGCGGCATACGATGCGCAGGTCGAGGTGGCGCAGCGGACGGCCATGTTGGCGCAGGCAGTGGCGCAAAACGTCATCACGCAGGCCGACGCCGACACGTTCCAAGCGGTGCATCAGGCGCTAGACGCTTACCTGGCAGTGAACCCCCGTCAGGCCGCCAGCGGCAACCCGGTGGAGCATCAAGAGGCGCTCCTGGCCGAACTGGTGAAAGCCGGCACGCTGATCCAGGCGCAAGCCGAGACCTTCATCGCCGTGCACGACAAACTGCACGAGGCAGGGCTGATGCAGTAGGAAGGGGGGCTATTTCCACGCCTCTTCCTTCACTCTCACTTCCCACGCCGCCAAACGCGCCTGCACTTTGGGCAGCGCCTCCTCCTTGACCAGCAGCCAGGTGTTGTCGGCGTTGGGGAGGGGGCGCAGGGCGCCGCGCAGTGACCGATCGGCCAGGAGCTGTGCGGCGGTCTCGGCGGTACTGACTTGCAGCAGGATGGCAGCGCCAATCTGGGCCGTTTCCTCCGGACGCGACCAACGTTCGATTTGCTGCAGCAGATCCGCCGGCAGGTCCGCCTGCACCACTTTCCTCAGTAACTCCACATAGGCGGGCGCTTTCTTGTCGTCCCTGATGGCGCGCACCTTCTCCGGCGTGATCTTCCAAACGGCGGCCAACTGTCGCGGCGCGGCCGGGGTTACCGGTTCGGCCACGCGCTCCAGGGCTGGCCGCCAAAGCGGGTCGGGCGTGACGGCGGTTGACCGGAGTTCGCCGGAGGCGTCTATTTCCCATCCTCCGCCGGGCGCGGCGGAGCGGATACGCATCGGTAGCTGGCCACGCGCCAGCAGAATCTCTCGTAGTTGGCTGGCAGAAAACCGAAGACCGCCCGTCAGTTCGGCGACGGTGGGCGCCAGGCGCCGGGCAAAGAATGGCGCCAGCGCAGGGTCGGCGAGCAGTTCATCGAGCAGCGTTTCGTCGGTTTGCAGCAATGGGCCTGAATGGCGCAGGATGATGCGCGCATGGCGCCCAACCCATTCGTTCATCTCACGCTGCACATTGGCCGGCAATGGGGTTTTGCTCCAGCCTTGCAGCAGCTCGACGATGGTCTCCAGACTCAATTCACGCTGTGCGGCGCGATAGAGGGATGCCCTGGTCAACTTGAACTCCGGCGCCTCGCCGATCTTGACTAGATCGGCAAACGCGACCATCTGGCGCAAGCGGTCGAACGACAGCGGCGGCAGGGCGATGATCTGGAAAGTCGGTTGCACGACGATCAATCCCGGCTGCGGCACTTCGGCCGGCTGCTCAGTCTTCAACAGCGCCTGGGTTTCCGCCGACATACGAAAAGCATGTATCTGCCCGACCTTGTCCAGGGCCACATCGCACACGGCCAACCAGGCGAGCGGCCCGCGCAACATTTGCGTGACGTAGCGGTCTTCGAAGTCTCTCCACTCTTTGTCCGGCCTCTTGACCTGTTCAAGACGCGAGCGCAACAGGTCGGGTACACGCAACCGAACCCGCTGCAAGAAGGATGGCAGTTCGATCCAGACGCCGGGCGGTAGTTCGATCAACAACCGGTGCAAAGCCTTGTTGGCGTCCCAGAATACGCCGTCTGCAATCGCCATCCCGATCAACTGCTCTGCCCGCGCGGCAGACATGGCAGCGTCTACGCACTGCGTCCACAGCTTCTCCGTTGACAAGGAAAAAACGGAGGGCCGCGGCGCGCCGATGACTTCGTCGTCCGGTGAGGCGACGACTTCCATGATGCTGCTGAGATAGACCATGAAATCTGCCAGCCGCGTGGCCTCGTCATCGTTCATGGCGCCGCCGCTCAGATTGGTGGCACGTTCCATCTTGCGCAGGTCGGTGCGACGAATGGCGCCTTGCATGGTGCGACGCAGGGGTTGGCGTTGGATGTATTCCCAGATCGCAAAGAGCCGTAGAGGGACCAGGGTGGGACGCGTGGTCAGACGAGTGACGATCGCGCGGTCTTCGACGATCGTGAGTTGCGAGGTCGGCGCGGGCAATGCGGCGCGCACTTCGTCTGCTGCACAAATGGTGACGCCTGGGCTGAAGTTGTATGGCGGCTGGCTGAAGTATGAAGGGCGGAGGGTAAAGACCAACCCCGCCTCCAGCAGGCGGGCGTAGATGTCGCTGAACCGTGACGAATCGGTGCGTTTGGGAGAGGCCACATAACGAAAGTGTTCGTGTACCGGCGACGGCAGATCGGGCGTGGCCAGCCGCAGATGTTCGGTCATTTCGATCTGCAGGTCCTGGGCAATGTCCTCCCCGCGTATCAGCAGCCGGTCGAGCAGCGCCTTATCGGCAGGCGGTAGGGAGTCGTAGATGCGACGAATCCCCTCTGGCTGCGCCAGGGCGGCGGCCAACTGGGGGATGGGCGCCAGGGCGACGCCACGGCGCCTGGCAATGGCGGCCAGAACATGCGCATTGACGAGCGACAGTAGGTCGGTCAATGCAGTCGTCATGGCGCCTGCCTCGTGTTGACTCCATGCGGAGCCGCAGGCGCATCGCCGGGCGTTTTGTCCACCACGGTTGGTGTGTGTCCCTGGTTCACCAGGAACTCACGTACCAGGACGAAGTTGGATCTGTCGAAGGCCGCCAGGGCGGGGGTCAGTGTGCGCAGCGGCGTTGGGGGGAGTGCCTTCTCGATTTCGGGCAGCGCATACTCATCGGCCAGTTCGAGACATGCGGCATCTTCATAGATGCGGATGCGACCGTAGGTGCTGGCCCACTGCGCCAGCGTTTGCCGCAAGCGCTCGGCGGCGGCGTTGGCGGGAAGTGTCTGCTGCAGCATCTGCTGTATCGGGGAGATGCCGCCGCCGCTGTCGAGCCAGTCGGCCATCAGTCCTGGCTGCGGTTGGAAACAGAAACGGCGATCTTCCTGCAACGTGCGATCCGCCTGCAATGTGGTCATACTGAGTAGAACCTTCCAGACATCGGCGTCCCGGTAGTCGAGGTCAACCATGATGGCGCCATCGGCGCCGACATCCAAGAGGTGGTCGGTGGAGGCGGGCCAGGGCGGCGGTTTTTCTGGCGCACCGAACAGCCAGGCGCCGAGCGGCGTCACGCGGAAAAAGTCGCCCTTCCAGGTCAGCGCGCCGAACCAGGTCAACGGGCCGCGCAACCACTGTTCGACGAAGGCGCCAGCGGCCATCTCCCAGTCACTATGTTGGCGCAGCGTCAGCACGGCGCCGTCCTTGGCTTTGGCAAACGCCCAATACGGCATGTCGGAGGTAGGCAACTCCAGCACATTCGGATGCAGGCGGTACAGCGCAGCGGTCGTCGCCTGGTGGCTGTACCACTGCGCCGGGTCGAGACGTTCGAGCATTCGAATCAGGACGCGGCGCGCCGGCAGAAAGGCCCGATCGAGCATTTCTGGCGTTAGCGTGCCTTGCGAGCGGGCCAGACGGTTGAGCGCGATCCGCACCGAAGCATTTTCCTGCAACAAGCGCCATTCACTCCAGGAGGTCAATTCGATCCAGGCGCGATAGCAGATGGCCAGGCGACTGGCCGGCGGCAGACTGAGAAAAGGCAGGAATGTGCTCATGTTGACCAGTGCAGGCTTGCCCATCATGAGAAATTCGAGACGGTGAGCCAGGGCCAATGCCAGTTCCCAGAGCCTGGGCGACGTTCCTGGGCGAGATGCGACGAGCGTTTTGGGCAGGTCGAATCCAGTCCTGGCCAGGATACGATCACCGAGCGTTTCATCGGGCAACTGCCAACCTTTGGTCAGCGCCAGCGCCATGGGGGACGAAGCGACATGAAAAGCCAGCAGGACAATGAGCGCATCCAGAAGCGGTGCGGCTGGAGTCTCGCCGACGGCGGGAGGCGTTCCAGGGGCGATTGGCGCAGAGAGTACCGGCGAGACAAGGCCGTGTAGCGCATACGACAGGAAATACCTCACGTAGCTGTAGCGAAAAGTGAGACCAAGTTGGTTCAAATGAAGGAGGTCTCGTTCGATTTCCGCATCGGATCGGATGATATTCCAGACTTTGAGCAGCGTTGCGATACCGGGTGAATCGAGCGGAGAGATCCAGTTCAGCACATCGAGGATTTGCCGCTCGTGTTCGGTCAGATCGCTGAGAATGGCGCGATTGGCAGCCTGATCGCACAGATTGGCAACCAATGCCCCCACAACGGCCTGTTTGGGTCCGGTGGGCATCCTGAAGCGGCGATGCCTGGCGATTTCGCGCAGATCGGCAACGGTCAGGCGTTCGCAGTATTCTTGAACTTGCTGGTGAAGCGATTGAGCAGTCAATCTGATATCCTATGTCAGGCCAAAAGTTCGAGTCATGCGAATGTCAGTTGCACACCAGACAGACGCAGTTCGTCTTGCAGCTCGGTCATGTGGCTCCGATTGACCGGCTGATCTGGGACTCGATGCGCCAGCTCGATCTCCCAGGTCGCGCCAATGTGCAACACGCGGCCCAGGCGCGCCGCGTGGTAGATGAGCGCTGCGGACTTGGGGTGATTCTCGATGCTGAGGATGCGAGATGCGGCCGTCACGCGCGGCGGGAGCGTCGTCTCGTCGTCGAACTTCGGCGGACTTTTGCGGCCAAGTCGGGGCAACATTTCACGTCCCAAAGGCGTCACCCGCACCGCCTGCACCCGCTGCTCATCGGCGGCCAGTTCCAGCAGCCCAAGCCACAACAACGGGCCAAAGAGCGCATTCTTGACAAGGACTTCGGCTTGCTGCTCGTTCACAGTACTTCCGTATCTGTTGGTCGCCATCAATTGGGTTGGGTTGGTCACGAACAGCTTGTTCAGCCATCTCAAGCTGAGCCAGGCCCCTTCCGAATAAGAGAGTAGAAGCGCGGCGAGATTGGCCGGGATGATTCCGAAATACTGCGGCGTGGAGCCATATTGCAGCAATTCGGAATGGCGCTGTTTCCAATGGCGTTTCAAGAACGCGAGTGTCGTGGTCACATTGACGAGCTGCGGTTGCGGATAGTAGCTGGACGTGATCAGTCTGTGATTCGCGCTGAATTGAGTTACCCAACTGTTGTACTGGTATTCAGACAGGACGGTTGGTTCAATCAGCGCTGCAAGATAGGATAGAGAGGGTTCGGGCTGGCTAGGTATATTGGATTCGGGGAACTGGAGCAGATACAGGAGGAGGCTGCTGTGTATGAGCAGCTCATCGTTGCGAATCCATACTGTGTCGCCCATGTGTTCAGCGCCGTCGCGCGCCGCAGATTTGGCGGCGAAGAACTGCTGCAAGACTGGAATGGCTTCGGCAGTCAAACTGTAGCTTGTGTTCGATGACCGATAGACCAGGCCAAGTCGCTCCAGGATTGATATGGCTTCGCTGGTCATCGCGGGGTCGGCGTCCAGTGTGCGTTGGTCGGCTGCCAACATGCGCTGCAGCGCAGCCTGGACGGCGGCATCCGTCTGGTTGATCTTGACAAGCGCATCGGGAGTATGATTCATGGCGGCAAGCACCGTCGCGATGCGCATGGGAATCGGGCTTTTGGGGTTCGCTCGAACCGACCAGTTCCGTTCCCAGGTCTCCAACTTCAGGGCGCTCTGCAGCACCAGCGTCACGACAGAATCGCCGCGGTGGTGGATGGGCGGCGGCGGCATGGTTGCCCCGGCCTCCCACCAACGCAGCAGGGTGGGAGACATGGAGATCACGGTTTGGCCATCTTCGACGGTCAGCAGCACAAGACCAACGGTGGCCAGGCCGCTCAGCCCGGCGAGCGGATTGTCGCGTTCGATCTCGACCAGGTCATTGACAGTCTTCACATCGACGCGCAGGAAGCGATTCACCTCGCGCATGGAATACCACATGCCCGGCTTGCAATACCGGCACATGCCAGCCAGAACGGTTTTGAGACCCTCGTTCTTCTGCTGCACCACCCAGAGTAGCTGCGCCGTTTGTCCTGCGGACGATGCAGCCAGGAATTCTGGCATGTGAGGCGTCGTTTTGACCTGACCTTTGTCAGAAACTGCCAGGCCGAGCCAGAAAGCGAGTTCGAACCAGGGTTCGATGCCCTCCAGTGTTCTAGGCTCGGTTTTCGAATGGCCAGCCTGGCCCCATGTGCGCGGTTGCTTCTGCAGGCCTCTCAAGAAATTGAGCCAATCATCGAAAGAAACGGAGGATTGTCGCGCCTTCGCCGCCGCGCTCAGGCTGATGGGAGCAGGTATGTCAGGAGCCAGCAATGCGGCAGCCACGTCCACAAAGGCGGGCATCACGCTGTAGACGCTTTGCAGGAGTCTTCCGCGTGACGTAGCGAGGATGTTCAGTTGGACCAATCTATCGAGCGCATTGCGCACCGTGAACGGGTCTTCCTTGAGGACCGCCGACGCCGATTGGCGGGTGATGGTTTCCTTGAATCGGCCGGCCGCCGCGATCATGGTCAGTACGCGAAGTTCGGTCGCCGACAGACTCCGTATGATTCGGTTTTGGTCAGTCACTACTGTGATCTCACAATTGGCGCACTGGCGCTTGATGATGCGGCATTTTACAAGAAACCATCCCGCCTGTCAATCAACTGACTCCCCCCTTGTCCCCTTGTCCCCCCTCTCCTTGTCTCCTTGTCCCCTTGTCTCCCCCTCTCCTTGTCCCCTTGTCCTCTTGTCTCCCCCTCTCCTTGTCCCCTTGTCTCCCCCTCTGCTTGTCCCCTTGTCCCTGCGCGGCAATTTGCACAACGCAGGCTGTTTGTGGCAAACTGAGGAGTAAAACGCTTTGCCCAACAGGTGATCTGTGATGCCATCAGCGACATCGAATCCACAGGTTTTCGCCGTTCTCAATCCCGTGGCCGGACACAATGCGCCCGGCCTGACGCGCCAGGCGCTCATCGAACATTGTGCGGCCTGGGGTTGGCCGGTGGAAATCTATGAAACGACCCCCAGCGAAGCGCCGGCGCAACGTGTCCGCGCCGCCGTGCAGCGTGGGGCGACGTTGTGCCTGGCCGCCGGCGGCGATGGCACCGTCTCGGCGACGGCAGCGGGGTTGTTGGGCACGACCGTGCCGCTTGGCATCCTGCCGCTGGGCACGGGTAACGTGTTGGCGCGCGAACTGCGCCTGCCGCTCGATTTGGAAGGCGCGCTGCGCCTGCTGCACGGCCCTCACCAGGTGCGCCAGCTCGACGCGATGCGCGCCTTTGACCGTATTTTTCTGCTCAACGTCAGCGTCGGCTTCAGCGCGCTGGCCATGGCCGACACGCATCCGGCCGAAAAGCGTCGTTTTGGCCGCCTGGCCTACGTTTGGACGGGTCTGCGGCGCATCCTCGGCGCGCAACCCTACCGCTTCATCCTGCAGATTGACGGGCACACCTTTCGCCTGCGCGCCTCGGAGGTGGCCATCCCCAACGCCAGCACGATTGGCCTGGCGCAGTTGAACTGGGGCGATCACATCAAGGTGGACGACGGTCATGTGGATGTGTGCATCATTCGCGCCCGGCGCCTGGGCGACTTTCTACGCCTGGCCTGGCGCGCCACCCGGCGTCAGCAGCGGCGTGACCCCGCCTTTCGCTCGATTCCGGCCCGCCGCGCCATCGCCATCCAGGCCAACGTCATCCTGCCGGTGCAGGGGGATGGCGAGGTCATCGGGCAGACGCCGCTGCAGATCGAAGTGATGCCGGCGGCGGTGGCCGTCATCACGCCGGCGGATGGGGCGCACCTTCCGCTGCCGATCCTCGGCGCACTCCATTGGCGCCACTGACCGCACAGGGCCGCGGCAGATTTGCGCACCGCTGGCAATGAAGGTTTGGGGGGTGGAGATTCAACGCCAGGCGGCCAGGGCGCAAGGGATCAGGAAGATGACGGAGCGCGGGGGCAGGGAGAGTGGTGGGTGGTCGCGGGTGAGATTTTCAACGCAGTGGCGCAAAGACCGCCAAGAAAACCCTTCGCGACTTCGCGTGAGATTCCTGCCGGTTGCACAAGAATTCAACTGGCAAGAGCCAGGTTGTCCTCCAGCCGCCGCTCGAAACGCGCCACAGCCTCCTGGCTGCGCTTGCCATGCGCCGCACGCAGATAGGCGGTATAGAGATTCTCCCAGGCATAGATGTCCGCATAGGCGCCGCGCACTTGTGTAGGCATAATTACCCCAAAACCTTCGTATAGTCAAGATTGCTTTGCTAACCAGCCTGGGGGCGCTGCCCCCAGACCCCCGCCCAGCTCTGTCTCGCCGTGCTGTTCCCCGGCTGACACCCAGCATGTTCTCGACAAGACTTAGAGTCCCAGAGGCGCCAGAGTTTCAGAGGCCGGGGGACGCCACCCGAAAACCCACATCGTTGAAGCGGCTGCCGGGGCCGCTCCTGAGCCGGTCGGCGGAGCGCACATTCCTCGCTTCATTGCCCCAACTCCCGCCCCGCAGGACACAACCATCTGTGCTGCTCTGATCCTCGCGCCCATCATCGCTTCTGTAAGGATAACTCCCATATTTGCTACTCACCCACTCCCACACGTTGCCGGCCAGGTCATACGCTCCGTAAGGACTCAACCCATTGGCGTAACTCCCCACCGGCGCGAGCCCCCCCACGCAGCCATAGTAGTTCGCGCGCTGGCAGTCTGGCGCCTCATTCCCCCACGGGTAGATGCGTCCGTCTGTCCCCCGGGCTGCCTTCTCCCACTCCGCTTCCGTCGGTAAACGCCCACCCGCCCAGCGGGCATACGCCGTCGCCTCGTACCAGCTCACGCACACCACCGGCTGTTGCGCCTGGTTGAGGTTGCTGTCGCCCCAGCAGCCTGGCGCCGTCACGTTGTTCTGCTGTTTCCAGGCCCAGCCCGCCTCGGTCCAGTATTGCTTCTGGTTGTAACCCCCGGCATCCACAAACTTCCGGTACTGCGCATTCGTCACTTCCGTGCGGTCAATCCAGTACCCCGCCAGGTTCACCCGATGCTGCGGCTTTTCATCACTCCCCGCCTGGCTGTCGCTGTCCGCCGACCCCATGATGAACTCACCCGCCGGCACATACACCATCACGGCGCCGTCAACTGCACGCGTGCGCGTCGTTCCGCCGGTTGGCGCTGGGTTCGGCGTAGGGGTTGGCGTAGGGGTTGGCGTGGCCGAAGCCTGTGGCGGCGTCGTGGGGCCACCCGCGACCACCGTCGCTGTGGCTTGTGGCCCCTTGCCGCCGCGGCCCACGGCCGCCACACCGATCACCAGCAGCACCACGGCTACCGCGCCCAACCCGATCATCCCCCAGGCCGGCAGGGAACCGTCCCGGCGCACGGATGTAGGTGTGGATGCCGCACGCGGCACAGGCGCGGGACGGGGAGATTCACGCACAGGCGGCGCGGGCGGCGGTCGGGGTTCGGGCCTGGGCGGCGCCAGCGCGGCCTCCACCTCCTGGCGCAGCGCGGTCACGCTCTGCGGTCGGTTCGTCGGCTGCGTCTCCAGCCCGTGCAGCAGCGCACGCTCCAGGGCCGGACTGAGGATCGCGTTGAACTGGCGCGGCGGCGCCAGAACCGCCGTCCCCACCGCGCGCTTGACGCTCTCCGGCGGCGTTTCGCCGGTCAGCATCGCGTACAGGGTGGCCGTCAGCGCATAGACATCGGTGCGCTGGTCGGTGTGGGCGCTGCCGTACTGCTCCAGCGGCGAGTAGCCCGGCGTCACGCCCAGCGCGCCGCTCAGGGTGCTCTGGTAGATCGAGCCAACCTTGCTCAGCCCGAAGTCCACCAGGAAAACGTGGCCTTGCGGCGTGATCTTGATGTTCTGCGGCTTGATGTCGCGATGGATGATGGGTGGGTTCTGGCTGTGCAGGTAAGTCAAGGCGTCGCACACCTGGCCCAGCCACAGCAGGACGTCGGCCGGCGTCTGCCTGCCGCGTGCGGCCAACAGCTCGGCCAGGTTCATGCCTTCGATGAAGGTCATCACCAGGTACTGCGCGCCGTCGGGCGTGATGAAGTGATCGGTGACCTTGGGCAGGTTGCTGTGATGCAGCCGCGCCAGCACCAACGCCTCGCGCTCGAACTGCTCGCGCGCCTCGGGCGTGACCATCGTGTTTTCTTTGAGCGCCACGGTCATGCGCAGGCGTTGGTCGAGTGCGCGGTAGACGGCGCCCATGCCGCCTTGGCCAAGCAGGCCATCCACGCGGTAACGGTTTTCGAGAATCGTTCCAGGTTGCAAGGGCATCGGGCTTCCTCCAGGGTTCGTGCGGTATTGCAATAAGAGATTATGAAATTATAAGTGCAGATCGTTCGCCAGACAAATCAGCAATTTCAGGGGCAACGCGGCTTCTCAGCCACAGAGAAAGCCATGCACCTTCGGTTACGATTGTCGTGCGCTCGACGGCAGGCCGGGGCGTTGATCGAAAGTGACAAACCGGGCCGTTCATGCCTGATGCGCCTCCATGTACGCACGGAGCAGCGCGTTGATGCGTGTCTGATATCCCCCACCCTGTGCGCGAAACCACTTCAAGACGTCGTAATCCAGACGGTCGGATCAATTGACAATCCATTTGTGACAAACTATCATTGGCCGCAATCAGGCGCAAGCGCAGATAACAGGTGAACGATGGGTCTATCTCTACGGCTCCTATGCGGCCGGCACTGCTGACGCAGACAGCGATATAGACGTTGCGGTCGTCTCGCCAGACTTGACGGGAGATCGTTTACAGGACTGGGTGCACCTGACCTACCTGGCCACGCGGCTGGACGCGCGCTTCGAAGTCATCGGTTTCCGGCCCGAACAGTTCCGCGACGAACATCCCTTAGCGTGGGAAGTCAAGACACGCGGCATTCTGATCTGAACGTCGCCTCGTGATGCAATCCTTTAGATTGCGGCGGCCGCACACGCGTCAGCGCACAATCCAGAGGATTGTGCGACGTTTTCGTCGCTGCCTGTGCCCCAGCGGACATGGGCGCTGATTCGAGAAACGGGTCAATCAGCTTACCGCCTGTTTCCAAGCCGCAACTGGATAGATGACGCGTCGGCCATGCGACCTACACGCAAAAACATCCGGCTGTCTTTCGACGCCGGATGTTTTGCGTTACGCTGTGCGCATGGGAGGAGGAGGGATTAGTTGCACAGGTAAACCCGGAAGGCGAAGTCACCGCCGATGGCTCCCCAGGCGCCTGCACCTACCTTACGCTCGCCTTGCCCGCTTGGATACGGGTTGCCAGCTTGCGCATACCAGGCATAGGCGGCTGTGATCGTGCTGGTGGGAGATTCGAGCACCATGTAGTAGAGGTTACCCGGCGCCACGGCCCCGCCGTCACAGTTCATGTTGAAGGTTTGCGTGCTGTCGCCCAGCGGAATGGCCCCTCCGGCAATCGTGGCGCTGTCCACCAGGGCGCCGGCCGCCGTGCGGACGCTCAAGGTCACGGCGTTGGCGGGCGGCGTCGCCGTATACTTGCGAATGCGCACTTCGATCTTGCACAGGCGCGATTGCGTCGTCACCTTGAAGCCCTGGCGCAGCTTCACGACGTTGCCGAAGTCGCTGCGCATGTTCCACAGCCATTGCGCCTGGTTGCGCACGCAGGCGGCAGGCGCTGCCAGGCCGGCCGGCAGATCGGCGCAGTCGGCGCTGCGCAGTACGTCAGCGGTGGGGGGACGGAGGCTGTTGGCCAGCGCAGGGGCCGGGAGTTCCGTGGCGGCGCCGGCGGTCAGGGTGGACATCAGGAACGCAGCCGTCAGCACAACGATGGCTGCCACACGAGCGAAAAGATGGGTCTTCATGGTCGTTTCTCCTTGGCGAGTGAAATCTCGAACAGTTTCTGCTTGTTCTACCGGCGCCTCTCTCTGTTTGCGCCGCTCGATCACTCAACGCCGGCTGACGACCCTTGCCGACATCGAATTTCGCTCGATTTTCAATCAAGGCCGATAGGCCACCATCAGTTGCGGCGGCGGACTGGCTTCGCGGCTGGCAAAGCCGCGCCAGCCCACAGTCCCTTCCGTCAGGCTGCTGAGCGCCAAACCGTCGTGCGGATTGCCGGCGGCCCACCACTGCACCAGGCTGGTGACGTTCCAGGCGACCATCCCCGGCGCGCTGGGAACACCTCTCACGTTGCCGGCGCCGGTATACGCCGGTTGGGTGTTCCAGGTAACGGTGAATTCCTGCCACGGCCCGTCTATGCGCTTGAGTTCGATCTGGAGGATGGGCGGCGTCGTGGATGCGCTGAGCTGAGCGACTCTGAATTCGGCGTTCAAGATCGTGGCGCCGGTCGGGATGGCACCGAGCGCAAAACGAAACAGGCTGCGGCTGGCCTGGTTGGCGGTCTGACTGCCAACATACAGCGTGCTGGCGGCGCCGAAGTTGGCGGTGGGCAGGGCCGAGTTGATGTACGCGTCGGCGACGGCGTTCAGAATGATGACGATGGGGGTTGGCGTGCGTGTCGGCGTGGGCGTGCGCGTTGGCGTTGGCGTGAGTGTGCCGGTTGGCGTTGGCGTGGGCGTGAATGTTGGCGTTGGCGTGGGCGTGAATGTTGGCGTTGGCGTGGGCGTGCGCGTTGGCGTGAATGTGCCGGTTGGCGTGCGTGTCGGCGTGGGCGTGGGCGTGTGCGTGGGTGTGATAGTGACCGTGTGCGTGCTGATCGGCATGAACGTCGGCGTGGGCGTGGGTGAGCCGGTTGGCGTTGGCGTCGGCGCAGGGGTCGGCTGGCCCGGTTGCCAGAGGCGGATGACCAGTCCCAAAAAACGATCCAACCGGCTGGCCGCGCCGAAGATGTCGGCGTGACCGCGACGTTCGTCGCGCCAAAGCACGTGCACCAGGCCGTCCGGTGCGGTCACGGCGTCCGGTTGATCCTGCAAGGCGCCGCTGGCGTCGTCGCTGACGGTCACGGGGGCGCTCCAGGTCATGCCGCCGTCCTGTGAATGGGCCGCGACGATGTCACCCGCATCGGGCGGTGCGGCCAGGCACCAGAAACAGGAGAGTGTGCCCTGCCCGTTCACCGTCAATACGGGCTGTTCGTTGACTGTGCCCGGCTGCACGGCCAGCGGCAGATTTTGGCCCCAGCTCTGGCCGCCGTCGGTCGAACGGGCGAAGAAGAGGCCGCGCATACCGGTGCGCCCGTCCTGCCAAACGGCGTAGACCGAAGCCGGGGCCATGACCGCCAGGCGCGGGCGGGCCTGGTCGGAGACGCCGCTGTCGTCGTTGAGGCGCTGGTTGGCGCTCCATGACTGGCCGGCGTTGGTCGAACGAGCGACGAAGATGTCACCCTGACCCCGGCGCTCGTCGCGCCAGGCGATGATGACCTGCGCGCTGGCCAGCGTCACCAGACTTGGCTGGCTCTGGTTGGCTGCGCTGCTGTCATCATCAATGCGCAGGTTGGCGCTCCAACTGGCGCCGGCGTTGGTCGAATAGGCGGCGTAGATGTCGTTCTGACCCTGGCGAGCATCGCGCCAGGCCAGGTGAAGGACACCGGCGACGCTGACCGCCAGGGTCGGGCTGTCCTGGGCGGCGACGCCGCTGTCGTCATCGACGCGCAGGTTTGGCCCCCACGTCTGGCCGCCATCGGTGGAGCGGGCGAAGAAGATGTCGGCGTTGCCGTTGCGCTGATCCTCCCATGCCAGGTAGAGCTGACCGCTGCCGCCAGCCGCCAGACTCGGCGAGCGCTGGTTGGCGGCGCTGCTATCGTTGTCGACGCGCCGATTGGCGCTCCAGGTCTGACCCCGGTCGGTGGAGCGGGCGAAGAAGATGTCGGCGTTGCCCTGGCGTGCGTCTTCCCAGGCCGCATAGAGCACGCCGGCGGCGTCCACCGCCAGACTGGGCGCCCATTGGGTCGTCGAGCCGCCGTCGTCGTTGACCAGGACGTTGGCCGTCCAACTGGTCGTCGGGCCGGTTGCGGCGCCTGGCGCGGGCCGTTGCTGCGGCGCCGGGTGGCCGGTGCCGGTACATTCGTTGGGCAGGGGAACCGCCGGCCCTGCGGCCAGCGTCGGCGCGGCGACCGTGGTCGCAATGAGCCAGAACAGCGCAATCATCAGAAACAGCTTGATCCAGTGCGATGACAACATCGTGACCTCCTGTGTGACATATCAGCTCGCCGAATGAATTCGGGGCTGAAGGACCTCGGCGAGGCTTCGACAGGCTCAGCCTGCGCCGACAGGCTTCGACAGGCTCCGACAGGCTCAGCCTGCGCCGGCCGGCATCGGGTGGGGCGTGATTCATCCCACGACACGCGTCCACGCAGCCCGCATGAATTCCTGGCACGCACAAGGTTCGGGAGCAAGCTCCGTTGACGGGGTGTCGGCGGGACAATTGTCACAGTTGGCGTCGGCGTGGGCAGTTTGCGCACACGAGTAGGGGACGGTGTGGGTGTAGGGATCGAGGGATGATGGGGATCACAGGGCGCAGCAGGAAATAGACCAGAATGCACAGGCGCCTCTTTTGTCTCCAGGCTCTATCAGCAGCGCTTCATCTATCGAATTTTGCAGGCCCATCGGCTCCTGGGTGCTGGACTATTGTGGCATGTTCTTTCGCAAGAATTCAATCGTTGTCATCAAAATCGCCTTGAATGTCTCATCTCCCACAATTGCCACCCGTTTATCCATCACACTTTCGCTTGCTGTAAACAGTTTGATTGGTCTTGCAAAACTGATCGTGGAGGTCAAAACACCTTTCTTCAATTCTTTGCTGGTAATGGGGATTGCATCCGGGTCGCTATAAGGGTTACTGGTGATCTGACACAACAGCCAGTCACCACGACCTGCATCCGCTAACACCACTGCGGGGCGGAGTTTCGTGCCCGATAGATCCGAAAACGGAAATGGAACTATAACGATGGAAGCTGGGCCAGGTGTGACCATGCCTCATCCTCCTCAGGCCGTAACCAGTCTTTTGCCAACACCGCTTCGCTCAAGAGTGCAAGATTGAAAAAATCTTCTGATGGCGTATCGTTTAGAATGGTCACAATCGCGCGCCGCAACCTCGGCAACTTGATTGGCTCAAGAAATCTCAATACGCCCTTTTCGTCAATAACAGCCTCGATTGTCTGCAGCATTGCGCATACCTCCTTAGGACCTTTGCCATCGCAGCGCCATTTGGCACGCCTGCTCAAGACCCTGATAGTCATCGTCAAACCGATCGAGTCCATTGTATCACATTTTAGAGTAGAGACAAGCGTCACTTGACGTTAGCCACCGCCATGACTGTGCCCATCACGTGATAGCGCCGGCCAGCATCGGATCGGGGGAAATCTCGCCCCACCACATGCGTCCACGCAGATGGACGCCCGGCCGCAGGCCCCTCAGGCGCGATTTCAATCGCTTCGACTCCCCCCGCCTACCCCCCGCCTACCCCCCGCCTACCCCCCGCCTACCCCCCGCCTACCCCCCGCCATTGATACACACAAAACCAGCCCAGAAAAAGGGGTGTGGATGCAGGGCAGCGCAGGCCTGTTGCGCTTGCTGCAAGGCGAACGCCGGGTCGCACAGGCCGTCAGCGCGCATCGCCGCGCGATAAAAAGCGGGCATCAGCAGCGCAGCAACAGCGTCGGCGGCGGGCCACAGGCTGACCATCAGACCCGCAGCGCCGGCGGCCAGAAACCCGCGCGCCATGCCAAGCAGACTGCCGCCGCGCGCCTGGCCGCGCCCTGTCTCACAGGCGCTGAGCGTCACCAACGGACGCCCAGACAGTTGCATTTCGTACAGCTCGGCCACCGTCAAGCGCCCATCGGCCAGGCGCAACCAGGAAAAGAGCGGGTTGTCCGGTCGAAACTGCGCATGCGTCGCCAGGTGCAGCAGCGCAGCGTTACGACTCGCTGTGCGCACAGCGGCCTGCGTGGCCTGCTCCCCACACAGTCGAATCGTGGTCCCCGTCGCCGGCAACGCCGCCGCCACCGCAGCGACTTCGCGATGGGCCTGCGGCAGCCGCCCGTCGTCGTCGAAACCAACTAACACCGCCGGCCCATCCAGTCGCCACTCCCCCTGCCGCGGCGACGCGTCCAGCGCGGCGTCGAGGCTGACCTGCCAGCGGTCGCGGGCGTAGCGTTCACCATCGAAACAGGCCGCCAGGGGCAGATCGTGCCAGGCGGGTGGCAGCAGCACGCGCAGGCGCTTGACTCCGTCCAACTGAGGGAGCAGCGGTCGCAGCAGCAGTGCATCGAAACGATTCAGCAGCGCCTGCGCCCAACGCAGTGGGTCAGAGCCGGCGGCCTGCGCCGCAACCGCTTCCAGATGAAAACGCCAGGCCTGGCGCCCTCGCTCCAGCGCAGCCAGCGAGACCAGATCGTTCAGCGCCGCCACGCAGTCTGGACGCACGACGATCGCATGCAGCGCCGCGTCGGCCAGGAAAAAGACGATCTGCGCCTCATCGGGCAGCAAGCGCGCCTGCAGAGCGTGCAAAAAAAGGCCGGCGGCATCATCATCATCGTCAGGCCGGCGCCGCGCCGGCGTCGCATCTGCCGCAGCATCCAGCACCTGCAAACGGCGCGCCGTCGCCGCGATCTCACTTTCGAGTTGGCGCAGCGTCGGCGGCGCCGCGGGAACCTCCGCCGGCGCACGTCCATCGGCGGCCAGCGCCAGCCCCTCCTCGCTCTTCGTCTGCTGCCAGTGCCAGGCCTGGCGCAGATCGGCCAGGCGCGCCTGCAGGGCCTGGCGTTCTGGCGTCAGTTCGACGCGGGCCGGCGGGATGGGGCCGGCGCTGCTGCGGCTGAGTGTCAGGAGCAGCGTCGCCGGCGAAGGCAGACGGTGAGCCAGGCGCACAGCACGGTCGAAGATCGGCAGCTTGTCTTCCATGAAGCCGGCCTGCAGCACGTCGGCGGTCAATTCCTGACGCAGGCGCTCCGTGGCGCCCAGAGCCAGGCCGTATGCGGCCAACGCCGCGTCAGCGTCGCCCTGCAGTTCGGCGCACTGCCCCTGCCGGTCATACGCCTGGATCAGTTCCTCCAGCAGATGATGCTCCAGCGCCAGGCGCAGGGCATGGCCGCAATGAGCGCCCGCCGTCGCCAGCGCAGATGGGCGCGCCGCCAGCGCACAGGAGGCCAGCAGCAGATGCAGACGCGCCTGCAAGGTTGGCCAGGCGGCCCGTGCAAGCGTCCGGCGGGCCAGACGGGCGGCGGCTTGCGGCTTGCCCAGGGCCAGCAGCAGGCTGGCGCGTTCACCGTCCAGTTCCAGCACGCGCTGGCTGGCGCCCAATCGCCGCCAGGCGCGCCGCGCCGTCAGCAGGACAGCCGCCGCCGGCGCCAGTTGCCCCTGCCGGCGCAAACCGCTGGCCAGGTTGAGCAGCGCCGCCGCCCGATACCAGGGCATGGCGCGCTGGCGAAAAGTCTGCGCGGCGGCCTGCGCCAGGGCCGCGGTCTCCTCGCCCAGGTCGAGATGGCGATAGACCGAGGAGCGCCAGAAGTTGACCGTGGCGACTTCCAGCGGATTGGGGATGGCGGCAAAGGCCGCATGCGCCCGCTCCAGGCGGCGCAAAGACTCCAGATAGCGGCCGCGGCGGTAGGCGAGCACGCCCAGGTTCAGATCGAGGCGCGCCACCTCCTGGGCGTGACCGGCGGCGGCGAGCGCACGGCGCGCCTGTTGCAGCAGCGGTTCGGCCTCGGCGAACCGATCCATGTCGAGCAGGGCAAAGGCGCGGTTATTGTCGGTGCGGGCGATCTGCACAGGGTTGTCCAGGCGTTCGAACAGCGTGCGAGCGCGGGTGTAGGCGGCCAGGCACTCGGCAAGATCGCCCAATTGGCGGTGCGCCACGCCTGCGTTCATTTCGAGCAGCGCCAAATAGGGCTGCGCAGCGGCTCCAAGCGCCTGGCACTGCGCCCGCGCCTGACCGATCAGCGCCAGCGCGACGCCAAAATCGCCCAGTTCGAGCAGGCTGGCCGCCTGATTGACCTGCAGGATGACGACGGGCAGCGCGGCGCTGGTCTCACCGGGTGCGGCCTGCGCCTGAAAGAGCGCGGCGGCCTGCCGGTAGCAACGCAGCGCCTCTTGATGCCGCGCCAGGTGATGCAGCGCGTTGCCCCGCGCCCACAAGGCCCAGGTCTGGCCAACAGGGCTGGCCAGCAGCCGGGCCGTCGCCTGCGCCGTCTCGGCGATTTCCAGCGCCAGGCGCGCATTGCGCAGCTTGGCGTCATCCACCCGCTGTTTGAGCGCGATGATCGTCTCCACCGTCAATTGGGGCGCCAGGCACTTGAGCAACAGCGCCCGTTCGGCGGCGGGGGTAGTCAGGAGAAGCGCGGCCATCTCCCCGGCGGTCATGCGACCTCGACCGCTTCGATCAACAGGGCGCCGTCCTCCAGCATGAACCCCAAGCGGTAGACGTCCGCCGGCAGGGCGTCGAAGGCAAAGAAGCCGAGTTCGTCGAGCGCCGCGGCGGCGATCACCTCAGCGCCCAACAGCAGGCTGACCTGGCGTTCGGCGGCCGGCAGCAGTTGGCCGTTGACCAGGCCCAACTGTCCCTCCAGGCGCATCCCGCCATCCGGCGGTTGGGCGGGCGATGTCTTGAGCGTGACGAAGTAGGGATCGGCCCGGAACTGGCGCAGCGGCTGCGCTGCGCCGCGCAGCGCCATGATCGGTTGCGGCGCCAGAGGCTGCCAGGCTGTCATGATGCGGGCGCCCGTCTGGCGCATGCGATCGAGCAGCGAAGGCTGCGCCGCGGGCGCTTGTTCCGGCAGCGCCAGGCGGGCCACATCGGCCTGACAGGCGCGGCAGTGCGCCAGATGATCCTTGATCTGGCGTCGCGCGCGGCGCGACAGCAGGTCGGCCTGATACAGCAGCAGATCATCCGGCGCCGGGCAGGCCGCGCGCCATCGTGCGCCGTGCAGCAGAGCTTGCAGGCCGGCCAGATCGGCCGCCTGGGCCGCACAGGTCGCACAGCGCGCCAGATGGGCCACAACGCCGGGCGTCGCCTCGTCATCGAGGAAGGCCAGCAGGTCTCCCTCGCGCATTTCGTGGGGCGCAACGCATGTGCCGTTCATGATGTCATCTCCGCACTCACAGCCAATTCGGTTTCTTCTACTCAACTCAACGCCGGCGGGCCCGGTTTGCCGACGCGGCGCATTGGGCAGGTTGGCCGCCTCACCCCGTCAGCTTGATGGCGCCAGGGCGCGCCGGGCGCGCTTGAGCAAACGCTCCTTGATGCGACGCACGGCCTGCACATCGTCGAAGTCGTGGGGAAAACGGGCCGCAATCTCCGCCGGCGACAGGTCTTCCTCGAAGGAGAGCTGCAGAACGAGCCGTTCCTGGGGATCGGTCACCTGGCTGGCGGCCCACCGCTGCGCCTCGCGCAGGCGTTCGGCGTCTTGCAGGGCGCGCAGGGCCAGTTCTGACGGCGCCAGCGTGGGGGTGTGCGCCTGTTGTTCGGTCAGGCGCGCCGCGAGACGCTCCTGGCGCTGTTGGCGGCGCTGGCGGTCGAGCAAGGTGGTGATGGCGCACTGTTGCAGGTATTTGAGCAGCGCGCCGGTGTGGTGAAAGTGGGCGGTCAGGTCAGCGGCGCGGCGGATGAGGGTGCGCCAGAACTTCTCCCAGGCCTCGCACGCCAGGTCGTCCGCTTCGTCGGGAGCAAGGTCGCCGCTGCGGTGCAGCCAGGTCAACACCAGGCGCTGGTACTGTTCTTGCAGGGCAGCCCAGGCGGCGGCGTCGTGGCCCGCCAGGGCGCGTTGGAACATCTCGAAGCAAAAGCCTTGCTCCTGGCTGCGCGCCAGGCGCGCTTCTTCGCGACACCGTCGAATGATCTCAGCAAGGGGCAGCAGGCGTCTTGAAAGGTCGTCCATTGGCTTGCGCCTTTCCGCACATCGCGCACGAAAACAATCGCTCGTCGGCCCGAAGTATACCATGAAGCGGTCGCGCGGATGAATTCGGGCCGTCGTCGCTGGCTTTGCGCCAGTGGTGCAACCCTGTACATCGCCTGTGCGTAGTGTGTTTGGTTTGTATCTTGACTTGGGGCGGACGCCCCAAACCCTAAAGGTTTCAGGTGGCAGCAGGCATCGGATGAATCCGACGCCTGACACGAGAAAACCTGCTGTTGCACTTTTCCAAAATAATCTGACATTTCATCCGCTTCGAAAATGCGCCGCGACCGCATTTCTACGCACAAAATGAAGATTTTCCTGGCACACACAAGGTTCGGCGACAAGCCCCGTTCACGAGGCGCCGCGCCGTAGCCGGGCGATTCATCGCCCGGCGGTCGTCGCCCGGCAGCAA
>CAZOLV010000087.1:0-22212 GCA_964580725.1 uncultured Anaerolineae bacterium | reverse complement strand
TGCGAATTGCGAACTGCGGATGGCGGATTGCGAATTGCGAACTGCGGATGGCGGATTGCGAATTGCGAACTGCGGATGGCGGATTGCGAATTGCGAACTGCGGATGGCGAACTGCGGATTGCGGATTGCGAACTGCGGATTGCGGGGGGTGCGAGTTTCCGCCAACTGTGCGCCCCCCGCTATCCACTTCCTACTCCCTACTTCCTACTTCCTACTTCCTACTTCCTACTCCCTACTTCCTACTCCCTACTCCCTACTTCCTACTTCCTACTTCCTACTTCCTACTTCCTACTCCCTACTTCCTACTCCCTACTCCCTACTCCCTACTCCCTACTCCCTACTTCCTACTTCCTACTTCCTACTCCCTACTCCCTACTCCCTACTTCCTACTTCTCACGCACTATCGAGCGCCCGGCCGGCCATCTCGTAGCCATGCGCAATGCTTTGCTGAATCTTCACCGGGTCGAAATCGAGCGAGCCGTTGAACGGATCGAACGTCGGCTCGATGACGATCAAGTTCATGGCCCGCCGATTCATCAGCGGCCGTTCCTGTAGCGTGCGCACCGCCCGACTGATCTCATCGTCCACGCCGCGCGTCGGCGGCATGGCATCTTCCAGCAAACGTCCAAGCGCCGCCAGCCGGTTGACTTCGATCTGCAACTGAACATCGTTGCGCACGATCTCGCTGGTGAAGAGATCCACCGTGCGCATCGTGAGGGGGAAGATGCCCTTGATCGGCCCTGTTGCCGTCGTCTTCAGCGAGCCGGCCAGGATCATGTAGACCCGCTCAGCGCCCAGATCGGCCGCCGCTTGCAGCGGCGAAATTTCACGCACCCCGCCGTCATACACCTGGTGTTCGGGCGCCGTCGTCAGCGGGTAGCGCGCCTCCATGAAAACCGGCTGGACGCTCGAAGCCAGAATTGCCTCGATGATGTCAGGGTGATGTTGATCCATCAGCACAAGCTCGCCCGTCTGAAAATCTACTCCCGTCACCCGCAGTTCGATGCCCGATGTCGCCACCTTGCTCACATCGAGATGTTGCACGATCTTGGCCCGCAGTGGGTCGCTGACGAAAAGCGATTCGCCGCCCAACGCCCCGCTCATCGCCTGCACCACTTCCATCACGCGCTGGCGCAGTCCCAAAAGTTGGACCACCTGCAACAACGTTCCGAAGATGCCCGGCGCCGCCATGCCGGTGCCCAGAAAGATCGCCAGACGGCGAATCAGCGCCTGTTCCAATGTCCCTTGCAGCGACTGCAGGTCTTCCAGGTCGTTCACCTCGCGGTTGGCCAGGCGCCCCAAAGCCCGAAACAGCGCACGAAAGGTCGGGCTCCAGTCCATCACATCGGCGTTGTTTTTCAGCGAGCGCCACAGCCCTTCCATCTCCTCGATCACAGCCGGCGTGCCTTCGGCCAGCTTGGCGCCGTTCAACGCACCGACCGATGTACCGCAAACGATCTGCGGGCGAATGCCGGCCTCGTACAGGCGTTTGAGCGCCCCCACCTGGAACGCGCCTTTGGAACCGCCGCCGCTCAATACGATTGCAACTCGTTCACTCATGGTCTCACCCCTCTTTCGATTCTGAGAAAATAGCCCTGTGACGCAATCCAGAGGATTGCGTCGGTCGCACATGCACAATCAGAGGATTGTGCTACGTTGCAGCGCCGCACCAGGAGCTTGCACCCGTGTAGATGTCAGCAAGAAAGGCTACGCCTGCCTTGCGAGGTTGGATGCCCGCATTCTAGCAGAGTCAACGCGCGCTGTCAACCGCTCACCGCACAGACCGCACAGAAAAGAACGCAACAGGTGCCAGCGGGGGCGCAAAATTTGCTTTTTGTTCTCGTTATGATTAGAATTAGAACAAATTTTCTACCTTGATCCAACCGCGCCAGCGAGGTGACGCCAATGCGCTTTGCCTGCTTGCGGGTCGCCCATCTTGCCTGCCTCGTCGAAGACCTGCACGATCCACTGCTTGCCCAACGCCCCCTGATCGTCCTGCGTCCCTGGGACGAACGTGTGCTCGACGTCCTGCGCGCCGACGGCATCGAGCCGGGGCAGACGCGCCGGCGCGTCGAGCAGCTCTGCCCGGAAGCAGCCATTCTGCCGGCGCGTGAGGCGCTCTATCAAGCGTTCCATCAGGCGCTGCAACGGGCGCTGCTGAACTTCAGCCAGGCCGTCGAGACGACCGACCTGGGCGCCTTCTTCATCGAAATCGGCGCCCTGGCGCACACCTTTGCCTCGGAGCAAGCACTGGCGCAGGAGATCATGACGCAGGCGCAGGCCGCCGCCAACCTGCCGGCGACGCTCGGCATCGCCGGCAACAAGTTTTGCGCCTGGCAAGCCGCCAGCGCGCCCATTCAGCCCTGCGTCGTGCCGGCGGGCACAGAGCGGGCCTTCCTGGCCAACCTGCCGCTGACCGACCTGCCCGACCCGCCGCCTGAAATGATCCGGCGTCTGCACCTGTTTGGCCTGACAACGCTTGGCGATCTGGCCGTCCTGCCCCGCAGCGCCGTCGCCGCCCAGTTCGGCGCCGAAACCGCCCTCTTTCACGACCTGGCGCGTGGCCTTGATCCCCGCCCCTTGCAGCCGCAAGCGCCGCCGCCCCTCATCCGCCTGACGCGCCGCCTGCCCGAACCGCTGACCAACCGCCGGCCCCTGCTGGCGCTGACCGAACGCGCCGCACAGCGCCTGGCCGAACACCTGCAAGCCGGCGGCCACCAGGCCACAGCCTTGACCCTGGCGCTGAACACGACCATTTCGCCGCAGGAGTTGATCGCCGGCGCACCGCTCAAACCGCCCACCGCCGACGCCGACACACTGGCGCGCATTGGCGGGCGCTTGCTCGGCAAGTTGGCGCCAGAGAGCGGCGTGACCAGCCTCAGCCTCACCGCTTACCCCCTGCGCGTCTGGCGTCTCGATGCCCAACAGCTCAGCCTGTCGAGCCAAATCAGCGCCCCGCGCCTGTCGAGACTACACGAAGCCCTGCAGGAGATTTGGCGCCGTTTCGGCGCAGCCATCATCCGCCTGGCCAGCGCCATCGGCCCACCCCTCCCGCTCCCCATTCAAGTCACGATGCGCCCCGATGGCCAACCCACCCTCTTGCGTTGGGGCGGTTGGGCCAGGCCGGTGACCGAAATCTACGAAAGTTGGCGTGAAGAACGCCGCTGGTGGGAGCAGCCAACGGAGCGCACCTACTTCCAGGTCGTCGTGGGCGGCGATATCCCCTTCACCATTTTTCAAGATGAGCGCCGGCGCTGGTTCCTCGACCGCCGTTGCGACCCATGACCACGCCACAGCCGCCCCTCGTCTATGCCGAACTGCACGCCCATTCCTACTTTTCCCTGCTCGACGGCGTGCCCTCGCCGGAGGCGCTGGTGCGGAGAGCCGCCGAACTTGGGCTGCCCGCCCTGGCCCTGACCGATCACGATGCTCTCTACGGCGCGCCACGCTTCGTGCGGGCCGCCAACCAGGCCGGCGTCAAGCCGATCCTGGGCGCCGAACTGACCCTGGTCAACGGCGGCGGTCATTTGACCGTGCTGGCCGTCAGCGACGTTGGCTATGCGAATCTCAGCCAAATCATCACATTGGCGCGGCGCCAGCAGCGCAAAGGCGTCGCCGCCCTGCCCTGGCGTCTACTCGCCGATCACGCCCAGGGCCTCATCGCCCTTTCCGGCTGCCGCAAGAGTGAAATCGCCCGCGCCCTGCTTGGCGGCAACCGGCAGCACGCACTGCATGTCGCCCAACGCTTCGCCGCCATCTTCGGCCCTGGCAACTTTTTCCTGGAACTGCAACGCCATCACGAACGCGGCGACCGCCGGCTGAATCACGGTCTGGCCTGGCTGGCAGAAAGCCTGCAACTGCCCCTCGTTGCCACCGGCAACACCCACTACCTGACTCCCGCCCAGGCCCCTCTGCATGACCTGCTGACCTGCATCCGCCAGCGCACGTCTTTGGAACAGGCCGGCGACCTGCTGCGCCCCAACGCCCAGTATTACCTGCGCAGCCCGGCCGAAATGGCCGCCCTCTTCGACGCCTGGCCAGACGCCTTGCGCGCCACGCTGACAATTGCCGAACGCTGCCAGGCCCATCTGCCCGCCGGCCCGCAGACCCTGCCCCAATTGCCGCTGCCCGGCGGCATCCCTCCCATCGCCTTTCTGCGGCAGCGTTGCGAAGAAGCCCTCTTGCACAAAATCATCGCTGCGCGCCCGCGCCGCGCCTATCAGGCCACGCTGGAGCGCGAGCTGACCGTCATCGGCGAGCAGGGGCTGGCCCCCTATTTTCTCTGCGTTTGGGATCTGGTCTGTTTCGCCCGGCGCGAGGGCATTCTTTGTCAAGGGCGCGGCAGCGCCGCCAACTCGCTCGTCGCCTATCTGCTCGACATCACCCCCATTGATCCGCTGGCGGCCGGCCTGGTTTTCGAGCGATTTTTGTCGCGCGAACGGGTCACCGCACCCGATATTGACCTGGATTTCGACGCCGCCCGGCGCGAAGAAGCGATTCAATACCTCTACCAGCGCTACGGTCACGATCATGCGGGCATGGCTTGTACGGTGGTCACGTTTGGCCTGCGTCAGGCGCTGCGCGATGTGGGGATGGCGCTTGGTTTCAGCCCGGAGATGATCGCCCAAATCAGCGCAGAGGTGGAGGGGCGCTGGCCGTCCACTCCCCCCGACGCCGGCGCTGAGGCTGCGCCGGCGGCTGGGCTGCTGTCCGGGCCGCGCACCCGGCAGTTGCTCGACCTGGCGGCTGCGCTAGAGGGTTTTCCACGTCACCTCGGCATTCACAACGGCGGCTTCATCCTGAGCGGCCCGCCCCTCAGCGCCCAGATTCCCATCGAGCCGGCCGCCCTGGAAGACCGCCAGGTTGTGCAATGGGACAAAGAGGCGTTGGAGATGCAGGGGTGGATCAAGCTCGATGTGCTTGGCTTACGCATGTTGTCGGCCATTGCCAGCGCCTGCGATTTCATCGCTGGACAAAGCGGCCGCCGCCCTGATCTCTCCGCCCTGCGCTGTGACGACCCGCACGTCTACGACATGCTGTGCGGCGGCGAGACGATCGGCGTTTTTCAAGTGGAAAGCCGGGCGCAGGCGTCGCTCATTCCACGCTTCCAACCGCGCAGTTTCGCCGATTTGACCATCGAGATTGCGCTGATTCGTCCAGGGCCGGTGCAAGCCAACATGGTGCACCCCTATCTGCGGCGGCGGCGCGGCGCAGAGGCGGTGCGCTACCTCCATCCACTGCTCGAACCGGCCCTGGCCGAGACGTTGGGCGTCATTTTGTTTCAAGAACAGGTGCTCAAAATTGCGCGCGATGTGGCCGGGTTCACGCCAGGTCAGGGCGAGGTGCTGCGCCGCGCCCTCAGCGCCAAGAACGCCGCCCAGGCAGTCGAAACCCTGCGCACGCAGTTCATCGGCGGGGCGAATGTGCACGGGCTGCCGCCCTCGCTCGCCGGGCAGATCTTCGAGCAGCTCAAGGCCTTTGGCGGCTACTCGTTTTCCAAGGCGCATGCCGCCGCCTTCGCCGTCATCACCTACTGGTCGGCCTGGCTGCGCTGCTATCACCCCACGGCCTTCTTTGCCGGCTTGCTGCGTCATCAGCCGATGGGCTTCTATCCGCGACACGTCGTCGTTGCAGAAGCGCAGCGTGTGGGCGTCCGTGTGCTGCCGCCCGATCTGCGCTTTGCGCAGGCCCTGGCACAGGTCGAAGCGGACGCCGTTCGCCTGGGGCTGCACGACATTCACGGTCTGGGCGACGAACAGGTGGAGATCATCGAAGATGAACGGCGCCGGCGCCCCTTTGCCAGCCTGGCCGATCTGGTGCAGCGCGCCAGGCTGGAACGCAGTCAGGCGGAAGCCCTGGTGTTGGCCGGGGCGCTCGATCACCTGGGCGAGCGGCGCCAGATGCTCTGGGACATGGCCGAGGCCTATCGCCTGGCCAAACGCCCGCTGCAAGCGCCGCTGCCGCTGCATCCCGCCGCCGGCGAACAGGTCACACTGCCGGCCATGCCGCCGGAGATGCGGCTGGCCACAGCCTTTGCCTTCAGCGGGGTCAGTCTGGAGGGGCATTTGACCAGCGTGCGCCGCGACGCCTTCACTCGCGCCGGCGCACGTCCCATCGGCGAACTGGCGCGCCTGAAACATGGTCAGCGCGTCACGATTGGCGGCCTGCTGGTTGCCCGCCAGCGTCCCCCCACCGCCAACGGCGTTTGTTTTCTCGCCGTCGAAGACCCGGATGGCATCGTCAACGTCATCCTGCCGCCCGCCGTCTACACCCGCTGCCGCGCCGCCACGCGCCGCCTGTTCGTGCTGGTGGAAGGCGTGGTGCAAAAGGAACAAGGCGCCATTCACATTCTGGCGCAAGAAGTCAAGGCGCTATAACGGATTCGACATCATCGAAAGACTCACCAGGTATCTCGGAAGAATATCTCGACTGGTGCCAAAAATGGATTGACGAAATCTACCGGCTGACCAAATGCAACGGCGCTTTTTGGCTCAACCTTGGGTACGTTTGGATCCCTGACCAATCCAAGGCAATTTCGCTGCCCTACCTGCTTTGGGATCGAATGCCGTTCTACCTGATTCAAGAAATCGTCTGGAATCATGGTGCAGGCGTTGCTGGCAAACGGTTCTTCTCGCCGCGTAACGAAAAGTTCCTGTGGTATGAAATAGAAGATAGAAAGTAGGGGCCTCGCGTCGCTTTCTGCCTTCCACACTCCTGTGTTATACTATCCAAAGGGCTGGCTTCCGAATCGGAAAGCCGGCAGTTATGTCAATGATTCAAAGGAGATTCAAAACACATGAACACATTACTGGCCAAGCTCGGCGTGCAAGAGGTCAATTTTGGCGCATGCTCTGGACCACAGGGATGGATCGAGGATCGCGGCGGTCGCGAATTGGTTTCGTACAACCCAACGACCGGCGAAGCCCTGGCAAAGGTGATTCAGGCGACGCCGGCCGCCTACGAAACGCTCATGGCGCGCGCCAGCAAGGCCTTCGAGACCTGGCGTCTGTGGCCCGCCCCGCGCCGCGGCCAGGTGATCCGTGACGTGGGTCATGCCCTGCAAGAAGCCAAAGAACCCCTGGGCGAACTCGTCAGCCTGGAAATGGGCAAAATTCGGATCGAGGGACTGGGCGAAGTGCAAGAGATGATTGACATCTGCGAGTTTGCCGTTGGTCTCTCGCGCCAACTCTACGGCCTGGTCATTGCCTCGGAGCGACCACAGCACCGCATGATGGAACAGTGGCATCCCCTGGGCACTGTCGGCATCATCACCGCCTTCAACTTCCCGGTGGCCGTTTGGAGCTGGAACACCGCCCTTGCCGCCGTGGCCGGCGACTGCGTGCTCTGGAAACCCTCCTCCGACACTCCCCTCTGCGCCGTAGCCGTCCAGCACATCGCCAATCGCGTCGCCGCCGACTATGGTCTGGACGGCGTCTTCAATCTGTTGATCGGCCGCGGCTCCGAAGTGGGCGAGATGATGCTCAACGACCCGCGCCTGCCGCTGATCTCCTTCACCGGCTCCACCAACATGGGCCGTCACGTCTCCGCAGCAATCGCCCGCCGCTTTGGCCGCAGCATTCTGGAACTGGGCGGCAACAACGCCATCATCGTCACCCCCAGCGCCGACCTGGACATGGCAACCCGCGCCATCCTCTTCGGCGCCGTCGGCACCGCAGGCCAACGCTGCACCTCCACCCGCCGCATCATCGTCCAGCGCTCCATCGCCGCCGATCTGGTCAACCGCCTGCTCAACGCCTATCGCCAGGTGCGCATCGGCGACCCGCGGGCCGAAGGCACGCTGATGGGGCCACTGGTCAACCAGGGCGGCGTGGACGACATGATGGCGGCGCTAGAACGGGTCAAGGCCGAAGGCGGCGTCATCCTGACCGGCGGCGCGCGTCTGCCGCAGATCGGCGCCCTGTTCGTCGAGCCAACCATCGTCAAGATGCCGGCGCAGACCACCATCGTCCAAGAAGAGACCTTTGCCCCCATCCTCTACATCCTGGAGTACGACACCCTGGACGAAGCGATCGCGCTGCACAACGGCGTGCCCCAGGGCCTCTCCAGCAGCATCTTCTCGAACGACATGCGCGAAGTCGAGACTTTTCTCTCGGTCCGCGGCTCCGATTGCGGCATCGCCAATGTCAACATCGGCACATCGGGCGCTGAAATTGGCGGCGCCTTCGGCGGCGAGAAAGAAACCGGCGGCGGCCGTGAGTCTGGCTCCGATGTCTGGAAATACTACATGCGCCGTCAGACCAACACCATCAACTACTCGACCGAGCTGCCCCTGGCACAGGGGATCAAATTCGGAGAACTTGAACTTGCCAGATAGGAAAGACCAGTCATGAGTGGAGACCCGCGGCCCTGGATTCGCCAGGTTCCGCTCGACGAAGCAACCGGCCTGCTCAAGCGCCTCTTCGACGAGGCGCTCAAGCGCGCCGGGCGCGTTTGGCGCATCGTGCACATCATGAGCATCAACCCCCGTGCGTTACAGGCCAGCATCGGCTTCTACACCGTCATCATGCACGGTGAATCGCCGCTCAGTCGCGTGCAACGCGAAATGCTGGCCACAGTGGTCGCCGCCGAACTCGGCTGCCACTACTGAACGCAGGCTCACGCACACGATCTCCGTGTCGAGATCGGTCATGCCAATCCGGCGGCCGACGCGGCCGACGCCTTCGTGCACGCCCTCGTGCGCGACTGGCGTTCGGCCCCCCTCTCCCCTGCCGATCACGCCTTGTGCGAATTCGCCGCTAAACTGACACACCATCAGCGCGCTATGCAGCCGGCCGATCTGGACGCGCTGCGCACACACGGGTTCGACGACCGCGTCCTGCACGATGCCGCTCAGGTCATCGCCTACTTCAACTACATCACGCGCATCGCCGAAGCGCTCGGCGTCGAACCCGAAGACTTCATCATCCCCTGGGGTCAGCCAACGCGCCAACACCACCAAACCCCGTAACCTCCCCCAAACCCGTCAATCGTCAATCACATGATCGAACTGCATGACCTGCTTCACGCCGCGTCCGCACAGTTGACCGGTCCGCCGCACGCGACGCGCTTCGGCGAGTTTGCCTTCGACACGCGCAGCCTGGGCGCAGCGGCCCTGTCTGATCCTCGCGCCGAGACAACGCCCGGCCCTCTCTTCGTGGCCATCAAGACCGAAACTGGCGACGGTCATGATTTCATCCTGCAAGCCGTAGAACGGGGCGCCGCCGGGATTCTGTGCGAACAGCCGCCGGCCGTCGCCCTCCCCGTCACCTGCATCGTCACGCCCGATGTGCGCCAGGCGCTGCTGGCCTACGCCGGCGCGTTGTGCCGCCAGCGCCAGCTCGACGTGATCGGCGTGACCGGCTCCAGCGGCAAGACCACCGCCAAAGAACTGATCGCCGCCGCCCTGGCCGCAACGGCGCATGACGCCGCCGCCCACTCGATCTTTCGCAATCCCGGCAGTTTCAACGGTCGCTTTGGCCTGCCCATTGCCCTGGGGCGGCTGCTGCCCAACCATCGGCTGGCCGTGCTCGAGCTGGCCGCCGACGAGTTTGGCGAGATCGAACTGCTGACCGAGACGGTGCGGCCGCGCGTGGGGTTCATCACCGCCATTCATGAGAGTCACCTCGACGTGTTTCGTTCGCTCGACGCCATTGCCCGCGAGAAGAGCGCCCTGCTGCGCGGTCTGCCGGCCACAGGATTGGCCCTGCTCAACGCTGATGATGTGCGGGCGCGGGCGCTGGCTGCCCTGTCGCCCGCACCCATCTTGACCGTGGGCTGCAGTCCGCAGGCCGACGTGCAGGCGACTGTGCTGGCAACCACGCCCATCAGCGCCGATCCCGCCGCGCCCGCCGGCCGGCTGCGCGTCGTTTTCAGCGCCCATGCCCGCGCCTGCCTGCCCGGCCCGCTGCCGGCCAGCCTGGAACTGACGACGTATCTGCTCGGCGCACACCAGGCGCCCCTGCTGTTGGCGGCGCTGGTAACGGCCCTGTTCTACGGCCGCCCGCTGGACGGGATCATCGCCGCCCTTGCCGCCGTCAGACCGTTGCCGGGGCGCTTGCGCCCACTGCCGGGTCTGGCCGGGGCGACGCTGCTCGATGACTCGGCCAACGCCAACCCGGCCTCGGTCGAGGCCGCCTTGACCGTTCTGGCAACGGCAGAACGTCCCCGCTGCGCCATCCTGGGCGACATCGGCGACCTGGGCGTGCGCGCGGTCGAGGCGCACCGGCGGTTGGGCGCATTGGCCGCCGGCGCCGTCGAACATCTCATCGCCATCGGTGACCAGGCGCGCCATCTGGCCGAAGCCGCCGCCGAGGCCGGCCTGCCAGCCGCCCGCATCTTTCACACCTACAGCAGCCATGAGGCGACGCGCCAGGCGCAAGCGCTGCTGAGCGCCGGCCCGCCGCCTGTCATCCTGATCAAGGGCGGGCGCGCCATGCGCCTGGAGACGGTCGTCGCCGATCTGCTGACGCCCGCCGGCGCTGAACGCGCGCCAGATCTGCTTGTCCGCCAGGACGCCGGTTGGCGCCAGGCGCGCCTGGCGCGGCCCGATCGGCCTACCTGGCTCGAAGTAGATTTGGAGGCGATTGCGAGCAACCTGACCATCATGCAGCGCATGGTGGGGCCGGCCGCCGGCGTCTGCGCCGTGCTCAAGGCGGATGGCTATGGGCATGGCGCGGTGCGAGTGGCGCGCACGGTCATCAACAATGGCGCTTGCCTGTTGGCGGTGGCTTGCCTGGCCGAAGCCATTGCGCTGCGCCGCGCCGGCATCACCGCGCCCATCTTGGTATTGGGCTATACCCCGCCCTGGCAGGCGCGCGACGTGGTACTCAACCAGGTCACGCCGACCGTGCTCGACTTCGATTTTGCACAGGCCATGCAGCGCGCCGTCCAGGCGTTGGGCGTCGAGCATGGTTTGTACGTGCGAGACGCGCCGGGCGGGTATCCGTTGCATCTCAAGGTAGACACCGGCATGGCTCGCCTGGGCCTGGCGCCGGACGAGGCTGTACCGTTCGTGACGGCGCTGCGCCGCCTGCCCGGCCTTTGTCTGGAAGGCATCTTCACCCACTTCGCCACCGCCGACGACGCCGATCAGGGCTACATGCAGCAGCAGTTCGGACGGTTCCAGGCGGTTCTGGCTGATCTAACAGCGCAAGGGCTGCGGCCGCCACTGGCCCACGCCGCCAACTCTGCCGCCGCGCTCACTTTTCCGCCCAGTCGCCTGCAGATGGTGCGGGCGGGCATTGCCCTGTACGGGCTGCGTCCCGGCCCCGCCGTCACGTTGCCAGAGGGAATTCGGCCGGCGCTGCGTTGGAAAAGCACAGTGGCCCAGGTCAAGAGGCTGCCGGCAGGCGCTTTTGTCAGCTATGGCAACACTTACTGCACGCCCACACCACAGACGATCGCCGTCGTTCCGGTCGGTTACGCCGATGGCTTCCGGCGGACGCCGTTCACCTGGCCGGCGCTGTTGGTGCGCGGACAGCGTGCGCCCATCGTTGGGCGCGTCACGATGGATCAAACGATGATGGACGTGACGCACATTGCAGGCGTGCGCGCCGGCGATGAGGTGGTGTTGATCGGGCGGCAGGGCGAGGACGAAATCAGCGTCGAGGAGGCAGCGACTGCGCTCGGTACAATCAACTATGAGGTGGTAAGCGAGATTCTGGCCCGCGTGCCGCGCGTGTCGTCGTCGTCAGGCTGACGGCGCTGCGCCAAGACCCCATGCGCATTTTTCGGCTCAATGAGCGACATGGCGCTGGCGCGTCAGCTCGCCGTGCAATCAAACGGCCAGGCCATCACCAATCATGGGCAACGGTCAGCGAGATGGGTAATCTCGGCTTCAATCTGTATCGCGGCGTTGCGCCCGATGCGCCGAACATTCGGGCATTGGCCGGGGCGATGGTCTGCACTGGACTGCCGAGTTTGGGGCGCAGGGGCGGGGTCGTGTATAATGAATGCCACAGGGCGTTTCGCAAGACCTCGAATCGCATCTCGCATCATTCACCATGAAAGGATCGCATGGCAATCACGCTGCTGGTGGTCGCATCTCAAAACGGTGCGGCGACCTCGTTGATGAAGGCGCTGCGCCAACATCACATCGAAGCGACGCATGTTGCTACGCAGGAAGCAGCGCGCATGGCCATCGAACGCCAGCAACCTGACTTTCTACTGCTGCCCCAGTATGCAACGCGCCTGGCCACGCGTCCGTTCGTGGAACGCGTGCGCACCCTGTCGCCAACCGCCGGTTTGATCGGCATTGGCGAGGCGTCCTGGCCGCTGGCGCCCTTGCTCGATGAAGTGACGCCGGCGCCAGCACAGGTGGTTGACATCTTGCGTCTGATGCCGCCGGCCAAGCAGAAGCGGGACGCCTCGACCCTGATCCTCTATCCGCTCAAATTAGAGATCGCTACCCGCCGGCTCTCGGTGGGGACGCGGGAGTATCAGATGCGTCCCAAGGAAGCGCTGCTGCTGGCAACGCTGATGCGTCGCTGCCATGCGTTGGTAACCCGGACAGAGTTGATGTGGGAGGTTTGGGAAACCACGTTCGTGGACGACACCCGTACGCTCGATGTGCACATCCGCTGGCTGCGAGAAAAGATCGAGGAGGATCCGGGCAAGCCCAGGATGCTGACGACGGTGCGTGGCAAGGGGTATTGTTTGCGGGCAGGGGTGTAAGCGGGAATTCGTGGGCGAGAGAAAGAGATTGTGCAGAGTGAAAGGTTATCGGGAAACACAAAAGACCTGCTCCGGGGTAGAGCAGGTCTTTTCTTTGCGGGTTGATTGGTTTGTCGAGGCCGTAGACGTGATGTCACCGGCCTGCTGTTGATTTGGTTGTTGCGTTCAGGCCGCAGCGGCTGCAACGGCTTTATTGTAGGCCAGCATCAGGCGCGATTTGCGCCGCGAGGCGTTGTTCGGATGAATGACGCCCTTTTGCGCGGCCCGGTCGAGCGCGCTGATTGCCTTGCGCACAGCTTCCTGGGTCTCGGCCTGGTTGCTGATGCTGCCGGCCAGCTTGACGCGTGCACCCTTCACAATCGTGCGCGTCGAGGTGATGACCAGGCGATTGCGTTGGCGCGCCCGCTCGTTGCGGCGAATGCGCTTGATCGCAGATTTATGGTTAGCCACGAACTTTCCTCCACCATCTTCTTGTTACAACGTTTCGATCGCATCTCAGCTCGATAACTCACAGGACCGATCCCAACAGAGCGCGTAGTATAGCCGATGGGTGCGCTTCTGTCCAATTTCAGCGGGCAGATGGTTGTGCGGCCAGGCTGCGCAGCGCATCGCACATGCTCTCTTCGATGTGCGGATAGGCCAGCCAGACCGACCCCAGGCCAAAAATGATGCCCGTAATCGAACGCAGGAGATAGTTGCTCTCGCGCAGGCCGACAAGCTGCGAGAGGCCATCAATGGCGATGGGCGCCAGCAGGAGCAGATAGGCGCGGATCGGCAGTTTGGGCAGGGTGCGCCGGGCGCGCAGCAGGCCAAACACCCAACCGCCCACCAGCAGCGAACCGTAGATCGCCAGGTCGCGCTGGCACAGGGCGATCTTGTAGCCATGTTGGGCGTCGCCCAGGTACAGCGGGCGCTGCAGGACGCTGAGTCCGGGCAGGACATTGGCCGCAGTCAGCTCGGCCAGGCTGTAGACAGGCTTTGGGCCGTACAGGAAGTAGGAGCGTTCGGGCAGCTCATGGCACAAGAGGCGGTAGAAGGCGTAGATCGCGCGCGCGGCCCCCTCGTGACCGTTGACCATCAAGATAGGGGCGCTCAGCGGGACCAGCAGGTAGAGGATCAAGAGCAAGCTGAAAAGCAGCAGCCAGTGTGAAGCGACCCAACGTACCATCCCCTCGATGGCGCGGGTCAGCCGATCGGGCGGCGGCGGGACGCGGTCACTGAGCGAACCGGGCGCTGATGTCATGCAAAACCTCCTGCAAGTCAATGGGCTGCATCGGCAACGGGGCCGTGGGTTTGTCGGCCCATGTCGGCGCCCCATCATGCTGCTGAACGGAGCCAACTTCTGTGCGCGGCGCGTCCGGGTAGAACAGGCGCGCCGGCGTTTCGATCACCGGAACCCGATAGCGAAACTGCCGCAACAGGAAGAGATCGCTGGCGATATTCACCTCTGCGATCTCGAAGGGCATCTCTGCCTGCCATTGGCGCAAATCACGGCGCACATCATCGCACAGGTGTCAGCCGTCCTTGTGATAGAGCGTCAACGTTGGCGTGTGGTTCATAGAAGCGGCGCCAGGTTCTTTTCGATCAACGAAGGGGTCAAGACGCCCAGCCAGCGGGCGCTGATCTTGCCGTCACGGTCAATGAAGAACGAGCTGGGCATCACGCGCACCTGGTAGGCGCGCGCCGCGACCCCGCCATCCAGCACAATCGGGAACGTCATCTTCATCTCCTGTGCGAACGGTTCGATCTGCTTGGGGCCTTCGTCCAGGTTGATGGCAATGACGATGAAACCCTCAGCGCGGTGCTGCTCATAGGCAGCTACAATGTCGGGCATTTCCAGGCGACAGGGGCCGCACCAGGTGGCCCAGAAGTTGATCAGAATCGGGCGGCCGCGCAGATCGCTCAGGCGCACCTCGCTGCCATCTTCATAGCGCATGGCGAAATTGGGTGCGATGGACTGGGCGGTGGGTTGAGCATGGTCGTTGACAATATCGTCTGGCATGACCGCCGTCGCCAGATCGGCGCCTGGCGTCGAAGGTAGGCGCAACGCCGCGGCAACCGATGTGGCGGCTGGCGTCTGCGCCCCGCCGCACGCTGCAAGCATCGTCACGAGTAGCATCATGCACGCCAGGCGCCAGATGTGCCGCCGTGCGGGCCTGTGTCCCGCAGAGGATTGTCGGTCGAATCGTTCAGCCATTGCGTGTCGAAAACTCCGTGAGCCAGGGCAGAAGCTCTTGCAAGCGGGCGGCTAGCAGGCCCAGTTGATTGTTGTAGAGCAAGATACCGATGTAGATCAGAAACAGGCCGCTCAGGAACGAGATGACGCCCAGATAGCGCCGCGCACGCCGCAGCAGCCCGGTCATGGACTCGAGCAGCAGGCCGGTCAGCAGGAATGGGATGCCCAAACCGAGCGAATAGGCGGCCAGCATGACGATGCCGCGCGTGACCGATTCGGTCGAGGAGGCCCAGAGCAGGATCGTGCCCAGAATCGGGCCAATGCAGGGTGTCCAGCCGGCGGCAAAGAAGACGCCCACCAGGAACGAGGAGAAGAAGCTGAGATCGGGCGCAGCCTCCTGCTGAATGCGCCTGTCGGTGTAGAGCAGCAGGTTGAAAAGGCGCAAGACGGCCAGTACAGCCTGGCCGATGAGATTGCCGCTCAGGGCTGGCCGCGCCTCGATGAATCGTTCCAGCGCCGAGAAGAGGCCGAGCATGTGCAGGCCGAAGATGATGACGATGACGCCGCCGAACTTCTGAATCGTGTAGAGGTGCTGGTTGAGCAACTGCCCGACGGCGCTGGCGGTTGCGCCCAGGAGGATGAAAATGCTGGAAAAACCGAGCACGAAGAAGATGGCGTGCACGAAGGTCAGGTAGTTGTTGCGCTGCGCCATGCCGGTGACGGCGACGGCTTTGCCGCCCAAATATCCGATGTAGGCGGGCACCAACGGCAGGACACAGGGGGAGGCAAAAGAGGCAAGACCAGCGATGAACACGGCCACGAGTCCCAGATCCATCGCTCAGCCTGCCTTCTCCGCATCGCTGCGCAGCGCCTCGATCTCTCGTTCGACGGCGTGGAAACGTTGCATCAAACTGACAATGACCACGGCCACAATGGCCAGGGCAGCCGCATAACCGGCAATCAAATACTGCATTGTCCAAACCTCACTGTTCTGCACGCAGTGCGGCGACCTGATCGCGCAACCGCTCCAGGCGCACGCGGTGAATCATCAGGGTCACGAAGAGGAGTGTGTAGATCACCATGCCCAAAATCATGACCAGGCGGATGTTCGGCCCCATGGCGAACCCACCTTCGGCCTCCGGATTGTCGGCCCCCATCACCACGGGGTGGATGGTGCGCCACCAGCGGATCGAAAAATAGGTCAGCGGCACGCCGATGAAGGCAAAGATGCCGTAGACAGCGGCAAAGCGGGCGCGCTGTTCCGGGTTTTCTACAGCACCGCGCAACATCAAATAGGCGATGTAGAGCAGC
Organism: uncultured Anaerolineae bacterium; assembly: GCA_964580725.1. Lineage (GTDB taxonomy): Bacteria > Chloroflexota > Anaerolineae > SSC4 > Amarolineaceae > Amarolinea. Next base: position 6,053 of record CAZOLV010000087.1, on the reverse strand, counting down.
CACACGATGGCCGATGTGGTGAGGCGCGGGTCCCACGTCCAGTAGGTGTTCCAGGTTGGCTTGGCCCAAATCGAACCGGTGATGAGGGTGCCGGTGGCAAAAGCGATGCCTAACTCGACCCCGGACAGGCCGATCGTGTCCCAGATCTTGCGACGCGTGATCAGGTAGATGACGCCGGCGATGAAGGTGGTCAGAAAGGCCAGGCCCGCCGCCGCGTTGTTGCCCATGTGGATGTAGAAGATGCGCTGTGCGGCCTGTTCGGCCCCTTGCAGGTTGGCGGCGGGCGGCGCCCAGAGCAGCGCAAGATACAGAAAGAAGACCAGGCTGGCGCCTGTGATGAGATTGAGCAGTGTCAAGGGAAGGTTTCGCCGTGCAGTCATGTCGCACATTCTCCTCGCATGTGATGTTACTCTTCGACCACGAAATCGAACAGCATGAACGCCGCTGCCAGGTACAGGATGTCGAAAACGACCAGTAGTTGTATCCAGTTGCTCAGGCTGGCGAGGCTGTCCCCGTCCAACAGGCCGCCGACGGCGCGCACGCCGGCGATGAGCACCGGCACCATGACCGGCAGCAGCAGAATGGGCAGCAGCACCTCGCGCGCCCGTGTGTTGACCGACAACGCGGCGAAGATCGTCCCGACCGCCGCCAGGCCGATCGTGCCAAGCAGGACGATCAACAAAATCGGCGCCGTCAGCAGGGGCACATCGAAGAGCACCATGCACAACGGCGTCAGAAAAGCCTCGACCACGAGCATGAAGGCCAGATTGGCGATCATTTTGCCGAAATAGATCGCGCTGCGATCCACCGGCGTCAGCAACAGCCCTTCCAGGCTGCCTTTGTCCTTCTCCAACACGAACGAACGGTTCAACCCCAGGACGCCGCTGAAACTGATGGCGACCCAGAGCACGCCAGGCACAACCTCACGCACGTTTTCGATGCGCAAGTCGAAGGCGAACTGAAAGATGATGACCGCCAACAACGCAAAGACGAACATGGCGCTGAAAATGTCCTTCGTGCGCAGTTCGGCTGTGACATCTTTCCAGAAGATGGCAAAGACTTTGTGCAGGTAACGGCTCATCGGTCAGTTGCTCGTGTGCGTTCGGTAGATTCGATGGAAAGCGGCGGCGTCGAGCGCCGCGCAGGGGCTGTCGAAACGAATCTTGCCGCCATGCAGGATGACGGCGCGATCGGCCCAGGTCAGCCCGCGCTCCAGATGATGCGTGGTGAGCAGCACGGTGCGCCCGCTGTCGCCCACCTCTTGCAGCGCCTGACGCAGCATTTCGGCCGCGGCCTGATCCAGCCCGGTGTCCGGCTCGTCCAGCAGCAGGATGGGCGGGTCGTGCAGGATGGCCCGCGCAATGGCCAGGCGCTGCGTCATGCCGCGCGAGAAGGTGCGCACCGGCTCCAGACGCCGCGTCCACAGCCCGACCCGGCGCAGCACCTCTTCGGCGCGCACGCCCAGGTTGGGCACGTCGTACATCGTCCCGAAGAAGGTCAGGTTTTCCCAGGCGGTCAGGTTATCGTAGAGCAGCGGGGCGTGCGTGACGATGCCGAGAAAACGGCGGATGTCATCGCCCGCCTCGCGCGTGTTGACGCCGCCCAGGCGCACCTCGCCTGCGGTGGCCCTGGCCAACGTGGCGATGATGCGCATGAGGGTTGTTTTGCCGGCGCCATTGGGGCCAAAGAGCGCCACCCGCTCCCCCTCGGCCAGCGTCAGGTCAACGCCGCGCAAGACGTGATGCGGGCCAAAGGCCTTGCGCACCTGGCGCACTTCGATCATGGCCGTGGGCGCGCTCATGGACCATGCACCTCGGCGGCGTCCTGCGCCGCAAACTGCGCCTGGACCACTTGCAACAGTTCGGCTTTCAGACGGGCGCGGGCGGCGGTGTAGTCGGCGTCGGACACCTCGCCGGCGTCGCGCCGATCGTCCAGATCGGCGATGGCGGCGATCAGGCGCTGGCGCTGTAGAGATGCAGAGGTTGGCGCTTCTTCGGCATCTATATCATCATCATAATCGTCATCGCTCTCACCATCTTCCTCGCCCTGTGCGTCCATGTCGGCCTCGGCCGCCGTCTGGCGCTGGCGCAGGAGATAGGCCAGGACACCAAGCAGGGCCAGGGCGGCAAAAGCGGCGGCGCCGGCCGCCAGCCAGGGAGAGTTGGCCTCGGATGCGGCGGCGCCGGTTGGTGGACGGTTCAGGGGCAGGTTGGTCAGCCGAATGGCGACGACCTGACCGGCAGGCACATTGCTGGCCGTGAAGTTGAAGTAGCGGCCCTGATCCACGTCGCGCGGCGGGCCTTCCTGCAGGTCAGGGCTGCTGACGGCTGCGCCGACATCGGCCACGAGCACGTTGAGACTGCGCGCCAGCACGGGCACGGGGTGCGCGATCGTCATTTCGCTCGACGACATAGGCAGCACGTAGCGCAGCAGCGTCTGGCGCGCACCCTGACCCGGCGGCATGGGCAACGTGTCCACGACGCCGCTGGCGGTCAGGCGATAACGAGCGCCAATCTCGCCATCATCGAAGGACAGGCCCTGGTAGCCGCTGGGCAGATCGAACGGCAGAACGCCGCGCACATCCGACGACGTGGCGCCGATGAATACGCGATCACTGTCGTTGCTCCAGATGTACAGTTCGGCCAGCAGGACATTGGACTGGTCGAACTCGATGAACCAGTGAACCCGTTCGACCGCCAGAACGCTGGCGTCGGTGGTCGTTTCCCACACGCTGATGGGGATTTGCGCCGCGGGCTGCTCCTGCGTCAAAGTGACGACGCCGCTGCTGTAGGGAACGCCGGCATAGCGCAGGCGCGCCAGGTAGAACCAGGATGGGTCGGTGTTCAGCCCGTCGAAGCGATAGAGGCCGCTGACCGATGTGGTGGTGGTAATCTCGTTGACTAGCTCGAACTGATCGAAGATGCTCAGGGTGACAGAGAGGCCGCTGGTGGCGCCGCCCTGCGGCGTGTCGTTGGCGACGACGCCGCTCAGTTGGCCGCTGCCCGGCGTGTAGGTGCGCGGCTTGGGGGGGGCAAGCGTCCAGGTGCGGATGAACTCCAGCGCCGCCCAGCGGTCTGCGTCGCTCAAGTCGGCGCTGGCGCTATGAGCAGGCGCCTGCAGGGCGTCGAACCAGGCGCGTTGGCTGCGGCCGGCGGTTTCGGTCAGGCTGGTGAGGTCTGGCATGGGCGAGGCGGCGTTGGGGCCGTCGCCGCGTCCGGCGTCACCGTGACAACCAGCGCAGGAGGCTGCGTAGACGGTTGCGCCTTGCTGCGCTTCGGCGGCGTCCCGGTGCAGCGCCCAGAGGTAGGCGACGACGTTCCAGATGTCCTGGTCGCTCAGGCTTTCGCCAAAGGGGGGCATGAATCGTTCGATGCGCCCCTGCTGCGTGACGCTGAACAAGCTGGCGGGCGCAATGTCCCACACAACGGCGGCGTCGGCGAACTGCGTGGGCGGGGCTGCCAGTTGAGCGGCCAGCGGGCCGTTGCCCAGGCCGGAAAAGCCGTGACAGGGCGCGCACTTCTGATCGTAGATGTCAAGACCGGCGCGCGCATCGGGCGGGAAATCCTGGACAGCAGGCGCGGCGGCGGCCGGTCGAAATGCGCTGAAGACGAAGACTGCTGTGAGCAGGAGACCAGCCAACGCTGCGCCAACACCGCGCCAGCCCGCTGCCACGGAGCGCTGTGGCTGATCGCTGCGGCGCTGCCTGGTCGTCCAAGGTGACATTCTAGCCAATCTTCTTGACTTCTTGCGGAGGTTCCTCATAGCGCGAGGGGCATTTGAGCAGCAGCGTGTCGGCATCCAAGACACCATCGGCGCGCAGACGGCCTTCGACGATGGCGATCGAGCCGTCGCGCGTCATGTTGTCGGGCTGCACGCCGTGGAAATAGACCTGCAGCTTGTCGCCGCTGCCGCCTTGATCGAGGATGGTGAAGTTGAGGTTGAATTGGGTGGCGTCCCAGGCCACGGTGTTGGTTTCCACCAAGCCACTGACGCGTATCTTGCGGTCAATCAGGGTGGCCTGCTGCGCCTTGACTTCGCGCACTTCCTTATAGTATGCGCCCTCTTTGCCGATCATGGAGACGATCAGATAGAGGATCACGACGGCAATGAGCAGGCCGCCGATGATGAATTTGATCTGTTTATTGGCCTTACGCGTCCCGGACTGGATACGCGGGATGGCGGCTGATTCAGCCATGAAAGGTACCTCTTGTTGGTTGAGTCAGACAGCCGAAGCGGTCTGGTTGTGTCAATTATAGCATTGGGGCGCGGGGCTGTCAACGGACGGGGAGAGAAAAGAGAAAAGAGAAAAGAGAAAATAGAAAATAGAAAATAGAGAAAATAGGAGAGAGGAGAGAGGAGAGAGGAGAGAGGGGGTTTGTGGGTTTTGACAGGGGGTGGGGGGTGTGATATGCTGGCGGCCATTGGTATGGTGGATGGGAGAGTGGGGAAGTGACCGAGGACGAGATCAAGGAGTTGGCGCGAGAGCAGTTTGGGGCGGCGGCGGCGGCGTATGCGACGAGTGAAGCGCATGCGCAAGGAGCCAGCCTGACGCGGCTGGTCGAGCTGACGGCGCCACAGCGTGGCTGGGAGGCGCTGGATGCTGCAACGGGTGCAGGGCACATGGCGCTGGCGCTGGCGGCGCATGTGCGCCAGGTGGTGGGCTGCGATCTGACGCCGCAAATGATCGCCCAGGCGCGGGCGTTGGCTGCTGAGCGCGGCTGCACGAATGTGAGGTTCGAACTGGGCGATGTGGAGAAGTTGCCGTTCCGGCCGGCCAGCTTCGATTTGGTGACCTGCCGGGTGGCGCTGCACCATTTTCCGCAGCCGGAACGCGCCCTGGTGGAGATGATGCGGGTCTGTCGTCACGACGGCCTGGTGGCGGTGGTGGACAATGTCGTTCCGGCGGATGCGGCGACGGCCAGGGCGATCAACAGTTTCGAGAAGATGCGCGATCCAAGCCATGTGCGGGCGCTGACGGTGCAGGAACTGGCCGATCTGTTTCGGGCGGCCGGCCTGCAGGTGACGCACACCGAGACGCTGCGTAAGCCGCTCGATTTCTACGATTGGCTGCGCCGCATGAACGTCTCGCCTGCGCTGGGCGCCTATCTGGAGGCCTGGCTGCTCGATCCGGCCCGCAGTTTGTATGCGTTCTTTCAGCCGGCGCGTCAGGACGACACAATCACGATGACGCTGACGGAGGGTATTGTCATCGGTCGCAAATGCTGAGGTCCAGGCCGTCCACAAAGGCAACAAAAAAGAGGGTGCGTCTCGAACGCACCCTCTGACTCGAAAGATCGCATCGGGGGTCTTCGCATCTATCGGGGGGCATCAGGGGGGAGCTTCGTTGGGGGTCTTCGTAGAACAGGATGCCATTGGAATCTGACGATCCCGATTACAGGATTTGGCTCCAAGCTGACAATCCTGTCAGGATTGGCGCATTACTTCTTGGCCTGACCGGCGACGGCTTCGTCCTTGAGCACCCTGGTGAAGAACCAATAGACGAGATAGGCGATCAAGATGAACTCGATTGTCGCGCCGAGAAAGTGACCGATCTTGAGTGCGATGGGGCCGAGGTTCCAGACCGCTTCCCGCCAGGCGCCGCCCGGCAAGAAAAATGTGAGGATCGGCATGATGATGTCTTCGACGAGCGCCGAAACCCAGGCGTTGAGCTTACCGCCAATGATGACCGCAATGGCCAGGCCGATGACGCCCCACTTGTTCATGAACGCAATGAAACCCTTCATGATCTTTCTCCTTCGTTCTTTCTGTCTATCGTTCTGCTTGCACGTTCCACACCGGTTTCGTCATGTGCGCCCGGCGCAGTGATGACGGTGCGCGTTACAATGTGATGATGATGGCGCACTTGAGGAGAGAGTGTAACACCAAAATGTGACGAATCGGATGACAATTCTTTCGACTGGCCACGCCGCCCGGCTCGCCCTTTTCACCGTATCAGCCTCGATCCCTCGATTCCTTGCGCCCTGACCGCTTTGCACCCTTGCGTTGAATTCCTCGCCCGCAACCGTACATCATCCCCGCGCCCTGACACCCTG
>CAZOLV010000086.1:0-23121 GCA_964580725.1 uncultured Anaerolineae bacterium | reverse complement strand
AACAAGGCGCACTGAAGTGCGCACTACGAACAAGGCGCACTGAAGTGCGCACTACAAACTGGCGCACTGGGAATTGCTGCCGCTGTTTGACCTGCGCGAGAAATTGGGTTATACTTGCACCCCCTGTCACTGTCGTGCTTCCGCTCTACACGTTCGTCAATTCGCATCCAGGAACGGCCACAGGGTCGAATGTCCGTCGTGGACGCGGAGGTTCGCCAGATCATCGTTCAGTGTGTTTGCAGCCACAATCAGGAGGATTCAGTCATGCAAACCAGACGCGTCTTGTACCTGTTGGCCATTGTCGTGTTGTTGGCAGCGCTGGCGCCAGTCGCAGCCTTCGCCCACAGCACCACCGTCTCTGGCGCGGCCCCAGCCGCCGACGACCCAACCGAAGAAACGTTGCTCGAACAAGCGAAAGCGCGTGAGGCAGAACAGAACCCGCTGGCCCCTCGAGCGCCAGACGCCCAATCTACTGCGCCCAGCACCGACTACCCACTGTTCGTCGGCGTGGATGACACCACCATCTCGACGTACCGGATCGAACCGTCCACCAACGCGTTCCAGCCGCAGTTCACCGGCTTCCAGGTGTGGGGTGCGGCGTACGATCAGGTGAACAACAAGGTCTACTTCAACAACGGTTCCACGCTGTACGAATGGCCGGTTGGCGGCGCCGTCACGACACTCGGCACCATCACCGATCCGGGCGGCGCTACGCTGAGCATGGTTGGCCTGGCGTTCTACAACGGTGTGCTCTACAGCGTCAGGAACATCGCCAACGAAGCCGTCTATAGCATTGACACCACCACCCGCGTGGCGACGGTTGTCATTGACTACGTTGACGCTGATTTCGACTTGGGTGGGTTTGCCGCCGACCCGAACACGGGTGACTTCTACGCCACCAACGACGATACCTCGCCCAACGGTTCGGGCCTCTTCCGCATCAATCCTGACGGCACCGGCACGCTCATCACACCGTATCCCGCCGGTGAAACCGACATCGACGGGCTGGCCGTCAGCCATGACGGCAGGGCCTACCTGGTCACCGATCAAACAGGCTCGATCTACGTCTGGGATTTTGGCACAGCCGCCTATGTCACACCGCTGACCAATCCCTGGACGACGTCAGAGGTCTTCTCGGCGGGCGCCTGGATTTGGGAGATGACCGTAACCGATCCCAACATTGACGTCAGCCCGGCCAGCCTGGCCAGCGCCCAAGCGCCGAACACCACCACCCAGCAGATACTGACCATCGCCAACACCGGCGGCGGCAGCCTGGATTGGACGATCTTCGAAGATTCCACGGCTGCGCCAGAGCGCACCGACTGGAGCGATAATTTCGACAGCTACGCCACCGGCAGTCAGGTGCACGGTCAAGGCGGTTGGAAGGGCTGGTTCAACGATCCTCTGGCCGGCGCCCTGACGAGCAGCAACTACAAGCGAAGCGCACCCAACTCAGTTGACATCTTAGGCGCTTCCGACCTGGTGCATGAATATAGCGGCTACACCAGCGGGCAGTGGGTCTACACGGCCTGGCAGTATGTGCCCGGCGCATTCACCGGCCAGAGCTATTTCATCCTGCTCAATACCTACAACGACGCCGGCTCTGGCCTCAACTGGTCGGTTCAAGTCCAGTTCGACGCCGCGGTCAATCAGGTGATCAACTCCGGTTTCACCGGCGGCGCTCTTTCGTTGCTCAAGGATCAGTGGGTCGAACTGCGGGTCGAGATTGACCTCGATGCCGACACGCAGACGTTCTACTACAACAATCAAGTGTTGTACACAGGCTCCTGGACCGGTGAAGTGAGCGGCAGCGGCGCGCTCAACATCGGCGCGGTAGACCTCTTTGCCAACAACGCATCGTCGGTCTACTACGATGACGTCAGCCTGGCAAGTCCCGTCCAGCCGCCCGCCACGTGTGATGCGCCAAGCGACATCCCGTGGGCCAGCGTCAGCCCAACCAACGGTTCGACGCCTGGCGGCGGCAGCACGCCAGTCACTGTCACCTTCGACTCCACCGGGTTGGCGGCCGGCACATACACCGCCAACCTGTGTATTGACAGCACCGACCCTGACCCCGGTCCCGGCAACGGCACCGATCTGGTCGTCGTGCCGCTCTCGCTGACCGTAGAAGCGCCCACGGCCGTGACCCTGCGCGACGTCGATGCGTCGCCGCTGCCGTTCAGCGCACCGCTGATGGCGCTGCCGGCTGCGCTCGGCCTGGCCGCAGCCGCAGTCTACACCCTGCGCCGCCGTCGCTAATCGCAAGACTGCCAGGGCGTAGGCCGTGCGCCCTGGCAGTCCCCCCCACCGAAGCGCCGCCCCCGCTCCCTCAGCCTGTCGAAGAAAGCTTCGACAGGCTCAGCTTCGACAGGCTCAGCTTCGACAGGCTCAGTTTCGACAGGCTCAGCCGGCGGGAATTCTCGGCCCCCCACTGCCTACTGCCTGCTGTCCTCTATCCGCCGAATGCGCTCCTCCAAATCAGGCGGAGCGGTGGATGCGTTTGCAGATGGCGCGGCGGTTGGCGCAGACGCCGCCGGCGATGAGGGCAATGCCGGCGCCTGGCGCGCCAAGTGCGCCAACCGTTCCTGACCACGCGTGATGCGCTTCTGCAATGTGCGCATCGTCTCTTCCATGTCCGCCGCCAATGCGCGTTGGCGGCGGGTCTGCACGCCAAGTTCCTGCGCCAAGACCTGCATCTGCGCCGCTTCCGCCTGCAGCGCCTCCGCTTCGACGGTGCGCCCGGCGCTGTTTGCCTCCTGCAACCGCTGTTGCACCTCCGCCAGCCGCGTTTGCGCCTGCTGCCAGGCCGTTTCCACCGCGTGCGCCTGCGTACGCACCTCCCCAATCTGTCCCTGCAACTGCGCCAGGCGCGCCTGGGCAATCTCCACCTCGGACGGCAAACGGTCGGCCTCCGACAAGCGCCGCTCGCCGCCCAGTGCACGCTGCAGCAGCGCCCGCAGGCCGCTGCCAATCCGGTCACGTAGCCTCATCAGATGCCTCGCTTTCAGTGCATGGTCAACATGCGGTCAATGGCCGCAGCCAGACCGGCCATGTTGCCCACCTCGTAAACTGCGCTGCAAATCGGCGCATAGCGCAGCATGTCGCTGTCGCCGCTGCCCCAGAGCACCGGGGATTCGGGCGTCAGCCAGATCAAGCGGCGCGCCCGGCGCTTGATTTCGGCGAACGACGCCAGTTCGGGGTTGCTGTAATTGTTACGCCCATCGCCCAACACGATGACCGTGGTGCGATGATCCACCGCATCGAGAAAATTCCGGCAAAAGGTCAGCAGGCTTTGGCCCAGGTCGGTGTTGTAATAGCCAGGCTGCAGCCGGCCGAGCACTTCGGCAATGGCCGTTTCCGGCCGCAGTTCGGCAAACTCCGCCGTGATCTCCTCGATGTCGTCAATGAAGGCAAAGGAGCGAGCCTGGGCCACCTGATCCTGCAGCTCATACATCAGCCGCAGCATGAACTCCACCACCGAGCGCATGGACGTCGAAACGTCGCAAATCAGCACGATTTTGGGCTTGAGCTGGCGTTGGCGGTACTTCAGTTCCAGCGGCACAGCCCCGTACTTCAGGTTGACGCGCAGCGTGCGCTTGACGTCGAGCTGGCCCGTCTTCCCGCGCCGTTGGCGCAGGGCGGCGCGGCTGCGCAGTTGAGCCGCCAGGCGCCGCACATGCTGGCGCAGTTCCTGCGCCTCCTGCTCGCTCAACGCCTGGAAGGGGCGCTGCATCAAGTCCTCGCCACGCAAAGGCTGGCGACGCGTCTCGCGCACCGCATTGCGCGCCATGCTGCTGCCAACGAACTGATCCACCTGCTGGCGCAGCGCATCCTGATTGGCCTGCACCAACTGGCGCAGACGGTCAAGCGTGCGTTTGTTCACGCCCATCTGATCGAGCAGTTCCCACAGCTCTTGCAGCGCCTTTTGTACCGCGTCATGGCCCAACGCCCGCAGCATCCGGCTGGTCAACCAGGGCTGTTGGTACGGATGCGTCGCACGCGGCAGGCCGACCAGCGCGCCAAGCTGTTCAAGCTCGGCCTGGGTCAACGATTCGCCGCGCAGCAGGCGCTCCAGCATCTGACGCGCCTTGCCGGTGAACTGGTGCACCGCGTCGGCCAGCAGGCGCGCCTCTTCTTCCGAAAGTTCGGAAGTTGCGTCGGCCAGCGGAGGGCCGCCCAGCCCAAAGAAATGGGGAAAGAGCCGCTCGAACGTGGCCACATCCTGCGGTTCCTTGATGAGCGTCGCCCGCAGCGCATGGCGGAAACGGTCACGATCTTGAACGCCCAGGCGCTCGATGGCGCCAAAGGCGTCGGCGCTCTCCGCCACAGAGATGCGCACGCCCGCCGCCCGCAGCCCCACGATGAACTCCAGAATTCGTTCTTCCATAATCAATCGTCAATCGTCAATCGTCAATCGTCAATCGTCAATCATCAATCATCAATCGTCAATCGTTAATCGTCAATCGTCAATCGTCAATCGTCAATCGTCAATCGTTAATCGTTAATCGTTAATCGTTAATCGTCAATCGTCAATCGTCAATCGTCAATCATGTGTTTGCGACCGCCGCAATCCAGAGGATTGCGACACGAGCAATTTTCAGGTCAGATCGCGCTGCCCTGCTCAGTTTTCCCACGCAGACGGCCGCCGCCGGGCAGATGGCCGCGCCTGAAAGTCGCTGCCGCCGTTGCTCAGGCCACGCTGCACACGCAGCACATCGGCTTCGTGCTTCAACAACACCGTCAGTGTCGTATCGAGCGTCTGCTGGTCGAGCTGATTGGCGTTGAGCATGACCAGCGCCTTGGCCCAATCGAGCGTTTCGCTGATGCTGGGCCGTTTCTTCAGGTCCATCTGGCGCATCTGCTGCACCAGTTCCACCGCCTGACGCGCCAGTTGCGGCGCCAGGTCGGGCGTCTTCATGCGCACGATGGCCAGTTCGTTCTCGAGATTGGGATAGTCGAGAAAGAGGTACAAGCAGCGCCGCTTGAGCGCCTCGCTGAGTTCGCGCGTGTTGTTACTGGTCAAGACCACCATCGGCTGGTGAACAGCGCGCACGACGCCCAATTCAGGCACGCTGACCTGAAAATCGCTCAGCACTTCCAGCAGGAAGGCCTCGAAGGCGGCGTCGGCGCGGTCAATCTCGTCAATCAACAGCACGACCGGTTCGGGCGAGGTGAGCGCCAGCAGCAGTGGGCGGGGCAGCAAGAACCGCTCCGAGAAGAAGACATCATCCTCGGCGGCCAGGCGATCGGCGGCCTCGGCCAACGACCGTGCGTCGGCCAGCAGGTTGGAGAGCTTGTCGCGCAACAACTGCGTGTAGAGCATTTGCTTGGCGTACTCCCATTCGTAGAGCGCCTTGGTTTCGTCGAGACCTTCGTAGCACTGCAGGCGAATCAGACGGCGTCCACTGGCGCCGGCCCAGGCTTTGGCCAGTTCCGTCTTGCCCACGCCCGCCGGGCCTTCGGCCAGCACCGGTTTGCCCAGGCGTTCGGCCAGGAAAAGCACCACGGCGATGGCATCGGAAGCGATGTAGCGTTGTGCGCTCAGGCGAGCGATGACAGCGTTTGGGTTGTCGAACATGAATTCCTCACGTGTGATGTGCGGTTCAGACCGGGTCGGGGGTTGGGGGTGGGTTGAGCGCGGCGATCTGCTGGCGCAATTGGTCTGCCTGGCGCTCCAGCGCCTCGACCTGCGCCCCGTCCTGTTGACCGGCGCGGCGCAGGCGCTGTTTGATGAAGGCCAGATCAACCAGGCGCTTCTGAAAGAGCGCCGCTCGCGCCAATGGGCGGTTGCGCCAGGGCGGCAGTTGCATCAGGCGGCGCACGGCGCGCGAACTGAAAGAGAGCAGCGCCTGGTACTCGTCCGGCTGCAGGAGCACGCCGACCTCGGATGCGAGTTCATCGCGCAACCAGCGGCGCTCCTGTCGCCAGGTCAAGGCAACGACGATCACCAGCAGCCAAAATCCGCCCCAATCGGCCAGCAGGCCAACCAGGAAAGGGACGACGCTGACGTCGGAAAGTTCGGCGCCGACGTTGTGCAGGGTGTGGAAGAAGATAGCGGCGATCAGGCCGATCAGCGGGAGCAGCCAACGCCAGCGCCGGCGGGGTGCGAGAACGGCCAGCCCCAGGCCAATGCCGGTGCAGGCGGTGAAGAAGGCGTGATTGAAGCCAAAGACGAAGGCGCGCAGCACTACGACGATCGTCCACAGGCCCCACCCTTCCTCGAAAAAGGCGCCGATGAAGTAGAAGAGGTTTTCGGTCATGGCAAAGCCAAAACCGACCAGCGAGCCATAGACAATGCCGTCGAGTACGCCGTCGAACTCGCGCGCCGCCCAGGTGACGACGCCAAAGAGGGCCGCCGCCTTGATGATCTCCTCGATGACCGGCGCGGTCAGGCTGTCGGGCGGCACGATGCCGAACAATGTTTGGCCACCGGCCGCCGGCGCCGCTTCGAACAATCCTTCCAGCACGAGCGCAACGCCGATAGAGGGCAGCGCGCCCCAGAGGAAAACGGCCAGCAGCAGAGAGAGAGGCTCGCGCTCATGGCGGTCTGCCCACCAGACGAGGGCGGTGTAGAGGAGGGTCGGCGCCAGGGCGGCCAGCGCTGAGACGACAAAGACGAGCAAGGTCATGACTTGGGCCTCATTGGGTGCGTGGATCAGGGTTGAAAACGGGTCAGGCGTTTGACCCACTTGGCGTAGGTGCTGGCAAAATGAGGCCAGAGGCCGCTCGGCGTTCCGGCTGCCTGCGCCTGGCGCAAACTGAGCAAGAAACTGGCGGGGTTGTCGTCGAAGGGCGGCAGCAACAGATAGGCGCGCCCGATCTCGCCCAGGGTGTGTGCGTCGCTACCGGCGGTCATCAGCTTGTCATAGCGACGCGCCAGGGCCAGGGCGGCGTCATTATCCTCGCGGAAGAGACAGCGGGCGTTGAAGACCTCGACCGCATCCACCTGGTGGATGAAGCGGCGGGCCGTCTCCTCGCCCACCGCCGAGCGGCGCAGCGAATCGGCTGGATGGGGAATGCTGATCACGGCCCCCTGGGCGCGCAGGCGCGCCAGCGTCTCCTCCGGCGTCAGCCCCTTGGGGACTTCCTCGCGCACGAAATAGGCGATGAACTCGCCCACCGTGGTCTTCACCTCCTCGCCCACGATGATGAGATCGGGCGCCAGGCGCTTGAGCAGCAAGGCGCCTTCCAGGTTGTTGTGTTCGGTGATGGCCAGCTTGTCCAGCCCGCGCTGGCGAGCAGTCTCGATGATGGCGAGCGGGTCGAGCAGGCAGTCGCGCGAATAGCGGCTGTGCGAATGCAGGTCAACTTTCCAAAGCTGCGAGCGAAGATCGGTCATGCGTCGGTTTCCTTCTGTGATCATGCAGCCAGCATGAGCGTCAAGATTGGGACGCGGGCCAGTATACTGCAAATGAATCAGAAAGTCCAAGTCACTACCCGGCGTCAGGCGCCGGGTAGTGACAGGGTCACTGCAGGGCGTCGAGCGGCTGGACGCGCCTTTTGGCGCCACCTCACGTCATGCCAATTACCGGAATTCATGGCATTCTCAACACCCACCGTCGACGCGCAACGAGCTGGTGTGATCCTTGCAGGAAAGTGAGCGAAACCCCTTGTCACAAAACGGTTCCACTGATATAATGTCCTCGATGATGACATCCTCACAGTTCGCCCATCACTCGAATCTTGTGGCCAGACTGAGCCGAGTCGCACGCGAAGGCGGCGCGACGGCGCTTTGGCAAGAAGCGCTGCCCTGGCTGTGCGACACGTGCGGCGCACGCGGTGCATCGGTCGTTTTGGGCCGCACGGCAGAACGTCTGCGCTTTGGCGAGATTCCCGCCGCCTTCGAACGCGCCATTGCCGCCTGGGAAGACGCGGCGCTTGGCGCGGCCACCTGGGTGCCAGGCGAAGATCAGTCCCTCTCCACGCCGGCCCCGCTCGACGCCGCCGACTCTGGCAACCCACTCGTTTGTGTCCTGCTGCAAGATGGCCTGGTGGTGCAGGGCGGCCTGACCCTGGTCTTTGGCAGCATCGAGGCGCTGAACCAGCCGGTCATCGCCGCGGTCAATGCGCTGTGCAGTACGATCAGCCAGGTAGCCTCTCTCTCCGCCGAACTGCAATCATCCCAACAGCGGTTGACCCAAGTCAACCTGCTGCAGGAGGTTGGTCAGTCCATCGCCTCTTCGCTCGATCTTGCGCAAGTGCTGCGCGAGACGACCCATCTGGCGGCCAGTATGCTGGATGCCGAAGGCGCGGCCCTGATGCTGTTGGACGAAGATCAACAGGAACTGGTCTTCGAGGTGCCAGTGGGCGAAAAAGAGCAGGAACTGCGCAAACAGCGCATCAGCATTCACGAAGGGGTGGCGGGTTGGGTGGCGCGCAGCGGCCAGGCGGTGGTCGTGGACGATGTGCGACGCGATACGCGCTTCACTAAGTCGGTGGATCAGACGACCGGTTTCGTGACCCGCTCGCTGCTGTGTGTGCCCCTGCAGGCCAATGCGCGCATCGTGGGCGTGTTGGAGGTGGTCAACAAGCGCCGCCAGCAGCCGTTCACGCAGGAGGATCAAGATTGGATCAGCGCGCTGGCGGCGCAAGCTGCGGTGGCGGTGGTCAATGCGCAGCTCTTTGCGCGCGAACAGCAGCGCGTCAATGAGCTGACGGCGCTCAACCAGGTGGCGGCGACGCTCAGCCAATCGCTCGATCTGGACAAGATGCTGGAGGCGGCGCTGTGCGATGTGCTGGCAGTGGTGCGCGCCGACGCCGGCTGTATTGCGCTGGTGGATGCGGTCAACGAGCGGTTGACGTTGCGCACGACGCTCGGTCTTACCGGGCAGCCCGCACTTTGGCCGGTGGTCATGGCGCTCGGCGAAGGGGCGCTCGGCGCCGTTGCCTCCAGCGGGGCGCTGATGGTCATTCACGATCCGGCGACGCACCCGTTGCTCGACGATGCGCAGCGACAGCTTCTGGCGCAGGAGGGGCTACGTTCGGTGTTGATCCTGCCGATTCGTTCACGGGGCCAGGTGCGGGGAGTTCTGGCGGTGATGGTGCGACGCGCCCGCCGTCTCAGTGACGAAGAAACGGCGCTGCTGACCTCGATCAGTCATCAGATCGGCGTGGCGGTTGACAACGCCCGCCTCTACACCGACTTGCGCGAGGAGCGTGACCGTATCATTGCGGTGCAAGAGAAGGTGCGGCGCGAACTGGTGCGCGATCTGCACGACGGCACCGCGCAGGTGCTGTCGGCGATGATCATGGACATGGAAGTGATCAAGCGCGTGGCGGCGACGCGCCCGGAGCTGCTGCCCCGTGAGCTGGCCCACATGGAGGATTTGACCCGGCAGGCCAACCGCGAGATTCGCCAGCTACTGTTCGAACTGCGCCCGGTGATTCTGGAAACGCAAGGGCTGGCATCTGCCGTTGCAGCGTATGCGGAGCAGCTACGCCGGTACGAGTCGTTCGATCTGCATCTCGATCTGAACACGGGTGATTTCAAGCTGACCTCGCAGGCCAGCGGCGCCGTCTTTGCCATCGTGCAAGAGGCGATCAACAACATCAAGAAACACGCCAGGGCCAGCGCGGTCTGGATTCAGATGAAGGTGCAGGACGACCGGCTGCAGGTGACGGTGACGGACGATGGTGTGGGTCTGAATCTGGCGGCCATCAGGGCGCGCTATGACGAACGGGGGAGTTTCGGGCTGCTCAACATGGAAGAACGGGCGCGCCTGCTGGACTCCAGCGTCGAATTCGTCTCACCCCGGCCCGGCGCCAGCAACGGCACTCGCATCCGCTTCGAAGTGGCGATGGATCGCCTGCTGCACGACAGGGCATGAACACAAAAAAACGGCATCTCTGGTCGAGATGCCGTCGAGATGACCAGCGACAAGGATGGCGTCCCAGGCAGGGACGCCATCCTTGCGTTCTGTCATTCTTTTTCGGCCGCTTCCCGCTTGGCGGCGGCGATGATGTTTTCGGCCACGTGACCGGGCACCACTTCGTAGTGCGACAGCGACATGGTGAAGTAGCCGCGCCCCTGCGTGATCGAACGCAGATCGGTGGCGTAACGCTGCATCTCGGCCAGCGGCACTTGCGCCGTCACCACGCTGCGGCCGCGTTCCTGCGTCATGCCCTGAACGCGGGCACGCTTGGTGTTGATATCGCTCAACACATCGCCCATGTACTCGTCCGGGACGGTGATGGCCACATCCATGATCGGCTCCAGCATCACCGGGTTGGCCTGCTGAATCGCCAACTTGAACGCCTCGCGCCCCGCCACCTGGAAGGCGATGTCCTTGGAGTCAACCGGGTGCATCTTGCCGTCGAAGACCTCGACGCGCACATCCATCACGGGGTAGCCCGCCAGCGGACCGGCCTCCAGCACCGACTTGATGCCCTTTTCGATGGAGGGGAAGAACGAATTGGAAATGACGCCGCCAAAGACGCGATCGGTGTTGTATTCGAAACCGGCGCCGCGGGCCAGCGGCTTGACTTCCAGATGCACCTCGCCAAACTGACCGGCGCCGCCGGTCTGCTTCTTGTGACGGTACATGGCGCTGGCGTTCTTGGTAACCGATTCCTGGTAGGGCACCTTGGGCACCGAAGTCTCGACGCCGACGCCAAACTTCGATTCCATGCGCCGAATGGCGATGTCAATGTGCGTGTCGCCCATGCCTTCCAGAATGGTCTGCTGCGTCGTTGGCTCCTGACGCCAGCGAATCGTTGGGTCTTCTTCGCTCAAGCGGGTCAGGGCGGGGCCGAGCTTGGCAGAGTCGCCCTTGGTCTTGGGTGCAATGGCCACGGCGAAGAGAGAGTTGGGATAGCTGGGCCGCTGCAAGAGGAGGGGGTTCGATTTCTCCGACAGTGTGTCGGAAGTCACGGTAGAGGTCAGCTTGGCCACAGCGCCGATGTCGCCGGCCACGACGGTATCCACGTTGACGTGCTGCTCGCCGCGCGGCGTGAAGAGCTGTGGAATGCGTTCTTCCGCTTCGCTGCGCCCATTGAACACGCGTGAATCGGAGTGCATGGTGCCGGAGAAGACGCGAAAGAAGGTCACGCGACCGACGTAGGGATCGGCCATCGTCTTGAAGACCAGGGCGGCCAGCGGGCCGTTGGGGTCTGTGGACAGCAGCACCTGCTCGTCTGTGCTGATCTTGACGGCCGGGACGGCTGCTGCGTCGGCTGGCGAAGGCGCCAACTGCACCAGCGCATCCATCAGCGCCTGCACGCCCAGGTTGGCGCTGGCGGCGATGCACATCACCGGGATGATGGAGCCGGCCCGAATGCCCAGGCTGAGACCCAGTTGGATCTCTTCGGGGGTCAGTTCTTCGCCTTCCAGGTATTTCATGATGAGATCGTCGTTGCCCTCGGCCGCCGCTTCGACCAGTTGCGTGCGCGCCTTTTCGACTTCGCCCTTTAGCCCGGCCGGAATGTCCTGCACTTCGCCCT
Source organism: uncultured Anaerolineae bacterium (assembly GCA_964580725.1). Lineage (GTDB taxonomy): Bacteria > Chloroflexota > Anaerolineae > SSC4 > Amarolineaceae > Amarolinea. The sequence goes on along the minus strand of CAZOLV010000086.1, from coordinate 11,682 downwards.
TGGGGCCGACGAAGGCCTTCATCTGCATCAGGTCAACGACGCCGTGGAAGTCGTGTTCTTTGCCGATGGGCACCTGCAAGGCCACGATGGCCCCGCTGAAATGCTCACGCAGTGAAGCGAGCGCCTTCTCGAAATTGGCGTTCTCACGGTCCATTTTGTTGACCACGACCAGCCGCGGCAGGCTGCGCTCGTTGAGGTAGCCCCACGTCATTTCGACGCCCACTTCGACGCCTGCCACCGCATCCACCATCACCAGACCGGCGTCTGCCACGGCAACCGCAGAAATCACATCGCCTGCAAAATCGGCGTAGCCAGGGGTATCGAGCAGGTTGATCTTGACACCCTTCCATTCGCATGGAATGACCGACGTGTTGATCGAGACGTGGCGCCTTTTCTCTTCGTCATCCCAGTCAGAGACGGTGGTGCCATCTTCGACACGGCCGAGGCGGGTGGAGGCGCCGCTGTCGAACAGCATCGCCTCGCTGAGAGAGGTTTTGCCGCAACCACTGTGCCCGACCAGGGCAATGTTGCGGATATTCTTCGTCGGATAAGTCCCCATCAATCCTCCAACTGTATCTGTCGCGTCAGCGGACAGGTCAGGCGCAGCGGCTTGCCACGCGCATAATTTGCCGCCAGCGCAACAGGCTGACGGCAACGATTGAATTTTAACCGAGAATACAGAAAATGTCAATCATGAATCGAAAGAATACGTCTGCGGCGTTTTACGTATCACTTGTCGCATGGTATAATGGCGCCTGCCGGTGAGGCTGGCGGTGCGAGTGCGCATCGCTGACTGGCGTGACCTGAGATCTGCTACCCGGTCGCGCAACGAGCCGTGATCGAATCCCTATCGGAGGAGAGTTCCGAGTTGTTTAGTCCACTCAACTGGCTCTTGGGCCTGTTTTCGTATGATATTGGTATTGACTTGGGCACCGCTAACACCCTGGTCTGTCTTCGCAACCAGGGCGTCGTCATCAATGAACCTTCCGTCGTCGCCATCGAGAAGAAGACAAAAAAGGTCCTGGCCATCGGCGCCGAGGCCAAAGAAATGGTCGGCCGCACGCCGGCCAACATCGTAGCGGTACGTCCCCTACGCGATGGCGTCATCTCTGACTTCGACGTTACCGAACAGATGCTGCATCACTTCATTCGCAAGGTGCACAGCCGCTCCGTGCTGCGCATCCCGCGCCCGCGCGTGGTGGTGGGGATTCCAAGCGGTGTGACTGAAGTGGAAAAGCGCGCTGTGCATGACGCCACCGTCAGCGCCGGGGCGCGCGAAGCGTATCTGGTGGAAGAACCGATGGCGGCGGCTATCGGCGCCGGCCTGCAAGTGACCGACGCCAAAGGCTCGATGATCGTTGACATTGGCGGCGGCACCACCGAAGTCGCCGTGATTGCGCTCGGCGGTATCGTCGTGGCTCGTTCGATTCGGGTGGCGGGCGATGAGATGGACGAAGACATCATCGCCTATGCGCGCCAGAAGTACAACATGCTGATTGGCGATCGCACCGCCGAGCAGGCCAAGATCGAAGCCGGTTCGGCCTATCCGCTGGAGCAGGAAATCACGCACACGCTGCGCGGGCGCAACCTGATCACCGGGCTGCCCGAAGCGGTCGAGATCAGCAGCATCGAAATTCGGGAGGCGCTGCGCAATTCGGTCGGTGTGATCGTGGAAGCGATCAAATCGGCGCTGGACGATACGCCGCCTGAACTGGTGGCCGACCTGATGTCCAATGGCATCGTGCTGGCGGGCGGCGGGGCGCTGCTGCGTGGTCTGGCGCAGCGGTTGAGCGAAGAGACGAAGATGCGGGTCTATGCGGCTGACAATGCCATGGCCTGTGTGGCCAAGGGGGCCGAGAAGATTCTGGAATCGTTGGACGAACTGCGCACCGTGCTAACCAGTATGCAGCGCGGCAGTACCATTCACTGAGCGCCCCCACTTCAGGGTTGTCATGACGCAAGCCAAGCAACGTGCGAGTCTGCTCCGTTTGCTCGTCTTCAGCGCCATTTGCCTGGCGCTGCTGTTGGTTGACCGCAGCGGTCGGTTAGCGGGCGTCAAGGGGCTGCTGCTGCGGCCGATCCTGCCGCTACAGGCAGGTTTGACGACCGTGGCCAACGGCATGCAATCGGCGGTGAGTCTGGTGCAAGACCTGAGCGCCCTGCGCCAGCGCAATCTCGATCTGCAGGCGCTGGCCGATCAGTTGACGATCGAGAATGTGCGGCTGCGCGACATCGAAGTGGAAAACGAGAGCCTACGCAGCTTGCTCGGCTTTCGTCAGAGCAACCCAACGTTTGCGGTGCGTGGGGGTCAGATCGTTGGGCGCGTGGTGGGGCGAGATCCCAACCTGCTGCAGTACCTGGTCGTTGATCTGGGCGCCAGACAGGGCATTGCGGCGGGAATGCCGGTGATGAGCGACGTGGGCATGGTGGGGCGCATCGTCGAGGTCAACGCCAACAGTTCGAAAGTGCTGCTCATCACCGACGCCAACAGCGCCATCAACGCCATCGTGCAGGGGTCGCGCGTGCTGGGCGTGGTGCAAGGGGTGGACGGCGGCAATCCACGCATGAAGTACCTGGCGCAGGATGCGACGATCAGTCCGGGCGACATCGTGTTGACATCGGGCCTGGGCGGCAATCTGCCCAAGGGACTGGTGATCGGGCAGATCGTCAAGGTGTCTCATCGAGACTACGAGATGTTTCAGGAGGCCGAGGTGCGTCCGACGGTGAATTTTGGACGGTTGGAACTGGTGTTGATCGTGACCGAATTTCAGCAATACGGCACGTCAGACGATGCGCCGACGACGCCCTAGACCATGAATCTCTATTTTCTGGCGCCGCTGCTGGCTCTGGTCGGTCTGCTGCAAACGACGCTGGTGCCGCACGTGACCGTGTTGGGCGCCAAACCAAACCTGATGCTGCTGCTGGTGGCGGCCTGGACGCTGCTCAACGGGAGTCAGGAGGGTCTGTGGTGGGCGTTGATTGGCGGCCTGTGGCTCGACCTGTTGGGCGGCAGCCCGTTGGGCGCTTCGGCGCTGGCGCTGCTGCTGGCGGCCTATGTGGTCGGTGCGAGCGCCGCCTCGATCTTCCGCGAACAACTGATCGTGCGCGTGCTGAGCGGCCTGGCCGCCGGCCTGGTGTACGGATTGGCGCTGCTGGCGCTGCTGGCGCTGACAGGGCGCCCGACAGACTGGCTGACAGCATTTACCCACGTGATCCTCCCAGATGCGATTTTCGACGCGCTGCTGCTGCCGGTGGTCTATTTGGCGTTGGTCGGCCTCGGTCAGCGCATGGGACCGCCGCGTCCACGTGTCTCGTAGCGGTTGGCGAGAGAACGGCCGCGGCGACGTGGTTGATTTTCGTCAGTGGACAAAATCGGTGTGAAACAGACTCAAGCTGCCATCGGGCGCACGTTATTCTTCCGCATCGTGATCGTGCTGATCTTCGCCATTCTGGCCGGCCGGCTGTGGCTTTTGCAGGTCAGCCAGGGCACGGCGCTGCGCGCACAGGCCAACCAAAATCGGTTTCGGGAGATTTCCGAGCCAGCGTTGCGCGGTGTGATCTATGATCGCCAGGGGCGCACATTGGCGCGCAACCGCGCCACGTTCGCCATCGCCCTGACGCCAGCGGAGCTGCCGGAGGATGACGAGGCCCTGGCCGCCGAACTCGACCTCTTGTTCGATCTTCTGGCGCAACCGGCGCCGGTGGTCATCACGCCGACGGTGGTTGCCCTGGAACCGACGCCGGTCAGCACGCCGGCGCGCAGCCGTCACGCGCCGACGGCGACACCCACGCTGACACCGACCGCGGCGCCGCAGCCGCTGCGGCGTCTACCGGCGAGCGCCAGCCAACTGGCCAGCCTGATGCGCGCCGACATCGTGCAAATGGTGATGCAGGCAGTGGAAAACGCCCGCCTGGGCAGCGCCTTTGCCCCGGTGACGATCGTGGTGGATGTGCCGGCGGGCAGCGCTTTCATGGTGGAGGAGATGCGTCATTTGCTGCCGGGCGTCGTCGTCTTGACCAATGCGCAGCGCGACTATCTGACCGGTGCACTGACCGCTAACCTGATCGGCTACATCGGCCCCATTCCGGCCGAACAGGCGGAGGCCTACCGGGAACGGGGCTACGCAGCGGGCGATTGGGTGGGGTATGCTGGCATCGAACGCTCATTCGAACAGGAACTGCGCGGTCAGGCGAGCCGCCGGGCGATCGTGGTGGATGTGGCGGGCCGTGAGGTCAACACACTCGGCCAGGCGATGCCGGCGACACCCGGTCTCAACCTGGTGTTGACGGTGGATATCGAACTGCAGGAGGCGATGGAACGGGCGCTGCGACATGGACTGGAAGCGGCCAATTCGCCGTCGGGCGCAGCGGTGGCGCTCGACCCGCAGAGCGGCGCGGTGTTGGGCATGGTAAGCCTGCCGACGTATGACAATAACCTGTTCGCCGATGGCATCACTGCCGAGGAATATGCGGCGCTGAGCAGCGACAGGCATCGCCCGCTGCTCAACCATGCCATCAGCGGCATCTATCCGCCCGGTTCGACGTTCAAGACGGTGGCGGCGTCCGGTGCGCTGCAAGAGGGCATCATCACGCCGCGCACACGGCTGCGCGACGACGGCATCATGTGGCTGCCCAACCGGTTCTTTCCCAACGATTTCAGCAAGGCGCAGCCTTTCTACTGTTGGATCTACGAGCATGGTTTGGGTCACGGCGCCATCACGCTGGCCGAGGCGCTGGCGGTGTCGTGCGACGTCTATTTCTATCAGATCGGCGGCGGCCTGCGTGAGCAGGAAGGGCTGAATGTCGAGCGGTTGGCCAGCTATGCGCAGGCTTTTGGCTATGGCGAAGTGAGCGGCATTGACCTACCGGGCGAACACGCGGGGCTGGTGCCGAACGATCAGTGGAAACGCCTGACCTACGGCGAAGGCTGGGTGACGGGCGATACCTACAACATGGCGATTGGCCAGGGATTCGTGCTGGCCACGCCGTTACAGGTGGCCAACGCGGCGGCAGCAGTCGCCAACGGCGGGGTGCTCTACCGGCCGCAGTTGGTGATGCGCATGACTGACGCTGAGGGCCAGGTGGTGCAGGAAATGGCGCCCGAGATCATCCGCAAACTGCCGGTCGAACCGGTGCACATGGCAGTGGTGCGGGAAGGCATGTATGGCGCCGTCAACTGGTCGAACGGCACAGCACCCGGCGCACGCGTGACAGGCGTGACGGTCGCTGGCAAGACGGGCACCGCCGAATTCTGGGATGCAGAGATCGGCTACGACGCCAAAGGTTTCTTGCCGACGCACGCCTGGTTCACGGCCTTTGCGCCCTACGACAACCCACGCATCGCCATCGCCATCTTCATCTACAACGGCGGCCAGGGGTCGGCGGTGGCGGTGCCGGTGGCGTCGGAGATTTTGCACTATTTCTTCGGCGTCCCCATGCCGCCGGGCAATCCGTATCAACAGGTGCGCATCGGGGACTGAGGTTCTTGCGCAGCGGAGACCAACCGATGACAACAACGGCGAAAGAGGCGCAGGTGCAGATCAAGGGCACGAGCCACGGGCTGGTCATCAGTCTGCCTGAGGGAGATTTCGAAGCCGTGCTGGCGCAGTTGGACGAGCGCCTACGAACCATGGCGTCGTTCATCGAAGGCGGGCGGGTGGCGGCAGCGACGGGTGCGCAGGCGCTGACCCTGGCCGAGATCGAGGCGTTGGGTCAACTGCTCAATGCCCATCAGGTGTCACTGTGGGCACTGTTGAGCGACGAGCCGGCCACACGCGCCCTGGCCGCCAGTCTGGGCCTAGTCACTGCGCTGCCAGCGGCGGCCGAGCCGGCGGCAGCGCGCAACGGCCAACACACCCCCAGCAGCGCATCAGCGACAGACGCCATAGATGCGCCCGCTGCGCCGGTCGAGGGACAACCAGCGCTCAAGATGCGCGGCACGCTGCGCAGCGGGCAGAGCATCGAGCACGTTGGCGCGGTGATCGTGTTGGGCGATGTCAATGCGGGCGCACACATCGCCGCCGGCGGCGATGTGGTGATCTGGGGTCGCCTGCGCGGCACCGTGCACGCCGGGGCGTTGGGAGACGAAACAGCGGTCGTTTGCGCCTTGATGTTGCAACCGACGCAACTGCGCATCGGCGCCCTCATCGGCCGGGCGCCTGATCCAACCGGCAGCCGTTGGCGGATCAGCCTGCGTCAGGCCAAACCAGCGCCGGAGGTGGCGCGCATCGAAGCCGGCGCCATCGTTGTAGAACCGTGGGATAGCGTCAAGAATTGGTGAAAGTAGAACCCTGGGATAGCGTCAAGAATTGGTGAAAAAGGACATGGGAGCAACGATCATCACGATTACCTCCGGCAAGGGGGGTGTTGGCAAAACGACAACCACGGCTAACCTGGGCGTGGCCCTGGCGCTGCAAGGCATGCGCGTGGCAGTCATAGACGCCGACATCGGCCTGCGCAACCTCGACGTTGTGCTCGGCCTGGAAAATCGCATCGTCTACGATCTGGTGGATGTGGTCGAGGGGCGTGCACGGCTGCGCCAGGCGTTGATTCGCGATAAACGCCTGACAGAGCTTTACCTGCTGCCCGCCGCACAAACGCGCGACAAGAACGCCGTTTCGGAAACACAGATGATCGCCATGACCAGCGAAATGCGCGACGAATTCGACTTCATCCTGATTGACTCGCCGGCCGGCATCGAACAGGGTTATCGCAACGCCATCGCACCCGCCGACCGGGTCATCATCGTGACGACGCCCGAAGTGTCGGCGGTGCGCGACGCCGATCGTATCATCGGCCTGGTCGAGGCGGCGCAGAAAGGGCCGGGCGACCTGCTCATCAACCGCCTTAACCCCGTCCTGGTCAAGCGCGGCGACATGCTGAGCACGGACGACGTCATCGAAATCCTCTCCATCAACCTGCTTGGCGTCATCCCCGAAGATCCCCAAATCGTCGTCACCACCAATCGGGGCCAGCCAGCCGCCCTGAATGGCGACTCGTCCGCCGGCCTGGCCTATCGCCACATCGCGCGGCGCATCCTGGGAGAAGATGTGCCGCTGATGCCCGTGCGAGAGCAGTCCGGTCTGTTCGGCAAGCTGGCCCGTCTATTTGGGGGCGGTGGGCAGTGAGCCTGCCGTTGACAGTGAAAGAGCCAGGAGCAACATCATGACATTTTTCGAACAACTGCGCAGACTCTTCAGCCCCGATCCGCCCAGCCGCGAGGTCGCCAAAGAGCGACTCAAACTCGTGCTGGTGCATGATCGCCTGTCACTCTCCCCTGCCATCATGCAAACTCTCAAAGACGAGTTGATCGCCGTCATCTCCAAATACGTCGTGATTGACCCGGATGGCGTCGAGGTCACGCTGAGCCAGTCGCGCTACGATCAGCGCCTGGTGGCCGACATTCCGCTGGCGCCAATCCAGCCGCACAGTGAGGAGCCGCCCGGCCCATCCCCCCGCCGGCGCAGCCGGCGCAGCCCGTCATCTGGCCCGGTGCAGGAGCCAACATGATGAGCCGCGCCTGGCGCAATTTCGACTGGGGCCTGCTGGCCATCACCCTCGCCATCGTCGTGTACGGTCTCTTCATGGTGCGTAGTGCCACCATCAACACACCGGGCGTCGAAGACCTGGCCGGCCGGCAGATCATTTTCGCCCTGGCCGGTCTCGGCCTGCTCCTGCTCGTCGCCAGCCTGGACTACACCCTCATCGGCGTCGCTCCCTATCTGTTCTACGGCGTCATCATCGTCCTGCTCGCCCTGGTCGAACTGGCTGGAACCACGCAGGGCGGCGCCCAACGCTGGTACGACGTCGGCCTGCCGGTGCAGCCGTCGGAGCTGGCCAAGATCATCATCGTCATCGTACTCGCCCGCTACCTGGCCAACCGTGAGCAGTCCATGCGCCAGCTCAACACCTACCTCGGCGCCCTGGCCCTCCTGCTGCTGCCGGCCGTGCTGATCTACCTGCAGCCGGACTTCGGCACCACCCTGGCCATTCTGTTTGCCGGCGGCATGATGCTCCTCGTCGCCGGGCTGCCCCTGTTCTACGTCGCGCTGACGGCGCTCGCCGCCGCAGCGGCCGCCCCCCTGGTCTGGCTCTCGCTGCAAGACTACATGCGCCAGCGCCTGATGCTCTTCCTCAATCCGGCCGGCAATCCAGACGACTTCTACAACGTCAACCAGGCACTGATCAGCATCGGCAACGGCGGCATTCTGGGCCAGGGGCTATTTCACGGCAGCCAGAGCCAGCTCCACTTCCTGCGCGTGCGGCATACCGACTTCATCTTCTCCGTCATCGCCGAAGAGCTTGGCTTCATCGGCGCGCTCGCCCTGCTCGTCCTTTTTCTCTTCCTCCTCCTACGCCTCCTACGCGCCGCCGATCTGGCCCGCGACAGCTTCGGCCGTCTACTCGTCATCGGCGTCGCGGCGCTCATCTTCTTCCAGACCGCCGTCAACATCGGCATGAACCTCAATCTCCTGCCCGTCACCGGCAAACCACTGCCCCTGGTCAGCTATGGCGGCAGTTCCCTCCTCATCTTCATGATCGGTATCGGCCTGGTCGAAAGCGTCGTCATGCGCTACCGCAAACTCGAATTCTGACCCCTCACACCGGAGACCACTATGTCCACGCTTCTGCTACGTCACGCCGATCTGCTCGTCAGCATGGACGCCCAACGGCGCCAGATCAAGGACGGCGCCATCTTCGCCCGCGACGGCGCCATCGAACAGGTTGGCCCAACCGACGATCTGCCCGCCGCCGCCGATGTCGTGCTCGACGGGCGCGGCATGATCGTCCTGCCCGGCCTGGTCAACACCCACCATCACCTCTATCAATCGCTCACGCGCGCCCTCGCCCAAGACAACGTCCTCTTCGACTGGCTGAAAACCCTCTACCCGATCTGGGCGCGCCTGACCCCCAGGGCCGTCTACCTCGGCGCCAAGCTTGGGCTGGCCGAACTGCTGCTGAGCGGCTGCACCACCAGCAGCGACCATCATTACCTCTGGCCCAATGGCAGCCGCATCGAAGACGAAATCGAGGCAGCCGTGGAGCTGGGCATGCGCTTTCACGCCGCCCGCGGCTCCATGTCGCTCGGTCAAAGCCAGGGCGGCCTGCCGCCCGACGCCGTCGTCGAAGACGAAGACGCCATCCTGGCCGACTGTCGCCGGGCGATCGAGGCTTTCCACCAGCCACAGCGTTTCGGCATGATTCGCATCGTCGTCGCGCCCTGCTCCCCCTTCTCTGTCACCCCCGACTTGATGCGCCAAAGCGCGGCGCTCGCCCGCAGCTACGGCGTCAGCATGCACACCCATTTGGCCGAAACCAGGGACGAAGAAGAATTCTGCCTGGCCCGCTTTGGCCGCCGGCCCGTCGAATACGCCGAAGACCTCGGCTGGACCGGTCCCGACGTTTGGCACGCCCACTGTGTCCATCTCAATCGCAGCGAGGTACAGCGTTTTGCTGGCACGGGTACCGGCGCCGCCCACTGTCCAAGCAGCAACATGCGGCTTGCCAGCGGCATTGCGCCCGTGCGCCATCTGCTCGATCACGGCGCACCGGTGGGGCTTGGCGTGGACGGCAGCGCCAGCAACGACGCCGGTCACCTCTTGGGCGAGGCGCGGCAGGCGCTGCTCCTGCAGCGCGTGCTCGGCAACCCCGCCGCCCTGACCGCCCAGGAAGCGTTGGAACTCGCCACGCTCGGCGGCGCCCGCGTTCTGGGCCGCGACGACATCGGCGCGCTCGCCCCCGGCATGGCCGCCGACTTCATCGGCCTTAAGCTCAAACGCCTCGCCTATAGCGGCGCCCTGCACGACCCGCTGGCCGCTCTGGTCTTCTGCGCCCCGCAGCAGGTTGACCTCAGCGTCATCGCCGGTCGTGTGCGCGTCCAGGACGGCCAGATCGTCGGCCTCGACATCGCCGACCTGGTGGCCCGTCACACCGCCGCCAGCCGCCATCTGCTGGCATAACAAGTCTGCTGGCCCCCCTGGCCCCCCCAAGTGGAGAGAAGCAGGAATTAGGCGGCAAACCGGCAATACAACGCACATTGCCGTTGACCGCAAACCGAACAAACAACCTGTTGGAAGACTTGTATGGTGAAATTTTTGCCCGCAATCAGTAGATTTTCTGCTTCTTACGAACAAGCTGCTTGGCAATCGCAAATTAGTGCGAATCTAGCTACTACACTGCTATTGCCGATCAAAAGCTAGACCCTGACCGTTACGCAAAAACGCTGCGTTTTCTGGACGCCATGAGAGAGAAGCCTTAATTTACGGTTGTTCTTGGTCGTCTGGAACCGCGTCAGGGTGGCACCTTTGTCGAAAAAGGCGTTGACATATCACTCGCTGTTGATTTGCTCGAACCTGCTTTCAATAGCGTTTACGACACGGCCATTATCATTAGCGGCGATGGTGACTTTGCCAAAGCGGTTGAGGTCATCAAACGGCTTGGTAAGCATGTCGAGAACGTGTCTACGCCAAACTGCTTGTCCAAACACTTACAGCACACATGCGATGTTACCAGGATTCTCGACGCCTCATTCATGAATGATTGTTGGCGCAAATGAGACTCTTGGGCTGTCATCAGGCTCAGTCCTGCTCGAAGATCACGCCCAGGGCGGCGGGCGGCGAGGTCTGCAAGGCGCGCAAGGTGCGCACCACGGTGCGTCGCAGCGATCCCGGCAGGCGGCCGAGGCTGCGCTGCAACCATTCAGCATTGCCCAGGGTCACCAGAACCAGCGTCAGGATCATCAGCGGGAAGGGCAGCGTGGGGAAAAGCTGCGTCGGCACGTTTGGCATCGCCGCCTGCAGCGTGTTGGCCAGCGTTTGCAGCATCACGAAGGCATAGGCCCCAAACGCCGCCCGCAGCGGCCGCCAGCCGCCAAAGATCACAATGGCCAGTGCGATCCAGCCCGTCCCCTCGATGCCATATGGGCGCGCCCAGCCTGGCTTGACCAGCAGCGAAAAAGCCGCGCCGCCCAACCCGACCAACGCTCCGCCGGCCAGCGTGTAGACAAAGCGCATGCGCGTCACATTGACCCCGCGCGCAAACGCGGCCGCCGGCCGTTCGCCCAACCCTTGCAGCTTCAGCCCTGGCTGCGTCTTGCCGATGAAAAACCAGACAGCCAGGATCGCCAGCAGACTCAGGTAGACCATCAGGTTTTGGTCGAACAGAATCGGCCCGATGATCGGCAGGCCGACCAGACCGGGGATCGGCCAGTGCGGCACCTGCGGGCCAGGGATGCGAGTGTAGGCGTTGCCCAAGACATAGGCCAGGTCGCGCGTCAGCAACGTCAGGATGAAGCCGGTCGCCACCTGCGGCTGGTGCAGCGTCAAGCTGAGCACGGCCACCAGGCCCGCCACCAGCGCCCCCACCAACATGCCCGCCAAAGCGCCCAACAGCAGGCTGCCGCTGCTGACAGCCACGATGAAGGCCGTCATCGCCGCCAGCAAGATCGAACCATCGAGCGACAGATTGATCACCCCCGCCTTTTCGGTGATCGTCTCACCCAAGACGGCAAACAGGATCGGCGGCGCCGCCGCCACAACCGAAGTCAGCAGAATCACAATATCCATGATCGTTTCGATGATGCCCCTTCTCGTATCATCTCAATAAGTGGGGGAGACCCGGAAACCTGACCGGAAACCTGACCGGAAACCTGACAGGTCTTAGAGACCTGTCAGGTTTTGTCGT
>CAZOLV010000085.1:0-23278 GCA_964580725.1 uncultured Anaerolineae bacterium | reverse complement strand
AACGAGGCGCTGAAGCGCCTACTACGAACCGTTCGTAGTGCGCACTTCAGTGCGCAGCGGCGCTGAGATCATTAGAGGGTTGCTGGACCCGCTGCAGGCGCAGCTCAACGATTTGGAGGAATTTGCGGACGCATGGGAAAGGAACCTGGTCAACCCCGTGCAAGCAGCCATCACTCAGCGCGATACGATTCGCAGCCGCATCGCATCCTACCGTGAGCTCAACGGCTTGAACGTAAGATGAAACTCAGCCGCGCTGGCGCTTGCCCCAACGCTCCCCGCCATCCACAACGAGGATTTCGCCGGTGATGTAATCGGCGCGCACCAGGAACACGACGGCATCGGCCACATCCTGCGGCGACCCCCAACGTTCGAGTAGCGTACGGTCTGCCACCTGCCGCAGCTTCTGCGGGCTGTAGTGGGACGGGGCGAGCACTGCGCCAGGCGCCACGCCATCGACGCGAATCTGCGGCGCCAGTTCCAGCGCCAACGCGCGCGTCATGGCCAGCAGGCCGCTCTTGCCCACGCTGTGCGCAATGAAATTGGGCCAGGGTTGAAACGCGGAAAGGTCGAGGATGTTGATGATGACGCCGGCGCCTTGCGCTCGCATCAGCGGGGCCGCGGCCTGGGCCAGAAAGAAAGGCCCGTCCAGCAGAACGCCGAGCACCCGGCGCCATTCCTGCGGCGTTGTTGTCATCACAGGCGTGGTTTGGAAACGCGACGAGCTGTTGATCAAGATATCGAGGCGCCCCAGGGTGGACTGAACTTGCGCGACCATCGCCTGTACCTGGTCTGGATCGGCGATATCGGCTTGAATCGCCAGGCAGCGCACCCGCAGGCTGCGTATCTCCTCAGCGGTGATTTGCGCCTCCGTCGCAGACGTGTGATAGTTGATGACCACGTCTGCCCCGCCTTGCGCCAGTCCTAGCGCAATTGCCTTGCCCACACGAATGGCCCCGCCCGTGACCAGCGCCACTTTGCCGTGAATGTCCATCCTGCACGATCCCCTTGGTTCGATGCTGCGTTAGATAGACGCAAAACAAGCCGTGGCAGTCACGTCTGACCGCCACGGCCCGTCTGTGATGACTCACCTGATCCCATCCAGCAATGTCAGGCGCGAGAGGCAGGCAAGTTTACGCTGCCGGCACGACGCTCATCGTGCTGCGGATGAGGTCGGCCGACTTGTCGAGCATCGCCTGTTCGTCGGCCGAGAGGCCAATCTCGATGATCTTCTCCACGCCGTTGCGCCCCAGGACGACCGGTACGCCGAAGTAGATGTCGTTGAGGCCGTATTGGCCGTTCAGATAGACGGAGCAGGGGCGGATGAGCTTCTTGTCCTTGAGGATAGCTTCCACCATTTGAGCAGCGGCGGCGCCCGGCGCATAGTAGGCGCTGCCGGTCTTCAGGAGGTTGACGATTTCACCGCCGCCCTTGCGCGTGCGATCCACGATGGCGGCCACACGGTCGGCAGGCATCAACTCGCTGATCGGGATGCCGGCCACATTGCAGTAGCGCACCAGCGGCACCATTTCGTCGCCGTGACCGCCCAACACGAACGTCTGCACGTTTTCGATGCTGACGCCCAGTTCCAACGCGATGAAGGTACTCATGCGAGCGCCGTCCAAGATACCAGCCTGACCGATGACGCGCTCGGTTGGAAAACCGGAGGCCTTCCAGGCAACGTAGGTCATCGTGTCGAGCGGGTTGGTGACGATGATCAGGATGGCGTTGGGCGAGGTGGCCGCCACCTGCGTTGCCACGCTGCGCACCACACGGGTGTTGATGCCCACCAGGTCTTCGCGCGTCATGCCAGGTTTGCGTGGGACGCCGGCCGTGACGACGACCACGTCAGAGTTGGCGGTCGCGTCGTAGGATGTGGTGCCGGTGACCCTGGCGTCGAAGCCGATGATGGGGCCGGTCTGCAGCAGGTCGAGCGCCTTACCTTTGGGCATGTCGCCGGTTTCGGGAATGTCCACCAGGACGATGTCACCCAGCTCGCGCTCTGCCAACCAGGCGGCACAAGAGGCGCCGACCATGCCGGCGCCAACGACTGTGATCTTATTTCGCATCGTGTTGCTCCTCTTGAATGATGAGTGAAGGACTCTGTGATCAAACAGCCAGCGGCGCTTGCAGGGGCGCCGGCGTCGCCGCTGCCGCGGTTTCGCTGACGATGCCGTCGGCCGCTAACACAGGCTGCAGGGCGGCGATGGCACATTCGAGCATGGAGTCATCCGGTTCACGCGTCGTCAGCGATTGCAGCCAGAGACCTGGTTGAATTGCTGCCCGTACCAGCCCGTTGTCCAGGTGACTGGCGCTGAAGCGGATGAACTCATAGGCAATGCCGGCCAGGACGGGAATCAGCAGCAAACGGGAGGCCAGACGCAGATACCACTGATCGAAATGGAACGGCGCAAAGAGCACGATCGAAAGCGCCACCACGATGAAGAGGAAGCTGGTGCCACAGCGGGGATGCTGCACGCTGAACTTGCTGACTTCAGCGGGAACGAGCGGTGCGCCCGCCTCGAAGGCGTTGATCGTCTTGTGTTCGGCGCCGTGATACATGAAAACCCGGCGAATATCGGGCATCCAGCCGATGGCCCACAGATAGGCGACGAAGAGCGTGAGGCGCACGACCCCTTCGATCACGGCGCTGGCCATGCGGCCAGAAAACCAGCGTTCCAGGAAGTGCGCCGTGGCCGAGGGCAACAGAAAGAAGATGCCAATCGAGAGCAACAGCGAGAAACCGACTGTCGTCCAGGCCAGAGGGCCGGTGAACTCGATCTTGTCCTTTTCCTCGCTCATCGCCACATCGGCAGACCAGAGTAGGGAGCGCATCCCCAAGCCCAGCGTGTCCCACAACAGAGAAAGACCGCGCACGAACGGCCACTTACCCCACGAACTGGTGTAGATGCGGGCCGTCAACGGTTCTTCGTGCACGACGATCTCGCCGCGCGGATTGCGTACCGCCACCGCCATGCGTTGGCGCCCACGCATCATCACCCCTTCCATCACCGCCTGCCCGCCGTAGTAGAACTTGCTCAATTCACAGTACCTCGCTTTGCTTGTATCATCTCGATAATTCGGGGCAAAGACCTGTCAGGTTTCCCTACTTATTGAGATGATACCTTTGCTTGCTTGCCCAACCTGATGTCAGAGCTATGTGCCGGCTTCTGACAGCCGGTTGATTGTACCCCATGAAACGCAGGCCGTCAAAGCCGCGGGCGGCTGGTTGGTTCGAGTCAGGCCAGCGGCCGCGGCGCTCAGCCGCCGTCATGCGCAAAATAGGCCAGGGCGACCTTGCCGTCCATGCGCAGTTCCAGCCGCTGCCCATCGCGCGCCGACGGAATGTGGATGACCTTGACGCAATCGGCCAGCGCGGCGTCCTGCGGCGACATCGCTTCCAGTTGATTGGGCGTCTCCTGCAAAAACCTCTCGTCGAGGCGATCCTGGCCGTCGTCGGGATAAAGGGCAATCGGGTAGATGTGCGACTCGACCAGGTCCTGAAAAAAATGCGTGCCGTAGGACGGTTCGGGCCTGATGCCCTGCCGCGCGACAGCCAGTTCGATCAGGGCGCTGGCGTTGAAGATATCGGCATAGGTGACCGGTACGCCCAGATCGAGGTTGGCGGAACCCCAACGGCCAGGGCCAATCAAGATGAAGCGGCGCCCCTCCAAGGCTTTGTTGATCCGCCCCACGCAGCGCGCCACTGAGGCTTTGAGTTTCGACCCGTTGAGGTTGGCATAGGCCAGGGGATCAACGTAAACGAGATACTCGATCTGCTGCACGCGTCCCATGGGCGCCATGCGGTGCGCAGTGAAGAAAAGGTCTGACTCGGCCACATCGGCCGGCATGATAGCCGCCGTTTGGCCGTTCATGATGCTCTGTGGGCGACACTGCAAAAGGCGAAAGATCATGTCTGGTCGCGGCTGCGGCCCAGGCAGCAGATCAACTGCAAATTCGACATCAACCGGCGCGCCATACTGCGCTGCGAGTGTGGCCAGCACTTCTTTCAACAGAGGCACAAACTCTGTGCGTTGCAGCAGGTTGTCGAAGGTGAGAACCATCTGGTCTGGCGTCAGGTCTGGCCCGATCGAGAAAAGCGGCAGGAGCGTATCGCCCTTATCAGCGGCAGCCAGCCAACGCAACGCCGGATACTGCCAATCGAGCGCCTGCCAGACCGGAACCGTCGCCAGTCTGTTCTGCTTCAGGTCAATGACATCCATCAGGCGCTGTGAGTAGCGCCGAATCGCGCTGGGTGAGACTTCGGGGCGCAGGAGCGGATGGCTCAACGTCACCAGGCGCGGGTAATCTTCGCCCACGCGCTCGACCGCGCGGGTGCCAAGCCCGGTCACCAGGCGCGCAAAGCCCTCTTCGCGCCGCAGGCGTGAATTCCAGACCATTGGCGCAAAACCGAAGCCGACCCCGGCGACGGTCGGGAAGAAATAGTCGCGATAGGTCTGGCCCTGCACTTCCTGCAAGAGAATGGCCATGCGCTCATCGTAATCCAGTAGCCCCATGCGACGCCGATAGAGCAGCGCGTCCGGGTGATAGACGCTGGCGTAGATGCGCCGAATGGCAAGGCTGAGCGCATCCAGGTTTTCCGCCGGCGTGCCCTGATTAGGGCAAAAAAAGCTGGCATACTTGCCGGCAAACGAGGCGCCGAAGTTGTCTTCCAACAGGCTGGAAGAACGGACGATGAGAGGGCGCTGGCCAACCTGGCGCAAAACGTCCCTGAGGTGAGCGCCGACCGATTCAGGAAAACGAGCGCGGGCGTAGGCCTCTTCGATGACCGGATATTCGGCGACGATCTGATCGGGTGTTTTGTACTTCTGATCAATGAACTCGATGTCGTTGAGTGAAAGGAAATCATAGAAGACATCGGCGCCGATGAAGTATGAACGAGGAATCTGAATCTTGTGGGCGATATGCGGTGCGGTTTTCTGCAAGACCTTCCAGGCCAACAACATGCCGGCGGCCTTGCCGCCGATCTTACCGCCGCCAATGCGGCGCGCCTGGATATAGCGAAAATCGGCCGCCGTGAACCAGGATTTGGCCAGGCGCACGAAACTCAACTGGTCGCTGATCATCGTCTTGGTTAGCACGACGATCACTTCCTCACGATGATGGAGCACCTGCTCCTGTTGCTCTGGCGGCATCTCCTCGTACTGTTGCGCTTTGCGCAACAGAAAATCGAGCGGCGCCAGTTCCGGGTTGAAGGTCAAACGCGCGACGCTGCCGCCCTCTGGCTGCCGTTGCGCAATCGCTTCGTCGAGCAGACGCGTCAGGAGGTCGAGCGGCAGGTTATAGGCAAAGTAGAAGTCGGTCAGGTAGTTGCGGATCTGCTGCAGGCGCTGTTCCCATTGTTCCGCATCCTCCTCGATCAAGGGATTCATCAACCCTTCGCGCCGTTGCGACTTGATGGCCTTGTCGCGCGCCTCGTTCTCGAATTTCTCCGGCGTGATGATCCCGCGCCGATAGATCTCCTCACGCATTCGCCGCCGGATCTGCTGCGCCAGGATTGGATATTGTGACAACTGTAAATAGACTTCAAGGATTGGAGGCGCGTCCGCCGGTAGTTCTGGCATGGCTGCAAGTTCTCTGACGAGGGGCGGCGGGCAAAACTCCGGAAGTCGCCGGTTGGGGCAGCGGCGACTTCCGAAAACCGGAGGCGTTTATGCCCAGCCGCGCAGGCGCACCGCTTCAGCGACGCGATTGACGGCGACCAGGTAAGCCGCCAGGCGATTGTGCACTTTTCGTTCCACTGCCATGTTGTGCACGTTGTGGAAGGCAGTCGTCATCTTGCGGTCCAGACGCTCATGAACGAGATCCTCATCCCAGTAGTAGTCATAGGCGTTCTGCACCATCTCGAAGTAGGAAACGGTCACGCCGCCGGCATTGCAGAGGAAGTCCGGGATGATGTAGACGCCGCGTTCATGCAAGATGTGATCGGCCTCGGGCGTCGTGGGGCCGTTGGCCAGTTCGACGCTGATGCGCGCTTTGATCTTATCGGCGTTCGCTTCGGTGATGACATTCTCCAACGCCGAAGGCATCAACACGGTGACGTCGAGTTCGAGCAGTTCTTCGTTGGTCAGCGTGTCGCTTCCAGGGAAGCCAACGACCGTGCCCGTTTGTTTCTTGAAGGCCATGACCTCGCTGTAGTTCAAGCCTTTGCTGCTGTAGATGCCGCCCCTGGAGTCCGACACGGCCACGACTTTGAGACCAAGCAACTGCTCGCCGAGGATGTGACCGAAAGAGCCGGCGTTGCCATAGCCCTGTATGGCGGCGGTCGCACCCTTGAGGTCAATGCCCAGGACTTTGCCCGCCTCGCGCAGGGTGTAGATGCCGCCACGCGCCGTTGCGTCGCCGCGGCCGGCCGAACCACCCAAAGCCAACGGTTTGCCCGTGATGACGCCAAACTCGTTGTAGCCCTGCATGAACGAGAACTCGTCAGCCATCCACGCCATGATCTGCGGCGTAGTGTAGACATCGGGCGCCGGCACGTCCTTCTCCAGCCCGATGATACGACCCACCTGACGGACATACGCGCGGCTCAGACGTTCGATCTCGCCCATGCTCATGTTCTTCGGGTCGCAGATGATGCCGCCCTTACCGCCGCCCAGGGGAATGTCCACCACGGCTGTCTTCCAGGTCATCCAGGCGGCCAATGCGCGCACGGTGTCAATCGTCTCATCCGGATGGTAGCGGATGCCGCCCTTGGTGGGGCCACGGGCGTCGTTGTACTGCACGCGAAAACCGTGAAAGACCTTCGTCGTGCCATCGTCCATCTTAACCGGTAGGGTGACATGGAGTTCCCGAATGGGCCAGCGCAAGAGTTCATGAACCGCCGGATCGAGCTTCAGAATGGCGGCGGCCTCGTCGAGTTGGCGCTGTGCAATCTCGAATGGATTGGGCCTGTTGATTTCCATAGAAACCTTGCTCCTCATACATCATTGTACAAAGATGGGTCTGCCCCGCCCCGCAGGCGCTCGGCAAACCAGGCGCACGACCGTGCGCACCACATCGAACCGATACGAGTCTCGCTGCTTGGCGTGCGACGCACATCGGGAGACGTGTGAGCGAGGAGAGAGAAGAGGCGTGTGCTGAAGTGGAAAACGTGACGGAGAGGCCAATGAGCGGCCCGGCCCTTGCTGCCTTCGGATGCGAACGGAAAAAGGGGCGCTGTCTGGCCTGGAACAGCGCCTGCACAGAGTGTCATGAAAACGCAACATGTAGCCTTGATCATAGGCCGTGGCCTCCTGGTAGGCCATACGGGTGGACTTCAGGCGTCACCGCGCCCAAAAACGACTCGTGGGCTGATTGTATCACGGGGTCGCAGCCGCGCCAATGATGCAAGTCATGTCGTCTGACAGGCGTCCCGGCCGGCGCAGACCCGCCACGCTATTTCTTCTTGTGATTCTTCTTGTCGGTCTTCACCTTCAGTATCTCTGGCATCGTGCCCAGTTCACGCGTCAGGGTGTCAACGACGGTGCGCAGCACTTTGATGCGCGCCCACCACTTGTCGTTGCCCTCCACAATCGTCCAGGGCGCCGATAGGGTGCTCGTCTTGAGTAGCATCTCTTCCACGGCCATCTCATAGCGATCCCATTTCTCGCGGTTGCGCCAATCCTCGTCCGTCAGCTTCCAGACCTTGTACGGCGTGTTGGCGCGCTCCGTGAAACGCCTGAGCTGCTCCTCCGGGCTGATGTGCATCCAGAACTTGAAGGTGATCGTGCCAAAATCAACCAACTGGCGCTCGAACTGGTTGATCTCACGGTACGCCCGCTGCCAGTCGGCCTCGCGACAGAAGCCCTCGATGCGTTCTACCATGACACGGCCATACCAGCTGCGATCGAAGATCGCGATTTGCCCCCGTTCGGGCATGCGCCGCCAAAAACGCCACAAATAGTGATGCGTCTTGTCCTCGCCTTGCGGTGCAGCAATCGAATAAACCGCATAGCCGCGCGGGTCGAGTTTCTCCGTAATGCGTTTGATGGCGCTGCCCTTACCGGCCGCATCCCATCCCTCGAAAACCATCACCACCGGGCGCTTGTGCGTATAAACCTGATACCCGAGCTGGCCAAGCGCCACCTGATAGCGCACCAACTGTTCGACATACTCTTCTTCGCTCAATTTGAGCGTCAAATCTACTTGCGACAGAATCGAAGACATCGCTGCACCTCATCGTTGGGCCGCTTACGGCTATTCGTCATCGTCATCATCGTGATCGTCCTGCAGACTGGCGTTGGCGGTGCTATCGGCCAGCCAGGCAACCCCTGGCGTTTCGACATCCGCCGTCGCCGCCTCTTCGGCCACGGTCTTGTCCGACATGGGCGACTCGGCGGCCGCCTCGCCCGCCGCACCAGGCAGCGGCGTAATGACCGATTCGGGGTCAATGCCGCGCAGTTTCAGGCTTTTGGCCAGGGCATCGGCCACCGTCGTGAAGACACGGTGCCAGGTGTAATACTGATTCGTCGCCTCGACGATCGTCCAGGGCGCCCATTCCGTCTCGGTGTTTTCCAACATCTCCTCCACCGCAATCAGGTATTTGTCATACTTGCGGTGATGCTCCCAATCCTCCGGCTGCACATGCCAGCTCTGCAGCGGGTCCTTCTCCAGCGCCCGGAAACGCCGCCGCTGTTCCTTCTTGCTGATGTGCATCCAGAACTTGACTAGCGTATGGCCATCGTCGGCCAGGGTGCGCTCGAAATCCACGATGTCGCGGTACGCCTTGCGCCACTCCCGTTCGGGCGTCAGTTCTTCCACCCGTTCCACCAGCACGCGCCCATACCAACTGCGGTCGAAAATGGCGATCTGGCCACGGTTGGGCAGTTTGTTCCAAAAACGCCACAGCCAGGGATGCGCCTGTTCATAGGTGCGCGGCGCTCGAATGGGCCACACCTTGAACCCGCGCGGGTCGAGCCGCTGCGTCAACAGATTGATGCTGGTCCCCTTGCCTGACGCATCCCAACCCTCGAAAACGACGATGGTCGGAATGCCCGTATCGAACGCCGCCTGCGCCAGCTCGTATAGCCGATGTTGCAACGGGCGACGCAGTTCCTTCCATTCCTTGCGTTTCAGTTCTCTTTCCAGATTGATCTTTTCCAGCACGACATCCTCCCCTCATCAACGAACCAGACTTCCCACCGGACGACCCAGGCGCAGCGCCGCTTGCTGTGCACTAACGGATCGTTGCGGAAAGCGACAGGTTTCCGAATGTCATCATGAAGCAGCCGAATGTTACTTCAAGCCCCCGCGTCTGTCAAACAGGTTGCCGCAACCGCCAGCCAGGGCAAAGTGCCGCCCGCGTCGTTGTCACTGCCCTGTTCGTTGTGGTACAATGGCGCTCGCCAGAGCAGCAAAGGAATCACACATGACGACCACACAACCGCCCGCAGATCACACCAACCGCCTGATCCACGAAACAAGCCCCTATCTACGCCAACATGCGCACAACCCGGTTGACTGGTTCCCCTGGAACGCCGAAGCGTTGGCGCTGGCCCGCGCCGCCAACAAGCCGATCTTGCTCAGCATCGGCTACAGCGCCTGTCACTGGTGCCATGTCATGGCGCACGAATCATTCGAAGACCCGGCCACGGCGGCGGTAATGAACGAACATTTCATCAACATCAAGGTAGATCGCGAAGAACGCCCCGACCTGGACGCCATCTACATGGACGCCGTGCAGGCCATGACCGGCCACGGCGGCTGGCCCATGACCGTCTTCCTGACGCCGGACGGCGTCCCGTTCTATGCTGGAACCTACTTCCCGCCCATGCCGCGCTATGGGATGCCCGCCTTTCGCCAGGTCTTGCTCAGTCTGGCCAACGCCTACCGGCAGCGCCCACAAGAAGTTCTGCACAGCGCCGATCAGGTGCGCCAAATGCTGCGCCAGGCGCACCTGTTGCAGCCGGCCAGCGAACCGCTCACGCCCCGCCTGCTCGCACGCGGCGTGCGTGACCTGCAAGACCGCTTCGATCCCCAGTATGGCGGTTTCGGCAGTGCGCCCAAATTCCCCCCCGTCATGGCCCTGGAGTTCCTGCTGCGCTTCTACGCCCGCAGCGGCCAACGCGCCGCGCTGGCGATGGTCGAAGAGACGCTCGATCACATGGCGCGCGGCGGCATCTACGATCATCTGGGCGGCGGCTTTCATCGCTACGCCACCGATGACCGCTGGCTGGTACCGCACTTCGAGAAGATGCTCTACGACAACGCCCAACTGGCGCGCATCTACGCCCTGGCCTTTCAGGCGACCGGCAAGGAGTTCTATCGTCAGGTCTGCGCAGAGACGCTTGCCTACGTGCTGCGCGAAATGACCGGGCCAGAGGGCATCTTCTTCTCGGCGCAGGATGCCGACAGCGAGGGCGAGGAGGGCAAGTTCTATCTGTGGACACAGGCCGAGGTGCGCCAGGCGCTCTCACCGACCGACGGTTCGAGAGCCTCACCGACCGACGCTGAGTTGTTCGAACGCTACTACGATGTGACGGAGCACGGCAACTTCGAGATGAAGAACATCCTGCACATCGGCCTGCCGCTCGATGTGGTCGCCAGCCAGGTCGAAATGACGCCGGCGCAGTTGACGGCGGCGCTGGCGCGCGCTCGCCAACAACTGCTGCAGGCGCGCCAGCAGCGCCCGCCGCCCGGTCTCGATGACAAGGCGCTGACCGCCTGGAATGGCCTGCTGATTGGCGCGCTGGCCGACGCCGCCCGCATCCTGGGCCGTGATGATTTTCGCCAGGCGGCCATACGCGCCGCCAATTTCTTGCTCAGCGCGCTGCGCACTGAGCAGGGGCGCCTGCTGCGCACCTACAAGGATGGCCAGGCCCGGCTCAACGGCTATCTGGAGGATTACGCCCTGCTGGCAGAAGGCCTGCTGGCGCTGCATCAGGCAACGCTCGATGTGCGTTGGCTGCACGAAGCGCAAATTCTGGCCGATTCGATGCTTGCACACTTCTGGGACGACGCCCAGGGCGGTTTCTTCAGCACCAGCGACGATCACGAAACCCTGGTGACCCGGCCCAAGGATGTGATTGACAACGCCATTCCCTCGGCCAACGCCAGCGCGGCCGGCGTCCTGCTGCAACTTGGCCGTCTGTTGGGCGACGAGCAGTACGAAAGTCACGGCGTCGCCATTTTGCGGCTGCTGTACGACAGCGCCATGCGTGCGCCGGGCGCTTTCAGCCGCCTGCTCTGTGTGGCCGATTTCTACCTGACGCCGGCACAGGACATCGCCGTCATCGGCGCGCCCCACGCCGCCGAGACACAGGCGCTGCTGGCCGAAATTGCCCGCCACTATCTGCCCAACGCACTCGTCACAGCAGCAGCGCCGGATGATCGCAGCATCCGGGCGCGCCTGCCCCTCCTGGCCGGGCGCCAGCAGATCGGCGGCAAGCCAACCGTGTACGTTTGTGAGAATTTCGCCTGCCAACGACCCGTCAACACTGTGGATGGTCTGCGCATGCAACTACAGCGGCTGCAGGGAACAGTCGCTGCGGGAAAGGAATTGACATCATGAAACGATCATCGCTGCGCGGCAAGCTGAGCGAACAGCCCATCCAGGCGCCGCCCGCCGTCGAGCTGCCAACGCTGCATGTCAGGCCGGCAGCCGCCGGCGACATCGGCGCCATGATCGAACTGCTGGCGCGGTTGGGCCGGCCCGCGCCCACGCCCGATCAAGCGCCAGGCGTGGTGCGTATCTTCGAGGAGTTGATCGGCCGCGAGGATTTTTTGGCGCGTGTCGCCGAACACCAGGGTCGCCTGGTGGGCGTCCTGCTTGGTCAACTACGCCCACGCGCCAACTGGCTAACCCCCGAACTTTGGATCAGCGACGCGGCGCTGGCGGAAGGAGCAGCGTCCGAAACGGCGCGCCATCTGCTCGACGAGGCGCTGACCGTAGCCGAACGTTGGGGCTGTTTTCAGACAACCTGCGACGCGGCGCTCCTGCCCGCCGATCTGCTGGCCGAACGTGGCTTCGTGACCGGCGGCCCCACCTTCAGCTTGAGCCATCTGCCGGCGACCACGCGCGGTCTACCCGCCGCGCGCGGGAGCGAAGCGCCGTCCGACGGCGCACCTGTCGTCTATCGCTCGGTCAACCTCTGAAGGCGGCGTGCGCACGCCGGCAGCCCGACTGCGCACAACCCGCCATGGGGACGATTTCAGCGGCTGTTTTGCACGCGCCGCAGCAGGTCGGGCGCATCGGTGATGATGCCGGCCACGCCCAGATCGAGCAGGCGGTGCATTTCTGCCTCGTCGTTCACCGTCCAAACGTTGAGATCGTAGCCGCGCTGCCGTGCCCAGGCTGCAAGAGCCGGACTGACCATCGTGTGATCGGGATGCAGCGCCTGCGGCCGCAGCCAGGGGCGCAGCCAGGCGCGACGCAGGTAGATCGGCAGATCGGGCGAGTAGAGCAAGCCGATGTCAATACGTGGATCGAGACGGCGCAGGCGCAGCAGGGCCAGGGGATTGAACGAAGAGACGATCACCCGGTCGTAGAGGTTGCGCCGTGCGATGAACGCCGCCACAGCCGCCTCCAGACCATCGCCGCGCAGGCTGTCGGTCTTCATCTCGACATTGACGAAGGCCTGCGCCCCCACCAGATCGAACACCTCGTCCAGCGTCGGGATTTTCTCGCCGTCGAAGGACGGGTCGAACCAACCGCCAAAATCGAGTTCGCGCAGCGCCGCCAGGGGCAGATCGCTGACGCGCCCGCTGCCGTTGCTGGTTTCATCCACGTCGAAATTATGACAAACGACCAGCACACCATCCTTGCTCAACAACGTATCGAGTTCGACGCCGTCGGCGCCCAATGCGAGCGCAGCGCCGAAAGCCGCCAGCGTATTCTCCGGCGCCGCCTGGCGCGCCCCGCGGTGAGCCAGGTTGAGAGTGCGTTGCAAATCGTTGCGCATGGCAGAGTCCTTCCCCCTTCAGCCTTCGTCATTCAGCCTTCAGCCTTCGTCATTCAGCCTTCAGCCTTCCTCATTCAGCCTTCGGCCTTCCCCATTCCCCCCAAGCATAGCGCATGGCGGGCAGATTGCCAAGAAACGCAGCGGTGATGGCGAAGATCGTCTGCCGGACGGCTCGCCACGGTTGCATCATTTCGACCGATGCGTATAATGGGCGGCGCGCAGACGGCGGGTCATTGCCGTCCGGCGCCGGCTGCTGCCTGCAAAGGCCCAAACGTCGGTCAACCGGCCGGAAGAACGATGCGGTGAGCAGGCCCGCCAATCAAGTTCGAATCCTGGCGGCCAGAAGCGCCAGCAAAAAACCCAGGCAAGGGAGAGGAAGAGGGACTCATGCTCCAATCGCACCGTTGTGGTGAACTTCGTTCGACAAACGCCGGCCAGACGGTGACGCTGGCCGGTTGGCTTCATCGTCGCCGGGATCACGGCGGCTTGATCTTTTTCGACCTGCGCGACCGCAGCGGCCTGGTGCAGGTCACGGTTGACGCTGACCAGGCGCCGCAGGCGCATGAAACGGCCAGCCAGACGCGACCCGAATACGTGCTGCAGGTGAAAGGCGTGGTCACGCCGCGGCCGTCAGAACTGCGCAACGCTGCCATGTCCACCGGCGACATCGAGGTGACGGCGACAGAGATCGTCATCCTGAATACCGCCAAGACGCCGCCCTTCTACATCAACGAGGAAAGCCCCGTGGACGAGGTGGTGCGTCTGAAGTATCGTTATCTCGACCTGCGGCGGGCGACGTTGCAGCGCAACATTATTCTGTATGATCGCATCGTGCGCACGATCCGCAACTTCTTGCATGACCAGCAGTTCATCGAGATCGAAACGCCGATCCTCATCAAGTCAACGCCAGAGGGCGCGCGCGATTATGTCGTGCCGAGTCGCGTCCATGCGGGCAAGTTCTACGCCCTGCCGCAGTCGCCGCAGCAGTTGAAACAACTGCTGATGGTGGCCGGCTTCGAACGCTATTTCCAAATTGCCCGTTGCTTTCGCGACGAAGACCTGCGCGCCGATCGCCAGCCCGAGTTCACGCAGCTCGACCTGGAAATGTCGTTCGTCGAGCGCGACGATGTGATGGACCTGATCGAAGCGATGCTGATCCACCTGGTGCAGAGCCTGGCGCAGCCAGGGGAGGCAAGCATCACCGGCAAGCGCATCCAGCAGATTCCTTTCCCGCGGCTGACCTACGCCGAAGCCCTGGCGCGCTTTGGCAATGATCGCCCCGATCTGCGTTTTGGCATGGAACTGACCGACCTGAGCGATCTCTTCACAGCCAGCGGCTTCGCTGTATTCAAGAATGCAGTGGCGACAGGCGGGCAGGTCAAAGCGATTCGGGCGCCGGGCTGCGCCGCCTATTCGCGCAAACAACTGGACGAGCTGACCGAACTGGTCAAAGGGTATGGCGCACAGGGGTTGGCCTGGTTGGCGCTGCCGTCCGGCGCAGCGGTGGAAGTGGGGCAGGCGCGCTCGTCCTTCGCCAAATTCCTGACCGCCGAGGAGTTCGCCGGGCTGATTGCGCACACCGGCGCCGAGTCGGGCGATTTGCTCTTGTTGGTGGCGGCCGCGCCGGCGATCGTCGCCGCGTCGCTGAGCGCGCTACGCCTGGAGATGGGCCGGCGTCTCGGTTTGATTGCCGACGATGTCTTTGCCTTTTGCTGGGTCACCGACTTTCCCCTGGTGGAGTTCGACGCCGAGGAGCAGCGTTGGACCGCCGTCCATCACCCGTTCACCTCGGCGCTGGACGAGGACTGGGAATACCTGGAAAGCGACCCAGGGCGGGTGCGCGCCAAGGCGTACGATGTGATCTTGAACGGTTGGGAAGTGGGCGGCGGCAGCATCCGCATCCATCGGCGCGATGTGCAAAATCGCCTATTCACCCGGCTCGGCATCGAGGAGGAGACGCAACGACTGCAGTTCAGCCAGTTGCTCGATGCGTTCGAGTACGGCGCGCCGCCGCACGGCGGCATTGCGCTCGGCATGGCGCGTCTGACGGCGCTCTTTGCGGGCGCCAGCAACATCCGCGAAGTCATCGCCTTCCCCAAGACGGCCGCCGCCAGCGATCTGCTCTTCGGCGCACCCTCGGCGCTTGCAGATGAACAACTGCGCGAGTTGCATCTAGCCACCGTGAAATAGAACCACCGGCGCACGTTCGCCCCATCCGACAGGTTCAGGGGGCGAGCGTGCACCGGACAGATCTCCTGAGCAAAGGATGAACGGGCTTGACAAAGCGGCAATCTGAAATGCTGGATGAGCGCCCGCTGTACGCTGAGGACTACGACGCGTTGTTGGTCCTGTGGCAGCAGGCGGGGCTGCATATCCGCCCGCAGGGACGCGACAGCCGTGCGGCGTTCGAGCGCCAGTTGGCCAGCGGCACACAGCGCGTGATTGGCCTATGGCGCGGCGCCGCGCTGGTGGGCGCCGTCATCGCCACCCACGACAGCCGACGTGGGTACATCAATCGGCTGGCCGTGGCGCCGGCGCTTCGTCGCCTGGGCCTGGCCAGACGCCTGATCGCCGCATGCGAGGCCTGGTTTACCAGCCTGGGATTAGATGTCTGGAGCGCGCTGATCGAAAACTGGAACGAGCCTTCGTTCGCCCTCTTCGAGCAAGCCGGGTACACGCGGCATCGCGACATCACCTACGTCAGCAAGCGCACACGATCCGACGCCTGACCGGCGCAGTCAGCCTGCAGCCGCCTCCGCCCGAACCTCAGTCAGGAATTCGGCCACACTCAGCGCCGCCTTGATCCCTTCGCCAATGGCAACCAGCGCCTGTTCGGCGTAGACATCGGTCACGTCACCGGCGGCGAAAATGCCGGGACAACTGGTGCGGTTGCGGTTGTCCACCAGGATGCGCCCTCTGCCGTCACGCTGTACCAGGTCGGCCGCCAGATCAGAGTTGGCGCGCAGTCCCATTGTGACGAAGACCGCGTTGACCTTGAGCGTCTCCACCGCCCCTTGCGGGTTGCGCACCACAATCTGCTCCACATACTCCTGCCCCTGGATCGCTTCCACGCGATGACCGCACAGCCAGTTCAAATGGGGTAAATCGGCCAGGCGTCGCCCCCAGGCAGACACACGGCAGGCGGGATCGTTGGCCACCAGATAGACGCAAGCCGCCGAGCGCGCCAGTTCAGCGGCGCTGCGCAGCGCCAAACTGCCATCGCCAACCACGGCGACGGTGCGGTCGAGCATGGCGGAGGCGTAAGTCATCGCCGAATAGGCCAGACCGCGCAGATAGAACGTCTCCTCGCCAGGAACATGCAGACGCAGCGGCGCCGCGCCGGTCGCGATCAGCAGCGTGCGCGCCTCGAAATCGCCCGCCGTCGTCGAGACGCAGAAATGCTGCCGCACCGGGGTGATGCCCGTGGCCAGATCGAGCACACGCGACAGATGGCGCAGTTGCAGCTCCGCCTTCAGCGTGCGCACCACCTCCTCGCCAGCGAGATTGTGACGTTTCTCCAGCCACGGCACGTCCAAACGCCAGCCGATGCGGCCACCCATCTGGTTGCCAATCACCAGCACATCGAGATGTTGGCGCAAGCCGTGGACAGCGGCCGCCAGTCCGGCTGGCCCACCGCCGATGATGATCAAATCGTACATCGTTGTACCTCTCTTGGAAAAGTCGAACTTCTGATCACGGCCATCTTCAGATTGGGCGCACAGGCGCGTGGTGGTTTCGGCTGGCGCAAGGGGCGGGAAACTGCTGGCAGTCTAGTAGACAACCGTACACTGAACTATGACGCGTATCAGTTTGGGGCTTTACGCTGGCAGATGTTAAGATACGGGCTGGCAAGTCAGTTGTTGACGAAGGAGAAACTAGACAATGAATCGTCGTTCACGCGGCCTGTTGTTTGCTGTGGCGCTGGTCGTCGCTTTTCTGATCATCTGGCAGAAGGTACGTATCGTCTTTTTTGTGCCGCTCTCGCCGGCTGGTTTTGCCGGCATGATCCTGATCATCGCTCTCATCATCTTCTTGCTGCTGGATCATCTGCTCAATCGGTCGCAGCGCTGATGCCAGGCGCAGTTCGGCCCGCCTACGCAGCCACACGCTTGCGGCCGGCGTAGACGAGCTGCGGAAGAGGTGGTATGTCCGATCTGTTTCTCACTCCAGAAGAACAAGCGCTACTCGACGGAGCACATGGCCCCGGCGTGCAGCGAGCGATGGAAATCGTCGCCACATTGGGCCGCATCTACGGCGCCCGCGATCTGGCGCCGATCAGCCATGCGCAGATCGCGGGCGTCAGCTACAAGAACATCGGCGACGCTGGCGTGGCGTTCCTGGCTCAATGGGCCGGCGAGGGCGCGCGCGTGCGTGTCCCGACCATGCTCAACCCGATGGGCATGGAAGAGGCGCGCTGGCAGGAGATGGGCGTCAGCGAGGCGTTTGCGCGACCCCAACTGCAGGCGATTGGCGCCTTCGCCAGGCTCGGCGTGCAGCAGACCCTCAGTTGCGTGCCCTATCTGCTGCCTGAATCGGGCCTACGCCAGGGCGATCACGTGGCCTGGGCGGAATCGTCCGCCGTCGTCTTTGGCAATTCCATCTTGGCCCTGCGCAGCAACCGGGAAGGCGGCCCCAGCGCGCTGGCCGCCGCCATCGTCGGGCGCACCGCCCGCTATGGCTATCACCTCGACGAAAACCGGCGGGCCAACTGGGTCATCGAAATCGCCTGCCCCGTGCGCACCATCGCCGATTTCGGCGCTTTGGGCTATTTGGTTGGCAAAGAGGTGGGCAACGGCTGCCTTTGGTTCAGCGACCTGGGCGCCTGGCTCCCCCCGCTGCCGGCCGCTGTCGCCGCTGGCGGCGCCGCCGGCGATCGGCTCAAGACGCTTGGCGCGGCGCTGGCCGGCTACGGCGCCGTAGCGCTCTATCACGTGGCCAACTACACGCCCGAAGCCACGGCCCTGGGCGAAACGCTCATCCAACCGCAGGCGCGACGCCTGCGCATCGCCAGCCTGGCCCCCGCCTACGCCGTCATGGACGCCGACCCGGAAGTAACCAGCATTGACCTGGTGACGGTCGGCTGCCCGCACGCCAGCTTGACCGAAATCCAGGCCGTGGCCGAAGCGGTGCGCGGCCGCCGGCTCGCCACCCGGTTGTGGGTCACGACTGGGCGGCGGTTGCGAGAACGCGCCGAGGCCGCCGGTTGGGTCACTGACATCGAAGCGGCGGGCGGGCGCGTGGTGGCCGACACCTGCGCCGTCGTCGCGCCGATCAAGCAGTTGGGCATCAAGACCATGGCGACCAACGCCGGTAAGATGGCCTGCTATGCGCCGGCGCACAGTGGCGTCAAGATGCGTTTTGGCGATCTGGAGCAGTGCATCAGCGCGGCGCTCAGCGGCCAATGGCCGGCAGCTTGAACGGGCGCACATCCAGCGCGCCGATGCAACTGGCGCGCGACGCCTTCTTCGGGTAAAATAAGAGGAAGGGCGACGCAGCCATCACACACCGCGCCGGCCCTGAATCGCTCAACACGGAGACGCTGGAATTGTTCGACCAAGATAATCTAGCCAAAATACAGGAGGCTGTCGAGCGGTGGGAAGGGACGACCCTGCCCCACACCCTGGCGCGTGCGCCTGAGCGACAGTCGCAATTCATGACCACCTCCAGCGCGCCAATCGAGCGGTTGTACACGCCATTGGACATCGCCGGGCTGGATTACGCAGACGATCTGGGCCTGCCCGGAGAATTTCCCTTCACACGCGGCGTTCACCCCACGATGTACCGGGGCCGCCTGTGGACGATGCGCATGTTCTCCGGCTTTGGCGCCGCCGAAGAGACGAACGCCCGCTACAAATATCTGCTCAGCCAGGGCAACATGGGGCTGTCGGTCGCCTTCGACATGCCAACGCTCTACGGTTACGACACCGATGCGCCGGAGGCGCTGGGCGAGTTTGGCAAATGCGGAGTAGCCGTTAGTTCGCTGGCCGACATGGAAATCCTCTTCGATGGCATCCCCCTGGGCGAAGTCAGCACCTCGATGACGATCAACAGCCCGGCGGCCATCATCTGGGCGATGTACATCGCAGCGGCCGAGAAGCAGGGATTCACACGGGCGCAGTTGCGCGGCACGCTGCAAAACGACATCCTCAAAGAGTTCATCGCCCAAAAAGAGTTCCTCTTCCCGCCGCACCACTCCATGCGCCTGGTCGTTGACACGATCGAATTCGGCGCACGGCGCATGCCCAACTGGAACACAATCAGCATCTCCGGCTATCACATCCGCGAGGCGGGCAGTACAGCGATTCAAGAGCTGGCCTTCACCCTGGCCGATGGGCTGGCCTACGTAGATGCCTGCCTGGCGCGCGGGCTGGCCATAGACGAGTTTGCGCCGCGTCTGTCGTTCTTCTTCAATGCGCACAACGATTTCTTCGAGGAAATCGCCAAGTACCGGGCCGGTCGCCGCATCTGGGCGCGCGTCATGCGCGACAAGTACGGCGCACGCGACCCTCGCTCCTGGATGATGCGGTTTCACACACAAACCGCCGGCGTCAGCCTGACAGCGCAACAGCCCGAAAACAACATCGTGCGCGTCGCCATTCAGGCGCTGGCGGGCGTTCTCGGCGGCACGCAATCGCTGCACACCAACTCGATGGACGAGGCGCTGGCCCTGCCCAGCACCCAGGCTGTCACCATCGCCCTGCGCACGCAGCAGATCATTGCCCACGAAAGCGGCGTCGTCAACACCGTTGACCCGCTGGCCGGTTCTTACTTCGTCGAAACGCTGACCAACGAGATCGAAAAGGAAACTCTGCACTACTTCAAGCGCATCGAAGCGCTCGGCGGCGTGATTCCGGCCATCGAAAGCGGTTTCATGCAGCGCGAAATCGCCGAAGCAGCCTATCGTTACCAGCAGGAAATTGACACCAACCAGCGCACGATCGTGGGCATCAATCAATTCGGCGGCGCCGAGCCGATCTCGATCCCGCTGCTGGAGATGGACCCGGCCGGCTACGACAGGCAGGTCAAGCGGCTGCAACAGGTGCGCACCGGGCGCGACAATCAGGCGGTCGAACGTGCCCTGCTGCGCCTGGCCGAAGCGGCCCGCGACCCGCGCACGAACCTGATGGACCCGATCATCGAAGCGGTCAAGCTCTATGCTACGCTTGGCGAAATGTGCGATGTCTTCCGGCGCGTGTTCGGCATCTATCACGAACCGGTTTTCTTCTAACATGCCTGTGGGACAGCCTACGCTTCCCCGACAACAAAAGGAGCATTACGTCATCTTATGAGCGAGCGAAAGATTCGTATCCTGGTGGCCAAACCAGGGCTGGATGGTCATGACCGGGGCGCCAAAGTCGTGGCGAGGGCGCTGCGCGATGCCGGCTTCGAGGTGATCTACACCGGCATCCGCCAAACACCGCAGATGATCGTCGAGGCGGCGCTGCAGGAAGATGTGGATGTGGTCGGCCTTTCGATCCTTTCCGGCGCTCACATGGCCCTGGCCCCCAAAATCATGCAAGAACTGCGCCAGGCCGGCCTGGACGATGTCCTCGTCCTGCTCGGCGGCATCATCCCCGATGAAGATGTGACCGCGCTGCACAAGCTCGGCATCGAGGGGGTCTTTGGGCCAGGCACTTCTACACAGCAGATCGTCGAGTTCATTCAGCAACGGGTGGGCGCGGCCGTTCCGGCGTAACTATGCAACTTTCCACAACCGAATTGGTTGCCCAACTGCGCCAGGGCCACCGCCGCGCCCTGGCGCGTGTCATTACGTTGATCGAAAACGGCGGGCCAGGCGCCCGTGATCTGCTGACTCGCATCTACCCATTCACCGGTCAGGCTGCCGTCATCGGCGTCACCGGCGCGCCGGGCACCGGCAAGAGCACGTTGGTCAATGCCCTGGCCAAGTCCTACCGCCAGGCGGGCAAAACGGTGGGCATTGTGGCGGTTGACCCCACCAGCCCATTTAGCGGCGGCGCTCTCTTGGGCGATCGTGTGCGGATGCGTGATCTGAGCGGCGATCCGGGCGTCTTCATTCGCTCCATGGCGACACGCGGCAGCCTGGGCGGCCTGGCCCGCGCCACCGCCGATGTGATCCTGGCGCTCGATGCGGCTGGCTTCGAACGCATCCTGGTGGAGACGGTGGGCGTCGGTCAGGCGGAGGTCGAAATCGCCAGCACGGCGCACACCACCATCGTCGTGGAAGCGCCTGGCCTGGGCGACGAAGTACAGGCCATCAAGGCGGGTGTACTGGAAATTGCCGATGTCTTCGCCGTCAACAAGGCGGATCGCGAAGGATCGGATCGCACCGTCATGGCGCTCAAGATGATGCTCGGCATCGCCCCCGATGAGGTGCGCGGCATCACCCATCATGGCCAGTTGATGACCATCACCTCGCCGCCGACGCCGCGCACGACTGCCTGGGAACCACCCATCATCAAGACGGTGGCGCTGCAAGATACCGGCATCGCCGAACTGATGAGCGCGGTCGAAGATCACCGCGCATTTTTGCTGCGCAGCGGGCTGTGGGCGGCGCGCGAGCGGGTGCGGGCGGCCAACGAACTGGAAAGCATCGTGCGCCAGCGCCTGCTGGAACGGCTGGCATTGGCTATCCCTCCTGCCTCGCTGCAGGAGACGGTCGAACAGATCATGCAACGCACGCTCGACCCCTACACGGCTGCCGAGCAACTGTTGGCAGCGCTGCCCTGACAGCGTCACTCCGCTGCAATCAGGGCGCTCGCACGCCTGGTCAGCAAGCTGATCATGAGCGCCAGAAACGAAGATGATACCATGTCAAGATTGAGCATGTATGGCAAACTGGCAGTTTTTTCTGGCAGCGCCGGCCGCCCGCTGGCCGATGCGATCTGCCGCTGCCTGTGCGTGACAATGGACGATCCCAGTTTTCAGCTCGGTCAGGTGGAAATTTTCAAGTTTTCCAACAGTAACACGTTTTGCCGGCTTGGAGAGAGTGTGCGGGGCAAAGATGTCTTCCTAATCCAGCCCACCTGCGCGCCGACCAACGACAACGTGATGGAGTTGCTCATCTTTCTCGATACCCTGCACCGCGATTCGGCTGGTCGCATCACTGCGGTGCTGCCCTACTACGGTTATGGGCGCACCGACAAAAAGGATCAGCCGCGCGTCCCGATCACGGCGCGCCTGGTGGCCGATCTGATCACCGTGGCGGGCGCCGATCGCTTCGTCACGGTGGATTTGCACGCCGGGCAGATTCAGGGCTTCTTCAGTATTCCCACCGACGAGCTGACGGCGCTCTATCCCCTGGTGGACCACTACGCCAGGCTGCAAATTCCCGACCTGGTCGTGGTGTCGCCCGATGTGGGTGGAGTGCGGCGCGCACGGAATTTCGCCGA
The DNA here is from genome assembly GCA_964580725.1 of uncultured Anaerolineae bacterium. Taxonomy (GTDB): domain Bacteria; phylum Chloroflexota; class Anaerolineae; order SSC4; family Amarolineaceae; genus Amarolinea. The sequence goes on along the minus strand of CAZOLV010000085.1, from coordinate 1,008 downwards.
GCGGCTTTCGCAAAAACTGCGCTTTGCCGCCGCGCCCAGCGAAGCAATGGCCGATCCGCAACTTCTGGCGACATACACGATTCCCCTCGCCATCATCGAGAAGCGGCGTTCATTCGACGGCAAGCAGACAGAGATGTTCGACCTGATCGGCAACGTCGAAGGCAAGAACGTCATCGTGGTGGACGACGAGATTGACACGGGAGGAACGCTGGTCACGGCGGGTCAGTTCGTCAAGGACCGGGGCGCCCTGGAAGTCTACGCCTGTGCGACCCATGCCACGCTGTCCGAGCCGGCGACGACGAATCTGCGCGATTCTGTCTTCCGCCAGATCGTCGTGGCCGATACGATCCCCATCTCGCCCGAAAAACGCACCGCCATTGGCAATCTGGAGGTCATCTCGGTGGCCAGTATGCTGAGCGATGTCATCCTACGCACCCACCTGGGCCAGTCGGTCGGCGCTTTATTCGATCAATGGGATGTGAAGGATCATTCGGCGCCAGATCAACACTGAGAATTCGAAGATCAAGGTTGGAGATGTTCAAGAAACTTGTTTCGATGATGATTGGCGACCCCAATGAGCGTGAGATCCGACGGTTGCAGCCAATCGTCGAGGAGATCAACCAGCTCGAAGGCGAGCTGCAGGCGATGAGCGATGACGATTTGCGCACACAAACGTTGGAGTTTCGCCAGCGCGTGGCCGCCGAAACCGAGTCGCTGCGTCAGGCCGCCGATGAGGCGCGTGAAGTCTATCTGCAAGAAAGCGATCCGGGCGTACAGCAAAATCTGCGCGCCGCCTGGCAGCAGGCGGTGAAGGATCTGAAAGAGGCGGAGCGAGAGGTGCTGGACGCCATCCTGCCGCGCGCCTTTGCGGCTGTGCGCGAAGCGGCGCGGCGCACGATTGGCCTGCGTCACTATGACGTGCAGATGATCGGCGGCATGGTGCTGCATCAAGGCAAGATTGCCGAAATGCGCACCGGCGAAGGCAAAACCCTGGTGGCCACCCTGCCG
>CAZOLV010000084.1:5718-23813 GCA_964580725.1 uncultured Anaerolineae bacterium | reverse complement strand
CACGTCCGCCGCCCGACAAGCCCCGTTCACGGGGCGCAGCCCTGTAGCCGGGCGACTGATCGCCCGGCGGTCTTAAAGCAAAGGAGAACATCATGCCATACCACCAATTGTTCTATCATCTGGTCTGGGCGACCAAGAACCGAGAGCCTCTCGTGACCCCAGACATCGAACCGATCGTTCACGGTCTGCTGCGCTCCAAGGCCGTCGGTCTGCACGCCACTCTATTCGCCCTGAATGGCATGGAAGACCATGCCCACATGATCGTCTCCATCCCGCCTGCTATTGCCGTGTCTACCTTCATCGGCCAGGTCAAGGGCGTGGCATCTACCCGCTTCAACAAAGGCGGGCATGGGTCGGTGTTATTTTGGCAGGACGAATACGCAGCGTTCACCTTCGATGCCAAGCGCCTGCCCAACCACGTCGCCTATGTCCAGCGCCAGAAGGAACACCACAGCCAGGGCACGATCATCCCGCTGCTGGAGCGCACCGCCGGTCAGGATACGAGCCTGCTCATGGTGGGCGACGAGATAGCCGACTACTGGGCTGAGGACGAAAGCTGGCGGCAGGAACTGATGGAACTGGACGCATGACCTCCAAAACCGAAAAACTGCTAGCCGGCGCCCTGTTGATTGGCATGGGCGTCGCCACGGGCGGCGCCACCCTATCCGCCGTCGCCGCCGGCATCGGCGTCAACTGGCTGAGCGAGGGCCTGGCCAGCTCCTGGCCGCGGCTGGCCGCCTCTCCCTCCGACCCCCTGGCCCGCGCCTACGCCGTCGCCATTCGCAGCACCGGGACCGCCCTCAAGGACCGCTACCGCCGCACCGTGGATGGCCGCTTCGACCTGACCGCCTTCGATTTGGTCGCCGCTTGCGCCGACCAGGCGGCTGCGGCTGAGTTCCCGCCCGGCGCCGTGGATGCGGATTCGGCGTTGCGCAGCCTGGCCGCGGCGCTGACCGCGCTGCTGCATGGTCACGACGAGCGCCAGGTCGCATTCCTGGGCAAGGAACTGCTGCCGGCCTGCGCAACCGCCTTCCAACAGCGGCTGCTGGGGGACGAACCGGCCTGGCGCGCTTTTCATGGGCTGATCCTGCAAGGATTGGCCGCCAACATCGTCGCGCTCATGCAACGCACCTAGGGCTTCGACCGACTCCTGGCCGGGTGGAGCGACCCGGCGGCTGTCCTGACCCACCTACGCCGCCTCGAAACCCAAATCGTCGCCCTGGCCCGCCAACCCGCCCCCGGTCCCGTCTTCGACAACCGCGGTTTGCAGGTGGGTGGCAGCGTCCATCAGGCGGCACGTGACCAGTATATCAACTCCGCCCACGCTGAGGACGGCGGAACGGCCACCGTCGTCAACAACTTCGGCGCGCCCCCGCCCGCTGCCGAACGGGCGCTGGACCGCGCGGCGTCTGTGGTCATTCTGCTCTTCCTGGCCGCCAACTCCCCGGATACCCGGCGGCTGCGGCTGGATCAGGAGGCGCGGCGTGTGGATGCGGCGCTGCGGCAGGGCCGTCACGCCGGGCGCTTTCACCTGGCCCAACAATGGGCAGGGCGGGGCGAAGATCTATTGGATGCGCTGCCGCGCCACCGCCCGGCCATCGTCCATTTTGCCGGTCACGGCGATGCTGGCGGTCAGCTCTACCTGGAGGACGCCGTTGGGCGGGCCGCAGCAGTCACGCCGGGGGCGCTGGCCAGCCTGGTGGGAGCGGCGGGGGGCGTGCGCTGCGTCGTGCTCAACGCCTGCTGGACCGACGTCTTGGCGGACGCGCTGCTGCGAGTATCAGCCTGCGTCGTCGGCATGACTGCGACCGTGGGCGATACGGCGGCCATCGCCTTTGCGGCCGGCTTCTATCGCGCATTGGCCAATGGGGAGAGCATCGCCGCGGCCGTCTCGGCCGGTCGCGCTCAAGCCGCAGCCGAGTGTACTGGCGAGACCGTGTTGGCCGTCCAGGTGCGCGCCGCGGCCGGCGTCGTCCCTGCGGCGTATCATCTCGATGATTAGGAGTGCACCCTGGTGGTCATCGGGTAACATCAAGACAACCTATCCAAACCTGCACAGCCGTCCCTATGCCGGCCCGACTGATCTGGCGGCCCTGCTGGCGCTATGGCCCGTCTGCCGACCAGCCGCCTGGCAAGCCAACATCCCTGCCCCGTTCGATCTGACCGAACTACAGGCCGCCGCTGGAATCGCCGGCCTGCGTGTGGCGGATGGCGTGCAGGCCACGTGCTGGCGATTTGTGTTCGGTCTAATGAGCCGTGGTATAATCAAGTTGTCCAGGTGTACGGTCTGCGAACAGTGTCGCTCGATCCGACCGCAAGATGCTCTGCACGGATTTCGATGTCGCACAGGAGATGGGACGTGAGTGTACTGGTCAGTCGCCATGAGACACACAAGATACTGGACAGTCTTCCACTAGAAGCGCTGCCTGATCTGCTCGATTACTGGATTTCCTTCGCTACCGAACGGGACGGCAGATGTTGGGCGCTGGAGCCGAAGAAGCGATCCGGCAATATGCCAACGGCGAAATCAGTTTGGGGCGAGCCGCCGAACTGGCGGGCATGAACTACGTTCGCTTCGAGCAGGTGTTGCGTCAGCGAGAGGTCAAACCGCTAGGGTCGCGACCCGTTGACTCTGCTGACACTGCGTCGCAGCGGGAACTTGCCGATGCAATTCTCGGCTAGACCAGAGCAGCAGGTCTTGTTGGATGCCAACGTTGAGCAATGTGAAAACAACCTATCCAACCCCGCACAGCCGCCTCTACGCCGGCCCGACTGACCTGACAGCTCTGCTGGCGCTATGGCCCGTCTGCCGACCAGCCGCCTGGCAAGCCAACTTCCCTGCCCCGTTCGATCTGGCCGAACTGCCGGCCGCCGCTAGAATCGCTGGCCTGCGTGTGTCGGATGGCGTGCAGGCGGAGTTGGTGACATGCGCGGAGCCGCGGACATGATGCGACGCACGCCCGCCACCTGGCCCTCCCGCCGATCGCAATTGGCGGCGCACCTGCTGATCCTGATCCTGTTGGCCGGGGCGTGGGCGCTGCGACTGCACAGGCTCGATTTTCAGGACATCTGGTGGGACGAGGCGCGCAACATCAGCGTGGCGATGCGCCCTCTCGCCGCCATTGCCCAGGCGCCGGAACTCGACATCCACCCACCCCTCTATTTCTATGGTCTGCACCTGTTGACCGGGTTGGCCGGACGATCTGCCTTTGCCGTCCGCTTCTTTTCGGCCTGGTGGGGGCTGCTGACCCTGCCCCTGGTCTATCGCCTGGGACGAGGGCTGGTTGCAGGGCCGGCGGGCCAACGGGCGGGACTACTGGCGCTGGCGCTGGCCGCCGTTTCGCCCTTTGGCCTGGCCGAGGCGCAGGAGACTCGCATGTACACCCTGGCCTGGGCGCTGCTGGCCGCCGGGATGCTGGCCCTGTGGTCTGCGCTGCGCCGCTGGCCGGCGGCGGCGCCCGCCTCCTGGCGACGCACGCCGCGGCGGGATTGGGCGCTCTTGGCGCTGCTGGTTGCACTGGCCCTGCTGACGCACTATGCGGCAGCGGTCGCGCTGGCGACATGGGGCCTGTGGCTGCTGATCTGGGCGCTGCGCGGACCGCAGCGGACATCGCGGCTGACCCTGCTGGCGGGGGTCGCCGCGCTGATTGCGGCGCTGTGCCTGCCTGTCCTGCCGATTGCCCTGCGCCAGATCCCCGGCTACGACAATCCCAATCTGCTACTGCCCGATCTGCGCCAGTATGCTGGCCAGCTTGCGCAGGCCTTCACGCTTGGCGAAACGGCCCCGGCGACAGTGTGGCCGCTGGGCGGGTGGATGTGGCTGGCGCTGGCCGGCGGCGGGGCGCTGCTGGCCATGCGCAAACCGGCGCGCCAGGCGCGCCAGGCGCGCCAAGCGCGCAGCGCGCTGCTGGCGATCTGGCTGGCCGGCGGATTGGCCCTGTTCTACGCCATCCTCGTTGCGCGCAGCGCCTTCGATCCGCGCTACATCAGCTTCGTGCTGCCGCCGCTGTGGGCGCTGAGCGGCTGGGCGCTGAGCGGCTGGGCGCGCCTGGCGCGGGCGTTGCCCTGGCTGGCCGTGGCCCTGCTCATCGGCATCACCCTGCCCTCGCTGCACGCCGATTTCACCGACCCGGCCTACTTCCGCGAGGATATGCGTGGGGTGATCGCCTATCTACAGGCCGAAAGCACGCCCGCAGACATCATCCTGGTGGATCAACGCTATCCCTTCGGTTTCTACTGGCCGCGCTGGAATGGGGACACCTACGGCTTGCCGCCGGCGCAGCCTGCGCGGCTGGCCCCGGCCCAATACCTCTTCGTGGATCTGACCCACGATGATGATCGTCGCCTCGACCGCCGCCTGACCACCCTGGCCGGCAGCGCCCGCCGCATCTTCTACGTCACCTGGTTCGAGTCCGATATGGACCCGCGCCGAGCCGCACCGGCGCTGCTGGATGCCTTCGGCGAGCGCCTGGCCGAGCAGCCCTTCCGCGGCTACACCGTGCAGGTCTGGCAGCACCGACAAGCGGCCCGCTTCAGCCTGGCCGAGACGCTGCAACCGTTTGGCCTTCAGTTCGAGCCGGGCGTCATCCTGACCGAGGGAGATTGGTCGGGCCGCGCAAGCGCCGTGACCGCGCCGGGATATGCGCGCCTTGCCCTGCGTTGGCAGGTCGAGGCAGCTACGACGCGGCCGCTCAAGGCGTCGTTGCGACTGCGAGACGCGGCGGGCGCGGTATTGGCTCAGGATGACCGGCTGCTGCTCAGCGATCGTCACCTGCGCACGACCGCCTGGGCGTCGGGCGAAAGCGCCCTCAATGTATACAGCCTGCCCCTGCCCGCGCAGCCGGGGCGCTACACCCTCACCCTGGTGCTCTACGACGAAACCACGCTCGCCGCCGCCGGTCTGCGTGACGGCAGTGGCGTCGAGCCAGTGTTGGGTGAGGTGTGGGTACAGAGGTGAGGGGGAGATATGAGCACGACGATGTTGGACCAGATCATTGCCATCACCGATGTGGGCGCCAGGCATTGGCAGCCTTTCGATACAACCTCGCCCGGCGGTATTCGCTTCAGCGGCTTCGTCTGCCGTCAGGAGAGCGAACGCCTCGGCACGCTGGCGATCACTGCGCTGGACGGACAGGAACGGCTGGAGTTCATCTCCGCCATGCCCAAAATCCACTACCCGTACATCCAGGATCGCGACGGGCGCATGCAAGTCGCCATCCCTGTCCCCATCAACCTGGTTGACGCCCGTTTCACGGTCAAGCTGGACGGCACCGCCATCATCTTTTACGCCCTGACCGGCGCCGGCCGCCAGCCGCTGGAGGTGATCGCACGCACGCGCCTGCTCCCCGTGCTGGCTCCCAGTCGTTGGGGCGACTGGCACAGCCTGCTCGGCCAGGCTCTACCTGACCGCACGCCGGTCGAACGCGCCGTCATTGAGCAGCGCGTGGTGCTCGTGTTCGAACTGTGGGGCTACCGCAATCCGCATCTGATCCATTACGACACCCCGCTGGCCCTCACACTGCATACAGGCATTCACCATCGCAAGCCGGTCAGCTACCGTCAGCTCGCTGATCTGGCGCACCGGTACCGGCTCGATTTGGTCCCCACGCTGGAAACGGCTGCGCCGGACGCTGAAGGTTTGGCGGATGCCTACCGGCGTTGGCAGGCGCGCATCGAGGCGCAGAATCAGGCGGCCGGCCCGGGCGTTTTCGTGCAAGAAGGCGCGATCCTCATGCTTTCGACAGCGGAGACAGCCGCCTATTGGAAGTGCAAGCCGCCTTCGATCGAGGAGATTCACTGGCAGGCGGGACAGCGCATCGGCCGCGAAATCGTACAGCAGGCGCTGTTCAAGATGTTGGAGAACGGCTACGATTTTGCCAATGGTCGGGTCGAAGATTTGCACACGGCCCTGGAGGCCGATTTCGATGTGCAGCAAGTGCAGGGCGAAGCAGACCTGATCGCCAGGTTGTATCTGGAGTTCAGCGTGGAACTGCAGCGGCGCGACTGGTTACGCCAGCTCGTCGAAGCCTCCAGCCTCGACCCGCACGACCTGCCCAATCTCATGCGCCATCTCGCCCAACACTACCCGCGGCGCGAAATGGGTTGGGTCTATGCAACGGTCAAGACACTGTATGGGGTGTGATGCGGTTGCACACGGCGAGCGATGTCAATTCGGTAGACCATCATCGCCCAGCCATTCTTCGATTTCTGTCGGCGTCAGGCGCTCGAATATGTCCTCGCCTTTGGTCACGGCCAGTTCGGTCTGCAGGGCTTCGATGCCGCATTCGAGGTTGTCAATGTACTCGCTCGCGGCCTTCGTCAAGCCTCTGCTTGGGCAACTGCTCGCCGAAGCCTCCAGCCTCGGCCCGCACAACCCGCCCAATCTCATGCGCCATCTCCATCACCACGGGCGCGCGCGATAAGCTGCCAGTTCTTCTGCCGACAACCCATCAGGCGCCGTCAGGCGATAGTGCTTCTCGGCCGAGACTGCGATACCCTTGTCCGATTGTTCGAACGAGAAGAGTGCAATCAGATCATTTGCAATGAACTGCGCAGCGACCGGCAGCCAGATCAGACCGGCAAACTTGGCTGCACAGATGGCAAAGTCTTGTTCAATCTGAACGATGCCGAGACGATCAGAAGACCCCTTGGCCTGCACAGGAATGACATAATGCGCGCCGCGTTTGTCAACGCCAATGTAGATTTCGTCAGTTTCGACCTGTCCTAGACCCGGCACGGTCGTTCGCAGATGGCTCTGCAGGGAATAGCAGGTCAACCCCGTAAAGATGTCAATCAACCGGTTGTAACGAATCTTGGCCAGGAGACTCTGTTCGTCGTCGAGCGCGTATCTCCCAATGATGCCCGGTGTGGCGTCGAGAATCTTGGTCTCGATGAGCAACATTGGTCGCAACTCGGCCAAATGGCGCGCCATGCCGCCGAAGCAGAGCTTCGTCACGCGCGGATAGAGCCGTTCGAATCCTGATGTCTTACCCGGCTCGATGCGGCGCTTCTCGATGGCCAACGCTAACTCTTGAATTTCGTCATGCCCCGTGATCCAACCGCCGTCCTGGTCAGACCGGTAGACACCCCGTGTATTCGACCGCACCGGTGTCTTTTTGAGTGCGCGCAGCTCAGCCTGAGTGCGGATGAATCCGAGCACAACTGAGCGGTGGATACGACAGGACGAAGCGATACCAATCATGAATCGCACGATCTTCCGGTCGGACAGCGTTGTTCGATTCGATGGTATGACCTGTCCAGGTTGTTCGATTCGATGCAACATCTGGAAAGATGGAGGCCTGCCGGTACGAAACTGTCATTTCGTCACACTCCACGGATCGTCGCTCTGAACGGGCAGCGCATGTCGCGCTGCCGCTCTCACTCCTCGTCCTCGAATACATCGGGTTGGCGCAGCGCTTCGAGGCGGGTTTGCAGGTCGGACAGAAGGCTGAGGACCTGGGCGGCGTCCCAGGCGTTGCCCTGGGCGTCGGCCCAGCCGGCGCGTGCGGGATGGCGGGCCATGAAGGCGTGCGTCCGCTCCTGCCAGGCCGCCAGAATGGGGCCAACCTCGCCCGGCTCGGCCAGGATGCGCGCCAGCAGGCGCGCTTCCGCCGCCCAAACGCCGTGCAGCGTGTTCTGCAAACCGCCCCCGCTGCCCCCACCGGTCAAGACGGCAGCGCCGGTCAAACTGTGCAACGTGTCGAGCCGGCGTTGCAGGAACTCACGATCGGTCATACGCCCCCCTGGTTCGTATGCATCGTCGCCATGACCTCCAGTGTCCGCGCCAGGGACGCCTGCCAGTCGGCGACTTCCAGCGGCAGCCAGACGGCGTCCTTGAAGACGCGCGCCGGCGGCCCCAATTTCTGCTGCAGCATGCGCCCGCCGGCGCCGGTCAGCCACGACGCTTTGATCATCAGCCGCTCATTTTCCAGGCCGACGCTGCTGACACCCGCCTGCGTCGCCAACGCCTTGATGCGCACCTGGTAGAGCAGGCTGTCCACCGCCGGCGGCGGGGCGCCAAAGCGATCTTGCAGCTCCTGCCGAAATTCGGCGATGGCCGGCATCGTCTCCAGGCTGGCCAGACGGCGATAGAGACGCAGGCGCAGCCCGGCGTCGGTTACGTAATCGTCGGGCAGACGCGCCTCCAACGGCAGATCGAGCGCGGCGGCGGGCGCCAGGGCGTTGACCAACGCCTGCCGGCGTTTGCTATCCGCCGGCGACCCCTTGTCGCCCTCGACGGCTCGCCGCTCGGCGCGCGCATCTTCCACGGCCTGCGCCAACAGGCGGGTGTACAGATCGAAACCGACGGCACTGATGTGCCCATGCTGGCGTGCCCCCAGAATATCGCCAGCGCCCCGAATCTCCAAATCGTGCATGGCGATGCGGAAGCCGGCGCCCAACTCGCTCGCTTCCAGAATGGCGTCCAAACGCTGGCGCGCCAGGACCGACAGCGACGCACCCCGGTCGTAGAGCAGATAGGCATAGGCGCGCACGGCGCTGCGCCCAACGCGCCCGCGCAACTGATAAAGCTGCGCCAGGCCAAAATGATCGGCGCGGTTGATGATGATCGTGTTGGCGTTCGGATTGTCCAACCCGCTCTCGATGATCGTCGTGCAGACCAACACATCGTATTCGCCATTGGCGAAGTCGAGCATCACGCGTTCCAACTGGCGCTCCGGCATCTGCCCATGCCCAATGCAGACGCGCGCCTCCGGGACGATGCGCGTCACCCGCTGTGCCAACTGCTCGATGCCGTGCACCCGGTTGTGCACCAGATAGATCTGGCCGCCGCGGTCAATTTCACGCAGAATCGCCTGGCGGATCAACTGCTCATCGTACTCGGCCAGCGTCGTTTTGATCGGCAGGCGCTCCTCAGGCGGTGTGTCAATGGTGCTCAGATCGCGCACCCCCGCCAGGCTCATGTGCAACGTGCGCGGGATCGGCGTGGCGGTCAGCGTCAGGATGTCCACCTCGGTGCGTACCTGCTTCAACCGTTCCTTGTGCGCCACCCCAAACCGCTGTTCTTCATCAATGATCAGCAGCCCCAAATCCTTGAACGCCACATCCTGGCTCAACAGGCGGTGTGTGCCGATCACCAGGTCAATGGCGCCCTGGCGCAGACTGGCGATCACGTCATCCTGCTGGTTGGCGGTCAAGAAACGGCTGAGCATCGCCACGCGCACCGGATAGGAGCGCAGGCGCTGGCTGAAATTCGTGTAGTGCTGCTGCGCAAGGACGGTCGTCGGCGCCAGCACCGCCACCTGCCTGCCGTCCATGATCGCCTTGAAGGCCGCACGCAGGGCTACTTCGGTCTTGCCGTAGCCCACGTCCCCGCAGATCAGGCGGTCCATCGGCCGCGCCCGCTCCATGTCGCGCTTGACATCCTCGACCGCCGCCATCTGGTCTTCGGTCTCGACATACGGGAAGGAGTTTTCCATCTCCTCCTGCCAGGCGCCATCGGGCGCAAAGGCATGGCCCTGCGCCATTTCGCGCGCCGCATAGAGCGCCAACAGCTCATCGGCGATATTGGCTACGGCGCGACGCGTCCGCTGCTTGACCTGCTCCCAGTCGGCGGTGCCCAGGCGATGCAGAACCGGCGGGCCGTCGCCGCTGCCAACGTAACGGCTGAGCCGATCAGCCTGATGTACCGGTACGTACAGGCGATCTCCTTGCGCATAGTCAAGCTGCAAATACTCGCGCGCCTGGCTGCCCACATCGAGCCTGACCAGCCCCTGGAACTGCGCAATACCATGCTCCATGTGCACGACAAAATCGCCGGGGCGCAGATCGGCGAAGAAGGATTCCGGCGCCACGGGCCGGGCGCGCGCGAGGCGTCGGGGCGTCGAGCGCACGGCGCCGAACAGCTCGGCATCGGTCAAGACAGCCAGGCGCAGGCCGCCTTGATCTTCGTTTTCATCCTTATTTTCATGATTGCGCAGCACGAAGCCTTCGTCCAGGCTGCCGGGGATCAGGTAGATGGCCAGCGGCGGCGGCTGCACGATGGCGCCGCCGCTGATGGGTGCTTGACCGGCGCTGCGCAGCAGGTCGTCCAGGCGCGCCGCCTGCCGCGTAACCATCACCGTGTGCTGGCCCGCCTGGCGCCAGGCCGCCGCCTCCTCGACGATGCGGCGCATTTGGCCACCAAAGTGCGGGGCGGGCAGAAAAGCGCGCCCGATATCACTGGATTGCGACGCCGCCCGGCCCATCAAGTCGCCGAAACCCAGGATGACCGGATCGAGTTTCGCCAGCCGTTGGCGCAACTCGTCTACACTGATGTAGGGGCGCGGAACGTTGCGCGGCAGCTCGCCGGCGTTGGTCAGGTCAATGGCCAGCCGTTCGGCCTGCCCCTCCAACTCGGCCAGCGTAGCGGTCAGTTCGGCGGCGTCGTCTATCAGCAGCAGGCCGTTGGCCGGCAGATAGTCGAGCAGCAGGGCGGGCTGGCTGTAGAGGCTGCTGATGTACCATTCGACGCCGCGAAAGCCGGTTCCGCTGAGCAACTGCTGGCGCTCGCGCTCGTAATCGTTTTGGGCAGGTGCATGACAGGGCGTCAGGTCGAGGGCTTGCAGTTGCGCCTGGGCCATCGCACCGAGGCGCGGCAGGGCTTCGCTGGCAGGGCCAAGCAGGACCTCCGTCACCACGCCGCCGGCGCCGCCGTCGGGTCGGGGGGGCAGTGTGCGCTGCGTGCTTGGATCGAAGAAGCGCAGGCTTTCGATTTCGTCGCCAAATAGCTCCAGGCGCAGCGGCCAGGGCAAGTTGGGCGCCCACACGTCTACGATGCCGCCGCGCCGGCTGAAGACGCCCGGTTCTTCGACCACGACGGCCGGCTGATAGCCCCAGCCGAGCCATTTCTCCAACAGACTGCTGACGCCGATGATCTGCCCGCGGCGCAGTGTGCGCAGCGCCAAAACGAGTTCCCGACGGGGCAGCGTGAACATGGCCAGGGCACGCGCAGAGGCAACGACGACCGGTGGACTGGACAACGCTGGCCCGGCCAGGGCGGCCAGGGCGCTCAACCGCTGTTGGCGCGTCTCGCGTGACCAGGGGATGCGTTCATAGGGCAGCGCATCAGGCTCGGCGAACAGATGGACGCGACCCGCTTCCGGCAGCCAGGCGCTGAGGTGATCGGCCAGCCGGCGCGCCTGATCGGCGCGTGCGGTGAACAAGAGCAGCGGGCGCGCCAGGTCGGCGGCCAGAGCGGCGGCCAGAAAGGGCCGCGCGCCGTGCATCGCGGCCAGGGGCGCGTCAGACCGTCCTTCACTGCAACGCTGCCGCAGCGCCGCATAGGCCGGAATGGTGCGAACGAGGGTCAGCAGGCCCGAGAGTTGCATCGCGCTTCAATTCTCCGGCGGATTCAGGAGGCGTTGAGCTGATTCATGGCGGCGGTCAAACCGGCGCGCAGCCATCGCTCGATGCCTTCCACGGCGTGGGCGCGGTAGAAGGCCATTTCGATCTCTTGATCGGCGTCGAAATTGCGCAGGACATACGCCGCCGCATCCATCTTGCCCGTGGGCCGCCCGATGCCGACGCGTAGCCGAATAAAGCCTTGCGTACCGAGGCTTTCGATGAGCGATTTCATGCCGTTGTGCCCGCCCGAACCGCCATCGGCGCGCAGCCGCAGACGACCCAGCGGCAGGTCGAGATCGTCGTAGACGACGAGCAACTGTGGCAGCGGCACGCGGTAGAAGCGCACGAGCGGCGCCACCGACTGTCCGGCCAGGTTCATAAAAGTCTGCGGCTTGGCCAGCATGACCCGCTTGCCGCCGATCTGAGTCTTGGCGATGGCGGCCCGAAACTCGACGCGCTGCCACGCGAGCTGATGGCGCTCTGCCAGCAGTTCGACGATCTGAAAACCGACGTTGTGGCGGTGACGGGCGTAGAGCGTCCCCGGATTGCCCAACCCGACGATCAGGAAGGGGTCATCGTTGGCAGGCTGTGTGGGGATGATGTGCGCAACATCCATGATCGTGAGTCTAGCGCAGGCGCGCCAGTAGCCAGCGCATCATCTGTTTGAGCGCCAGATAGGCGCCCAGGCCGATGAAGGCGAAAAGCGCCAGGCGCGCGCCGCGCATGAAGGCCGCGCCCAAACTGGCGCCGCTGAGCGTGCTTGGCATGTCGCCCAGGTCGAACAGGCCGCCCAGCAGGCTGTCGTCAGTGCTGTCGCCGGTGGCATCACCGCCAGAATCGCCAGAAGGGCTGGCGGGCGTGCCGTCGGTGGGTGCGGCGGCGGTGACAGTTGGCGTGATGCGCGGCGTCGGCGTAGCAATTTGCGGCTGCTGCACGGTGACAGGAGTCGGCGTGAAGATCGGCGTCGGGGTATCGGTGGGGCGGGCCGGTTCGGCCAGGGTCGCTGTGGCGTCGGGCGTGGGAGTTTCGACAGGGCGCGTGTTGGCCACGAGCAGGCCATTCACCTCTTTCTCGTCGTAGTTGCCATCGAGACGAACGACGCGCAGGCGCAGGGCGTATGTTCCATCCGGCACGCCGCGGGTGTCCCAAGAACCGAGCAGGCCGTTGACAACCTGGTTGGTCTGCTCGAACATGAAATGCCATTCGTCGGGGACGCCCTCGGCGCGGAAGTAGACCTGAAAACGTTGAAAGCTCGGATGGGTGGCGGTGCCGGTGATCGAAACGACGCCGCGCAGCGTCGAGAACGGCTGTGGGGAGGAAATGATGGCTTGACTGCCCTGCCAGGCGTGCGCAAGACCGATGCTGCCGGCCAGCAGCGCCGCAGCAAGACCGAACAGACAGGCCAGGAACGATCGGGTGCGAATCATACGAACAAATTACCTCTTGATCTCGAACGTCGTCCATTGTCATTCATGCGGCTAGTGTAGCATAAGCCGCGGCGCGGCGCAAACCGGCGCTGGCGGTGGTCAGGCGTCCGGCCGTCGAACCGTCGTGCACTACAACGAAGACCGCCGCCATGCGGTTCCGGCGCGCCAGGCCGGACGCACAGAGGCCAGCGAAATTGACCAGCCGCGGCGGATCGGCTAAAATCGCCGCATTCGAGAATCACGTCGAGATCGCCGGCAGGCGAGCCGAGACACAACGATTGTCGTGACGCGCTGCGCAACTTTGCTCTTCGTCCGGTGTTCTTATCGCCGTATCTGAGTTGCGTCGCCTGGCACGGCAGGCAGGGCCGGCATCCTCGATTCTCGAACAAGATCCGAGGGGTGAGTCACTGGTGGCGCCAACAACCGAAAGCGAACTGAGCCTGATCGAGCGGGCAAAGACAGACCCTGCTGCCTTTGGTCAACTGTACGAGATTTACGTAGACCGCATCTACAGCTACATCTACTATCGCACCGGTAGCCAGGTCGAAGCCGAAGATTTGACGGCCCGCACCTTCTTCCGTGCTTTGGACAGCATCGGTCGCTATGTGCAGCGCGGCCTGCCCTTTTCGGCCTGGCTCTTTCGCATCGCCCACAACCTTGTGGCGAACTGGCACCGCGACCGCAGCCGCCGCAAGATCATCTCGCTCGACGATGTGACCAATGCCAGCGCACGAGGCAAAGGGCCGGAGATACACGTCGAGGAAGGCGAGCGGCGCACCGCCCTGTTGGCAGCGATCCGCCGCCTGCCTGAAGATCGCCAGCAACTCATTGCGCTGAAATTCGTCGAGCGCCTGCCCAACGCCGAAATCGGCGCCATGATGGGACGCACAGAGGGCGCGATCAAGTCGCTCTATCACCGCACGCTGATTGCCCTGCGCGAAGACCTGGCGGCGCGCGGTTTCAACTGGTAGACGCTCTGGTTGTGCTGGCAGGGCGTCGCAGACGCCGGCCTCTGCCGCCGGCTCACAAGACTGGATGAGCGAACACCATGCTGCAAATCGTCACCGATTCGACCTGTGATCTGCCCCCTGATGTCCTCGCACAACTCGATGTGCACGTTGTCCCTGTCACCATTCGTTTTGGCGAGGAGGCCTTTCTCGAAGGCGTGACGATCACCCCAAGCACCTTCTACGACAAGGTCCACACGCTTGGCATGATTCCCAAGACCTCGCAGCCGTCGCCCGGCCAGATGGCCGAAATCTATCGCGCCGCCGGCAAGAATGGCGACCCGGTGCTCTCCGTGCACATCACCGGCAAGCTGAGCGGCACCTGTAATTCGGCGGAACTGGCCAAGACGATGGTGCAAGACGAAGTGCAAGTCGAAGTGTTCGACAGCATGGCCGGCTCATCTGGCTTGGGTTTCATGGTGTGGGAGGCGCGGCGCATGAGTCGCGCCGGCGCCAGTCTGCCCGAAATCCTGGCCCGCCTGCACGTCGTGCGCCAGCAGGTGATGGTCTATCTGACGCTGCAAGACCTGAAATTTGCACAGATGAGTGGGCGCGTCAACACGCTGCAGTTTGCCCTGGCCTCGCTGCTCGATGTCAAACCGCTGGTTGGGTTGAAGGATGGAACGCTCGAAGTGCAGGGACGTGTGCGCAGTCGCAAACGTGCGCTGCACCACATCCTCGATCTGGTGGCGGCGCGCGTCGGGCAGACGCCCATCAACTGCGCCGTGGTTCACGCCCGCGCCCCTGAGGAGGCTGCCGAACTGATGAAGATGGCCGAGCAACGCTTCACCTTCAACTGGGCGTTCATCACCCCGCTCTGCATCTCGATCGCAGCCAATCTGGGGCCGGGTACGTTGGGTATCGTGGCGTATCCTGCCTAGGGGGAGAAGGATCATGTCAACATCCTGGCCGCACATCGCCTCTGCCGAGGATGCGTTCATCGCAGACCTGTTGGCATCCTACGTTGATCGCCTGGTGATCGGGGATGACCACGATCAGGATTTTCTGGCCTTGTATCCCGAACTGCGCCAGCAAACCATGCCGCTCTTTCGTCTGGCGCGTGATCTGTCGGCCTGGCTGCGCCCGGTTGCGCCGCGGCCAGCCTTCCGCCGTGACTTGCGCCAGGCGCTGATCGCCAGCGCTTCTCAGCGCCTACCCATGACGCCGTTCTACTCGGCCAGTCAACCAGATCACCGGCGCGAGTGGGTGTGGGGCGCGGCCGCTGTCTCTGTCGTCGGCGTGCTGGCATACCTCTGGCGTCGAAACAGCGGCACGGCGCCCAACTTGCCGGTGCACTAGATCCCCTCGTTGGCGCGACTTGCCCGGTCTGGTCACTGCGGCGCGCCTGGGCGCAATCTGGCGGTTGGTGTGCAGAGAAGCCGCCAGATTGCGCCCAGGCGGGCGGATGTGCTACTTGCGATCCTCGCTCCAGCCGCGCACGAATTCGACCAGCGTGCGCATGGGATTGCCCGAAGCGCCGCGCGGTTGGTGCGGCTGATTGTCATCCTGCCACGCCGTGCCGGCGATATCGAGATGCGCCCAGGGTGTATTCTCCGGCGCAAATTCCTGCAAGAAAAGAGCGGCGATGATTGCGCCCGCATAGCGATTTCCCGCACTGCCCTTCATGTCGGCCACATCGCTCTTGATGCGCTCTCGGTACGACTTCCACAACGGCATGCGCCACTGCGGTTCGCCCGCCAGCGTTCCGGCTGCCTGCAGTCGGACGTAGAGATCGTCATCGTTGCAGAAGATGCCGGTCATGTCGGACGACAGCGACAGCACGATGGAACCGGTCAGGGTCGCGCAGTCAACGACCGCCGCCGGGTTGTAGCGTGTGCTGAAACAAAGCCCATCCGCCAACACCATGCGACCCTCGGCGTCTGTGCTGATGTACTCGATGGACTTGCCATTCATCGCCTTCACTACATCGCCCGGTTTGATCGCCGCCGGCCCCGGCATGTTTTCAGCGGCGCACACCAGCCCCACCACGCGCACCGGCAGGGCGAGCTGCGCAATGCTGCGCAGCGCCCCGATGACCGCCGCGCCGCCCGCCATGTCGCTCTTCATCTCCCACATGCCATCGTTTGGCTTGATCGAGATGCCGCCCGTATCGAACGTAATCGCCTTGCCCACCAACACCAGGGTGTCGGACGTTGCGGCGTTGTCTGGGAAATACTCCAAGACCAGGAACTGCGCCTCTTGGGCGCTGCCCAGACTCACACTCAGGAACGATTCCATGCCGAACACCCGCATCTCGTCTTCGCCGTAGACGGTGCAGCGCACGCCGGTGTTTTGCATCAGCGCCTGCGTCTGCGCCGCCAACACCTGCGGCGTGACGATGTTCCCCGGCTCGTTGACCAGATCGCGCACCCGATTGGCGTTTTCGGCCAGGATGCGACCGACCTGCGCTCCGCTTTCCAGCGTCGTCGCCGCGGCGGTCCCGGCGACCAACACCAGCGCGTCGGCATCCACGGTGGGGCGTTGGCGGTTCTCCTCGCGCTTGTGCGTGACGAAGCGGTAGAGGCCAAGCAGCGTCCCTTCGACGACCGCCTGTGCAGCTTGCGCCGCAGCCAGGTCTCCGCTCTCTACGCCATACACGACGCTGGCCAGCCGGCGCAGCTTCAGGTCAGCCATGACCTGCGCCACGACGCCCGCTGCCCGGCGGGCTGCAGCCAGATCGAACTCGGCCTGCTTGCCCAGTCCAACCAACAGGATGCGCGGCGCGGCCACGCCCTCGCTTCGCCCGCTTCGTCCGCTTCGATGAAAGAGCAGACGTGTCTTGGACGCCTCGCCCTTGAAGCCGCCGTTTGCGATCACATCCTCGATCAGGCCGCCCAACGCTGCATCCAGGCCGGCGTAGCCGGCGGCGGCGGCGGTTTGTCCCTCGAACAGCCCAATGGCCAGCAGATCGCTGGCCACCTCCTCCAATTTGCTCTGTGTGACGGAAATGTTCATCGTTCGTTCGTCCGTTTCCCTCGTTTGGCAAGAATCCCGACCTGCTTGCAAGCCGGTACCCTGCGCTCTCGTTTCTCGGTTCGGGTTGCATCACCCACCGTCAGCGCCGACGGTTGGCGCGGCTGCTTGCCGCTGCACCCGACGATTATACACCCGTTGGCGACAGAGAGAAATTTATCATTGGCATTCGGGCGCGACTCATGCTAGAATAGCGTCGCTGGCCCATCGGAACGCATGTTGAATATGCCGTATCATCTCAACAAGTAGGGGAAACCTGACAGGTCTTTGCCCCAAATTATTGAGATGATACAATCTGCCGAGTATCGTCAGCATCTTGGATTGGAGGAGTCCAGGTGGTAACGTCAGATCTGATGCGCCGGCGGCGGCGCGCCATCGTCTTCATCTTGACCGCCCTGGCGCTGATCTGGCTGCCGCGCTGGCTGGCGCCGTTCGTGCGACTGGCGCGCGCCACGCAAATCTCCCTGGAAACGCTGCCCGCCCATCTCCCCCCCACACCGCTGCCCCTGGCGCCCGCCGACACCCTGCGCTTTGCCGTCATCGGCGATTATGGCAGCGGCAGCGGCTTCGAAGCCGATGTCGCTGCGCTCGTCCACGGTTGGAATCCCGACCTGACGCTGACGGTGGGCGACAACAACTATCCGAGCGGCGCTGCCAGCACGATTGACGCCAACATCGGCCAGTTCTACCACGATTTCATCTTTCCCTACACTGGAAGCTACGGCGCCGGCGCAACGGAAAACAAGTTCTTCCCCGCACCGGGCAACCATGACTGGCTCACCACGAACGCACAGCCCTATCTCGACTACTTCACCCTGCCCGGCAACGAACGCTATTACGATCTGGCGCGCGGCCCGGTGCATTTCTTCATGCTCGACAGCGACTATCACGAACCGGATGGCATCACGGCGACCTCTGCACAGGCCCTTTGGCTGCAAAATGCACTGGCGACAGCGGCCGAGCCCTGGAAACTGATCTTGCTCCATCATGCGCCCTTTTCATCGTCGGCGCACGGTTCCAACGCCACGCTGCAATGGCCCTATGCCGACTGGGGCGCCAGCGCAGTCCTGGCGGGTCACGATCACACCTACGAGCGCATCGAGCGCGATGGCATTCCCTTTTTCGTCAATGGCCTGGGCGGCTATTCGATCTACGGTTTTGGTACGCCAATCAGCGGCAGCATCGTGCGCTACAACGGCGACTTTGGTGCCATGCTCATCGAAGCGACGACGACGCAGATCGTCTTTCGATTCATCACCCGCAGCGGCGTTGTGGTTGACTCACACCCGCTGTATGTTCCCACCCCGACCGGCACCCCCACTCCCACCGAAACGCCGACCGGCAC
>CAZOLV010000084.1:0-5618 GCA_964580725.1 uncultured Anaerolineae bacterium | reverse complement strand
CCGGCACCCCCACTCCCACCGAAACGCCGACCGGCACACCCACTCCCACCGAAACCCCGACCGGAACACCCACCCCCACCGAAACGCCGACCGGAACACCGACCGCAACCGTCGTTCCTACCCCCTGGCCGTGTTGCGACCTGAATGGCGATGGCGTTCTGAACGTGGTTGATGTGCAAATCATTGCAACTGTCTGGAATACCCCAGACGTGCGTTTCGACTTCAACCACAATGGCATCGTAGATATGGACGATGTCCAGCTCGTTGCAAATGCCTGGGGCAGTGGGTGACAGCCGCTGGCCGCGCCAGATTCGATCTAACCAGATTCGATTTGACATTTTGGCATTTTGACTTTTGGACTTCCGATGGAAGAGACAGACAAATGGAGGAGACAGACAAACCATGAAAATTGCCATGATCGGCGTCGGCGCGGTGGGCGCCAGCGCCGCTTACGCCCTGATGATCAGTGGCCTGGCCGCTGAAATCGTGCTGATTGACGTCAACGAACGCAAAGCCGAAGGCGAAGCGATGGACCTGATGCACGGCTCATCGTTCGTGCGACCAGTCACCGTGCGTGGCGGGACCTATGCCGACTGCGCCGGCGCCCAAATCGTCGTGATTACGGCGGGCGCTGCACAACGGCCCGGCGAGACGCGCCTCGATCTGGTCAAGCGCAACGCCGAAATCTTCGGCCAGATGATCCCGCAGATCGTCGCCGCAGCGCCGCAGGCCATCCTGCTGATCGTCTCCAACCCCGTTGACATCTTGACCTACATCAGCCTCAAGCTCTCCGGGTTCCCGCCCAGCCGCGTCATTGGCTCCGGCACCGTCCTGGACACCGCCCGCCTGCGCGCCCTGGTCGGTCAACGACTCAGCGTGGATCCGCGCAGCGTGCACGGCTACGTCATCGGCGAGCATGGCGACAGTGAAGTGATTGTCTGGAGCCGCGCCGCGGTCGCCGGCCTGCCATTGGATGAATTCTGCCGCCAGCGCGGCATCGCCTACAGCGCGACGTTGCAGGAAGAGATTGACTTGCAGGTGCGCCGCGCTGCCTATGAGATCATTGCCCGTAAAGGCGCCACCTACTACGCCATTGGTTTGGGTGTTCGCCACATCGTCGAAGCCATCCTGCGCGATCAGAACACGATCCTCACCGTCTCCACCTTGATGACGGGGCAGTTTGGCATGAACGATGTCTGCCTGAGCCTGCCAAGCGTCGTGGATCACGACGGCGTCGAAGGTGTCCTGCTGCCCGATCTCAGCCCTGGCGAGTTGATCGCCCTACAGCGTTCGGCAGCCATCTTGCAGGAGGCGGCGCGCTCTCTCTGAGATCAGGCGCAAGGGATTCGGGAGGATGCCTGCGCCATTGTGTTTCATGACCGCGGTACTGTTGCCAACCAGCCATCTTCGTGTCACAATGATGCTCGAGACGTATTTTCAACTGATCGAGCCGTCTCAGGAGGCAATGATGATGGTGCAAACAAGGTTCGACAATCGCACACCGACCCCGCATGTTTTCGAGATCGCGGCGCGGCGAGACGCCAGACCAGTCTGGCTCTTGCGCTTTCTGTACGTTGCTGCTTTCGTCATGTTCGCCTGTTTGATCGCTCCTCTGGCCGGCGCCGGTCGCAGCGACGCACGACAATCGGACGTTCAACCGCCGGTATCGCATCTGGATGTGGCGCTGACAGGCTCGCTCCGTCTGGCCGCCGGTTCCAGCGTGAGCGAGGGCGACGAAGCAAGGCAGGTTCAACCAGACGCAGGTCAGGCAACGCACGCACAACGGGTTTCGCTGACGGCGAGCATCGTCGCTCTCTTGGCCATGATTGGCCTGGCCGTCACGCCGCTCTCAGCGCCCCGCCAGTCACATCGCCGACGTCATCCTGGCCTCTGACCTCTGACCTCTCCCGCTTCATAATCAACAAGCCCGGACGCAAGAGCGTCCGGGCTTGTCGTTTCCGTCAGATTGCGAGATGACGGTTGTTTCAGCGAGGAATGTCGGCCCGATAGAGCGCCGTGCTGGTCAGCAGCAGGAAGCGCGCACCCGGTTCATCCACAAAGAGGCTGCGCAACCCCTGCAGCTTCTTGCTGTCAGCCTCGCGGAACTGGCGCGTGAAGACACCGTTCTTGTCGAACTGATAGATGACGCCGTCGCCGGCGTCGGCGACGTACAGGTTGTTGACCTCGACGCCCCCGTCGATGCCGACGAACAGCCCCACTGGCTGCTTGAGCGCGCCAGGCAAACCCTGCAAGCTGAAGGCTTCGGCTTGACCGCTGAGATATTTCTGCACACTGCCTTGACTCGACAGAATCCAGATGTTGCCGTCAATGCCGATATCCACCGCGCTCGTCAGATCAATCGGCGTCTGCGGCGGGAAGTATTGATCGGGCGCCGAATCGTAAGCCAGATCGGCACCGGGGCGGTACTTCAAGACCTGTTGCAGGGAGTTGTCGAGGACATAGAGGTTGCCCTGATAGCTCGAGATCAGGCGCGGGCTTTTCCACATTTCGCGCATCGCCACGGGGCGCGCCTTCAGCTCCCACGGGTCGCGGAACTCGTACAGCATCCCGCTCGCATCGAGCACCAGCAGGGTCGAATCGGTGCGCGGGCCAACGGGCGGCGCCCAGGCCATATCCACCAGTTCGCCAACCACCAGCGAACCGACCGGCTGGCCCCGCGTCACCAGCGGCCCGCCATCGTTTGGCTGCAGGCCATCGCCCAGTTGGTTGAGCCGGTAACGCTCCACAACGTCGCGCCCGCGGTCGAGCACGAAGATGTTGACCCCATCCACCAGCACGCGCGCCAGCTCGCGCCCGGCGCCTTCGAATTCTTTGAGCGGCGCCACCAGGTAGAGCGGCGTGACCCGGTTGACGCGATCCAGTTCGGTCTGAATGCGGGTGCGCACATCCTGCGCCTCGGCGTCGCCCGGCTTGAGCGCCAGCGCCTCGGCCACTTTGGTTTGAGCGGCGGCCAGTAGCGCCCGCGCCTGCGTCTCGTCCAGCGCGGCGACGGCGGCGATCGTTCCTTGCGCCTCTTGCAGGAGCGACTGGAACCGCTGTTCACGGTCACGCGCCCGCAGCAGATACATCGCCCCGGCGACCAACAACGCCAGCAGTGGAATGGCAATGGCCAGGATCAGCGGCCAGCGACTGCGCGAGGCGGGCTGCGCTGTTGGTTTGGGACGTGCGCGCGTGGGGCGGCGCGGCGTTTCGACGGCCGGCGCGGCGACTGCTGGTTTGGCCGCCGGCGGTTTGACCGCGGGCGCTGTACGTTGGGCGGAGTCTGGCAATATCTGCTCGAGCAAGTTGCGCCCCGTCTGCATGAGGCCGCCGGCGCTCGCAGGTCGTTTTCTTGCCGGCTTGGGAGCAGCGGGGAGCGGCACCGGCTCGACCGGTTCCGCCTCCTCCCACCAGGCATCTTCGGCGTCCCAGTCGGCCTGCTCGTCCTGCCCGACCTCATCTTCGTCATCGGCCACTAGCGGCACCGGCGCCGGACGCGGCAGCGGGGCGGAGGGCGCCGTCGTCGCCGGCGCAGTGACCGGCCTGGCGCTGCGCGCCGCCGGCGCTGCGGCGACCATCACGATCAGCGCAGTCAGGTGCGCAGCGGCGCCCAACTGCACCAGGTATTCGCACACCTTGTCCATCGTTGGCGCCACGGCGGCACTGGCCAGTGCTTCGAGGTCGGCCTGATCGCCCCAGCCGTTCTCCAGCAGCAGGATCGTGTTGTCCGGTTCGATGTTGGTGTGGTACAGATCAATCATGGGTGCGTTTTCGTCGCCCAGCGCACCCTGGGGCGGCTCGGCGTAGGCCGGGAACATCTCGACGGTGGCCGGATGCGTCACCATGACTGTTGCCGGACCGGCTTGCGCCAGATAGACGTGATCTTGCCACAGCGCCAGACAGCTCATGCCGCCGCGCCAACGCTGCTCTGCGCTGCGTCCGGCGTTGGCCTGTTCGAGCAGGTGATGCGCCTGTGAAACCGCCATGTGCAGCACATCGGTCACATTGCCCGCCGTTTCGTAGTAGGTTGATTGCACTTCGTTGAGGATTTGACGGTAGAGGCGGGAGCGCCCCTCCTGTGGGCCTGTCAACTCGATCAGCAGATAGAGATTGCCCTTGCCTTCGCCAGGCTCGACGGCGCGCACATTGGGCGCATGGTCGCGACGTTGGCCGCGGGCGATTTCCAACTGACCAACCGTGGTATGCAGCGAAACGCTCATCGTTCACCTCCCCGGTGCGAAAGACAGCGCCAGGGTACTGCCTGGCCCTACATCATGCCTCTTGTTCAGGGTGCAAAATCGGGGTGGCTGCCTGCAGCAACCGCTCGATGCGCTCAGGCGTGGCCTGGCGATAGCTGAAGTAACGCTTCAGCACTTCTTCCGGCGTCAACGCCTCGACGCTCTCCGTGTCACCGGAAAGCCGGCTGCGGGCCGTGCGTTCGACATCGTGACTCAATGTGACGTAGCAGGCCGGCGCCAGCGCCTTCATGATCCGCTGATCGTCAATCAGCGCCTCGACCTGGTGCGTCGTGCGGATGATGACTTTGACGACTGCATCGGCGATCGGCTGGCGTTCGATGGCCGAAATGATCGTCTCTGTCGGATCGGCCGCCCGCGCTTCGATGTTCAAACTGATGAAGCGCCTGGCCGCCACGCGCTGGAACTGCCAGCGCGCCCTGCTGCCCGCTCCATCCAGCTCGACCATCACGAAACCCTTTTCCTCGCTCGCCTCGCCAAAGTCAACCCGTTCCAGACTGCCGGCGTAGACGATGGGCGGGTCGTCGCCCACAGACTGATGCTTGTGGATGTGTCCCATGGCGACATAACTGACAGGTGGTTGCTGATCGAACAGAGAGCGCGGCAAGACCAGGTCATGGCCAAGCATCACATTGCGTTCCGACCCAAACATCGCACCCTGCACCGTCCCATGCACCGTCATGATGATCGGCGCATCAGGCCGGACACGGGCAAAAATGGCCTGCAGCCCGCTGTCCAGCTTGCTCAGCATCGTCTGGTTGAGGTCATCCAGGTTCAGCCCCGTGTACTCATCCCTGGTCAGCAGGGCGCTGCGGTTGACCCAGGGCACGGCCACGATCTGCAGCGGTCCATGCCGCGTCTCGATGGTGAAGAGATCGGGCCGGCGCGCCACGATGACGCCGGGGACTTCGAGCGTGCTGAAGATCTCCAGACTGTGCGCCTGCCCGCTGGCGTTGGGGACATCGTGATTGCCCACCAACAGGAAGACCGGGATACCGTGCGTCGTGGCCAGCAGATGGATGCGTCGGGCAAACTCGCGCTGGTAGGTGGGGCTTGGATCGCGCGTCTTGAACGCATCGCCGGCGAAGAGCACCAGATCAACCGGCCCAGACCCGTCCGTTTGCACCGCATAGGCGATCAACTCGTCGAACACGCGCAAGAAATCGAGCGCCCGCGTCGATAGGCCGGTGGCCGGATCGAGCCGACCGTAGTTCTCCATGCCCAAATGCAAATCGGCGAAGTGCAAAATGCGGATCATGCTGCCATTTTACTACGATCATCAAAAAACGTAAAGTCGCGCCAATGCGTCTGGTGATTACCCATAAGTGTCACCTGGTTTAGGAAAAGGATGATTGTGGGCGT
>CAZOLV010000083.1:13873-24324 GCA_964580725.1 uncultured Anaerolineae bacterium | reverse complement strand
CCTGTCTACTCGGCGGCCTACAGCCCGGACGGCACGCAGATCGTCACCGCCAGTGCCGACAACACCGCCCGCATCTGGGACGCCGCCACCGGGCAGGAAGTGCGCACCCTCCGCGGCCACACCGACCGGGTCAACTCGGCGGCCTACAGCCCGGACGGCACGCAGATCGTCACTGCCAGTGGCGACCAGAGCGCCCGTATCTGGGACGCGAATATCGAAGATCTGCTTGACAAAGCCAAGCGCTTGATCCAGCGCGACCCGCCGCTGCTGACGCCGGAAGAACGACGGCAGTATGGCTTGGACTAGAGCCACATGACCATCACCGCCTATCGCAACTCTGACCTCTTCATCACCCGCACCGGCGAGCGCTTCCGGGCCTTCGTGGTGGAGGCGCCGGCAGGCGAGGCCAGTTCATTCAGACAAGCGATCGACCTCGTAAGGCTCCAAGTCCGCCTCGGCGACCTTCAGCAGCACGCGGTCGAACCGCTCGCGACTGCCGCGCTGGCCGCGCTGCTCGAGGTAGTCCAGGGTGCGCAACACGGCAACTTTCTCAGCCACCGCCAGGGTGACGAATTGGTTGATCGAAACCTTATCGCGCTCCGCCAACTCGCGCACCTGCGCGTGGAGCGACTCGGGCAAACGTAAACTCAATGCGCTCATTTTAACACTCCGATCTCACGCAGGAGTTCAGCTGGCGTAAGCAGTCGCACTCCAAAGCGCTCACATCCGCGAAAGTCATGCTTGTTGAAGGTGACAATGGCATCACTGCCGCTGGCAGTGGCCACTTCCAAGACCATGTCATCATCCGGGTCGCTCAGGAATGGACGCCAGGTGTAGTAAATCTCATGGGCGACACCTGCGTGGCAGATGTAATCGATTAAGTCTTCGACATCGCCGCGGCTGATCGGCAGGTCATCGAGGTGTCGCAAGGCAACGCTCTCATATTCCAGGACCAACGGCACCGAGATGTGAACGTCGAAGTGTCCTTTGCCGAGCAGTCCTAACACGCGGTAAGACGCCCCGCGGGGCGAACGCAGCGCGGCAATAAGAACGTTGGTGTCAAGTACGATCTGAAGCCTTGGCATGAGCGCCTCCGATGGTTTGTTAGCCAGTGGTATTATATTTGGTGCTGTATACGATGTCAAACAAGCCGTACCGGGTTCTCAAAGTGCAGCCGCCCCATCGCCTCGCGTGAGTACAAGCTCGTGCTCAACACCGAACGCTTCCGCGACCTTCGGGCCGGTCCCAAGAACCCCTACAAAGTGACGCTCAGGTTCCGCGCGCCCGACCGCCATTCGGCCGCCGTGTGCGACGTTCGGTGCAGCCAGGAGATCAACGACGGCGTACGCGTTCGAGGTGTTGCAAGTGCGACCAAAGTTCGCACTCCCTGCGCACGCTGACTTAAGAGGCGCAATGACATGACCGCCTTCAACGACGCAGCGCGGCTGGCAAACAGAGAAACCGAGACCCACCCAGGATCCTCATCACCTACCGCAACTTCCTCCTTCTCATCACCCGCAGCGGCGACCGCTACCGTGCCATCGTGATGGATGCGTCGACCAGGAAGTCCAGCCTAGTCCTTGTCAAACGAGAATGAACCAATGACCACCACCGCCAAGCCCATCCTCTTCCTCGCCTTCGCCAACGACCGCGACGACCGGGCGCGCTACCTGCGCAACCTGCCGGAGGAGGCGCGGCAGGTGCAGCGGGCGCTGGCCGTCGCGGAGGGGCGCGGCCACTGCGAGTTGGTGCTGCGCCAGAACGCCACCGCCGCCGACATCCTGGACGTCTTCCAGGATGCCCGCTACCAGGACCGCATCGCGCTCTTCCACTTCGGCGGCCACGCCGACGGCCACCGGCTGCTGCTGGAGACGGCCGCAGGTGCGCCCGCGGCTGCCAACGCCGGCGGCCTGGCGCGCTTCCTGGCCCAACAGCGCGGGCTGCTACTGGTCTTCCTCAACGGCTGCCCGACCTCTGACACGCCAACCTGCTGGCGGCGGGCGTGCCCGCGGTCATCGCCACCGACCAGGCCGTGGACGACGCCCAGGCGATCCTCTGCAGGTGAACCTGGCTGCGCATCCTCAGCGTTTCGATTTCCTGGAGAGCCGCACGGTAGTCACTTCCTGAGCGAATCGGTTTGATGTCCATTGCTCTAAGGAACGGCGGAAAAACAACTTACCTGATCGCCAATTGGGCCGGATGTGGGTATCCTTGTGGCATTCATGCCAGGAGAATACCCAAAACCGACACCAAGAAGAAAGAGTTGTTGGGTGACCTGTATCGGGCCGGCCAACTCTACACCAAGGAAGTGATCGAGGTCTTTTCGCCACCTCGTCTTCAAGACCGAATTGCAGCGCCTGGTCAACACCTTGAAAGTCACGATCCGAATGGCGCATGATCCACCCTATTGCTCCAAGTGGAACCCGGTCGAACACCGTGTCTTCCCACATCTCACTCGCACCATGCAAGGCGCGATCCTGACCGGTCAGCAACAAACCAAGATCTTGCTCGAACGCACCACGACCCGCGCTGGCCTGCGTGTCGTCGCCCACCTCTGGGACACGGTGTACCAGACCGGACGCAAAGTCGCCGATGATTTCAAAGAGACCATACTGCGTCAGCAGCGATGCTCTCATCTGTTCTTCGCTCCCCCTCCAATCACCCCCATTGGCCCAGATCCGACCCCACATTTGGAATTGCTGCAACTGCCACGGGCGGGCGCAGCCGTATTGGCCCGGCCCTCAGTCGAACAGATAGATCAGCCCAACGCCCAGGCCGATGACGACGACGAGGCGACGCAGCAACTCCGGCGGAATGCGGCCGGCCAGGCGGCCGCCCAACGCGCCGCCCAGCAGGGCAAAGAGGGCCATCACCAACACGACCGGCCAGACGATGCGCCCGGAGAAGAGAAAGAAGAGCGCCGCTGTCACGTTGACGGCAAAGGCCAGCGCCTGTTTGAGTGCGTTGAGCCGGGTCAGATCGTCATCCAGGGCCAGGCCGAGAACGGCCAGGACGATGACGCTCAGCCCGGCGCCGAAGTAGCCGCCGTAGAGGGCGGCGGCGAAGATCGGCAATGTCGCCCAACGGTACGTTCGAGCCGGCGCGCCGTCATGCGGACGGGCGGTCAGCCAGGCGCGCAACCGCGGCTGCACCGCCAGCAGCGCGGCGGCGCCGATGATGAGCAGCGGGATCAGGCCACGAAAGAGGCGTTCGCTGCTCAGGAGCAGGAGCAGGCCGCCGCCGATGCCACCCAGGCCGGCAGCAGGGATGAAGAGCCACAGGCGCCGCTCCTGCCCTTGCAGATCGCGCAATTGCGCCCAGGTGGCGCCCAGGTAGCCGGGCGTCAGGGCGACGGTGTTGGTGATGCTGGCGACAACCGCCGGCAGCCCCAGGGCGGTCAGAGCGGGGAAAGAAACCAGTGTGCCGCCACCTGCCAGGGCGTTGATGGCGCCGGCGGCGGCCGCCGCCAGCGCCACGATCAGCCAATCGGCCAGGCTGAAGGCATCCATTCAGTCTGTTCCGGACGGAATCTGCCGGGCGATGCGCGCCGCATGCGCCAGCAGTTCCTGAATACCGGTCGCGGCGGCGGCAGGGTTGGGATGAATCCCCTCTTGCAGCAGCGCGCTTTCGTAGAGCTGTTCGATCTCCAGCGTCGCCAGGCTCTCTTCACGGTTGCGAGCAACCAGGAAGGCCAGGTCTTGCACCAGTGGATGACTGCGGTTGAGTTCCAAAATCTTCTTGGGGGCGGTGAACGGTTGTTCGAGCAGTTTGTAGACGCGCTGCATCTCCTGGTTGAGCGCTCCTTCGGGCGTGACCAACCGGCAGGGGCTGCTGCTGAGCGCCCTGGACGCCCGCACGCTCTGTACCCGGTCGCCCAAAACGGCGCTGAAACGCTCGACCAGACGCAGGAAGGCGTCGTCGTCAACCTCGGCGGCCTGGGGCTGCTGTGCGGCCTGCTCGGCGGTCAGCGGCGGCAGGTCGAGTTCGGCGCTGTCAACGTTCTTGAACGCCTTGCCTCGATATTCGCGCAGCGCCACCATCAAGAAGCTGTCAATCGTCTCGACCAGGGTCAAGACCTCGATGCCGCGCTGCTTGAAGGGGTCGAGATGCGGGCTGCGCTGCACCGAGGTGAGGTCTTCGCCCAGGATGAAGTAGATGGCGTTTTGGTCGGGCGCCATGCGCTCGATCACCTCATCCAGGCTGACCCATTCGTTGGTGCTGGCGCTGGCGGCGAGCGTCGAGTGAAAACGCAGCAGTGGCGCCAACGCTTCCTGGCTGCCCTGATCGGTGGCAATGCCTTCTTTGAGAAAGCCGCCAAACTCACGCCAGAAGGCGCGGTAGTCGTCTGGCTTTTCGCTGGCCAGGCTGCCCAACTCTTTGATGAGGCGACTGCCCAACGCCTTCTGGATTTGGGTCAGCAGCCGGTTGTTTTGCACCGTCTCGCGCGAAACGTTGAGGGGAATGTCCTCGGAGTCGAGCACGCCCGCCACGAAGCGCAGATGGTTGGGCAACAGGTCCTTGTTGGCCTGTTGGATGAGGACGTGGCGCGAGTAGAGCTTGAGGCCATCCTCCTGACGCATGGCAAAGGGGCCGCGCTCATGCTGTGCGGGAACAAAGAGCACGGCGTGAATGTCCACGGGGGCGTCGGCCACGTAGTGCAGGTGCAGCAGCGGCGGGTTGGGGTCGAACGTGAGTTGGCGGTAGAAATCGTGGTACTCCTGCTCGGTCACCTCGCGCGGCGTGCGGCGCCAGAGCGCCGTGCGTTGATTGACCGCCTTGCCGTCCAGGTAGATCGGAAACGCGACGAAATCGGAGTGTTTCTTGATGATCGCTTCCAGCCGCCAAGGGGCCAGGAACTCGTTGGCGTCGGCCTTCAGGTGCAGGATCACATCGGTGCCGCGCGCACTGCGCGTGGCCGTGCCGACGGTGTAGCTGCTGCCCCCGTCGCAAATCCATTCGGCGGCTGCGGCGTCTGGCCGGTAGGAACGTGAAATGACCTGGATGCGGTCGGCGACCATGAAGGCGGAATAAAAACCGACGCCAAATTGGCCGATTAGCTCGGCGGCGGGGCGCTTGTCTTGCGCTAGCTGGCGCAGAAAGGCCGCCGCGCCCGAATGGGCGATCGTGCCGAGGTTCGTTGTCATCTCCTCCTGGGTCATGCCGACGCCCGTATCGCTGACGGTCAGCGTGTTGGCGGCGGCGTCATAGCTCACCCGCACGGCCAGTTCGGCGTCAGGGTCGAGCACATCGGGTTGGGTCAGCATCTCGAACTGCACCCGGCTGAGGGCATCGGATGCGTTGGAGATCAGTTCGCGCAGAAAAATCTCACGCTCGGTGTAGAGTGAATGAACGAGAATGTCGAGCAACTGCTGGATCTCGGCGCGAAACTCGTGGGCTTGCTGAGGCATAGAGCGTCTCTCCTCTTGTTTGATTGTCTTGCCTGATCGTCGTCTTGATCTTTTTCTCTTTTTTTGCTTTACGGAGGCGTCGAGCCTGGCGATCAGGATTTTTCCGGATTCTGATGATAGCCGCGCTGCGTTGGAAAAACGTTAAAGGCCGGCTTTGATTTTGCGCAGGCGTTGGCCGTTCGTCGTGGCAACAGCCCACCGGCGCTGACGTCTGCGGCCGGGGCGGCGCGGCGCTCTTTTTGGGTGTCCATGCTATAATTCGGCTGCGAGCGCACAGCGCGTCATGCACGGTGCAGCTTGCGATGCAACGCATGATGCAACTCACGATTGGTCAAGATGAAGATGAAGATGAACCGGATGGAGGTCACAATGGCAGGCAAACGAGATGAACAAGCGCCGCGGGTGCTGGTGTTGGCAGTCCTGGGACCGAACGGCGAGAAGTGGGGCGAACTAACCGCGCCCGCCAAGGAGTTTAAGACGGGCAGCGTTGGTTTCTACGCCAGCGGCAAGATCACGAATCCGAATCACCCCGAAGCGGTCTACCAGGTCGGCTGCAACATCACCCTGGTGGGCAGTAAAGCGGACGATTGACCCGCCGCAGCGCGCCTCGCCTTGCGTCCGTTGCCGCATCCTGTTCGGGGCGGACGCAAGACGGGGCGGCGCGCCTGTCTGCGTTTCAGCCATAACCCAGCTCGCGAATCTCGTCTTCGTCGAAGCCGAAGTGATGCGCCAGCTCGTGGATGACGGTCTTGCGCACCTGTTGGCAGATTGCCTCCGGGGCGCTAAAGGTCTGCTCGATGGGGCCTTGAAAGATCGTGATGCGATCGGGCGGCACAAGGTTGTAGCCGGAATCGCGGCGTGTGAGCGGAATGCCCTCGTACAGACCGAACAGGGTGTATCCCGGCCCCAAACCGCTGCGCGCCAGTTGTTGACGCGTCGGCCAACGCTCGACAGTGACCGCCACGTTGCGCAGATAGCCCAGAATCTGATCGGGCAAACTGGCCAACGCCTCCACCACCAACGCCTCGAACGCCTCGGAACTCAGCATCACCGGCCCCACTTGCCGCAGGACTGTCCCCACCTGCGTACGCAGTGCTCATTCACTGCCGTTCTGCTCCCCCTTCTTTGCCTCGCGCTTGCCCAGGCCGAACACCCGGAACCGGGGCAGCTCGATGTCGCTCGACCGAATATCCTCGGCCAACTGATCGTATTTGCGCAGGATACGGCGCACTGTGGAACGGGCGCGCGCTGCGCCGTAGGCGCCCTGTCGTTGCGCCTCCTGCCACCATTTGGGATGCGGTGCCGGCGTCGGTGCGCCCCAACGCACCGCCGTCGCGGCCCAGGTGAGACCGGCGCCAAAGCTGACAAAGACGAGATGATCGTTCTTCTTGACGCGCCCCGCCTCGATCGCTTCGCACAGCGCCAGCGGAATCGAAGCGGTGGAGGTGTTACCGTAACGGTCGAGATTGACGAAAATCTTCTCGCTCGGAATCTTGAGTTGGCGCTGCACCGCCGACTCGATGATGCGTGCATTGGCCTGATGTGGGATGATCAGATCAATGTCGTCCATCGTCAGGCCGGCCTTCTTGACCACCTCGCGCGTGGCAACCGCCATGATGCGCGTGGCAAAGCGGAAGACGGCGCCGCCATCCATTTTGACATAATGCTGGCGACCGGCGACTGTTTCCAGCGTCGTTGGCATGCGGCTGCCGCCGGCGGGCAGCGAAAGCAGATCGCCCCCGGAGCCATCCGAGCCGAGCACGCTGGCCAGGATGCCGCCCGGTTCTTCGCTGGCGCTGAGCAGCAGCGCGCCGGCGCCATCGCCAAACAAGACGCAGGTGGCGCGGTCGCTCCAATCTACGATGCGCGAGAGGGTTTCGGCGCCCAATACGAGCACGTTCTGCGCCGCTCCGCTGACGATCATGCTGCGCGCCAGCGTCAGGGCGTAGACGAAGCCGGAGCAGGCGGCGCTCAGATCGAAGGCGCCGGCGCGCTCGGCGCCGAGCGCATCCTGCACCAGGCAGGCGGTGGCGGGGAAGATGTGTTCGGGCGACGAGGTGGAGCAGATGATGAGGTCAAGCTCGTTGGCCGAGACGCCCGCCACGCGTAACGCCGCCGCCGCCGCTTTGGTGGCCATGGTGGCGGTGGTTTCACGGGGGTTGGAGGCGATGTGACGTTCACGGATGCCGGTGCGGGTCACGATCCAGTCATCCGAGGTTTCCATGATGCCTTCCAGATCGCGGTTGGTCAGAACCCTTTCGGGTGCAAAGCAGCCCCAACCGACGATTTGTGCATAGCGCGCCATGATTGATCCCTTTCTTTGTCGCGCCGGCGGTCAGTGTGTGGCTGCCGGATTGAGCGCCGGCGTAGACCAACGGCGCAGAACGATCGTGGCGTTGTGACCGCCGAAACCGAACGAGTTGGACAGTGCTACCTCGATGTTCGCACGCCGCGCCACGTTTGGCGTATAGTCAAGGTCACATTCCGGGTCGGGCGTTGCCAGGTTGATCGTCGGCGGGATGATGCCCTCCTGCATCGCTTTGAGGCAAACCAGCGCTTCGAAGGCGCCGGCGCCGCCCAGGAGGTGGGCCGTCATAGATTTGGTGGAGCTGATGGCGACACGATAGGCGTGTTCGCCCAGGACGGTCTTGATGGCCAGGGTTTCGCCCTTGTCGTTGAGTCTGGTGGCGGTGCCGTGGGCGTTGATGTAGTCAATCTCAGCGAGCCGGATGCCGGCCTTGCGCACGGCCATGCGCATGGCGACGATGGCGCCCTCGCCGTTTTCGGCGGGAGCGGCCATGTGATAGGCGTCGGCGCTGCAAC
Source organism: uncultured Anaerolineae bacterium (assembly GCA_964580725.1). GTDB lineage: Bacteria > Chloroflexota > Anaerolineae > SSC4 > Amarolineaceae > Amarolinea. The sequence continues at coordinate 16,093 of CAZOLV010000083.1, read as the reverse complement.
CGTAGCCGAGGACTTCGCCGTAGATGCGGGCGCCGCGCGCCAGGGCGTGATCGAGCGCCTCGACGATCAGAATGGCGCTGCCTTCGCCCATCAAGAAGCCGTCGCGGTCGGCGTCGAAGGGACGGCAGGCGCCCGCCGGATCGTGATTGCGGGTTGACATGGCGCCCATCACGTCGAAGCCGCCGACGGTGAGGGGGACAAGGGCCGCTTCAGCGCCGCCGGCGATCATCACCTCGGCGTCGCCGCGCGCCACGATTTCGGCCGCTTCGCCCACGGCGCTGGTGCCGGTGGCGCAGGCGCTGATGACCCCCATGTTGGGGCCGCGGATGCCAAGCTGAATGGCGATTTGCCCGCCGGCGCTGTCAACCAGCATGGCGGGGATGAAGAAGGGGCTGAGCCGGCGCACGCCGCGCTGCTGCAGCACGTCGTACTGGCTGAGCAGCGTCTGAATGCCGCCCACCGCCGAGCCAACGATGACGCCGATGCGTTCGCGATCCTCGTGCGCCAGATCGAGGTCAGAATCGGCCAGGGCCTCGACGGTGGCCGCCCAGGCAAAGTGGATGTATGGATCGAGGCGGCGGGCCTCTTTGGTGTCCATGTATTTCGTGGCGTCAAAGCCTTTGACCTCGGCGGCGATCTGGGTTTTGAGGGCGCTTGGGTCGAAACAGGTGATGCGGCCGACGCCGCTTTTGCCGGCTTTGAGCGCTTCCCAGCTCGTTGGCACGTCGAGGCCGACCGGCGATACGGTTCCTAGCCCGGTCACGACAACGCGTCTCTTCATTGACGACCTCCAGAATTGCACAAGAAACGCCGCGGCGTGGTGAATGGCTGCGTCGTGCAGTCAGGCCCCACGCTGGGCGGCGCTTCATTCGTTGGATCTTACGCATCGTTATAACACTGTGTGACGGCAAACGACGCGCCCGAACGGCGCAGGAATTGGCGCGGCTCGCTTGTCCGGCCTGGGGGCGTATGGTAGAATGTGACGCACAGGGGCCGGCCGGGCATGGACGAACGTTCATTGCCCGCGACAACTGCCCATACTCGCAGGCCGAGCAAACGGCGCCTCGATCTGCTCGCCTGCGCAGCCGGCGACGAACGCATCATCTCAGGAGAAGACCGTGTTGACCGAAGATCTCGTTTTTTCTCTCGATCAGGCAGCGCTCGATCTATTTGCGGCGAAAGGCCGTGAATCCGAACTGCCCGATCCCCACAATCCGAATGGCGTGGCGCTGCGCCGCGTCATGCAGATCGTGCATGACCTGGCGCAAAGGCCGCTGGCCGATCTGCGCGTGCTTGATCTGGCGTGCGGTGAGGGCGTCTATGCGATCGAAACGGCGTTGCGCGGCGCCAGCGTCCTGGCGGTGGATGGCAGGACCGAGCGCATGAGCCAGGGGCAGGAGGTGGCTACACGCCTGGGCCTGCGCCATCTGCGGTTCGAGCAGAACGATGTGCGTCGTGTGCGTCTCGAAACGCACGGTCAGTTCGATATCGTCTATCTGCTCGGCATTCTCTACCATCTCGACACGCCAGACCTGTTCGAGACATTGGAGCATGTCCATGCGCTATGCCGGGATTTCATCGTGATTGACACGCACATCAGCCTGGAGGCGCAAGAGGAAGCCGCTTTTCGTGGCCGGGCCTATCGCGGCAGCCGCTGGCGTGAACATGAGGAGCGAGACCCAGAGGAACTGCGCCGCAGCCGGCTGCAATCGTCGCTGGACAATCTCCACAGTTTCCGGCTGACGCGGGAATCGCTGGTCAGGCTGTTGGCCGACATCGGGTTCACTACGGTCTTCGAATGTTACGCCCCGCGCGACCCGTTCAAGCCGGCAGATCGCGTGACGGTGGCGGCGTGCAAGGGGAATCGCGCCCACATCGCCGCGTACCCTTGGATCAATGGCAAGAGTGACGAAGAGATCGCGGCGATTCTGCACTCACCGGCGCGCAGGTCGCCGCGCCGCACCGGCGGGTTGGCCAGCGCACTGAATCGCCTTCTACGCGCCGCCGGCTACGAGATCAGGCGCCTCTGAGCGCGCCCGCGCCGCGGGCGGTCGGCGGCAGGAGGTCGAGGGCGGCGGAAAAGATGAAAGGGTTTTGAGAGAAATCTGCACCCCTACACCTCCGCATGGGACGGACGGAAGCCGGCGCACAACCTGCTTTCCATGTTCCAGCCTAATTCCAGCCTGATTCCAGCCTGATTGCAGCCTGATTCCGGCCTAA
>CAZOLV010000083.1:0-13773 GCA_964580725.1 uncultured Anaerolineae bacterium | reverse complement strand
TTCCAGCCTAATTCCAGCCTGATTCCAGCCTGATTGCAGCCTGATTCCGGCCTAATCCCAGCCTACGCCTTCATTCGAGCCTATGACATTGCCCTGATCCGCCGGACGACGCTGCGCCATCGCGCCCAACAGGTGCGGCTTGGCGTGGTCAGCGGTGTGCACGTCGGGGAGATCAGAATCGCAGCGGATGCCCCGTGCACAGGCAAACAGATACACGAAATCGCGTGACCACGTGACTGCGTCATCGCCACAGTGCAGCGCGGACGGCACATGCTGATTCCGCGTGGGGACACGGTTCTACGGGCCAGTGATGTGCTGGCCATCGTCGCTGAGGGAGACGCGCACCAGGCGGTACGCGACATCTGCGGGCAGCAAAGGGATGATGATTGAACGCCCGGTGGGCTGGGGCGGCTGCAAGTGAGAGAGATCGCGACCGCTTCCGGCGCAGCCGACGTGGGCAGGGCGCAATGTCGAGATGGGGAAATTGTGCATTTGTCAGCCACGGTTCATTGCACCGTCACCAGCGGCGCCAGCTTGCTGTAGGTGGCTTCGCCAATTCCTTTGACGTTCTTGAGGTCCTCGACCGTGCGGTAGGGACGGCCCTCGATGATGCGTTGGGCCAGGGCCGGCCCGATGCCGGGCAGCGTCTCCAACTCCGCCTGACTGGCGGTGTTCAGATTGACCTTTCTACCCGGCGCGGCCGGCGCCGCTGTCGGTGACGTTGACGGGTTGGAGAAGGCTGTGGGAGCCGATGTGGGCGTGGCGACCGGCGCACTGACCCCGCCAGGCGGCGCGGCGGCTTGGACGGCCTGACTGGGGACATGCACCTGTGCGCCGTCGTAGAGCGGCTGCGCCAGGTTCAGACTCTCACGGTCGGCGCTGGCGTCGAACCCGCCGGCGGCCGTGACGGCATCTTTGACGATTGCGTCGGGCGCCAGCGTGTAGACATCAGGATGCAGAACGGCGCCGCTGACGAAGACTCGCAGCGGCGCCGGTGTGGAGGTGGGAGTGGGAAGCGGTGTGAAAGTGGCTGTGGGGGGCGGGATGATCTCGATGGCGGCTGGCGTTGGCCGGCGCACCAGGAGAGCTGTTCCGCCCAGACTGAGCAACCAGAGAAGCGCCAATGCCAGAGTCTTGAAATTGCGCTGCAACCAGTCGTTCATGTCCCACCGGTTCTAGTCGTCCTGACGTTGCCTAACGCAACGCTCATTCCGATTTTCGCGCACTCTCACCCCAATTCGGGAAACCTGACAGGTCTTTGCCCCGAATTATTGCGCGATCTGGCCATCTCAGAACGGCGTCTGCTCGCCTTCGGCGACATCCGGTCGCGCGCTTGCCGCCGGCCTCGCCAGACTCTGCAGCCCGCCCAACAGGTCAATCGGCACCGGGAAGATGATCGTCGAATTCTTCTCGACGGCGATTTCGGTCAGTGTTTGCAGATAGCGCAGTTGAATCGCAGCAGGCTCCTGAGAGATGGTGTTGGCGGCGTTGCGTAGCTGCTGTGCGGCCTGGAATTCGCCCTCGGCGTGGATGATCTTGGCACGCTTCTCGCGTTCTGCCTCGGCCTGACGCGCCATGGCGCGCTGCATCGGCTGCGGCAGCTCCACATCCTTCACCTCGACGATCGAAACCTTGACGCCCCATGGCTCCGTCGCCTCATCTATGATCTGCTGCAGCTTGCTGTTGATGCTCTCGCGATGCTGCAACAATTCGTCCAACTCCGACTGCCCCAAAACGTTGCGCAGCGTTGTCTGTGCGATGTTCCAGGTTGCGCGGCGGTAATCCTCGACATTGACCACCGCAGCCGAAGGGTCAACCACCCGAAAATAGACCACAGCGTTGACCTTCACCGTGATGTTGTCTTTCGTGATCGCCTCCTGCGCCGGCACATCGAGCGTGACGGTGCGCAGGTCTACCTTGACGAAGCGGTCCACGAAGGGAATAATCAGGAAAAGTCCTGGCCCCTTCGCACCCACCAACCGCCCCAAGCGGAAGATGACGCCGCGTTCGTACTCCTGCACGATCTTGATGGCCGATGAGGCCAGGACAAGCAGCAGGACGATAATGAACCCCAGTGCATTGAACATTGTGAATCCTCCATTTGATTCTGTCATTCGCCGACTAACTCGCCGGCTAACTCGCCGATTGATTCGTACATTTGCACAATCGCTGTATCCGCAGGCGCAGCATCATGATGGCGCCGCAGGGCGCAACAGCCGCATCCCGTTCAGAATGACGATCAGCGAAGCGCCCATGTCGGCGAAAACCGCCATCCACAGCGTGGCCGATCCCAACAGCGCCAGCAGCATGAAGATCGCCTTGACGACCAGGCTGAACAGGATGTTCTGCTGCACGATGCGCCACGCCCGCCAGCTCAGCGCCACCAGCGCCGGCAGTTTGCGCAGATCGTCGCCCAGCAGCACAACGTCGGCAGTTTCCAACGCCTGATCACTGCCGGCGCCACCCATGACGATCCCAACGGTCGCCCGCGCCAGCGCCGGCGCATCGTTGATGCCATCGCCGATCATGGCCACGGCGCCATGTTCGGCCAACAGGTCTTCCACGGCGGCCAGCTTTTGCGCCGGGGTCAGGTTGGCCAGCGCCGTGTCCACGCCTGCCTGCCCGGCAATCGCCCTCGCCGTGCGCTCGTTGTCACCTGTCAGCATGATCGTGCGCCGGATGCCGGCGCGCTTCAGCCCGGCCAACGCCTCGCGCGCATCGGCGCGCACCGTATCGGCCACGGCCAGCAGCCCAAGCGGCCCTGTCCCGGCCCGCCCGATCAGAATGACCGTCTTGCCGCTCGCTTCCAGGCGCGCCAGCGCGCCCGTCAGCTCAACAGGCAGATCATGCCCGTTCTCGCGAAAGAGCGCCGCATTGCCCACCTGGATCAGATCGCCGCGCACCCAACCCTGGGCGCCGCGCCCCCGGAACGTCTGCACATCACGCGCCGGCGTCACCGCCAGGTCTTTGGCAGCAGCGGCGCGCAGCACTGCCTGCGCCAGGGGATGTTCCGAACGGCTTTCGACCGCCGCGGCCAGCGCCAGCAGCCCATCTTCGGTCATTTCGACGCCAGGCGCAACGATCAGATCGGTCAGGGTGGGCGCGCCCTCGGTCAATGTGCCCGTTTTGTCGAACGCCATCGCCTGCAAGCGGCCGACCGCTTCCAAATAGGCGCCGCCCTTGATCAGGATGCCCATCTGCGCCGCCCGTCCCAACGCGCTGACAATGCTGACCGGCGTCGAGATCACCAGGGCGCAGGGGCACGCAATCACCAGCATGGTCAGCGCCCGATAGAGCCAGCCGTGCGTTCCATCGGGCAGATTCCAGAACGGCTGCCCCCCCCACAGCGGCGGCGCTACAGCCACCAGCAGGGCGCCCATCACCACGGTGGGTGTGTAGCGGCGCGCAAAGCGGTTTACCCAACGCTCCGTGGGCGCTTTTTGCGCCTGCGCCTTCTCCACCAGATGGATCAGGCGGCTGATCGTGTTTTGCGCCGCCGGACGCGTCACCTGCACTTCCAGTGTGCCGGGGCCATTGAGCGTGCCGGCGAAAACCTCATCACCGGCGGCCTTCTCCACCGGCACGCTTTCGCCCGTGATCGAGGCCTGATTCAGCGCCGAGCTGCCCGCCGTCACAACGCCATCCATCGCCAGCCGCTCGCCCGCCTTGACGACGATCAGATCGCCCACGGCCAGCTCTGTCACCGGCACGCGCTCCTCGTGCTGCTGGCAGAAGGGGCAAATCCCGCCGGCGTAGCCGTCCTGGCCCAGATGTTCGGCGCAGTCCAGGCAGCCGGTCAGGCGCGTCGCCGTTGCCGGTGCCAGGGCCACCAGACTGCGGATGCTTTGCCGGGCGCGGTCCATCGTGTAGGCCTCCAGGGTTTCGCCCAGGCTGAACAGGAACATCACCAGCGCCGCCTCCTGCACCTCGCCGATGACGACGGCGCCAACCGCCGCCAGCGTCATCAGGAAGTTCATGTCAAGCTCACGGTTGATCCAGAGGGCCGTCAGGCCGCGGCGCGCCACGAACCAGCCTCCCGCCGCCGTCGCCGCCAGGGTCAGCGCGGTGGTCAGCGCTGCGCTGCCGCCCAACAGGCCCGCCGCGCCCGCCAGAACGATCAGCAGACCGGCCAGCAGCGTGGAGACATCGCGCGGATGGCCCACCAGAAAACGGGCAAATGCCGCCAGCGGCGCCGGCGAGCCGCTGCTGGCGGCGGCGGGCGCCGGCTCTTGCACCCGGTAGCCCAGGCGACGGATGCGCAGCGCAATCGCCTCTTGATCCACCGCATCGGCGTCGTACTCCACCCACATCTTGCCCGCCGTAAAGTTGACCGTCGCCTGCTGAACGCCCGGCAGTTGCCCCACGCCGCGCTCCAGCTTGAGCGCACAGTCGGCGCAGTCCATGCCGGCAATGGCCAGCTCGCGCTGGCGAAAACGCTGCTGCACCACCCCGCTCGCCTCGCGCACCGCCTGCTGCGCCGCGGCATCGCTCAGGCGCACCGGGTCGAAGTGCAGGCAGAGCTGCGCCGACTGCCCGTCGTCGGTCACCAGGTGCGCTTCACGCACACCCTCCTGCTGTTGCAACGCTTCCAGCAGATGCGCTGCGCAGAGGTCACAATCGCCATGCGCTGGCAGCAGCGCCGGCATGTCCAGCCTGATCTTCTGTACTGATTCAGCCGTGTTGGACATGATCCAGACCCTGTTCGAACAAGCGCCGGATGTGATCGTCGTCGAGGGCGTAGAAGATGCGCCGCCCGGCGCGGCGCATGCGCACCAGGCGCATCTCGCGTAGATAGGCCAGTTGATGCGATACCGCCGATTGTCCCATGCGCACCAACTCGCTCAAATCGCTGACGCACAGTTCCGGCGCTTGCGCCAGCGCAGAAACCAGCCGCACCCGCGTCGGATCGCTCAGCGACTTGAACAACTCGGCCAGCCGCGTGGCTTGCTCTGCGCCGAGTAAGGTCACAGAGCGGCTGCCGGAATCGGCGTCGTGCGTGTGCGTCTCCTGCCGCATGTCGTAATTCGTTGCCATCTCTACTCTCAAGAACCAGTGCCGCCAATATGTGAGCGTCCATTCATATGTTATCACATCGGGCGTCGTTTGTCAACCGTTTCGCCGCCTGGTTTCAGCATCGCACAGGATCGAACAGCCGCCAGGGGGGCGCCGGCCCGGTCTGCTCCGCCTTCGAGCATTCGCTTTCGATATTTCCGTCGCCGTGCGGCTCATGTTACAATGGGCCCATGCTCGATCTGAACCTCCTGTACAAGCTGATGGCCTCTTTTGGCGCCGGCGCGCCGCAGGTGCGCCCCGGCGCGTGCCTCAATGCCTTTCACGGCCTGATGCACTGCCAGGCGTGCGCCGACGCCTGCCCGGCGGTGGCGATCCGGGTTGCCGGCGCACAGGTGCAACTGGCGCCAGACCTCTGCGTGCGCTGCGGCGTCTGCCTGGCCGTCTGTCCCACCGGCGCCTTCGATGCGCCGGGGCAGGCGCAGGAGGATCACAAATTGCTGGCAGCAGCCGCGTCGGCCAGTGCGCAGACTCTCGAGCTGACCTGCCCGGCCAACCAGCAGCCCGATCAGACCGCCGCGCCGGTCGCTGTGGTGTTGCAGACAGGACGTTGCCTGGCCGCGCTTTCGCTGGCCGAACTGCTCGATTTGGCGGCGCCGCGCCAGCACCCGCTGTGGCTGAACGACAGCAACTGCGCCGCCTGCCCATTGGAAAAGGTGCAGCCGCTCATCGCCGCACAGGCGGCGCAGGCCAACCGCCTCCTGGCCGCCTGGCGCCGTTCCGGTCAGGTGTTGACCCGTTCCGGCCGCCGCGACATCGCACCCGCTGCCCATCGGGTTGATCTCTACTCGCTTGGCCATGTGTCGTACAGCCGGCGCCAGTTCCTGACCCTGCTGCGCCGGACAACCACGCACCTGGCGCTGACCGTGGCTGCCGACGCCCTGGCGCCGATCGAACTGGCTGGGCCGCTGGCGCAGGGGCCAGAAATGTCCTATCAGCGGCGCCATCTGCTGGCCGCCCTGGCGCGGCTGGGCCCGGCTGCGGCAGGGGAGATCAGCCTGGACGACCTGCCCTGGGCCGTTGTGGAAGTCAGCGCGGCGTGCAGCGCCTGCGAACAGTGTGCGCGGTGCTGTCCAACCGCCGCCATCCGCTTCAGCGTCGAGACGCTGACCGGCGACGATGCGCCAATGCCCGCCCCATCCCATTTCAGGCTCCAGTTCATCGCCGCCGATTGTATTGGCTGCGGCATCTGCCAGGCGGTGTGCCCGGAGGACGCCATCAGCCTGCAGGCCAGCGTTGATCCTGCCCGCCTAAATCGGCGCGAGCTGACGCCGTTGTACGGCGACGCCCTGGGGCCGTGCGCTGTCTGCGGAACGCCAACCAACGTCTCCCTACGCTCCAAGTGCTATATGTGCAACATGTCGTTGTCGCAAAAACGGCAGCGCATGAGAAGCTGAACCATGTCGCGATCCTCACTCAAGCGTTTTGCCTGGCTTTCGATTGCCGCCGCCGTGGCCACGATTGGCCTCAAGATGACCGCCTATCGCATCACCGGCTCGGTGGGCCTCTTGTCCGATGCGCTCGAATCGCTGGTCAACCTGGCGGCGGCGCTGCTGACGCTGGCCATGCTCACGGTGGCGGCGCGCCCGCCGGACGAAGATCACGCCTATGGGCACGACAAGGCCGAATACTTCAGCAGCGGTGTCGAAGGGGCGCTGATCCTGATGGCGGCGCTGAGCATCATTCTGGCCGCCTGGCCGCGCCTGCTCGTTCCACAGCCGTTGACTGCGCCGGGGTTGGGTCTGGCGATTTCGCTGGCGGCATCCTTGATCAACTTTGGCGCGGCGCAGGTGCTGTTACGGGCAGGGCGGCGTTACGGCTCGATTGCCCTGGAAGCCGACGCCCATCATCTACTGACCGACGTATGGACATCGGTTGGCGTGCTGATCGGCATCGGCGCCGTCGCTCTGACCGGCTGGCAACGCCTCGACCCGCTGATCGCCATCGCCGTCGCCTTCAACATCATCTGGGCGGGCGTCAAGTTGGTGCAGCGGGCGGCATTGGGACTTTTGGACACCGCCTGGCCGGCGGAGGAGCGCCATCTCGTCGTTGGCATCCTGGATCGCTACCAGGCGCAGGGAGTGCAGTACCACGCGCTGCGCACACGCCAGGCCGGCGTGCGCCGCTTCATGTCGGTGCACATCTTGACGCCGGGCGCATGGACTGTGCTGCGCGGCCACCAACTGCTCGAACAGATCGAGGCGGAGATTCGTCAAACCATCAGCAACGTCACCATCGTGACCCACCTGGAGCCGCTGGAAGACCCTCTTTCCTGGCAGGATACGCAGCTCGACCGCCAGCCGCCGCCTGACTAGATCACCTTGTCGTTCTTGCCGGCCAACTGGCGCAGCAACTCCAACTGGCCGACATGGTAGGTCTCGTGCCAGTGACGCCCCGCGATCTGTTGTAACACCATCACCGGCCCGTGCGCCGTCTCCAGGACGCGCGTCAGATCATCGTCGCTGGAGTTGGCAAGGGCCTCGACGATGCGCCGCGTCGTCTCGTTCAAGTCGGCCAGCAGCCGCGCCAGCGGCAGCGCCTGTCCGCCGCCGGTGATCGGCTCGGAGTCGGTAGCGTAGAGGGTCAGTTCGGCGGCGCTCCACAAGGGCGGTTGACCGAGCAGTTCCAGCACGAAATGGCGGCCGGCGACGATATGGCCAAGCACCCAGTTGAAGCAGTTGCCGCGAAACGGCGGTTGCAGCAGACTGTCGGCCGTCGTCAGTCCGCCGGCCTGCATCTGCGCAATGCGCGTCGTCAGTTGAAAGTAGCGCGTCAGGTATTCGACGCTCGGATGTGACATGATCGGATTCCTCGCAAGGTGCGCTGTTCAGACCTCGCCGCGCACCATTTCGATGAGACGCCCCAGCACGCGCTCGCCATCGGCGCGCAGGCCGTTGTGCTCGTACTCGTTGGTGACCCACAGCTTGAGGCCGCGTACCGTATTGGCCGTTTCCAACGAAAAGCCGAATTCGACGTACATATCGTCGAAATAGGCCAGCGCCGCGGCCGGCGTTTGGTTGGCGCGCAGCGTGGCCGTGTCGTACAAGCGTGGCCAGGCGTCGAAAGCGGCCAGCAGTTCGGCCGCGTCCTGCAAGGGGCGCAGGTACGCATAGTCCTCGAACATCCAGGGGTAGACCATCTCGCCGGTGAAGTAGACAGGCCCTTCCTGCCCCGGCTGCAAGTCGAAGGCAGGGAATTGGCGCAGTACGCGCGCCGCCGACCAGGCCGAAGCGGCGCCCTGACAGTAGATCGGTTCGTGTAGCAGTGCATAGATGGGGTTGGTTTCGAACGATTGCGCCGCTTCCAGCGCCCGCAGAAAAGCAAAATTCAACTGTGGGCCGTGTGCACCGGTCACGAAGGCATCTTCCAGCAGGTAGTGTACCTTTTCGAAGCCATCACTGGCGCCAAAACCAATGCCGATCTGTTGAAAGCGGCGGGCGCTCAGCCGGCCGCCGCTGGGCAGCGTCACATCGTGCGTCAGCAGATAGTCCGCAATGCGCCGGCTGCGCGCCGCATCTTGTGGATAGCGGGCGTAGAAGCGATCGTTCTTGTTCAGCACCCGGCGGTAGGTGGCCTGATAAACATCATCCACCGGGCGCGCCAGCGGCGCCAGTCCACCGGTGATGAAGACCTCGCGCAGCCCCTCCGGCGCCAGCGAGAGATAGGTCAAGAGGCAAAAGCCGCCGTAGCTCTGCCCCAGCGCGCTCCAGGGGATATTGTCACCAGCCAGATGGCGGCGAATCGCCTCGGCGTCGCGCACAATGGCATCGGCGCGAAAATGCTTCAGATAGTCGGCCTGCGCCTGCGGTGACGGCAGCGCCGCCAGCGTCTGAAAATTGACCGGTGTGCTGCGTCCCGTGCCCCGCTGATCGAGCAGCAGCACGCGGTAATCGCGCAGCGCCCGCTTCAACCAACCGCTCTTGCCGTCTGGACGCGGCGCGCCAAAACCAGGGCCGCCTTGAAAGAAGACAAGCCACGGCAGCGCAGCGTCATGCTGATCCGCCGCCGTGATTGCGCGGGCAAAAACGCTGATGTGTGGGCCGTCTGGCTGCGCATGATCGAGCGGCAGCTCGAACTCGTGATCGGTCAACCGCAGACCAGGGATCTGAAAGACGACAGTGTCCGTTGAACTCATGACGCGCTCCTTTGCGTGCGAATCATTGCGGGCAAACGCCGCCAGGGCGTTGCGCTCATTTCTACTTGCCTATCTACCATTATAACAGCAGTCCGTCGCTTTCTCTCGTTGCGCCCACCACAACGTCCCCAACCAGCGCCAGTGACGTTTGCGCGCGCCACCCGTCTCAAAGCCGGACAACGTAAAGACCCATTGATTCTATCAAAGCAAAGCGAAGCAAAGCAAAACGAGAGGCCCTGCATGAAACGAATCCTGCGTGCGGCGCTGTTGATTGGCGCTGTTTTGTTGCTCCTACTCCTGACCGTCCCGCTCCTGATCCCTGTCCCCTCGCTGACCGGCGTCGCGCCGCCGCAACAGATCGCCGATCCCGACAGCGAATTCCTGGAGGTCAACGGCGTGCGCCTGCACGTCAAGCGCAGCGGTCAGGGCCAGCCAGCCATGATCCTCTTGCACGGGTTCGGCTCGCACACCGAAACCTGGCGCCTGGTGCGCCCCACACTGAGTACGCTGGGCCAAGTGATCGCCTTCGACCGCCCTGGCTTTGGCCTGACCGAACGACCGCTCGCCTGGACCGGCGCCAACCCGTACAGCCCCGACGCCCAGATCGAACTCGTCATCGGGCTGATGGACCAGCTCGGCATCGAGCAGGCCATCTTGATCGGCAATTCCGCCGGCGGCACGATCAGCGCCCAGGCGGCGCTGCGCCATCCAACGCGTGTCGCGGCGCTTGTCCTGGTCAGCCCCGCTATCTACACCGGCGGCGGAACGCCTGCGTTTCTGCGCCCGCTGTTCGACACGCCGCAGATGCGCCGCATCGGCCCGCTGCTGGCGCGCGCCCAGGCCCAAAACATCGAGTCGCTACTCCCATCCGCCTATCACGACCCGGCGAAGGTCACCGCCGAGATGCTGTCCTTTTACCAGCGCCCCCTGCAAGTGGAAAACTGGGATCGAGGCTTCTACGAATTCCTGGCCGCCAGCCGCACTCCCAGCTCGTTGAGCGAAGATGTCAAGACCCTGGCGCTGCCGGTTCTCGTCGTGACCGGCGAATTCGACGATTGGGTGCCGACGGCGCAGAGCATCCGCCTTTCGACCGAAATCCCCAACGCACAGCAGGCCGTTCTACCCAACTGTGGGCACGTCCCGCAGGAGGAATGCCCGGATGCCTTCTTGCAGCCGGTCGTCCCCTTCGTGTCCAGCCTGACCAACAGGTGAAACCGTCATCAAGCAGCCGACCGGCAACGGGGCGCTTGGCCTGTGGCGCACGATGCTTCGACTAGAATGACGTGGATTTCGCCCGGCCCATGCACCCCCACGACCAGCGTTAGCTCGATGTCGGCCGTGCGGCTTGGGCCGGTGATGATGACCAGATTGGCCGTCTGTGGCAGCAGGCCGGCGCCCTGCTGCGCCATCCAGGCCGGCAGATCGGGATAGATGCGGCTGATGGGCAGGAAGGCCAGATGCACGGGCGGAACGAGCGAGGCGCTGCGTGGCCGGCCCGGCCCGCTGGTCACGATCAGGCTGCCGGTATCGGCCAGGCCGGCCGCCGCGCCGCTGACGCCAACCGCAATGTGATCGAGCGCGCCGTGATCGCTGTGGCCCCGCGGCCGCATCACTGCGACGCCGGCCGCAGCCAGCGCCTGGTCCAGGCCGGGCAGAGCTATCTCTTCATCGTCCCAGGCCAAAATCTGTTGGAAGCCCCGCTGCCGTAACAAGTCGCAAGCCTGCCCAACGGCGCCGGCCGGCGCCAGCGGGCCGTAGACTTGCCCGCCCAGCGCGCTGAATTCCCGTCGCCAGGTTGCTGCCAGATCGTCGCTTGGCGCGTGGGTGGGGGGCGTCGGGGCGCTTGCCGGCTCGGCCTGGCGGTCGGCAGCCAGGGCCGGGTTTGCCGTGGCGATGCGCAGCCGGCGCAAAATCTCATCACGCTGTGGATTGGGTTGCATGGCTTACTCCTGCCCTGACGGTGTAGATTGGCGGCGCTGCGCCCATGATTCCTGGAAGCTGCGCGGCGCAAACGCAGGAAAGTCCCGCTGATCCGTCCAGGCGTTTAGCGGCGGCGGCAGGCGGCGAATCCAACCTTTCCGGGCCAGCAGCCGCGTGCCGAAGGCGGCCAGTTTGCCGCCCAGGCGGTACAGCCGCGGATGGGTGGCGGCCAGCGTGAACATTTTCAGGCCCAGGCGCAGCCAGGCGGGCGCATGGCCGGCCTGCACGCTGTCCTGCCGAAGTTTCAGCAGCAGCCCAGGCAGGTCAATGCGCACCGGGCACACCTCGCGACACGCGCCGCACAGCGAGGACGCATGCGCCAGTTCGCCAAACTCGTCCATGCTGGCCAGCAGCGGCGAAAGCACACTGCCGATTGGCCCTGGATAGGTCGAGCCGTAGGCATGGCCGCCGATGCTGCGGTAGACCGGGCAGACGTTGAGGCAGGCTCCGCAGCGGATGCAGGTGAGGATTTCGGCCAGATCGCCGCGCAAAATGCTGCTGCGCCCGTTGTCCACCAGCACAAGATGCATCTGTTCCGGCCCATCGGCGTCGGCGCTGCGGCGCGGCCCGGTCATGAGCGACGTGTAGACGCTCAGCTTTTGGCCGGTTGCGCTGCGCGCCAGAATCTGCAGAATCAGGGCCAGGTCGGCGGGCGTCGGAACCACCCGCTCGATGCCCATCACCGCCACGTGGATGCGCGGCAGCGATGTGCACATGCGACCGTTGCCCTCGTTGGTAACCAGGGTCAGTGTGCCGGTGCTGGCCACCGCCAGGTTGACGCCGCTGATGCCCATGTCCGCCGTGAGGAAGGCCTGGCGCAGGACGCGGCGGGCGATGGCGGCCAGCGCGGTCGGGTCGTCCACGTAATCAACGCCGAGCTGCTGCTGGAACAGGCGGCCAATCTCTTGCCGCGTCTTGTGCAGCACCGGTGCGATGATGTGTGACGGCGGCTCTTGGGCCAACTGCGCAATGTATTCACCCAGGTCGGTTTCGATCACCTGCAGGCCGGCCGCTTCCAGCGCCGCGTTGAGGTGGATCTCCTCGGTCACCATGGACTTGGACTTGACGATGGTGCGCACCTGGTTGGCCTGGGCGATGGCGGTGATGATGTCCCGCGCCGCAGTTGCGTCAGGCGCCCAATGCACCACACCGCCGGCCGCCTCGACTCGCTCGCTCAGTTCGACCAGGTAGCGGTCGAGATGGGCGATGGTGCGCCGGCGCATGGCGGCCGCCCGATCACGCACGGCCTCGGCGTCGGGCAGGGTGGCGAGCGCGGCCAGGCGCTTGCCCGCAAAGCTGGCCGTGGCTGTGCTCAGGGCGCGGCGCATCGTCTCGTTGTGAACGCCCAGCTCGGCGCGTTCATGAAAAGTGATGGGTGCAGTGTGCATGGCTCATGGCTCCGTCTTGACGACGGCTGGCGCCGTCACCGAATTGACCAGGATGTCGGCCAGGTGCGCCACGCGCACAGCCTTGCCCTGGCGGTGTAGACCCGCGGCGATGTGCAGCAGGCAGGAGTAGTCGCAGCCGACCAGGCAGTCGGCGCCGCTCTCGTCCAGATGACGCAGCTTGTTGGCCAGCATGTCCTCGGCGATATGCGGAAATTTGACGCTGAACAGGCCGCCGAAGCCGCAACATTCGTCCGCCTGCGGCAGCGCGACGATGGCTGCGCCCCGCACCTGGGCCAGCAGGGCTTCAGGCTGCCGCTGAATTCCCAGGCCGCGCGTCAGGTGGCAGGACGCGTGATAGGTCAGGACGCCGGCAGCCGTTGCGCCCACATCGGTGACTCCCAGGTGGTCCACCAGGAACTGACTGAACTCCACCACGCGGCCCGCCAGGCGCTGGCTGCGCGCCAGCCAGGGCGGCTCGTCCCGAAACAGCTCCGGGAAGTGATGCACCATCATGTCGGCGCACGACCCGGAGGGTACCACGATGAGGCCGTCCGTTCCCTCCAACACGCCGATGGTGTGACGGGCCATCTGCCGGGCTTCGTCCCAGAAGCCGCCGTTGAAGGCCGGCTGCCCACAGCAGGTTTGCCCGGACGGTACATCCACGGCGATCCCCTGGCGTTCCAGGATCGTCACGACGGCGGCGGCCGTTTGGGGAGAGAAGTGATCCAACAAACAGGTGACGAACAGGCTGACTCGTCTGGGCCGCGGCCCAGCACTGGCAGGTGTGGTTGGCATGGCGCGCTCCTTGTGCGATGCTCGATCCATGTCAGGATAGCACGAAATCTCGCCGAAGACAAACCAAACTGGGAGACCTGTCAGGTTTTCCGGTTCTCCGGTTCTCCAAAACCTGACAGGTCTTGATAGACCTGTCAGGTTTTCCGGTTCTCCGGTTGTCCAAAACCTGACAGGTCTTGATAGACCTGTCAGGTTGTCAGGTTCTCCAAAACCTGACAGGTCTTGATAGACCTGTCAGGTTGTCAGGTTCTCCAAAACCTGACAGGTCTTGATAGACCTGTCAGGTTTTCAGGTTCTCCGGTTCTCCAAAACCTGACAGGTCTTGATAGACCTGTCAGGTTTTCAGGTTTTCCGGTTCTCCAAAACCTGACAGGTCTTGATAGACCTGTCAGGTTTTCAGGTTCT
>CAZOLV010000082.1:0-25091 GCA_964580725.1 uncultured Anaerolineae bacterium | reverse complement strand
AAGCGCCTACTACGAACGAGGCGCTGAAGCGCCTACTACGAACGGTTTACGGGATGGCGCCCGCACCGGTGTCCACCGTCGGCGTGATGCCTGGGCCGGCCAGCACGATGGTCGGCGTGCTGCCGATGGGGGTGAAGATGATCTTGTCGGTCGCCTTGAGTGCGCTGGCGTTGGCCTGCGCCAGCATCAGTTGCAGATAGGCCGGGTTGTTCTTGTAAAGTTCGGCCAGCGCCAACTGGCCGGCCAGCTCGGCCTTGGCCTTCTCGGCGGCGGCGCTGGCCAGCGCCCGGTTGATCTCCAGGTCTTTCTGGGCGCTAAGCAGATCATTGGCCTTCTGCGCTTCGATCACCTGACGCTGCGCCTGGGTCTTCTCCTGCTCCAACTTGGCCAGAATCGTCTGCTGGCGGGTCTGTTCCTGAATGCGGCTTTGCGCCACTCGGATCTCACCCTCCTGCTTGGCCTGCTCGGCCTCCGCCTGCGCCGCGGCGCGCAGCTTGTCCTGCGCCGCTTTTTCGGTTTCCAGACGGCTCTGCACGATGGCGTCGAGCGCCTTCTGCACCTCCGGCGAGAGCGAGACTTCAGGCACGACCACGTTCTGAATCTCCAGGCCGAAATTGGCGGCCAGTTTGCTCAGCTCGTCATCGATGCAGGAGCGCAGGGCGTCGCGCGCCGTGCCGATGATGTTGTCGTCGAAAGAACGTTCGCCCACGCACACCTTCATGGACTGCCGCGCCAGATCTTGCACGCGGCTCTTGGCCAGCTCGTCATCCAGGAAGATGTTGCTGTACTGCGCCCACAGCGCCTCGATCTGCTCCTTCTTGGCCAAATTGGGACGGAAGATGTCGCCGCTGACGACCACGCCAATGCGCTGCTTGTCGCGCGTGATGATCTCCTCGTCGCGCACGCTGAAGGGAATGGCCTGGCTGGAGACCCGCTTGAGTTCGACGAACAGACCAAAATCGCTGTAGATGCCGGGGCCGACCATGTTGTAGATGCGACCCGAGCGGAACTGAACGCCGACTTCCTGCTGGTTGACCTGCTCCAGGAAGTAGAAAAAGCGGCTGCTGAAACTGGCCACGAAGATCAGGCCCAGGACGATCAGGATGATCGTGATCAACGAGCCGCGACTGATGAGCTGACGAATGGTTTGCATGGTGTGCGTTTCCTCTAAAGTGTCTGTTTGTCCTCACGACGCCGGCGCGTCACGTGAGCAGTTCGATGTCGTAATCCACCACGTCGCAGTCGAGCCGCCAGTGGGTCACGGCGTCGGCGACGGCTTGCAGTAGCCCTTGCGCATAGTCGGGGCTGGCAGAAACGCAGGCAACACCCACCACGGCGCGCTGCCAGGCGTCTTGCGCCTCGACCTCAGCAACAGAGACGTTGAATTCCTGGCGCAGACGCGCCAGCAGTGACTTGATGATCCCGCGCTTGCCCTTGAGCGAGCCATTGCCGGGCAGGCGCAGTTCGAGCGAGAGATAGGCGACGGTTGGCGGCATGATGAACGATCGGATTTCGGATAGTCAGGGGTTGAGGGGCGATTGAATGTTGTGCTGCGCCGGCCGCTGGCCGCCGTGCGCCAGCCAGTCGGGGTGACAGTAGCGTTCGCGCAGCAGGAGCTCGACGCGCTGCTCTTCGCGTGCGCTCAACCCGCCGGGGACAAGGGTCACGTCCAGGCTGTCGGCGAAGGCGCTGGCCAGTACAGCGATGGCGGTTTCGACGGCGATCGGGCGCCCCAGTTCGGCGGCGACGGTGGTGGCGCGCCGGCGTAAGGCGCTGCGCAGGGCGTCGCGTTCGACCTGGGTGGGAATGGCAAGCGCCTCGACGACGCGCGCAATGTCGCCTGTCAACGGCAGTGAGCCATGCTGCAAGACCCAGCCTTGCCGCCGACTTTGGGCGCTGCCGATCAGCTTGCGCCCGCCAAAGGTGATTTCGTAGGCCGAGGGGACCTCGAAACAGGCTGCGCTGACGTCCGGCCCGGCGCGCAAATCGCCTGGCGCCTTCTGCGCCGGCAGTCCGAGGCGCGCCAGGCCAAGCTCCAACGCCTGGGCCAGCCGCAAATACGACTCGAGGATGGCGCCGGCCAGACGTGGTTCCGAGACCGGCCCGGCCACGCTGTAGGTCAGCTCGTCGGTGTGCAGGATGCTGCGCCCTCCCGTCGGCCGGCGCACGATGTCGAAACCCAGGCGGCGACAGGCGTCTTGGTCTATCTCGGTCAGCGGTTGGTGGCGGCCAAGCGAAAGGCAAGGCGGCGCCCACTGATAGAAACGCAGGGTGGGCGGGCCTTCGCCAGCCCCTGCCGATTCGGCCAGCGCCTCGTCCGTGGCCATGTTGGCGGCGCCCTCGGTAGGCGGGCTGATGAGCAAACGCCAGCGATCGCTCATGATGGTTCGACGAAGGGCAGGTCGGTCACCTGCGCCTGTGTGAGTTGGCCGTCGAGGCTGCGCACGTCGAGCAGTGCGCCGGCAACGGCGTGATCGCGTCGCACGAACGCCAGGGCGATGGGACGCCCCAACGCGGGCGATTGCGTTGCGCTGGCGATGACGCCCACGGCGCGCCCGCCAGCTTCCAGCGTCGCGCCTGACGACGCAGGGGCGGCCAGCAGCAGCCCGCACAGATGACGCATCACCTTGTCGTAGGTCAGTTGACGGGCAATCACCTCCTGACCGGTGTAGCAGCCTTTGGTTGCGCTGACATAGGCCTGCAGCCCGGCTTCGAGGGGGGTCACGGCGTCGGTCAGTTCCAGGCCAGGCTCCGGCAGACCGGCCTCGATGCGCAGGGCGTCGAACGCCGGCCAGCCGATGGGACAAGCGCCGGCCTGCTGCAGCGCGGCCTGCACCGCTGCTGCGCCGCTGGCAGGAATCAGCAGGCGGAAGGCGTCGGCCCCTGGCCCCGGCAGGCGAACGGCTGTCACCTCCTGCCCGCCCACGGTTAAGGTGCGCCAGGCGAAGAGGGGAAGATCGGTCACTGCAGGCTGAGCGGCGGCGACGGCCAGGCAGGCCGGGGCCTGCGGGCCGAGCAGATCGTATTGGCGCATCTCGGCGCTGACCTCGGTCATGGCAACCTGGTCCATGAAGAAGATCATGCCGCTGAAGTAGCGCGCCAGGCGCTGGTGCAGCGGCGGGCCGGCAAAGATGAGAAAATCGTCCGGACGGGCCAGCACGGTCAAAGCCGCCAGGATGCGCGCCTGGGGGTTGGTGAGAATGGTGATGATGGCCTGACCGGGGCGCAGCGGTTTGAGATCGTTGGTGGTTTGGCGTTGCAAGAAGTCGAGGCGGGTTGCGCCGGACAGGCGCAGCGCACACGTCTCCGGCCGGTCGAGCAAGGCGACGGCGGCGCGAGCGGCCTGGTATTCGGCGGCGGGCGGGGTTGGTGCAAGGGTGAAGTCCATCATGACAAGAAAGGCCTCAGCGGCGCCAGGGATCACGCCGCCCAAGTCCTGGGCGGCGCGTTGTGGCCGACGAGGGGGGATTATAGCATGATGGGCAAGGAACGCCAAGAGAGTTGGCATCTCGTGGAGAGATGCCAACTCTGGATTTCAGCGCTGCCGGACGCGGTATCCGATCATGAGCAGGGAGAGAAGAACGATCCAGATGGGCCAGGGCCGCGACGTCTGGACTGCGGTCAGCTTGACGGCGGTCGGCGCGGAGAAGACGACGCTGACGGGGCCAAAGCGTGCGGAGGCGCTCTGAAAGTCGAGCGTGTCGAGCCAGTAGTAGTAGGTCGAGCCGGGGATCAGATCAACGGTATCATCCCAGGTGTAGAAGAATCCGTTGGCGCTGCCCGGCCCTTGCGAGGGAATGAGCGCCGCGTTGAGCTGCCGATCCGGCCCGGCGGTGGAGAGGCCGCGGTAGAGGTTGAAGCCGAGGTTGCCGACTTCGCTGACCGTTTCCCACGTCAACAGGATGTGATCACCGGCCAGTTGCGCATCGAAGGAGGCCAGGGTGGCGGCCAGGGGGTTCTGACCGTTGTCGCCAATGGAGAACTCTGAAAAATCGCTCACACCGGTCTTGCTGAATGTGCGGTTGTCCGTGTTGTGAGTGAAATCGGCCGTGACGTCGGTCCAGGCGCTGGCAGCATCACTGCGCTTGAGCAGCTTGATGGCGGCAGGGTTGGTGATATTGGGTACGCTGCTGTAGTCGAAGACGAGATCGGCGGTCGCTGCCCCAAACTCCCTGATGCCCCACACGATGGACGCGCGCTGGGTGACGCCAGACGGGAAGGTTTCACTGGTCACGCTGTCGGCGCCGCTGCCAGTCTTGTAGATGCCCAGATAGTTGGTGGTTGGGGAGCCTGACGTGATCGTGACGGTCAGTCGCTTGCCCGTTGGGCCGACTGCGGTGGCCGAGTTCGTCTGGACGAGCGTTCCTGTGACGCCGATGGCAACGACGGAAGCCGTCTTGCTGGCGCCGCCGACGATCGTTGCCTCTTTGCCACTGACTGCATCGAAAACACGACTGGAGGAGTCGTCCAGGTGGTAATAGGCCTTGAGGTTCGTTTCGTTGCCTTGCAGCGGCTGGTGCATCAGGCTCTGAATTTCGCTCTGGCTCAGCGCCTTGTCCCAAACGCTGACCTCGTCCACCTCGCCGGTGAAGAAGTCGGAAGCCGTGGTCTTGAGCTGCGCTCCTATCGTGGCCCGGTTCAACGTCATCGGGCCGGGGGTGTAGTTGTGCGTCGTGCTCTGGTTGCCGTCCACGTACAGCTTACCAGCGCCGTTTTGGTCTACCCAGGCAATGTGGTGCCAGGCGCTGTCGCCGAACACGACGGCGCCGCCGACAGCATTCTTCAGCGTGGTGTTGTTGTCATCGGTGATGTTGACCCAGACCTGGCCGTTGGTATAGGTCTGCAGGGCAAACCTGGCCGAACCGCCGCTGGCGGTTTCGCTG
The DNA here is from genome assembly GCA_964580725.1 of uncultured Anaerolineae bacterium. Taxonomy (GTDB): domain Bacteria; phylum Chloroflexota; class Anaerolineae; order SSC4; family Amarolineaceae; genus Amarolinea. Next base: position 20,208 of record CAZOLV010000082.1, on the reverse strand, counting down.
TACAATCGCTTACCGCTCAGTGCGCTGCCTTTGACCCACAGGGCGACGGTGTAACCTGTGCCGACGCCGCTGCGGTAGATGGGGAGGCTGGCGTGTTCGCTCAGGTTCAGGTAGTCGTCTACGCCGTCGAAGCTCAGTTTGTAGCCCGGCGCCAGCCGAATCTCCTGATCGTCGCCATAGACCGGCGACCCATCTTTGGTCGCCGCCAGCCGATAGTGTAGAACGACAGTGCGGTCGTTCAGCAGCGACGAGATGGCGCTGCTGACAGCCTCCTCGTTGTGGTCGGTCGCCGTGATCGTGATGTTGCTCGACGAACTCCCATACGAGGTGGTCGGCCCATACTCGAAATGCACATTGGTCAGTGTCGAGCCGTGCGGGTTGACCAACCCCTGTAGCGTGACATCGGTCTCGTCCACCGAACGGGCCGAGGTGGTTTTGACGTTGAAGCACTCGTAATCGCCCACCGCTTTGGTCACGGGGGTCGTGCGCAGGCCCTCGTTCGATCCGGTCAGCGCGCTCACGGCGTAATACTCGGTCTCGGTGGTACTTTGCCCGGTCAGCAACGCGGACGCGCCGTCGAAAGTGATGTTACTGGTCACCTCTGCCATGTACTGCGTTCCCAGGCGGTACACCTTGTAGCTGGTGGCTCCGCTCACAGCATCCCACACGAGCCGGACAGCGTCACTGCAGGCCCAGGCCACGGCCAGGTTCGTTGGCGCGGCGCCGATGTAGTTGATGTCGCTGGTCGAGGTGAGCGCCCCGCGCTGCACACGAAATTCGATGGTGTGCACGCCAACGACCGAAGGGGATGTCCACTGGTAGGTGCGTTTCGTGGCGTCGTAGGCCGAGACGATATTGACCCAACTGCCGCCGTCCAGCCGGTAGTCGAGCGTGAATGTCCCGCTCGGCCCGTAACTATCCCACTTCAGGTGATAGGTCGTGGAAGGCGCCAGGCGATCGTTCTTGAGTGGGAAAGTCATGTACAGTTCGTCCACCAGAAACTCATAGGTCAGGTAGTAAGTCTGCGGGCCGGACGGCACGCTAGTTCCACTCACCTCCATCGTCCAATTGCCCGCGGCGGGGTCGTCCACCGTCACCTGTTCGATGGTGTTGCGGCTGTCAACGGCGCGGGTCGCCGCGGCGTTGATCGCTGCCACGCTGGCGGAATGATCGAGCACCCAGGGGTTGTAGCTGGCGGTGGACGGGTCTTTGGCCACCAGATCGAGATTGTTGACGATGGCCGGATCGGCGTTGACGGCGGCGGCGACATCGGGCCAGACGATCATCACCCGCAGTTGTTTGGTGTTGGCCGGCACGTTGATCGTATGGGTATTGGTGTTGCCATGCGAGGCGGAGCTGGTGAGGAATTGGACGTTGTTGATGACGTTGTACGCCCGGCGCAGATTGGGCCGGCCATAGCCATGCTTGAAATCGGGGCCGGCGTTGCCCAGGTCGTCGGCGGTGTTCATCAGAATCGCCCGCAGCAGGCTGGAGGCCGGCTCGGCGCCGCTGTTCTTGTCCTTGTAGATTTGCGCCAGAATCGCCAGCGATCCCGTTACCTTGGGCGCGGCATCGGAAGTGCCCTCGATGCCTTCGATGGCCAGTTGCGGGATGATGCGGCCATCGTACATGGGGCCGCGGCTGCTAAAGCTGGTCAAGTCATCATCAGGCTCCAGGGCGCCGATGGCAAACATGTTCTTGTTCTGCTTCATCTGGCCGGTGATGTTGGCCCAACAGTCGGCGGGATCGCCGGGACAGCCGGCGAAGTTGTATGGCGCATAGCCCTGCACCTCGCCCGAATTGCCGGAAGAGTAGATGACCAGGTGATTGGGGTAGCTGGCGATGCGCAGGTCATGGTCGCGGGCGGTGGAGTCGTAGCCGCCGGAAATCGCCACGCCATACGAATGGTTGGTGTAGCGCAGATTATGAGACGTGTAGAGAGCGGCGTAGTCGGGACTGTTCACACTCAGGAAGGTCGCACCCCAGGCATTGTTGCGATTGGTGGGATCGAGCGAACCGGCCCCGCCGGCGTTTTGCATCACGCCGATCTTGTGATCGGACGCAGAACCGCTGACCATTTCGGTCAACCGGCCTTTGACATCCACCAGATTGTCCACCGTGCCGCCCTCGCCGATGCCAACGACGACGCCGGCGCCGTTGTAGGTCAGACTGTTGTAGCCGGTGTTGACGTAGTTTGCCCGCGCGGTCGCATTGCGATGATCGTAGGGTTCCAGGGTGGGCGTGTCCGGCGGTAGGCCCAGGAACTGCAAGAACGGCAGCGCGCTGATTTCGGCCAGGCGCGTCGGGTCGAAGCGAATGTCCAACTGGCGTGAGTAATCGCGGTGCGCCTCGATGACGGCGCCCCGCTCCTGCAAGGCAGCGATGACCTTGCCCGCGTCGAGCGTGGCGTAGTAGCTCACCACCAGCCGGTCCGCGGCGCCGCCCTGGGCGATCAAGCCGGCCAGCGCCGGCTCAAAGCGGAAGATGTCCGCAACAGCGATGATCGTGATGGCCTGGTCGGTCAGGCGGTCGAGATCGAAGCCCTGGTCAATGACGGCGAAATAGGCGTCATCGGGAAGATAGTCTACCAGAAGCAGCCCGGCGCGTTCCCACTGGCGGCGTAGGGCATCGGCGGGGATGCTGGCAAATTGGATCAACTTGAAATACTTGCCATCGAAGGCGCTCTCTGGGGACACTGCGGCTTCGGTGGGCGTGACGACGGGCGGCAGGATGGCGCCCGTGACAAGGCGCAGGGGCTTGACATCCGGCCGTTGCGCCGCTGCCCACGGCGCGACCCACGCCCACAACGCCAACGCCAGACCCGCTGCGATGACTGCCATCCAGACCTTGCGGTTCGACCAAATCGAAACGTTCATCGAAACATTCATGGGATCCTCCTCACTGAAATCACCTGTTTTCCAATCGTCTGACTCGCGCCGGTAGCGTCAATTGCAGCGGCGCTGCACATGCCATACTCGGTCTGCAAGAACTCGACCAATGCCTCGACGCTCATGAACGAGCGCTGTTCGCCGCTGCTCATCCGCAGGATGGACGCCACCCAGATGGGGCGCTCACCAGCCTGTAACTGCCAGAATCGAAGCAAGAACGATGCATACGTTGCACTCTTTTGCATGTGCCAGGTTTCCTTTCTCGATGCCAACATCTGGGGCCAATCGGATGGGCAAGCCAGAGGCTTGCGTGACGATGATCTGAGGCCATCAGCATAGCGTTCGCCGATCACAAAATCATCACATTCGATGGCGGCGTGCTATAATTTCCAGTAATTTGCGCGGAGTAACTCATGTCTCATCTACGCATTGCACTCCTCGGCGGCTTTCGAGTGACGCTGGCCGGCCGCCCAATCGAGGCGTTCAGCACCGACAAGGCGCGGGCGCTGTTGGCCTACCTGGCCATCGAAGCGAGGCGGTCACACCGTCGCAGCGACCTGGCCGCGCTGCTCTGGCCCGAAACGACCGAAAAGAAAGCAACCCACAATCTCAGCCAGACGCTGCTGCGTCTGCGCCGTGCGCTGAACGACGACGCGGCCGCGTCCGAGCCGTTCCTGCGCCTGGCCGGCCAGGAGGTTCAGTTCAACCTGGCCAGCGATCACAGCCTGGACACGGCCGATTTCCAGGCGTTGATCCAGGCGCAGGCGCGCCATCATCCCGACGCAGGCGACGACTGCGCCGCCTGCATCGGTTGGCTGCGGCAGGCCATCGGTCACTACCGCGGCGACTTTCTGGCCGGTTTCTCGTTGCGCGCCAGCCTGCCCTTCGAAGAATGGCACACGGTGCAGCAGCAGACGCTGCACATCCAGGCGCTGGACGCGCTGACCCACATCATGGCTTTCTACGAGCGCCGCCGTCAACCCGATCTGGTGTGCGATTTTGCGCGACACCTGTTGGCGCTGGAACCCTGGCACGAGCAGGCGCAACTTGAGTTGATGAAGGCGCTGGCCGAGTGCGGTCAGGAAACCGCCGCTTTGGAGCAGTTCGTCGCCTATCGCCGGTTGTTGGAGCAGGAATTCGGCATGGCGCCAGCGACAGAGATCGAGGCGCTGGCCGAGCGAATTCGCGCTCGCACCCAAATCACCGGAGCGACATCCCTGGCAGACGTCGGCCAGAGCGCAAGGCAGACGACTGGGAACGCCCTGTCACTGGAATACGACGAGCGACGCCAAGTCACGGCGCTGGTTTGCGGCTGGAATCCGACCGAGGAGAGCGCCGATGGCGAAGATCAGATCGAGGCGTTCGTGTCGTGTCGTATGCGCTGCATCGCCATTCTCGAACGCTTCGGCGCCTGGCTGCCCCCGCAGCAGGGCGCAACCTGTCTGGCCTATTTTGGCTATCCTGTGGCGTTCGAGGACACGCCGCGCCGCGCCGCCCAGGCGGCCCTCACCATCGCAGCGGAACAGCCAAAGACCATGCGCATCGGTTTGCACACCGGAGTCATGACAGTGCGACAGGGCGAGCTGTTGGGCAACACGCCGGACCTGGCGCATAGCTGCCAGCGGTTGGCGGCGCCTGGCAGCGTCTGGCTGACCGAGGAGAGCGAACGCCTGCTGCAAGGCTGGTTCGACTGCGAGGCGATGGGGCGTTTTGCGTTGGTGGAGAAAGCGGGCGACGCACAGTTCTATCGTCTGCGCGGAGCGATTACGGGCGGCAACCGGCTGATCTGGCTGGCGCAGAGAGCGCGCCTGATCCCTCTGGTGGGACGCACGTCTGAGATCGAGCAACTGGCAGCCAGTCTGGCTGCGGTGCAGCGGGAGGGGTGCGGCTGCGTGGTGGCGCTGTGCGGCGATGCAGGTCTGGGCAAGTCTCGTCTGGTGTGGGAATTGAAACAGCGCAGCGCCGGCGACTGCGACTGGCTGGAGACGCGCTGCCTGCCCTATTTCGAGGATACCAGCCTTCACCCGGTGATCGGCCTGTTCGAGCAGTTCTTCGAGTTCGAGCAGGTCAGTGAACCGGAGAACAGGCTGGCGGCGTTGGAACGTACCCTGGTCCGCATGGGGCTGGCGCAGGCGGAGATCATCTATCCACTGGCGCTGCTGCTGGGCCTGCCAACCAACGATGGGGCGTCGCACACAATCAGCGAAGAACAACGCCAGCAGATGCGCTTGGCGTGCGTGGCGCTGCTCACGCAGGCTGCCGCACAGCGGCCCATGACGCTGGTGATCGAAGACCTGCACTGGGCCGATCCTTCCACGCTGGCCTGGGTGGGCGCATCGCTGACAGCCCTGAGCGAGGCGCGCTGTCTGACACTGCTCACCATGCGCCCCACGTTCAAGCCCGACTGGTTGTCCAACCCGCACGTGCGCCAGATCGAGCTTGGCCCGTTGACGGCAGAACAGATCGAAACGATGGCGGTCAACCTGGCCGGCGCGCGATCGCTGTCGCTGGCACTGCGCCAGCAGGTGGCGGCGCAGGCCAACGGCATCCCACTGTTTGCCGAGGAGTTGACGCAGTTCCTGCTGGAAAAAGGGGCCTCGGTCTGGCCGGGCGCAATTCCGGCCACGTTGAGCGATCTGCTCCAGGCGCGCCTTGACCAGGTCGGCGCGGCCAGGGAAACCGCCGGTTGGGCGGCGGCGCTTGGCCGCGAGTTCAGCGGGGCGCTGCTGGTCGCCGTGACGCCGATGGGGGAGCAGCGCCTGCAAGCGCAACTGGCCGCGCTGACGGCGGCGGGCTTGCTGACACCAACGGCAGACGGGGCGCAGCCGCACTATGCGTTTCGGCACAGCTTGATTCAGGATGCGGCCTATGCGGCCCTCTCCCGGCGCACCCGCCAGGCCCATCATCGGCGCATTGCGCAGGTCTATGCGACGCGTTTTCCGGCCGTGGCGCAGGAGCAGCCCGAAATTCTGGCGCATCACTATGCACAGGCGGGCCTGCGCGCCGAAGCGACCGAGCTTTGGCTGCAGGCGGGCGATCATGCGGCGGTGCGGGGCGCCAACCAGGAGGCGTGCGCTTTCTTCACGCGTGCGCTGGCGGCGCTCGAACCGCAGGATCATGAACGCCGTTGGCGCGCCACGGCGGCGCGCGAAGCGGCCCTGTTCCTGATCGGTGATCGTGCGGCGCAGCAGGCCGACATCGAGGCGCTGTTGGCGCTGGCGACTGAAGCCGGCCGGCCGCTCTGGCGGGCAGAGGCGCTGCTGCGCCAGTTGCGGCAACTCAACTCGCTCGCAGACTATACGGCCATGCCGCCGCTGGCCGAGGAGATTGAACGTCTGGCGCAAACGGCAGGCGATTCTGCTCTGGAAGCGCGCGCTCTCTGTCTGCACGCCTCCGCCCTGACGCGGTTAGGGGCTGCCGCCGCGCGTGCGACGGCGGAAAGGGCGTTGGCATTTGGGCGTCGCGCCGGCGACGAAGGCTCCGTGGCCTACGCCGTCGGTACGCTGGCGCTGCAAGAGGCCTACGCGGGCGATTACGCCCGCGCTGCCGTTCGTTGGACCGAGGCGCTCGAACTGGTGCGACGCACCGGCGATCGCACGCTCGAATCACGCGCCCTCAGCAACCTGGGCGCAGCCTTTCAGTACCTGGGGCTGTTCGACGAGGCGCGCACCTATCTGGAGCAGGGCATCGCCCTGTGCGCCTTGACCGGCGACCGTCAGAGTCGGGCCTACAATCTGGTCAATCTGGGCGGTGTGCTGCTGATGAGCGGCGACCTGACGGCGGCCCGGCGATTGATCGAGCAGGGCCTGGGCGAGGCGACCGTCCTGGACGACGCCTATCTACGCGCCGGCCAATTGTGGGAACTGGGCCGCCTGGAGATGATGACCGGCACCGCCGCAGAGGCGGCAGTTCACCTGGAAGAGGCGCGCCGCATCTACCGCGATCACGACATGACGGCGGGTATCATGGAAACGAATGCGTTGTTGGCGCAAAGCGCACTGGCGCAGGGTCGCCCGCAGGAGGCATACAAGCTGGCCGACGAGGTCTGGCGCTATCTGCGCGAAGAGGAGACGGTGGGCATGGACGAGGCGCTGTCTACCTATCTGACATTGGCCGATGTCTTCGAGGCGTTGACTGAGGGGGCCAGCGACGCGCCGGGCGCACAGCTCGACCAGACGACGGTGCGCGCCATTCTGCAGAAGGCGCACACCCTGGTCATGGCGCGCGCCGGGCGCATCAGCGATCCACACTGGCGGCGTTCGTTTCTCGAAAACGTCCCGGCGAATCGGGCGGCGGTGTTGCGCTGGTTGGCGCCAGCCGAGGCGCGACAGTGAAACGCCAGCGCCTGTCCGGCCACAGCCTGCGCTGTAGTCGGACAGGCGCCGGGTTGCTCAGCGGGCGACGACTGGCAGGAAGGCGCGGTTGGGGGTTCCATAGACGGGCGGCAGGTCGGGGCCATTGACGACGCCCAGCGGGGTGTAGCCCTGATAGCCGGGGAAGACGGCGCCGAGCAGTGGATTGCCGAGACGGCGAATCAGGATTTCGCTGAGTACGCGCCGGTAATCGGTGGTGATGGCCAGGTCCTGACCGCCATCCAGGGCAGCGGGCGCCAGGCCAGGCCAGGGCGATGTGTAGACATGACCGCCGTTGACGTTGCCGCCGAGCACCAGCATGACGTTGCCGTGCCCATGATCGGTGCCGGCGTTTTCGTTTTCACGCAGCCGCCGCCCAAACTCGCTCATCACCACGACGGTCAGCCGGTTGGCGTAGTCCAGCATGTCGGTGTAGAAGGCCAGCAGGTTGTTGCCCAGGGTTTCGACAAGTTCGGCAAAGTAGCCGCCGCCCTCTTCGCCCTGTCTCTCGTGCGTGTCCCAACCGCCCAAATCGAGCGAAGCGACCTGCAATCCCAGATCGAGCTTGGCCACCTGTGCCGCCAGTTGCAGCGACTCGCCAAACGGCCCATCGTAGACAGCGCCATTGGCCGGGGTGTAGTCGCTTGGATGGGCGTATTCCAGCACATCCATCGCGTTGAGCGTGCGTTCGCCGGCTTGATGCAGCCAGCCGTCGCCGCGATACATGCGACGCAGGGCGCGCCGCAACTGGCCTGTCCATGCCCAATGGGCGTCCAAAACGAAATCCTCGGCGCTGACCATCGAAACGGCGTTGGCGCTGCCCAGCAAGGCGGTGGGGGTGATGGAGCCGACGCCGAGCGCCGGCATGACCGCCTGCCCGCTGGCCCCCTGCAGGTGACGTGTGAGCCAGCCGGTGGTGGTAGTCCTGATGCCGGGGGTGCCGCGTTCCATGAAGTCCATGGCATCGAAATGCGAGCGGGTGTCGTTCGTCAGGCCGGCGGCATGCACGAAGGCGAGTTTGTTGTCCTGGTAGAGGTCGCGCAGCGCCCCGGCGGCGGGGTGCAAGCCAAACTGGCCGTCCAGGTCGAAGGCGGGATTGGCGGCGGCGCCTGGCGGCGGCACGCCGATCATCGCGCGGTTGGTGTAGTAGTCGTCCTCGGTGTAGGGCACCACCAGATTCAGCCCGTCCATGCCGCCGCGCAGGAAGACGACGATCAGCAGATCGGCGTCGGTTGGGGTGTGACGACGAGCCAGCGCCGGATCGAGGAAGCCGAAACCGGTGAGCCGTGAACCTGCCAGGGCGGCGATGGCGCCCGAACAGCCTTTGAGAAATGTGCGACGTGAGATGTTGTTCATCAGCGGCTCCTGCGTTTAGCGATACTGAAAGTCCGGCGTCATGCAGATCAGGTGCACCAGACTTGGCAGCCGGTCGGCGATCTGATCGGCGGGCAGGGGATTGTCGGGGTGAAAACCTTGCGCCATGAAGGCGATCACTTCGGCGTGATCTTCGGCGTTGAGCGAGCGACCCAACAGCCGCGCCACCCACCAATCCACGATCTGGTTGGTTGTGGTCAGTTGCGCCGGCATCTCACCCACCAGGTTGACCTGCACGTCTGGCTCCATCCAGTTTTGCAGAATGGCGCTCGGAACGTTCCAACGGTGCAGCATGACGCTGGTGCTCGTCCAGGCGGTGTAGTGGTCAGGGTGACCGTTGGGCGCCGGCCATTCGAAGAGACGCTGCCCCAGGCCAGAGTACCACCAGTAGAAAATCCAGTCCCAATCGGGCGTCCATTCGGCATTGGCGCCGCGTAAGACCGAAGCAATCAGTTCCAGCGGTCGTTTGATCTTTTCCCCCCAGGTGGTCTTGAACTCGTTGGAGAGCAGAATCGTGCGCACCACTTTCTTGATCTGATCGGGCGCATCCAGGTTGGCCTGCCAGACGGCGACGGCGGCATCCACGACGCTTTGCGGCGGATTGTCGGCGATCAGGCGCTGGCAGAGCTTGCGGCAGACGTGCCGCGCCGTAGCCGGATGGGCAGCCGCCAGATCGAACACCTGTCGGCCGTCGGTCAGCGGGCCTTGATTGCTGGGTAGGCGCACGCCGAGCACATGCTTTTGGAAACGGTCGTGCCAATCGCTCCAGGCCAAGAAGGTGCCGGGGATGAAACGCTCCGGCGGGCCGGGGTCATAGGGGGGCAGGTCCCAATACGAACCGTTGACCGTCCAGCCGGTCAAGGCGCGGGCAGCCTCGTAGACATCTTCGTCCACAAAAGCGATAGGGCGACCCTCGGCGTCGAGGGGAACGTCACCCTGCTCCATGTGACCGAAATAGGCGTCGGCGCCCAGCGTGTGCAGTTCGAGCAGCTCACGGGCGTAGTTTTCGTTGGGGCCGCCGGCGTTGCTGTAGGCGTTGTCGAGGTAGAAGAGCATGGCCGTGCTGCTGCCCACCGCTTCGATGAAGGTGCGAAAGTTGCCCAGGGCGTTGGCGCGAATCACGTCGCGGTCGTAGTGCACGAAAACCGGAGCGGCCTGATCCATGGCGTAGACGTTGAAGTGGTTGTGCCAGAAGTCCACCAATACTTCCAGCAGTTGGCGCTTGCTGTAGATAGCCCGCAGCCAGGTGACGTGATAGGTCTCCTCGGCGGGGCGCACATACCAGCTATAGTCGTTGTTGTCAATGACGTGATCCTGCCAGAGCTGGCGCAACGACTTGTGCAGCGTGAGAAAACCGCCGCCGGCGATGCGGGCGTCGCAATCGCTATCCTGGATCGAATTGGGCGCCAGTTGTTGGGCCACATAGGCCTGCAAACGCTGTTCGTCGTTGGCCCCCAGGCCCTGCCAGTCGTCCCAGTCGCCGGGGCGCGGCCCAAAGGCCATGCGGTTGAAGGCGATGGCGGCCAGTGGGGGCAGGTCGGGCGCAGTCGCCGGGCGCGGCGGCAGCGGATGATCGGCGATGGCTTGGGCGCGCGGCTGAAATTCGTACCCTTGACGCCAGCCGAGATTGGACGGCAGCAGCTTGCCTTGCAGGAGATCACGGCGGGTGAGCTGGGGCGGCGCCGGTTGGCGCCAGCCGGGGCGGTGGGGTGGGGGGGGTGGCCAGGCGCCGGGGCGCGGGGTTGTGTCTGGCGGGCGGCGCGGGGGCGTGAACGGCATGGAATTGGCATTGGGGCGCATCGGCGTAATCCTCCTTTGGTCGGTGCAAGAAAATACCAGGCGCAACAAGAGTGGGGCGACGACCTCCTTAAACTGCGCCGGCGGCGCGTAGTTCGGCGATGTGGGCATCGTCGAAGCCCAGGTGGTGCAGCACTGCGGCGGTATGTTCACCCAGCGCCGGGGGCGGCAGCCGGTAGCTAACCGGCGTCTCGCTGAGGTGCACCGGGTTGCCCACCGAGCGCACTGTGCCCGCCTGGCTGTGCGTTTGGGAGACGACCATCTGGCGGGCCAGAATCTGGGGGTCGTTCAGGGCTTCGTCCACTTCGTTGATGGGGCCGCAGGGAATGTCGGCCGCCCGCAGGCGCGCCAGCCAGAAATCGGCGTCCTGTTGCGCAAACACCGCGTCCAGCAGCGGGATGAGCGCAGCGCGATGGCGCAGGCGGTCGGGGTTGGTGCGGAAACGCTCGTCCTGTCCTATGGTCTGCTCGATGTCGAGCGCCGCGCAGAACCGTTGCCAGAGGCGCTCGCTGCCGACGGCGACGATGAGGTACTTGTCGCGCGCTTCGAATGGCTGGTAGGGCACGATGGTGGCGTGGGCGTTGCCGAGTTTGGCGGGACGTTGGCCCGTGGCGAAGTAGGCGCCGGCGACGTGCGTCAGCCAGGAGACCTGACCGTCGAGCAGGGCCATGTCAACCAACTGGCCGCGCCCGGTTTGGGTGCGCGCCAGCAGCGCGGCCAGGATGCCGACCACGCTGTAGACGCCGCAGGTGGCGTCGCTGAGCGGGATGGGGTAGCGGATCGGACCGGAGCCTGGTTCGCCGGTCAGCGCCATGAGGCCGGAGCGCGCCTGCGCCACGACGTCGAAGCCGCCCTGGCCTGCGTCTGGCCCAGTCATACCGAAGCCGCTGACGGCGCAGTAGATCAGGCCCGGATTGATGGCCCAAAGGGTCTCCGGGTCGGCGCGCAGACGGCGCAGCGATTCCATGCTTGGCTGGTTGACAACGATGACATCGGCGCGGGCGGCCAGCCGGTGCAGAATCTCCTGCGCCGCCGGTTGCTTGAGGTTGAGCGTCATGCTGCGCTTGTTGCGGTTGACGCTGAGAAAATAGGCGCTTTCAGCGGCGACGTAGGGGGGCGCCCAGGCGCGCGACATATCGCCCTGGCCGGGGCGTTCGATCTTCAGAACATCGGCGCCCAGGTCGCCCAGCATCATCGTGCAGAGCGGGCCGGCCAGCGCCTCGGTCAGGTCGAGGACGACGATGCCCTGCAAAACGGCCAGGGGAGCGGGGGGGGGCGGCGAGTTCGGCACGGTTGGTTGTGTGGTGTTGATTGTTTCCATTGTGTTGATCTGTGCTGAGACGCAAGCCGGAGGCCTACGTTACGATCCGCGTTCGCGGCGGGCCGGCTCGAAGCGGCTGCGGGCGGGGGTCAGAATGTTGCGGTAGGCTGCCAGGTTGCGATCTTGCAGATGGTCGAAGATCATCGGGCTGTGAGCGCCGTAGGTGATGAACTTGATCGGGTCGGGGTCGAGTTCGGCGAAGATGATTTCGGGGCCGCCGCGCGCCTGCGCCAGCTTTTGCGCAATCGGGCTGACGATCATGCTGTGGCCGAAGTAGTAGTTAAGCCCGGCGTCGGGTCCAACCGCATTGCAGGCGACGATGTAGACGTGATTATCGTAGGCGCGCGCCCGGTTGGTCAGGTCCCAGATTTCGAAGGAGCGCAGCAGGGCGCTTGGACGGGCGATCACTTCGGCGCCCATGATCGTTTCGGCGCGGAAGAGTTCGGGAAAATCGCCGTCGTAGCAGATCGTCAGGCCGATGCAGGCCAGGGGGGTGTGGACGACGACCGGATCGCTGCCGGGCGACGACCAGCCGTTGGCGCAGCCGGCGCCGGCGGTCAGCGGGCCGGAGACGCGCTCGGTGGGGAAGAGGTGCGTCTTGCGATAGACGCCGAGCACGTCGCCGTTGGGGCCAAGCAGCGCCGCCGAGTTGTAGACGACGCCGCGGTCATGACCGCGCTCGTAGCTTGGCAGCACGATGTAGACGCCCAGCTCCTGCGCTATCCGCTGCAGCGGCTCTGACAGGCGGCCGGGTAATTCATCGATGACATCCCACAGTTCGAGAGGGCCGGCGTCGGGAACGAAACCGGTGGTGCAGGTTTCCGGCAGAACGATCAGGCTGGCGCCGGTCTCGGCGACGGCCTGTTTGACATAATTGATGGCGGTGACGATATTGCCCTGTGCATCCATGGGGCTGATGGCATATTGCGCACAGGCCGCCGTGAAGCGTTGCATGTGGTTTCCTCCTGGCATTGCGAGTTGTGCACACCGCTGCCGGAAAACGCAGCGGCGTGTGTGGCGATCAGCGCTGGGGAGTTTACCACATTCTAGGGCGATTGGGTAGTTGGCGCGGGGGAGGGGGGGCGTTGCCCGCCGCCGCGCGGCGCGTTCGGTTCCGGCGGAAAACCGGTTTGTGCGGCGGCGCCCTGCGCAATGTGCAGATAGAGAGCGGCAAGGTCGCCCCAGACCGCGCCATCTGCGGCGGGGCGCAGGGCGCGGCCAAGCAGTGTGAAGTCACCCTCCTGGGTGAACTGGATGGTCGCTTGCAGGCGCTGCGGCTGCTGCGGCTGCAGGTCGCCAGTCCAGGTGACGACGCCGGCAGCGACGACGACGCCGGGCGGCAGGATGATCTCGGCGCTGGCGCCTGGCGCGGGCAGGGTCGAGGTGACCACCAGAGTCACCTGCACCGTGTCGCCCAGGCGGGGAGCCTGGGAGAGGATCAGCAGAACGTGCAGCGGCGTGCTGATTTCGCCGCTCGAACGCCCATAGAGCGGCGCCGGGGGCTGGTCAGGGGTGGGTGAGGCGAGCGGCGGCGCCGTCGTGGGGGTGGGCACTGTAACGGCGCCGCAGCCGGCCAGCAGCGCAGCGCCTATCAGAAGTGCGAAGCAGAAACGCATGAGAATTCCTTTCGCCGGCCGCCAGATCGCCGCTCAGGGCGGCGATCTGGCGGCGGCGCAGATGCCGGCGCCTGGCCGATGTCTATTCGAGGCCGGGCGCCGCTTTGAGGCCAGGTTCGGTTGGCGTTTCGGTAGGATTCTCGACCGCCAGGCAGTTCTGGCCCCACATGGGCGTGACCTGGGAGATGTCGTAGATTGTGATCAGAGAGTCGTCGTCGTAGTCGTAGGGCGGGCCTTGCACCTGGCCCCACAGGCCGGCAATCAGAGAGATGTCTTCGATGCCGACGCCGGCCGGCGCCACGAAATCTGGACAGACTGGCCCCAGGCTCACGGCGAGGTTGAGCGCGCCGAAGTTGCTGGCATTGTAGCCAAGCGCCTCGATGTGATAGGAGACGCCAGGTGTCAGGGCGACCTGCGTTTGTGACTGGAACGTACCGCTCCAATCGTCGCTGCAGGCCGCCAGGCTGAGCGTGCCGCGGCTGCCGGTGAAAACGCCCAACACCGTATCGTAGGAGCTGGTCAACGTGTTGACCGTCATCACGCGGTGAAAAGGCGATCCGATGAAGTACCAGACGGTATGCGCACCCTGGCCATTGAAAAAGGGGCCGCACGCAAACGAGGGGTCGTCGAAGGCGATGGTGGCGTTGGTGGTGTTTTCATAGTCACCGTAGCCGTCGTAGGTCCAAAAAGCGAAGTCGTAATCGTCGTTGACAGGGGGATTGAGCGTCATAGAGAGATCGAGTAAGCCGCCGCTGCCGGCGCCGTACGCCATCGCTTCGATGTAGTACGTCACGCCGCCGATCATCACGACATCGAGCGCCGATGTCCAGTTGCCGCCGCTGTCATCGTCGCACGCCTGGCTGGTGAGAAATCCCCAGGAACCGGTCCAGACCGAGAGCACCGTGTCATAGCTGCTGCCAACGGTGGCGATGTGATAGCTGCCGGTCAGCGGCGGTGTGTAGGCATACCAAACGCTGCGTGACTGCCTGGGATAGGTGGCCGATGCGCACGCCGTCATCGGATCGAAACCCTGCGTCGTGGCGCCGGTGGTGTTCCAACCGGAATAGTAGAAGGGAACCGAGCCGATACTCCAATACCCGGAAAAATCATCGTTGAACGGCCCATTGCGATAGTTGATGGTGTTTTGGTAGAGATCCATGATTGGCCCCCAACTGACATTGCTGTGCCCGCGCCCAACCCAGTCGGCCCAGAAATCGCTCATCACGTTGTCGTTGGCGTTGTAGGAGACCTCCCACAGATTGGTGAACGTGCCGTCGTAATAGATGTCGTCGCCATCGTTCTGAGCATCGTAGATGTCCCACAGCGCACCGGCGACGCGCCCTTCGACGGTATCGCCGTTGTTCCAGCCAAACGAGCCCCACGTGGGCAGTTCCAGGTTGAGGCTGGAGCCGCTTGGCCAGTAGAACGTCGGGTCGTTGTTGACCGCCGCGGGGATGAACTCGGCCCAACCCTCGGTCCAGGCGCAGCCCTGGCTGGTCGAGCCGGGAATCGTGTGCGGGTTGCAGTTCGGATTGGGAGGCATGTAGTTGCCATAGATGTTGTACATGATGTTGTGGCTGTACTCATGCTTGGCCACGACGCCCAGGGGCGAGAGTGGGTCAACGCCCGCCAGGTGCACGTTGCCTCCTGGGTTGTAATAGGTGCCATCCACGCTGTCAATCTTCCATTGTACGGTGGTGGGGCCTGCATAGCCGCCGCCGCCAACGAAGGCAATGAAGCGCCAGGTGTCGTTCAGGTCGCGTTGCGTCCAATAGGCGCGTTCGTAGGGGTCGTTGTCGAAAACATACCAGGCGCCAATGTCATGCGTGCCGTCGGGAAAAACGGCCACGCCAGTCTGGGTGCGAAAGGTGTTGCCGATCGCGTTGGTCGTTCCCCAATCGGGGTTGACGACAGCCAGGGTGTCCGGGTTGGGGTTGTAGTTGGACCACGAATGGATCATCGTGCGTACACCGGGGCCGCCGGGGTTGCTGACCGGACCGCAGCTATAATCGCCGCTCAGGTCGGTGAAGCACCAGGCCAGGTGCTCGTAATTGTCACCGCGCACCAGTTCGACCAGCATTTCTAGCGCGCCCACGTAGTTGTTGTCGCGGTCGTGGTAGGCCCAGTTGCCGGTGACGGTCAGGGAATTCGGAACGTCCCCAGACGCGGCCGATGTGATGGGCAGGGCCGGTTGGGCAGGATCGTCCGCCGCCGGTGCCTGCGCTTGATCCTTCGGGTTGCGCCCGGGCTGCGAAGCGGCGGGGGGCGCCGCCGGCGCGGCGGGTGGCGGCAGTGGGTTGATGGCGGGTGGCGGCGGCGTGATGCGCGCCGGGTCTGGATAGGCCGCTGTCTCTGACAGGTATTGGCCGTCGCCAGGACGCTGCAAGCCGCCGTTGTGCAGGCGCGCCTGCGGCGGAATTGGTTCGAAACCGACGCGGGCGGCGCCGGCGCCGACGGAGAGATAGAGCGACGCCAGATCGCCCCAACTGTTGGCGGCGTCGAGCCGATAGCTAACCCTGCAGTGCAGCGCCGTATCGCCCGGCGCCGTGAAGGCCACCGTTGCCGCAAACTCCGCCGTCTGACCGGCGGCCAAATCGCCTTGCCAGGTCAGGCTGCCGGCGTGTACGGCCACATTGGCGGGCAGTTCGATCTGTGCGGCGACGCCGGCGGCGGCGAGGTCGGCGGTGATGCGACAGGTGAGCGTGGTTTTCTGCTGCAGGCCAGGCAGAGACGCGATGACCAAACGGGCGTGCAGCGGCGTTTGGGGCGCCTGCAGGCTGGTCGCCTGGATCCCGGCAGCAGGGCCATCGCGCGCGCCGTCTCGACCGGCGGAGGGAGCGATCGCCAGGCAGAGCAGCGCCAGCAACGAAGCAACGAGCGTGACATAATAACGAACAGAACTCATCTTGCACCTTCCCTTTGTTTTTCCCCCTGTTTGCGGCTCGCCTCGTCATTCGCCGATCGTTGGGGTGATCGGTGTTGTCTGGCGAAGCGCCCACTGTGTTCGAATCTGAGAGATCATCCAGGGCGTAGGGGCGGCGCCCGGTTTGGCACACACAAGCCAACGGGATACTTGCGGTCATTTGCCAGGTAGACGCCATGATTCAAGACGCAGCGGACGCTATGACCGTTACAGGCGGTGGGGGGAGCAGATTTGACGGGGGGCGGCTGTTGGGGTAAGATACAGTTCAAGCGGTACAAGTTCAGTTGTACGACTTGAAAAGGGGTTTCCAGTCCCCTGGCAAGCCGCTGTCACCCCCCTACGGCGCAAGAAGCGCAAAAAGAAACGCAAAAAGGAGACCTGACATGCCTACGCCTACTCCAACCATCGCCGCCAGCATCGAGCTGTTCCTGGGCGACGCCATGCTTGGCGCGACGCAGACGCGCACCGCCTATCGCACGGCGCTCAACGCCTTCGTGCTCTACTTGCAGGACGAACAGAGCGTCGAGGCGGCGACCGCGCTGCCACAGGTGCTGACGGTGGATCAACTGCTGGCCTGGCCCACCTGGCTGCTCGATGAGCGCGGCGTCGGCCAGCGCACGTTGCAGACCTATCTGGCGGCGCTTGTGCGTTATGTCGAGTTCCTGCAGATTCGAGACTGGCTGGAATTGACCGGTCAGCAGGCGCTGCGACTACGGGACGGGGTGCGCCGCACGCGCCAGGCACAGCGGCCGGCGCAACTGCTGCCCCACCCCCCCACCCCGGCGCAGGTGCAGCAGCTTCTTGACGCGGCGCGGCAGCGCGTCGTGCCGCCGGACAATCCACGCGCCGAACTGGCGCGTCTGCGCGACATTGCCTTGATCGAAACGCTGCGCTGCACGGGGTTGCGCGTGAGCGAGGCGGTGGGTCTAAAGCGCAAGCAATTACGTCAAGATGCTGAGGGGGCCAACATGGCCTGGATCATCGGCAAGGGGCGCAAGGAGCGGCAGGTGTTCTTCGACGCCGCCGCCTGGCGCGCCGTGCAGACTTATTTGGAGGCGCGGCAGGCGTTGGATGGGGCCAGCGGGCGGCCATTGGGCGAGCTGCCGGTCTTTGCCCGTCACGACAAGCGCGCCGGCGGCAAGGTGCTGCGGCTCAGTTCGGAGGCGGTGGAGCGGATCTTCCAGGCGACGACCGCCGCCGCCGGTTTGGGCGATGCGGGCATCACGCCGCATGCGCTGCGCCACTTTTTCGCCACGAGTCTCTACCAGACCACGCACGATTTGAGCGTCACGCAGACGGCGTTGGGTCACAGTTCGCCGGCGACGACGCGGGTTTATGCAAAGTTGGAGGATGGCGCGGTGAGGGATGCGCATCGGGCGGCGTTTGGGCGTTGAGAGTGGGCCCAGCATGTTGACAGGATGAACAGGATTGACAGGATGGGTATTGGGATCGGGGGGCGAAATTCGCCCCCACCCGATGCCGGCCGGCGCAGGCCGGCCTTGTGGCGGAACGCTCCTCAGCCCCGAATTCATTCGGATGGCGTCAGCCGAGCTGTGGGCGGCGGATGGGGCGTCAGGCGTCGGCCGAGGCGTCGAGAAATTGTGCTCTGCGAAAACGAGGGTATAATGGGGTGCGTCGAACGGGTGGGTTGTTGTTGTTCGAGGGCAGGAGGAGGGGTCCGATGACTAGCCAACGCCAGCAGGCGGCCGATCTTTTGCTCACCGCTGCCATCGTGAGCGTAGGGTTCGTGACAGGGCAGCCGGTCCTGGCCGCCATCGTGGGCGGCATTGGGGTGAACTGGGCCAGCGACCAGACGCGGGCGATGTGGCAGCGCGCCTGTGGTCGTTGGTTTGGCGACAGCGCATTGGCCAACCACGATCTGCAGCGGGCCATGCAGCGGGCCATGCAGCGGGCGCTCGACAGTCTGGAGCGCGCCTGGCAGCAGACGCCGCGCGGACGCCAGCAGCGAACGCAGCGCCAGGATGCGCCGGTCGTACAACTCTTCACCGACCTGCGGCGCGACGCCGACCGTTTCTGCGCCGCCGAGGCCCTGGGGCGCAGCGCGCAAAACCCCCAGGTGCAGGCGCTCCTCTACGGCAGCGAGGCGGACGCCTACCAGAAGACCCTGCACACGCAACTGGCTGTCTACCTGACCGGCCACGACACAGACCTGGTAGAGTTCATCGAGCGACGCCTGGCACCTGAACTGGCCTTCTACTTTGGCGAAGAGTTGAAAGCCGACACCTCGCAGGGCACTGCCGCCTGGCGTGCCTTCCAGCGCCTGCTGCTGGAAAATATGCAAGCCAGCCTGACCCAGATGCAGGTCGAGCAACGGGAACTGGCGCAGACGACCGCCTGGTTGCGTGACTGGGCCGCACGCCTGGACGCCCACCCGCCACAGACGCGCGAGCCGACCGGTTGGGAGGCGCTGGAGACGGCCCTGAGCAACCTGCGCCAGCATCTCGACGATCGCTTCGACCAGGTTGACAACGCGCTGAAGGCACTACCAGATCGTCTGGCCGAGGCGATCGGTGGTCGTCCCCCAACCACTCCCCCCACCCCACCCGCGGCGCCGCCCCTGGTGGGGCGCGACCGTTTCCTCAACGAGCTGGCCGCCGAGCTGATCACGACGACGCGCCGCCTGGCGTTGCGCGGACTGCCCGGCGTGGGCAAGACCGCCCTGGCTCTGGCCCTGGCCAATCACCCCACCATTGCCGCCGCATTCCCTGCTGGCCGCGCCTGGCTGGCGCTCGGCCCCAGACCTGATCTGTTCGCCCTGCTCGGACAACTGCTGCAGCAGTTCGACGCCGGCGGTCACGATCTGCTGACCATCGCGGCGCGCGCTGACCGGCTGCGCAGCGCGTTGGCCGACCGGCGCTGCCTTCTGCTGCTCGACGATGTCTGGCAAACCGGCGACGCCCGCCCCTTCCTGGAGGCTGTACAGTCTCCCGCCTGCGCCCTCATCACCACCCGCCTGCCGCAGGTCGCCGCCGATCTACACGCTCTCAACCACGAAGTGCGCCCGCTGCAACCCCGTGACGCCGTCGCCATGCTGGCCCTGGCCGGAGATCACGCCGCCGAAGCCGTCGCATGCGATCCAGACGGCGCCGCGGCGTTGGCCAGGGCTGTGGGCGACCTTCCTCTGGCGCTGCATGTCGCTGGCCGGCGCCTGGAGCGTCTGGCCCGCGACGGCGGGCCGAACGGGGCGGCGGCGCGCTTGCGCAACACTTTGCAGGCGCGGCTGCTGGCACTGCCCGCCGCCGAGCGACGCCACGGCATCGAAGCCGCCGAGCCGACGCTGGAGGCTGTTCTGGCCCTGAGCGAGGAGGCCCTGCCGGACGACGCCGCCCGGCGCGCCCTCTACCGGCTCGCCGTGTTTGGCGGCCAGCCGCTCGACTGCGACGCCGCTGCCATGGCGACGGTGTGGGAGGTGGACACCGAGACCGCCGCCGACTTGCGCCTGACCTTGCTGGACGCCGGTCTGTTGGAACGAGCGGCCCAGGCGCAACCGGAAGACCGCCCGGCGCCGGCGGCGAGCGTGCGCTACACGCTGCACCAGGTCGTGGCAGCTTTCGCCGCCGCCCGGTTGGATCACGCCCCAGACGAAGCTCAGGCTGCTGTTTTGGCTCATGCCCAGTATTACGCCGCCCGCGCCGACCGGCTCAACCGCCTCAACCTGGAGGAAGACCCGGCGCTGCATCTGGACGACCTGGAGTTTGTCGCCCAGATGGACGCCGATTTCGGGCAGATGCAGCGCGCAGCCGCCTGGGCGCAGCAGACACCGGCCGCCCAGGCCCTCTTTCGCCAGCTCACCGGCGCCTGCCGCAACTACGCCCTCGGTTTTCGTGGGCTTGTGCGCATGTATCAGACCTGGATGGAAGCGGCGCAGCGCATGGCGCAGGCCGCCAGCGATCGCGATTGGGCGGCTTACACACGC